>CAMFDJ010000019.1 GCA_945949085.1 uncultured Lachnospiraceae bacterium | reverse complement strand
GTTGAAGTAACATTGATGGTATCCGAGTGTGGAGAATTTCATAATTTGGGAGAATAGTGTGAAAGAAAGTAGAGGAAAAACATAAATTTGGCACACTTGAATAAGCTGTCTAAGGCAGGCAACTTTTTGAAGTGTTATAGAGTTAGGAAATTATATCAAGAAGCTAATGGTTCATCGGGAGGAAGTAATCCTTCTCGTTGTAATAGTTTCTTGGCTTGCTTGATAGCTTTTGCCTTTTGCTTTTCAACAAGAGCTATGGGCATATCGATTTTGTAAAGATCGCTCGGATTCCACTGCTCACCAGTAGACAGCATCTGGTAGATAGCGGTAAGAATCATACGGGCAATAGCGATAATGGCTCTTTTCTTGCCACGGCGTTTGACAAGAGAATCATATTTCTTTTTGTAGTAAGGAGATTTATCAGATTTTACGGCTGCATGAGCACATTGTACTAATGCAGGTTTGAGGTAGACACCGGCACGTGTAATCCGAACAGACTTCTTCTTACCAGCAGATTCATTGCTGCCTGGTGTAAGACCAGCCCAGCAACATAAACGTTTGGAACTTGAGAACTGAGACATATCAGTACCGATTTCGGAGATGATAGTGATTGCACTATCACGTTTGACACCCGGAATGGTACAGAGGAACTGGACAGCATTTTCAAAATCAGGATTAGAAGAAATCATATTTTCAATCATTTTATCAACATCATTGATTTCAGCTGTGATATAATCCATATGTGCGCGGACGAGGCGCATACGGTATTTTTGGGCATCAGTCATCTGATATCCTTCGATGGATTCTATAACAGCATCTTCTTTGGATTTGAGGCTCCTAAGAAGCTTAGATGCGATTTCTTCGTGGTTAATGGATGTACCCGATTGTTCAAGCAGATAGTCGATAATGGATGTGGATGACTTCCCAAAGATATCGGAAACAACTGAATCTAATGCAACATTACAAACAGTAAGAGCATTCTGATATCTATTCTTTTCACTTGAACGGCAGGAAACTAATTTATAGCGATACCTTGTATATTCTCGCAAAATGCGGATTTTCTTACAAGGAACATAACTGCCTCTGACAAGTCCAAGACGGAACAAATCTCCAATCCATTTAGAATCTTTGGCATCATCTTTGTTGCCCTTCACCGCCTTTACCCATTTAGGATTGGCAATGACAACATTGATTTCATCTTCCAAAAGATTAAAGACAGGAACCCAGTATTTACCTGTGGATTCCATACAGACATCATGGCAATCATTGTCGAGAAGCCATTGCTTGAATTTAAGAATTGAATTGTTGAAAGTGGAAAAGCGCTTCTTTTGGTAAGAAGGCTCAATACCACCGGTGGTTTTGACGATTGTGGCAACGAGAAAAGATTTGTGAACATCGACACCACAACAGGTTTGATAAGTAACTTTCATAGTCAGACTCCTTTCGTAAAAGATAAGAAGCCATTGACTGAACTGCCACACAATTAAACTAAGGCGCTTAAACAATTCTTAGTGTACGGATTCGTAATACCACTCATTTGTGCTTGAAAAGGCAGAACTTACACTGATTTTTATGCTGTCTAAAACGAAGAAAGTTTTTACAACTCCTCCTCCCGTGCTTTGTAGTGTAGCTTCTTGCAAACTATTCTACAGCACAGCGTAGAGGGTTGAAACACTTTCATTACTATTTGTGCCGCCAACTGAAAGGCGGCGGAATGGAGATTTTTATGGAAAAGGCAACTGTAAATATGACCAACTGGCAGCTCTATGTCTACGATGGTGTATATAATTTATCGGGAACTGCGGATCATCATCCGTCTCTTGGTAAGAATGTCTATGTGTCGCGGACTTCGGATTTAATCGATTATTCCTTTACCAATGATGTTTTGACTTATGAAACAAGAAATACGATTTACGTTTGTCCGCTTAAGTATGCTACAACACGGCCATACTTTAACGTGGTTGACAGGTATAAGGAAGAACTAACCCACCTGTCAGAAAAAACAGAAAACGTGCTGGATCAAATCATATCAGCTTTGGCGAAACTTTCAATAGAGGTTACAACAAAGGATTATAAGGATTTTTCGAATGATAGTATGCTGATTCGGATCAAAGAACTGCAAGTGAAAGGACAAGCTGAAATAGAAGAGATGAAGCAGAAAGAGAGCGACAGATTAGCAGACATTGCACATGGATATGAGGACTGTGTATATATTGAGATATCGAACGTCGCAGGTGGGAATCTTTTGGCATATCACATAGGTGAATATGTGGGAGTGATAGAACCCAGCCTACACAGTGGGATGTTTCAAGACAGCATTTTGTACTTGAAATATGCAACAGAGGATGATCCCTGCAGTCTTGATTTCAGGTATTGGCCAATGGGTTGGGGGGACGCTTTAGAAACATATAGCTGGTCTGACAATATCAAACAGGCTGTTATAAAAAATGAAACAGGATATGATTTGCAGTTTAACCATATCACTATTCCGGTTGGAGAAACTATGATTTTTACATCCGAATGCCATAGACAAGGACTGATAAGTCCGGATTGTCATAATGGGAAATTCAGCGACATTTTGTAAATGATATTGTAACTATTCAGAACCCCATTCGCAAAATCGCATCTGCGATGCTTTCCTTTTGCTCATGTGGTTACTTCGCCCTATAAATTTCCGAAATCCTGTCCATTCATGCAAGCATGATGTCCATGATCCCGGAAATTTACATGGCTCTGAATAGTTACATGATATTTATGAAACAGGAGGGTATCGAAATGGTATTTGATGAGTTGGATAAGAAAATGCGTGTATATGAGCAGTCATTAGATCAGGTTATTCTTCCTGAAACATATATGGTTGCGCGATTGGATGGAAGAGGCTTTACAAAACTAACCAAGGAAATCTGTAAGTTCGAGGCGCCGTTTGATGTGAGATTCAGAGATATGATGGTTCACACGGTTTTGGCTCTTATGGATTGCGGTTTTAGGGTTGTATATGGATTTACGGAAAGCGATGAGATTTCTTTGCTGTTTGTGCCGGGGGATGAGACTTTCGGTCGTAAGGTAAGGAAATATAATTCAACACTTGCAGGGGAAGCCAGTGCAGCAATTTCATTAGAGCTTGGCAGAGTGGCAACCTTTGACTGTAGAATCGTTCCGCTTCCCAATATGGAAAGGGTGCAAGATTATTTTCTGTGGAGACAGGAGGATGCGCACAGGAATTCACTCAATTCGCACTGCTATTGGATGCTGCGCAAAGAGGGAAAATCAGCGCGGGAGGCGACAGCAATGCTGAAAGGACAATCGGTTTCTTTTAAAAATGAGCTTCTTTTTTCGAGGGGAATCAATTTTGAAAAGCTCCCTGCCTGGCAAAAGCGAGGCGTAGGACTCTGGAGAGAGCAATACGAGAAAGATGGTTTCAACCCGCTGACAAATGAGATCGAAAAGGCAATCAGGAATCGGGTTCATATAGAATATGAGCTCCCGCTTGGACAGGAATACGCTGATTTAATCGCGGATATGATGGAATGAGATGACAAGAGAGGAAGATTATATGCAAATCTCCGGTACGGTGGGAGGAAAAGATGCTGTTAAGAGAAATGATAGATCGATATCCGGAACAATATATTGCGGTAGCGCATGTGAAAAAAGGGATAGATAACTTAATACAGACTGCAACGGTATTAAAGGTGTATCCAACCTTGCAGAATGCATATGAAAATGTGAAGGAAATCAAGCAATTTATGAGTCGGTATACGGATTTCGATATCGTTTATGGCGATTATAGTGATTATGTTTCGACACGAAGAAAATTGGTTTTCATTCCTGAAAAGGATACTTTGACGCAAGCTGAGATCGATGATTTGATAGAGCTTATGGATAAGGCTGAAAAAAGATAATATCATTTGGATAAGAGAGAGATGCATTGTTGCGTGGCTCGCCGTGATTCTTTATTCAACTACGCGTTCAATGACAAACAAAAGACGTAAGAGATATACTTGATTTATCGAAAGAGAAATTCAGGAAAATGTAGCAGGGAGGATGAGAAGATGGCAGATAAAATGCTTGTCACACAGGCTCTGGATGAAAGAGACCTGCTTGTGAAAAAAATCAGGGACAAAATCAGAAAGGCAGAGTTTGTCGATACGGTCAAACCAAATGAGGAAAAGGTAGCGGAAAGTCGTGTGACGCGTGAAGAGTTTGCACGGAGCGTCGAGAGCGCATACCAGCAGATCAGGGATCTGATTGACCGCTTCCAGAAAATAGATGCGGCAATCGTGGCATCGAATGCACAGACAAAGATCACGACATCCTATGGTGAGTTTACCGTTGCGGGTGCCATCTCGCTCAGAAGCAGGCTGCGCGGAGGCGGTGCTTATGGTGGGGACGCAGATTTCGAAGCAATGCTCTGCAAAAAAATGGAGAATGCATTGCAGGCTAAGATTATGCTGGCAGAGTCTAAAAATAAGCAGCTGCAGACTACGGCAGAGAATATGCGGCTCTCCATTTTGGGAAAAGACTCAAAAGTAAAGGATGAAAAGCCGCTTGAGGTGGTCGAGGCATATGTACGTGAGAATACGACAGAGATTGTCGATCCGCTGGATCTGCAGAAGAAGATCAATCAGCTGTTGGAAAAGAGAGAGACGCTGCTTTCCGAGCTGGATACGCAGATCAAGGTGGCCAATGCGACTACCTTCATTGAAATCGGGTAATCCCCGGTAAAAGAATTCATTGCCTGCAACACGAAAACTTCAAACCCGATTCCCCTGTAACAGGGTTACGTTACAAAAACGGTACTGTAAATACCGGAGAATATTCGGAATAGTCAAGCGGTTAAGACACGGCCTTAATGGTTGCAACGCAGGTTCGATTCCTGCTTCCGGTCCCGTGAGGGAAAACAGCATATCCGCTGATAATAGGATAGCCAGACTAAACTGTTTTGTATCTTAGGTAGTTTGTGAACAAGTACTGTTTAACCGTATTCTCTTGAAGGGTAAATTAGCAACAAATAACTTTTTTTCAGGCATAGCAATATGCCGAAATCCATGAAACAGGTTAGGGTGTTGAATCGGTTGGCCTGAAGGAATCCTCATGGCTGTGTTGCAGGCTTTTTTTGCGATTGCGAAACCTGTGAGATACGGATATCGGTCTTTAGGTTGCAATATTACCATCGTTTTGCAGATATGTGCGAATTTTATGAAGAAACAGAAGGAAGGGAAGAAATATGTTGAATAAACAAGGCCAGAGAGAATTGGCCTATGTAGTAGAGATAGATAAGATACAGCCCATACAAGGCGCAGATAAGGTAGAGCTTGCAATTGTTGGCGGCTGGCATATTATGGTGCGCAAGGGGCAGTTTCAGCCGGGAGATCTGGCTGTATATTTTGAAATCGATTCTAAAGTACCGGCAGAGGAACCCTTTTTGTTCCTGGCGCAGAAAGACTATAGGATCAAAACGCAGAAGTATTTTAAAGGCACTGTCGTATCACAGGGACTGTTGATGGCAGCAGAAGATTTCGGCTGGGAGAAAAAGATGAATCAGGCAGGTGTTATGACTGCGATCGGCGGATATCAAAAAGGAGATTTCTTGACAGAAAAGTTAAAAATCACCTATTATGATCCTGAGGATACCGCCAGAAAATCAGCTTCCGTTGATAAATATAAGAAAATGGCAGGAAGGCATCCAAAGTTCTTCCAAAATCCCGTGATCAAATGGATTTACAAGCATAAGTGGGGAAAGCGGATGTTATTCTCTCTCTTCGGGAACAGGAATGACAGAAAGACAGAATGGCCAAGCTGGGTTGTTAAGACGGACGAAGAGCGTATACAGAATATGGCATGGATTCTGGAAGATAAATCCGAATGGATTGCAACAGAAAAAATTGATGGCACTTCAACGACGGCAACGCTCAAAAGAATCGGAAAGAACAAGCATCAGTTTTTTATCTGTTCCAGAAATGTTGTGTTCGACAAAACGGAACGGAAAAACGGCTCCGGCTCTAACGTTTATACGGAAATGTCTGAGAAATATCATTTTGAAGAAGTATTGAAGACCCTGGCAGACAGATATCAGCTGGACTGGGTAACGTTGCAGGGAGAATCCTTTGGCGCGGGGATCCAGAAGAGAGAGTATGGTCTGAAGGGGCATGACTTTAGAGGGTTCAATCTGATCTTTTCCGGCAGAGGCAGATTAAATTCAAAGGAAGCTGCCGGTATCATGGAGGAATTTGGGATACCCTGGGTACCGATTATTGAGGAACATTTCGTATTGCCGGATACAGTGGAGGAGCTTCTTGAAATGGCGACCGGAAAATCGGTGATTGACGGCGGCATGCGGGAAGGATTGGTATTCAGATCACAAGATGGCAGCAGGTCCTTTAAAGCGGTGTCAAACGAATACCTATTGAAATACCACTCCTAGACATATCTGTAAGCACTAGGAAAATGCAAATATCTTTGCGGGATGATAGAATATACATGGCGAACCGGAGCCTGCGGAAGAAATATTATGGATTTTAGGGAGAAAAAGAAATGAATTACTATATCAGTGATCTGCATTTATTTCATGAAAATGCGATTAAATATGATAACAGACCATTCGAAAATCTTGAACAGATGCATGAGGCTATCATTCGCAAATGGAATAGTAAGATTACAAATGGTGATACGGTATATATTCTCGGCGATATGAGTATGAGAGGGGAGAAGGAAGCGCTTATCTCGCTGGTGGCTACGCTAAAGGGAAGAAAGATATTTGTGCGGGGAAATCATGACGATCTGTCTGATTACAGATACCAGCAGCTCTTTGCCGAGATATGCGATTACAAGGAAGTACAGGATTCTTTTGAGGGGAAAAACTATCACCTTGTACTGAGTCATTATCCGATCTTCAGCTGGAAGAAAATGGGAAGGGGAACGATCCTTTTGTACGGACATACGCACAACAGCGAGGAAGATTCGTTCTTTCAGAAGTGTCTGGCGAAGATGACGGAAAATAACTGCAGACATGTCTATGAGCAGCAGGCAAAAGCCATTAACGTGGGATGTATGAAGCCCTGGATGGATTATGAACCAAGGAGCCTGAAGGAGCTTTTGACGTATGAGGGACAAAAGGGATAGAATTCGGATGTGAGCAAGCTGTCTGGCATGATTTCTGCTATAAGGAAAGAAGAGGTGGAAGCTATGATCTATATAACGGGAGACACACATGGTGATTACAGTCGTTTTGGGAGCAAGAGAATGAAAAAGCTCGGAATAGAACTGACAGAAGAAGACTATGTGATCATCTGCGGCGATTTTGGATTGTGCTGGGCCAGGGATAAAACCTTTGCGTATGATTGTGATATTCTGGCACAAAAGAAATGCACCTTTCTTTGGGTGCAGGGGAATCATGAGAATTATGATATGATTGCAGAGTATCCCATCGAGGAGTGGCATGGCGGCAAGGTGCGCCATATCATCAGGGATAAGGTCATCCTTCTGGAGAGAGGACAGGTCTTTGAGATTGAGGGGAAGACCTTCTTTACGTTTGGGGGTGCTTCCTCTCATGATATACAGGGCGGTGTATTGGACCGCGAGGACCCTGATTTTGATGAGAAAAGAAGAAATGCCATCAGGCGGGATCTCCCTTATCGCGTGTTGCATGAATCATGGTGGCCCGAGGAGCTTCCCGGTGAAGCGGAAATGGAAGAGGGAAGAAAAAATCTGGAAAAAGTCGGCTATCAGGTAGATTATGTCATCACGCATTGCTGTGCCGACAGCATACAAAAGCTTTTGTCAAAGGCTGCCGGGCATACATTTGACAGTGATATTCTGACAGATTATCTGGAGGAGCTTTCTCAAAGGCTGTCCTATGCGCACTGGTATTTTGGTCATTATCATGAAAACCGCAGTGTCGATGCAAGGCATACGCTATTATATGAGGCAATGGTGAGATATGACACTGCAGAGTGTGTGAATGACGTTTCGATTTTAGGACGCCCTAAGTACCGGAGAGGGGACTGCGTGAGCTTTGCGTGGGGAGTGAATGATCTGAAGGAGGGAACCGTTTTTGTTGTGGACGCAAATGGCACCTATGAACAGAATTTGGAACCCTCCTATGATATTTGGGTTGAGGAGGATGGTTGTATTTATAAACATATTTGTGAGTCGGAATTGCTCGGTATTGATGAACTCTGAGAAAAATGATAATAATCCCGTTCGCGTTATTGATGCTTCCCAAGATTTTTGAGGGTTTGCCAAGTTAATCGAGGGATGGTCTTGAGGGACTGTTCCAATAATCCACAGGATAAACGAAAAGGAGTCCTGTGGTTTTTTTATAGCAAGAAACAAAATGATGCGTCCACAAAGCGGCAAAAACGAACAAATGTTTGTCTTGCATCTGTACAAATTTTTGTTCCTGTGGTATATTAAGGTGTGATTTGAGGGGAAACTGCGTATATGTTGGAACAAAATCGATTGAATAGAATCAGGGTTCATGGGATTTTACCTGTAAATAGGATAGAAAATGTACGAAAAAGAGGAAAATCATGGATAAATTTATATTACATTCCGCATATCAGCCCACCGGCGACCAGCCCCAGGCGATAGAGCAATTGGTAAAGGGCTTCAAAGAAGGCAATCAGTTCGAGACGTTACTTGGCGTCACAGGCTCCGGCAAAACGTTTACCATGGCTAACATTATCGCAGCTCTGAATAAGCCGACCTTGGTCATAGCGCACAATAAGACGCTCGCCGGACAGTTATATGGTGAGTTTAAGGAATTCTTCCCTGAAAATGCAGTGGAATACTTTGTATCCTACTATGATTATTATCAGCCGGAGGCCTATGTGCCTTCCACGGATACGTATATTGAGAAGGATTCCTCCATCAATGATGAGATTGACAAGCTCCGCCTATCTGCGACGGCATCCCTGACAGAGCGCAGGGACGTGGTGGTTGTGGCATCGGTGTCCTGTATCTACGGCATCGGCAGCCCGGACGACTATATGAACATGATGGTTTCTCTGCGTCCGGGGATGATCAAGGACAGAGATGATGTGATCCGCGAGCTGATTGAGATCCAGTATGACAGAAACGACCTTGACCTTGACAGAGGTACCTTCCGCGTGCGCGGCGATGTGCTGGAGATCAATCCGGCACAGGGCAGCGACTATGTGATCCGGGTGGAGTTTTTCGGGGATGAAATCGACAGGATCACGGAAGTGGACGGTCTGACCGGTGCGGTGCACAGTGAGCTGGAGCATATTTCCATTTTCCCGGCATCTCATTATGTGGTGCCGCGGGAGAAGATTCTGCATGCCTGCGGTGAGATTGAGAAGGAGATGGATGAGCGTGTCCGGTATTTCAAGAGCGAGGACAAGCTCTTAGAGGCGCAGCGCATTTCAGAACGCACCAATTTTGACATTGAGATGCTCATGGAGACGGGTTTTTGCTCCGGTATTGAGAACTACTCCCGCCATCTGAATGGGATGGCAGCAGGCGAGACACCGATGACGCTGATGGATTATTTCCGCGATGATTATCTGATCATCATAGACGAGTCCCATATGACAGTGCCGCAGATACGTGCCATGTACCATGGAGACAGATCGCGCAAGAATACACTGGTGGACTACGGCTTCCGTCTGCCGAGTGCACTTGACAACAGACCGCTTAATTTTGAGGAATTTGAGGGTAAGATCGACCAGCTTCTGTTTGTCTCCGCGACGCCGGGAGAGTACGAGCAGGAGCATGAACTGCTGCGCGCAGAGCAGGTGATCCGTCCGACAGGACTTCTGGATCCCGAGGTGGATGTGCGCCCGATCGAGGGACAGATCGATGATCTGATCTCCGAGATTAAGAAAGAGACGGCAGGCCATAATAAGGTGCTTGTCACGACACTGACCAAGCGTATGGCAGAGGATCTGACCGACTACATGAAGGAGGTCGGGATCCGGGTGAAATATCTCCACTCCGATATCGATACGTTGGAGCGAGCCGAGATCATCCGTGATATGAGACTGGATGTCTTTGATGTGCTTGTGGGAATCAACCTTTTGCGAGAGGGACTGGATATCCCGGAGATTTCCCTGGTGGCAATCCTGGACGCGGATAAAGAAGGATTTCTGCGTTCCCGTACTTCGCTGGTGCAGACGATTGGTCGTGCGGCGCGAAATGCGCAAGGTCATGTTATCATGTACGCGGACAATATGACGGATTCCATGAGAGAGGCAATCGGGGAGACAAACCGCAGACGTGAGATACAGATGGCATATAATGAGGCGCACGGCATTGTGCCGCAGACCATCAAGAAGGATGTCAGGGATCTGATCAGCGTGACAAAGGCTGTTGACAGCAAGGATATCCGCATGGAGAAGGATATGGAATCCATGAGCATAGAAGAATTGAATGAAGAGATTGCCAAAGTACAAAAGCAGATGAAAAAAGCGGCTGCAGAGCTGGATTTCGAGCAGGCTGCGGTTCTGAGAGACCATATGGTGGAGCTCAAAAAATATCTGCATGATCTGGAGGGATAGAGGAGATGGTTTTTTCTACCATTATCTTTTTGTGCGTGTTTTTGCCGCTGACCATTCTTATCTACTATCTGATGCCGGGAAGGGCAAAGAATTATTTCCTGCTGTTTGCCAGCCTGCTGTTTTACGCATGGGGCGAACCGCGGTTTGTCTTTGTCATGCTGGGCTCAATTGTGTGTAACTATATCTTCGGGATGCTGCTGGGCAGAATCGGCAGCGGAGCCGGTGGGGCGTATGATGCAGGAACGGGAGATCCTGACGGAAGCAGACCGGGGGCGCAGACAGGTGAGATGTGGCGGCGCAAGCTGATACTGGCACTTGCTGTTCTGCTGAATCTCAGCATATTGTTTGTCTTTAAATATTTGACTTTTGGCATGGAAAATCTGCATAAAGTATTCCCGGATCTCCCGGTATGGCAGATCGCACTGCCAATCGGTATTTCCTTTTATACGTTTCAGGGGATGTCTTATGTCATTGATGTCTACCGCGACCGGGAGCTTGCGCAGCGTAACCCCTTCAAGCTGGCGCTCTATATTGCCATGTTCCCACAGCTGATTGCAGGTCCGATCGTCAGATACAAGGACATCCGGATGTCACTTGATGCAAGGAAACATACGCTGGAGCGGTTTGCCGACGGAGCGGGTCGCTTTGTCATCGGTCTGTCCAAGAAGGCGATTCTCTCCAATATGACGGGACAGCTTGCAGATGCGATTCAGACAGGAGATTTCTCTGTGATGAGCGCTGCGGTGGCATGGCTTGGTGCGATTGCATACACGCTGCAGATTTACTTCGATTTTTCCGGCTATTCCGACATGGCGATTGGACTTGGCAAGATTTTTGGCTTTGATTTTGCAGAGAATTTCAATTATCCATACATTTCCAAAAGTATCCGGGAATTTTGGCGCAGATGGCACATCTCGCTGTCCGGATGGTTTCGCGACTATCTGTATATTCCGATGGGTGGCAGCAGAAGAGGAAATGTGTACCTGCATCTGCTGATCGTTTTTATGGCGACGGGAATCTGGCACGGCGCAGCATGGGGCTTTCTTTTCTGGGGACTTTGGCATGGCTTTTTCATTCTGCTGGAACGGTTTGTGACGGAGCATATGAGAAGGCGTGGAAATCAGTCATCCGATGTGCCTGCAACAAATGGGATAAAACCGGGAGAGGCTGCCTATAAGGGAGTTGGTACCGGCGCGATCCGGCATGGAATCGGCACAGCTGTCAGATGGCTCTATACGATGCTTGTGGTTGTCATTGGCTGGGTGCTTTTCTCGCTGGTCGATCTGAAATCTTTCATCTCCTATCTGGCAGTCATGTTTGGCGCAAACGCAGGGCATTTTTATGCGTATGGGATCCGCTACTATCTGAGTAACCAGATGCTCTTTTATCTGGCGATTGCCATTCTGGCTTGCGTTCCATGGAAACATGTCATAAAATGTGTCTGCCCCGACATATATGACCGGATTTTTACAGCGCCCTCCACACCGGTTTTTTGCCTGCAGAGATTACTTCTTTTGGTACTTTTGGTATTTTGCTTTATTTTTATCATCAACAGCTCTTATAATCCGTTCATTTATTTCCGGTTTTGACAGATGAAAATAAATCGGAGTAAGTATAGATAGAGAATTTATAGATAGAGAGTAAATTGACAGAATGATGAAACATGAAAAAAAGTCCCGCCCTGACGGGAAGACGGTCATCAATTTCATATTTTGCGCTGCCTTTCTGACAATCATTCTTGTACCCTTCTGTATGCTGGATACGACACCTGTCATCGACTCGACGCTGGAGAACCGGCGCATGACCATGTGGCCGGGATGGCATTTTGGTCAGGAGATGAATGCCTGGTACGGTCATTATGTGGAGGACAGAGTGGGATTTCGCGAGGAGGCGGTACAGGCCTATATGGATCTGACTTATGCGCTGTTTGGTGAATTTTCTACCGATATGCATATGTTTGCGAAGGATGGTGAAATATTTCCTGCAGACGAGGCATATATCAAGGCATACCAGCATCTCGCCACAGATGAGAATCTGATCGATTCGCTGGTGACTTATCTGGACCGGACCAACCGGTATCTGCAAGAGCGGGATATTCCGTTTGTGTTCCTGGCTGGTCTGGATAAAAAGACGGTGTATGGAGATTATATGCCTGATGAGATACATGTGGATGAGAGCAGGGAGAGCATCATGGAAATGCTTTCGCGAAAGCTTTCGGATGCGGATGTTCCCTATGTGGTTCCGGTGGAGGAATTTAGAAAGGCTGCGCAGACGGAGCGTATTTACAATCAGAGATATGATACGGCGCACTGGAATGCGAAGGGTACGATGCTGGGGCTTACGCTCTTAGATGAAAAGATCAGGGAGAAAAAGCCGCAGATTCCAGCACTTTCGCAGGATGCGTTTACGCTGTCTGAAGAGACAAAACGGATAGAATTTATTTCCCTTCCGCTGACGGAAACAGTTCCGGTGTATACGCTGAAGGAGCAGTATGCGTCCTCTGTCCATGAGGAGACAGACCTGCTGCAGTCTCTGCCGCATATGGAGGGGACGACAGTCAGGCATTTCGTCAATGAGGATGCACCGTGCGATGAGACGATACTGTTGTTCATCGATTCCTTTTTGCAGGACAACGGGCAATATTTTGCCTATCGCTATAAAGAGGTCTATATGGTTTCGCGGCAGAATTATGAGCGTCTGCAGGAATATGTGGAGACGCTGCAGCCGACCGTTGTGGTGTATGAAAATGCGGAGCGCGCTTTTGTGGATGACCTGTACGCTTATGTGAATCTGGCGAATATCGAGTATCCGTAGACTGACATTCGCATGCCGAAACGCATCTTAAGATTGTCTGATGGCTGCAACCTATTGGAACGCTACGCCCAGCGGGGCCTTGTGCAGATCGTATATCCGCTATAAAGAATAGAGTATGCAAGGAAGAGGAAAATACAATGAGCAAAGAGAAAGAATTTATCAAGATCAGAGGTGCCAAGGAGCACAATCTGAAGAATATAGATCTGGATATTCCGAGAAATGAACTGGTAGTCCTCACAGGTTTATCGGGGAGCGGCAAGTCGTCACTTGCCTTTGATACCATCTATGCGGAGGGACAGAGGCGTTATATGGAGTCGTTGTCCTCCTATGCCAGAATGTTCTTAGGCCAGATGGAAAAGCCGGATGTGGAGAAAATCGAAGGCTTGTCTCCTGCGATTTCCATCGATCAGAAATCTACAAATCGGAATCCGCGTTCCACGGTTGGAACGGTGACGGAAATTTATGACTACTTCAGACTTCTCTATGCACGTGTCGGTACGCCGCATTGTCCGAAATGCGGCCGCGAGATCGCCAAGCAGACACTGGATCAGATGGTGGATAAGATCATGACTTTGCCGGAGCGGACCAGGATCCAGATTCTGGCACCGATTGTCAGGGGGCGTAAGGGAGAGCATGCCAAGATCCTTGACCGTGCAAAGCGCAGCGGTTATGTCAGAGTGCGCATTGACGGCA
Source organism: uncultured Lachnospiraceae bacterium (assembly GCA_945949085.1). GTDB lineage: Bacteria > Bacillota > Clostridia > Lachnospirales > Lachnospiraceae > CAG-194. The sequence continues at coordinate 46,503 of CAMFDJ010000019.1, read as the reverse complement.
ATGTGTATGAGTTGTCTGAAGAAATCAAGCTGGATAAGAATATCAAGCATACGATAGAGATCATCGTGGACAGACTGATCGTCAGAGAGGGCATCGAGAAGCGACTGACAGATTCCGTCGAAAATGCACTGGGACTGGCAGAGGGACTTTTGACGGTGGATTGCGGAGAGGATATGCCGACGCTGACGTTCAGCCAGAGCTTCTCCTGTCCGGATTGCGAAATCAGCATTGAGGAGATTGAACCGAGAAGCTTTTCCTTCAATAATCCGTTTGGAGCCTGTCCGGTCTGCTTCGGCCTCGGCTATAAAATGGAATTTTCAGAAAAGTTAATGATTCCCGACGAATCTCTGAGCATCAATCAGGGGGCTATCGTCGTACCGGGATGGCAGTCGTGCCAGAAACCCGGCAGCTTTACCAATGCCATCCTGCTCGCGCTCTGTGAGCACTATCAATTCAGCCTTGACACGCCGTTTGGGGAGTATCCGGATAAAATCAGAAACATTCTGCTATACGGAACGGATGGGGAGGAAGTACAGGTAGCCTATGAGGGACAGCGCGGCAGAGGCATATATCCGGTGGCGTTTGAAGGGCTTTTCAAAAATGTGGAGAGAAGATACAGGGAAACTGCCGGAGAGACCACGAAACAGGAATATGAAAAATTCATGCGGATCACACCGTGTAAGGAGTGTGGGGGCATGCGCCTTAAGAAGGGAGCTCTTGCGGTCACGATAGCAGACAAAAACATCCATGAAGTGACTTCGCTTTCGATTGAGGAATTGTATGACTTTATCAAAAATCTGGAGCTTACACCGCAGCAGCAGCTCATCGGACACAGGATTGTGAAGGAGATTACCGCCAGAGTGGGATTTTTAATGTCAGTGGGACTTGACTATCTGTCTCTGTCCAGGGCAACGGGTACGCTTTCGGGCGGAGAGGCACAACGTATCAGGCTGGCAACGCAGATCGGATCCGGGCTTGTGGGCGTGTGCTACATTCTGGATGAACCGAGCATCGGTCTGCATCAGAGAGATAATGATAAGCTCCTTGCAACCTTAAAGAGTCTGCGCGATATGGGGAATACGCTGATCGTTGTGGAACATGACGAGGATACCATGCGTGAGGCGGACTGGATCGTGGACATCGGACCGGGCGCCGGCAGCCACGGCGGAGAGGTCATTGCCGAGGGAACGGCAGAAGATATCATGCAGGTAAAAGAATCTGTGACGGGACAGTACTTAAGTGGAGAGAAAAAAATACCGATACCTAAGATGAGAAAACGTGCAACAGGATACTTGAAGGTGCTTGGAGCGGCGGAAAACAATCTGAAGAATATCGATGTGGACATTCCGCTCGGTGTCATGACCTGTGTGACGGGTGTTTCCGGTTCCGGAAAATCATCTCTTGTCAATGAAATCGTTTACAAGAGGCTGGCGCATGATCTGAACCGTGCGCTGACGATTCCGGGAAAGCATAAGGATATGCTGGGCATGGAGCAGCTTGATAAGGTGATCGATATCGATCAGTCGCCGATCGGCAGAACACCGCGCTCAAATCCGGCTACCTACACAGGATTGTTTGACCAGATCAGGGATCTGTTTGCAGCGACACAGGATGCAAAGGCACGCGGCTATAAAAAAGGACGTTTCAGCTTTAATGTCAAGGGCGGCCGATGTGAGGCCTGCAGCGGGGACGGTATCGTCAAGATTGAAATGCATTTCCTGCCGGATGTCTATGTGCCCTGCGAGGTGTGCGGCGGCAAGCGGTATAACAGGGAGACGCTGGAGGTAAAGTATAAGGGAAAAAGCATTGCGGACGTACTGGATATGACAGTCGAGGAAGCGCTTCCCTTCTTTGAAAATATGCCGTCCATCAAGCGCAAGATCGAGACCATGTATGATGTGGGCTTATCCTATGTCAAGCTGGGACAGCCTTCCACGACGCTTTCGGGCGGCGAGGCGCAGCGTGTCAAGCTGGCAACGGAGCTTGCAAAGCGAAGCACCGGAAAGACTATCTATATTCTGGATGAACCGACAACAGGTCTGCATTTTGCGGATGTACACAAGCTTGTGGATATTTTGCATCGCCTGACGGAGGGCGGTAATACCGTACTCGTCATTGAACACAATCTGGATGTGATCAAGACGGCGGATTATATCATTGATGTCGGACCGGAAGGCGGTGCAAAGGGAGGTACGATCATCGCCAAGGGAACGCCGGAGGAAGTGGCAGAAAATCCGGCATCCTACACAGGGATCTATATGAAAAAGATGCTGGAAAAAGACACAATTTCTTAAGGAAAACGAAAAAAAGTGTTTTTTCTATGAAAACCCTTTGAAAATGCAATGGCTATGCGCTATAATACTGCTATATGTGCAACTATGCGCTTATTAGGCGTTTTATCAGAGTTTCAGGACAGGAGAATGAGCAACCTGTGCAGTGTTTGCACAGCAGAGCAACCCTGTCATACAATCAGGATAGAGAAAACAGAACAGAGAAATTGAAAGGGGAACCGGCATGCAATATACAGATATTGGTATTGATCTTGGAACTGCAAGTATTCTTGTTTATATCAGAGGAAAAGGTGTCGTACTGAAGGAGCCGAGTGTGGTAGCCTTTGACCGTGACACCAATAAAATCAAGGCAATCGGAGAGGATGCCAGACTGATGCTCGGTCGTACACCGGGTAATATCGTGGCAGTCAGACCACTGCGTCAGGGCGTGATCTCAGACTATACCGTAACAGAGAAGATGATGAAATACTTTATCCAGAAGGCACTTGGAAAGAAATCCTTCCGCAAGCCGCGCATTGCCGTATGTGTACCGAGTGGTGTCACAGAGGTTGAGAAGAAGGCTGTTGAGGATGCAACGTATCAGGCAGGTGCCAGAGAGGTATCCATCATCGAGGAGCCGATCGCAGCAGCAATCGGTGCCGGCATCGACATTTCAAAGCCATGCGGTAATATGATCGTCGATATCGGAGGTGGTACATCGGATATCGCAGTCATCTCGTTAGGCGGTACGGTCGTGAGCGCTTCCATCAAGATTGCAGGCGATGACTTTGATGAAGCAATCGTCCGTTATATGAGAAAGAAACATAATTTGTTGATCGGTGAGCGTACAGCAGAGGACATTAAGATTAAGATCGGCTCAGCGTATAAGAGACCTGAGGTCGATACGGTTGATGTCAGAGGACGTAATCTTGTGACAGGTCTGCCGCGCACCGTGACCGTAACCAGTGAAGAGACAGAGGAAGCTTTAAAGGAAGCGACCGCACAGATCATTGAAACAATCCACAGCGTACTGGAGAAGACACCGCCGGAACTGGCAGCGGATATCGCTGACAGAGGCATTGTCCTGACAGGTGGAGGAAGTCTGCTCCGCGGACTGGAGGATCTGATCTATGCCAAGACCGGTATCAACACCATGACAGCGGAGGATCCGATGACATGCGTGGCAATCGGAACGGGCAAGTATGTGGAATTCCTGGCAGGCTACAGAGACGAGATTTAGGAGCGTATATGGTAAAAGGACTTTATACTGCATACACCGGAATGGTGCATCAGCAAAGCAGAATGGACATTCTTTCCAACAACATGGCCAATTCCGCCACAGTTGGATTTAAGAAAGAAGGATCTACTTCAGAGGCGTTCAAGGATGTACTGGCCTACAAGATCAAGGATACGTCAGAGGGTGTTTATGCCAGAGGAATCGGTTCGATGAACCTCGGCGTTAAGATCGGAGAAAATTATACAGATTTTTCCCAGGGAGCATTTAAAGCGACGGAGAATCCGTACGATCTGGCGATTTCCGGCAGTGGTTTCTTTGCCTGTGAATACACCAATAAGGCAGGGGATACATCTGTAAAGTATACCAGGGATGGTTCTTTTACATTGACAAAAGAAGGCAATCTTGTGACAAAGGATGGCGATTTTGTGCTGGATACAAACGGCAGACATATCAGACTGGATACCATGTCACAGGCAAGCATTGATCAGGCAGGACGGATCTATCAGAACGGCGCACTTGTGGCACAGGTACAGGTGACGGATTTTGCCGATTACAATGCGCTGGAGCATTTTGGTGAAAATTATTACCAGCCGGTAGAGGGCGCAGCGCAGATTGCAGCAGATGCGACGATCTATTCCGGACATTTGGAGCAGTCGAATGTGACGGTTGTCAGTGAGATGGTGGAACTGATCGAGGTTTCCCGGAATTATGAGACCAACCAGAAGGTCATCCAGACGATCGACAATACCTTGGAGATTGCCGCAAATCAGCTCGGTAAGATTTAACGGAGCTGGGTTGCAGGGATATCTGTGAAAAGAGAATCGGATATAGGGATCAAACAGACTACAGTTACGAGATCAATTAGCCGATATAAAGAGCAGACAGGTAAAACTGTCTGCTTATGAAATTATGGAGGTTTGTATCAGGAGGATACAGATCAGGCAGCAGGGATGCATGGCAAAATGGAGGATTTCTGCTATGGTAAGAAGTTTATGGTCGGCTGCGACGGGAATGAATGCGCAACAGGCAAATGTTGATACGATTGCCAACAATCTGGCAAATGTCAACTCGACAGGATATAAGACGGAGGTTGCGGAGTTCAAATCGCTCTTATATCAGAATTTACAGACAAAGACAACAACGGCAAACGGCGAGAATAAGCCTGTCTCTGCACAGGTAGGGCTGGGTGTCCGGAATTCCACGATCACATCTATTTTCAAGCAGGGAAATCTGCTGGAAAGCGCATCTTCCTCTGCTTTTGCAGTGGTGGGAGACGGATTCTTTTCCGTGCGCGGAGAGGACGGACAGACCTATTATACGCGCAATGGTAATTTTGTCTGGAGCAAGGATAATAACATGATTACACTGACTACCACGGATGGTTTGCCGGTGCTTGACAGCAATGGAAACAGAGTCAGCTTTTCCGGCGAGTATCTTGCCTCCAATATTACGATCAGCGGTGATGGGGAGATTTGTTATCCGGATGGAAAGAATAACGCGGTTTCTCTGGGGATTCGCATTGGACTGCATCAGTTCCAGAATCCTTCGGGACTGGAAAAGACAGGCGGAAGTCTGTTCTCTGCAACAGCAGCCAGCGGCGCTGCGATCAATGAAAATAATCTGCCGGCCGGTGTGAAGAGAAGCGATATCCGTCAGGGATATCTGGAGGGCTCCAATGTGCAGGTGGCAGATGAGATGGTCAATATGATCGTGGCACAGAGGGCATATGAAATGAATTCCAAGATTATCCAGACAACCGATGATATGATGTCTCAGGCCAATAATCTGAGAAGATAGGAGTAAGGGATGGATTTGAGCGGACTGACAAGCGTATACAGTCAGTATACCGATGCGCTTGGCGTAAAGGGCAGTGCATCTTCTGAAAAGATTTCCTCTCTGCAGCAGAAAAATCTGAAAGGCGCTTCTGATGAGGAGCTTTTGGAGGTCTGCAAGGAGTTTGAGGCCTATTTCATGGAGATGATGATGAAGGAAATGGTCAAGACTGTTGGCAGTGATGAGGAGAGCAGCGCTTTGGTGGACTATTTTAAGGACAGTGCCATCACGGATCTGGCTAAGCAGGCTTCCGACCAGAATCAGCTTGGGCTTGCACAGCAGTTGTACGAGCAGATGAAACGAAACTACTCGCCGGAGTGATCGGATATCCGAGGCGAAAGGATACAGAGTCAGTAATGTAAGGGGCTGTCACAAGGCGGCTCCTTTTATACATTTTGAGGGTGAAGAATGGAACTGGAAACAATAGATGTATTTGTGCAACGCGTGATTTATGCCAATCAGACAAATGGATTTCAGGTGCTTGATGTGCTGCAGGAGGAGGAAGAAAGAACTGTTGTCGGTATCTTTCACGGTCCGATGCAGGGATTGTCTCTGCGCGTCACCGGATATGAGGAATACAAACCGGAGCACGGATGGCAGTTTACGGCAAAACAATATGAGATTCTGGAACCGGATGACGAGGAGGCTGTCAGAAGATATCTGGGATCAGGTGCGATCAAGGGAGTCGGAGAGACGCTTGCCGGCAGAATCGTAAAGCTCTTTGGGGCAGATACCATGCGTATCATGGAGCAGGAGCCGGAAAGGCTGGCACAGGTGAAGGGCATCAGCATGCGCATGGCACAGGAAATTGCTGTGCAGGTCATGGAAAAACGGGATATGCGCAGTGCCATGATGTTCTTGCAAAAGTACGGCATTTCCAATACATTGGCTGTGAAAATCTACAACACATACGGAGAGGGCATCTACAGCATTGTCAAAGAAAATCCCTACAAAATGTCGGAGGATATTGAAGGAATCGGTTTTCTGACAGCCGATGCGATTGCAGAGCAGGTAGGAATACGCGTAGACAGTGACTACAGGATCAGAAGCGGTATTTTGTATGTGCTTTCCGGGTGCATGGGGGAGGGACACACCTATATCCCGGAGGAGGAGCTGATCAGTCGTGCCTGTCAGCTTTTGCGGGTACCGGGAGAGCAGATAATCCCGCATATTGCAAATCTGATGATGGATAAAAAGCTGGTCAAAAAGAATGATCAGATTTACAGCACATATGCTTTCTATGCCGAGAATAATGTGGCTGTCATGCTGCTGGGGCTTTCGCAGGAGCGGATCAATGCCGATTGGGAGAAAGTGGATGCCAAGATTGCGCGTATTGAGCAGGCGGAAGGAATCGTGCTCGATACCCTGCAGCGGGAGGCTGTCCATGACTGCGTGAACAATGGTGTTTTTTTGCTCACCGGAGGACCCGGAACGGGAAAGACAACAACGATCAATGTGATTATCCGCTATTTTTTACAGGAAGGATATAACCTGGCTTTGGCAGCGCCAACCGGAAGGGCTGCCAAAAGGATGACGGAAGCAACCGGCTATGAGGCGAGCACGATACACCGACTGTTGGGGGTAGGAGGTGCGCAGGAAGGTGAAAATGCGTATTTTGAGTACAATGAGGAGAACCGGCTGCCGCAGGATGTTATTATCATCGACGAGATGTCTATGGTGGATATCTTCCTGTTTCAATCCCTTTTGAAGGCGATTTGCCGTGGAACCAGACTGATTCTCGTCGGCGACAGGAATCAGCTGCCGAGCGTGGGACCGGGACAGGTTCTGGGCGATATTGTGCAAAGTGATCTCTTTGCATGTGTGGAATTGAAAAAAATCTTCAGGCAGGCAGAGAGCAGCGATATCATTGTCAATGCGCATCGCATCCGCGAGGGGAAGGAAATCAAACTTGACAATGACAGCCGGGATTTTTTCTTTTTGCAGCGCGCGGATGTGGCACTGATCTATAACAATATCGTAAAGCTGGTGACGGAAAAAATGCCGCGGTATGTGGGTGCGGATCCGATTGATGTGCAGGTGATGACACCGATGCGAAAGGGTGCACTCGGAGTGGAGACACTCAATGCAATTTTACAAAAATATGTCAATCCGCCCGCGCCGGGGAAGAGAGAGCATGCTTTTGGCGAAAAACTGCTGCGTGAGCAGGATAAGGTGATGCAGACAAAAAACAACTACAAGCTGGAGTGGGAAATTGTCAGCAAATACAACATTCCGATTGAGAAGGGGTGCGGCATATTCAATGGTGATGTGGGGCGTATTCTGGAAATCAGGGAATTTGATAAGGTGATGCGCATTGTGTTTGATGACAACAGGCAGGTGGAGTATCCGTTTGAGCTGGTGGATGAGCTGGAACTTGCGTATGCCATCACGGTGCATAAATCACAGGGGAGCGAATATCCGGCGGTGGTTCTTCCACTGCTTGGTGTGCCAAATCTTCTGGCGTATCGGAATCTGTTGTACACCGCAGTGACGAGGGGGCGCAAGTGCGTCACCATTTTAGGAAGTAAGGAAACGATTGACCGGATGATTGCAAACGGGGAGTCACAGAAACGATATTCCGGTCTCGCAGACAGACTGAAAGAATACAATGAGAGGATGGAAATGCCGGATTGAATGGAATAGTTGAGAGAATGCTGGATATTTTGTATCCGCCACATTGCCCCTTCTGCGATGAGATTGTGCCGGCACGCGGAAAAGAAAAAGGCACTGCTGAGAAAATGTTTCCGGGAGGTGTCTGTCAAAGCTGCAGAAAAAAGCTGCGGTTTGTCACGGATCCTTATTGTATGAAATGTGGCAAGCCGCTTCAGGATCCGGCGCAGGAATATTGCACGGACTGCGCCAAAAGAACACATTTCTTTGAGCAGGGGCGCTCCCTGCTTGCCTATGATGACTCTGTCAGATACTCTATTTACAGATTTAAATACGGCGGGAGGAAAGAATATGCCGCTGTTTATGCGCAGCTGACCCTGCCCGTGATGCAGTCCTTTGTCCGGATGATTTCTCCGGATATGCTGATTCCTGTACCGCTCCATAGGAAGAGAGAGGCGCGCAGAGGCTATAATCAGGCGCAGCTATATGCACGCCGGCTCGGCAAATTGCTTTCGATTCCGTGCAGGGATGATCTGGCAATCAGAGTAAAAAATACAAAACCGCAAAAAGAGCTGGACGCGGCCGGCAGGCAAAATAATTTGAAAAAGGCTTTTAAAATTACCGGAAATGATGTAAAATTAAAGACAATTCTATTGATTGATGATATTTATACAACAGGGAGTACAATGGATGCGCTGTCGCAGGAGCTGCTTGCAGCAGGTGCCGCAAAAGTGTACTTTATCACAATTGCATGCGGCACATGAAAAAGGCATAAAACGACAGACCGGAGGATGTTATGGATGTAAAAAATTGCCGTAAATGCGGAAGATTATTTAATTATGTTGCCGGACCGTTTATCTGTCCAAACTGTAAAGAAAAGACGGAAGAAAAATTCCAGGAGGTCAAAAAATACATTCAACAGCACGGACGTGCCAGCATGAGGGAGGTATCAGAGGCCTGTGAGGTCGATACAGCACAGATTCAGCAGTGGATCAGACAGGAGAGACTGCAGTTCTCTGACGATTCGCCGATCCAGGTGCCCTGCGAGATGTGTGGAAAGATGATCGGATCCGGACGTTTTTGCCCCGCATGTAAGGATTCGATGGCGCGCAAGCTGAACAGTGCCATGGGACTGACCGGTGTGATGGTGGAAAAACCGGAGACAAACAGACGGAAAAGTGATTCCAGGATGCGTTTCCTGGATAAATAAGAGGGAGCGTGTATGTTAAGTCAGGAGAGGATCAAACTCATGACCCGCATGGCGGCGTATGAGGAGAATGAAGGAAAAAAATACATGTCCATCGGCAGTTATTTTCGAAGTGACTATATGGGGCTGCAGGTGATCAAGTCTGTCATCAGCTCTACACTTGCCTATCTGATCATTCTGGGATTGTATATCTATTATCATTTTGAAACTTTTATGCAGGATATTTATAAGATGGATCTGATGCAGGTGGGCAAGAGTCTTCTGCTGTATTATGTCATCTTTGTGGCGGCAAACGGTCTGATCACATACATTGTGTATTCCTTCCGGTACAGCCGTGCCAAAAGGAGTCTGAGAAGGTATTATCGTCATTTGAAGCAGCTTGCTGCCATTTATGATATCGAAAAGAAAAATCATTCGTAGCGGATTGCTGCGATATACAAGAGGGTAAATGCATGTCTTTTTTATTGGAACTGAGAGATAATTTAAGGGATTTCTACAGCAGATATGAGGTATATCTGCTTCCGTTTTTAAAGTTTTTGTTGGCATTCGGCATTTTTTTTGCGATCAACATGAACCTGGGCTATATGACAAAGCTGAATAGTGTGACTATCGTTCTGGTGGCGGCACTTCTTTGTTCTTTTCTTCCGATGAATCTTATGGTTGTGCTGGCAGGTATCTTTGTGCTTTTGCATTTCTATGCAATTTCACTGGAATGTGCCATCGTGGGTTTTGCACTGTTTCTTCTGATGTTTCTTCTGTATTACAGATTTGCACCAAAGGATACGCTGGTCGTTGTTTTGCTGCCGATTGCGTTTGCTTTGAAGATTCCGGTGCTGATTCCGATCATTGCAGGACTATTATGTGCACCGGCATCTGTTGTTTCGGTTGCCTTTGGTGTTGTGACTTATTACGTGATCAACTACATGAAAATAAATGCAGCTGCGATCAGTTCTCTGGATGTGGAAAATGTCATCAACAAATTCCGTTACATCATTGACGGACTGATGGGCAACAAAGAAATGCTGATTTTTGTAATTTCTTTCTGTGCGACCACAATTATCGTCTATGTGATTCGTAGACTATCTGTAGATCATGCATGGACGATCGCCATGTGCGTGGGTGCGGTCAGCAATGCAGTCATCCTTCTGCTGGGTGATCTGACGTACAATACGGAGATTTCCATCGTATCTACCATTATTGGGAGCATCGTGGCAGTGTTGCTCGCCAAGATCGTACAGTTTTTCGCATTTAATGTGGATTACACAAGAACAGAGTATGTGCAGTTTGAGGATGATGAATACTATTATTATGTGAAGGCAATCCCGAAGAACTCTGTGACAAAGTCGAAAAAAACGGTCAAAAAAATAACCAGTGTTTTATAAAATAGGAAGTGTATAACGTGCAGCAGATCAACACATTTGTGGAAAAATATCTTTCCACTGTCCATATACCGAAGACTCTTGTATGGACAGATATAGCGGAGATCATCATCATATCATTTTTAGTGTATCAGATTTTAGCCTGGATTCGGAATACCAGAACCTGGGCTTATTTGCGTGGTGTGATCGTCATTCTCGGCTTTTTGCTGATTGCTGCCATTTTCAATATGTCCACCATTATCTGGATGGCAGGCAAAGTCTTTTCCGTCGCAGCCATCGCACTCGTCATTATTCTGCAGCCGGAGCTGAGGCGTGCACTGGAACAGCTCGGGCAAAAGAATATTATGACCAGTCTCTTTCCGTTTGACAGCGGACGGGAGCAGGAAGGCAGATTTTCGGATAAGACGATAGGTGAGATTGTGCGTGCTGCGGTAGAGATGGGAAAAGCGAAAACAGGTGCCTTGATCGTGGTGGAGCAGAATACTTCGCTTGCGGAATACGAGCGTACCGGAATTGAAGTGGATGGCATTGTGACAAGTCAGTTGCTGATCAATATTTTTGAACATAATACGCCTCTTCACGATGGGGCTGTGATCATCCGCGGCAACCGGATCACATGGGCAACCTGCTATCTGCCTTTGTCGGATAATATGCGTCTCTCAAAGGATCTTGGAACGAGACATCGTGCAGGCGTGGGCATTTCGGAAGAGACAGACTCGCTGACTGTGATTGTATCTGAGGAAACAGGAAGGATATCTGTCGCCTACGAAGGAAAGCTTGACAGAAATGTGGATGCACAACAGCTGCGCCACAGACTCGAACTGGTCCAGAATAAAGAGACAGATGAGAAGAAAAAGAAAAAAATAACATGGAAGGGAAGGGGTAAACGTGAAGAAAACTAAGTTTTTCGAGAGCTTTGGCCTGAAGGTGCTGGCAGTATTCATTTCCGTTATGCTCTGGCTTGTTGTGATCAATGTTTCTGATCCTGTGAGCAATAATACCTACAGTGGTATCCCTATCCAGACAGTGAATACGGATGCGATTACTTCGCAGGGTAAGGTATTTGAGATTGTCGGTGACAAGGAAGTGGCTGTCACGGTATATGCAAAGAGATCTGTACTGGATTCTCTCAGCAGCGACAATTTTAAGGCAGTCATAGATCTTTCTGAATATAGCCCGGAGACCGGGGCACTGCCTGTTGTTGTGGAGTCCAATAAATACAGTGATGCGATTGAGAGTATCAAAGCAAAGACTGAGACAGTTGAGATTTCGGTGGAGGATATGCTGCGCAAGCAGTTTGTGATCACACCTGTTGTGACAGGAGAACCGATGGAAGGCTATGTGATCGGTGAGGTGACAACGGCAGAAAACATTGTGCGCATCGCAGGCGCACAGTCTGTAGTGAGCAAGATCAAAAAGGTCACGGCAGAGGTCAATGTCGCAGGGCTTGGCAGTAGTATCAATACATCTGTGGATTTAAAGCTTTATGATGAAAATGACGAACTGATCAGAGACAGTAATCTGACAAAAAATATTTCAACAGTTGCCATTTCGGCACAGCTCCTTGCCACAAAAGAGATTGAGGTAAGGGTCGCAGGATACAGTGGCGTACCGGCGGACGGATACTGTGTATCGGACGAACCGCAGGCTAATGTGCAAACGCTTCTTGTGGCGGCAAAATCCAATCTGTTGTCCGGCCTTAGCGCGATGGAAATACCGGCTGCGGCAGTTAATGTGGATGGTCTTAAGGAGGATGGGGAAATCGAGGTTGATCTTTCCAAATATCTGCCGGAGGGCGTGATTGTGGCACCGGAGCAGGAGCAGAAGACTGTTGTGACAGTTCCAATACAGCAGAAGCAGTCCAAAATATTGGAGATTGATAAACAGAAGATTGCAATCCAGAATCTGCCGGAAGGATACGAGGGTGAGATTTCAGCAGGCACTACGATCATGATAGAAGTAGACGGTATTGCTGCGGATCTGGAGGCTTTGGATGAAGATGGCGTGAAGGTGACCGCTGACTGGCAGCAGTATGCACAGGAAGAGTCGATTGAACAGATCAAAGAGGTGGTTTACAGAATACCGCTGACAGTGACATTCCCGAGAGAGAGCACGGTTTCCGTGGTCCGTGATGTCTATGTGAGCGTCAAGGTAACGGAGACAGATGCATAAATTATGGCATTATGTCCGATTCACATCATCAAGCAGCAGAAAACAGAAGGAGAAATACATGGGTAGAATGTTTGGCACGGACGGTGTCCGCGGAGTCGCAAATAAAGAATTGACAGTAACGCTTGCCATGCAGCTCGGACAGGCGGGCGCATATGCACTGACAGGCGGCAAAGGTAAGAAAGCAACTATCATTGTGGGGTGTGATACACGTATTTCCGGTGATATGCTGGCAAATGCGCTGATGGCAGGCATCTGCTCGGTTGGTGCCGATGCAGTGTATGTCGGTGTGGTGCCGACACCGGCGGTAGCGTATCTGACCAGACTTTATCATGCCGATGCAGGGGTGGTGATTTCGGCCTCTCATAATCCGGTACAGTTTAACGGTATCAAATTTTTTGACGGTAATGGATACAAGCTGCCGGATGAGGTGGAGGATCGGATTGAAGAGCTGATCCGCAGTAACCTTGCCGGAGTGGAGCTCCCGACAGGAACTGAGATTGGAAAGATCACTTATCGGTGGGATGCGGGAGAAGATTATATTTCCTATGCGGTGCAGGCATTGCCTTTGGACCTTTCGGGACTTAAGATTGTGCTGGATTGTGCGGAAGGCGCTTCCTACTATACATCCGTACAGGCGATGACGAGACTCGGGGCGCAGGTGATTGCGATCCACAATGAGCCGGACGGTACCAATATCAATGATCATTGTGGCTCTACCCATATGGAAGATCTGATGGCACGCGTGGTAGAACAGAAAGCGGATATCGGACTTGCATTTGACGGTGACGCGGACAGACTTCTGGCTGTGGATGAAAACGGACATAAGGTTGACGGCGACCAGATCATGGGCATCATCGGTTATCATATGAAACAGCAGGGAACATTAAAAAATGATACCATTGTGGCAACTGTCATGAGTAACCTTGGATTTTTCCTGATGGGAGAAAAACAGGGAATCCATATGGAGCAGACGAAGGTTGGAGACAGATACGTGCTTGAGAGGATGAAAGAGATTGGTGCAAATCTGGGAGGCGAACAGTCGGGACATATCATTCTGCTGGATGAGAATACGACGGGCGATGGGCTCCTCAGCGCGTTGCATCTTTTGCAGGTGCTTACCGATACGGGAAAGCCTCTGTCAGAACTGGCAAAGATCATGGAGATTCTGCCGCAGGCTCTGGTCAATGCAAAGGTACCAAACGAGAAAAAAGAAACTTTCCTACAGAATGAACAGATTGCACAGGCGATTGAAAAACTGGAGCAGAAATTTGCCGGGCAGGGACGCGTACTCATTCGCCCAAGCGGTACGGAACCGCTCGTCCGTGTGATGATAGAGGGAAAGGATCAGCAGCAGATAGAACAGGATGCACGGGAACTTGCGCATCTGATTGAGATGACGTTATAAAAAGATAGAGAATACTGTTGTGATATTCGCATAAATATGGTACAATATTTCGTGGGTATTATGGTAAAAGGTTACAGTATTGGAGGGAAGGAAATGGTAAGCCAGAAAGTAATAATTAAAAACCCAACAGGACTACATCTAAGACCGGCTGGCATCCTATGTAAGGAAGCGATGCAGTTTAAATCCCTAATTACTTTCTCATTTAGAGAGAATACGGCGAATGCCAAGAGCGTGCTAAGCGTGCTCGGGGCGTGTGTGAAATGTGGCGATGAAATAGAATTCGTGTGTGATGGCGAGGATGAAGAGGAAGCGTTGAAGGCGCTTGTGACAGCTATTGAAAACGGATTAGGAGAATGAGAGAAAGCCCATCTGACCGATGGGCTTTTGTAATGAAGCCAGAAAGGGAAAAGAGCGAGAGCAAAGCAGAAAAGGAGAGATAAAATGTTGAATTATAAGCGGTATCGTAAAAACCCTGTGGTTGATTTTCCACAGAGGACATGGCCTGATAAAGAGATCGAGAAAGCACCGATCTGGTGTAGCGTTGATTTGCGTGATGGAAATCAGGCGCTGATCGACCCCATGGTCGTACACGAAAAGATTGAGATGTTCCAGTATCTGATCAAGCTGGGCTTTAAGGAAATTGAAGTGGGATTTCCGGCTGCCAGTCAGATCGAATTTGATTTCCTGCGACAGCTTGTCGAGAGAAAGATGATTCCGGATGATGTGCGTGTACAGGTTTTGACACAGTGCAGAAAGGAACTGATTGAGAGAACCTTTGAGGCAATCGAGGGATGCCCGCAGGCAATCGTACATATCTATAACTCGACCTCTACGTTGCAGCGTGACGTGGTATTTGGTATGGAGCGTGAGCAGATCACAGAGATTGCGGTAAAGGGAACAGAGATGGTAAAAGAGCTTGCCGGGGATTTTCCGGGCAAGATTATTTTGGAGTATTCTCCGGAGAGCTTTACCGGAACAGAACTTGATTATGCGCTTGAGATCTGCACTGCTGTTCAGAAGACCTGGGGGGCAACCAAGGAGGATCCGATCATCATCAATCTCCCTTCCACGGTCGAGATGAATACACCGAATGTCTACGCAGATCAGATTGAATGGATGCATACGCATTTTGAGGACAGGGAAAGTATTATTTTATCGGTACATCCACATAATGATAGAGGAACAGGTGTTGCCAGTGCAGAGCTTGCATTGCTTGCCGGCGCAGATCGAGTGGAGGGTACGTTGTTTGGTAACGGCGAACGTACCGGAAATGTTGATGTGCTGAATATCGCTTATAACATGTTCTCGCAGGGAATCGATCCGAAGCTGGCGCTTGAGCATGTCAATGAAAGTATTGAGATTTATGAGAGATGCTGCAAGATCCCGATTCATCCGCGTCATCCGTACGCAGGAAAGCTGGTATTTACTGCCTTCTCCGGTTCACATCAGGATGCCATCAATAAGGGCGTTGCCGCCATGAAGGAGAGAAAGAGTGAAATCTGGCAGGTTCCGTATCTGCCGATCGACCCTGCGGATATCGGAAGAGAGTACGAGCCGATTGTCCGCATCAACTCTCAGTCCGGCAAGGGTGGCGTGGCATTTGTCATGGATACGTACTTTGGCTTCAAGCTGCCCAAGGGCATGCACAAGGAATTTGCAAATGTTATTCAGGCAATTTCCGAGAAACAGGGTGAGGTTTCACCTGATCAGATCATGGCGAGCTTTCGAGAAGAATATCTGGAAAAGAAGGAACCGCTTCATTTCAGAAAGCTTCGCGTGGACGATTTAAGTGGCGAGACAGAATCAGAATTCGATACGAAGGTGACAGTCGATTATACAGATCATGGAGAGCCGAAGAGCTTTGTTGCAGTCGGAAATGGACCGATTGACGCGGTACAGCGCGGATTGCAGGAAATTACGGGTGTGCGCATCAAGGTGCTTGACTATGAGGAGCATGCACTGCAAAGTGGTTCCAACTCTCAGGCAGCGGCATATATCCATCTGTTAAACTCAGACGACGGCAGTGTGACACATGGTGTCGGCGTCTCCAGCAACATTACCAGAGCTTCTGTCAGAGCGATCTTCTCTGCGCTGAACAGACTCGGCATTGGACAATAATACTCGTTTTGGAGTCACAGTACATGATAGTAAGACGATTTTTTGCAGATAAAATATGGAAAACATATGTGATACTACCAATGATAACCCTGCTTTGCCTGGCAGGGTTTATTGGTAGTCTGCTTTTTCCGAATAAAGTACTTGACACATATGTGATCAATATGGCAGAAGAGGAAGGGGATACAGAAGTCCTGCTTCCTCTTTCTCGCGTGGCAGACAAGCAGGTGGCATATCGTGTCAATACGAAGACACAGCCGATGCGTGGCATACAGATCGGCATCAATAAGCAGGGCAGGGAGATCACCTCGAGCAACCTGCGCTATCAGGTATATGCAGATGAAGGCATTGAGAATCTGGATATGACACAGATCTTAGAGCATGGAAGACTGGTAAGTGATGCTGTCTATGATCTGGCACTGGGAGACAATCTGCAGTATGTGTATCTGCCGTTTCCGGGATATGAGAATTGTACAGGCAGACTTGTGATCGTCTTTTCCATGGAACCGAAGGCTATGGAGGCAGCATCGGAGGAAGAAATCGCGATCATGGCGAATCACACTAAGGTTGATGAGACTCAGACGCGATATATGACGAACAAAGATGCCTACGCTGCGGAGGATTATGCGCAGGTGGAAGCTGTCAACCGAAATCTTTCTCTGAAATGCAGCTATATCTATACACATGATACGTATCCTTTTTTATATGATTTTCGCATCATGACCTTTGTTTTTCTGGCGGTATCCATGACTGTCAGTTATCCGGCAGTCACCAGATGGAAGAAAAAACGCAGGGATAAGAAGAAGGAAAGGAGAAAAGAAAAATGAAACAGGCTAAGCAGAAACAGTTTTTGCAGAGCATGATCGGATTTGTGGTCTGTATGGTGCTGATCATTACTTTCTCCGTCCTGATTGAGTGCGTCTTTTTTCAATTTCCTGCTCTGAGATATAAAGAAAAACCGGTTACTTTCACTTTTGAGACGGAAGATGCCGGAGAAACTGCAGGGGGAACCGGCGGAGAATCTGCGGGGGAAGATGAGGAAAGTGTCACCACAAAACAAAAACTTGTAAAGCTGACAGACGACGAGGTGAAGGCCATTGAAGTGGAGCGTGAGAATGCAAAGCTTTTGGCGGAGTATCAGGGCAAGGAATATGTCGAGCCTGAGGACGAATCACTTGTGATACAGGATGGAATCATGTATCGCAAGGTATATGAGACAGAACTGAGCATATCATTCCCATCCCCCTATTATATCCATAAGCTCGATCTTCGCGCTCCTGTTTCTTCGGACTGCGGCTACAGTGTTGCGCTTGTCAGGAATGGCGCAGTGGCGGACAGTGATATTTATTGCAGCATTGAGCCAAAGACGGGAGCGGGTATCTGTACTGTTTCACAGCTTGCCGATGCCCTGCAGATCCGGATTTTATCCCGTGAGGAGCTTATGCCGTCTGATATTACAGTGACGGTTTCCAACTCCTTCAGACCGAATACAATGAGAATGTTCTTTTTGATCAGCCTGTTTTCTCTTGGTGCGATTCTTTGGTTCTTCAAAAAGACACTGGCTGAGAAACCGGAATGGATATTTGCCATTGTTTGTTTTGGGCTTGGTATGCTGCTGATTTGCGGAATTGGAACAAATCAGGTCAGCTATGACGAATATGTGCATGCAAAATCGGCATATAAGCTGTCGTTTGGAACAACGATCGAGTCGACCGAAACGGCAATCCAGATGTGCGGCAATCTCCTCCCATACTTTAATAATCCGGAAGAGAGGGCGCTTGTAGAGGCTTATGAGGATAGAAACAATGACTTTAGCTGGGCCGATATCGGGCACCAGAGCCGTTTTGTCAGGACAGAGACAAGGGTATACTATCCGATGGCAATCGGCTTTTGGCTGGGACGCACGCTGCATGCTTCTTTTGCCACGACAGTAGCGCTTGCAAAGCTGGGAAATCTGCTGTTTTACATTCTGGTTGTGTTTTTTGCCATTCGTCTGGCGAAACGATACAAATATCTGGTTGCACTCATCGCACTTTTGCCCAATTGTGTGTTTCTTGCAGCGGCGATCACGTATGACGCGATTGTGAACAGCTTTTTGCTGCTTGGCTGGGTGCTGGTATTGAATGAGATGATTGAGCCGGAAAAGAAAATGACATGGCAAAATCTGCTTGTGATCCTGTTTTCGTTTTTCATTGGCTGTCAGTCCAAGCCGATTTATATTGTGATGGTGCTGATGATTGTCTTTTTCGGCAGGAAAAAATTTGAAAATCCGGTGCAGGAGTGGATTTTAAAGGTGTCCGTTATTGTTATGGCAGGACTGATGCTGTACAACATTTTCTGCCCGACACCGGCAGCGGGAAGTGACTACTATCTGGTGGGAAATTTCAGCTTTGCGGGGGATAAAAGAAATGTGGGGACGAGTGTGACCGGACAGATTCAGTATATTTTTTCGCATCCGGCAGCGTATACACTGCTGCTTCTGGAATCCATGGGCGGTATGCTTTGGGGGTATCTGAGCGGAAAGGCGAATTTTTTCCAATATGGATATATGGGCAGTGCACCGACGATATTTACCTATGTCGTGATTCTTCTTGCGGCATGGATCGTGCTGTTTGCACCAAGGCAGGAGAGACGGGTTGGCATCGGTGTAAAATATATTGTATTGAATCTGATCATGATTCTCGGTACGGCGGCAATTATCTGGACGAGCATGTATGCAAGCTATACACCGGTCGGAGCTGATGCGATCAGCGGTGTACAAGGACGCTATTTTATTCCGCTGTTTCTGGCTTTTTTCAGTTGCTTTATGAACGGAAAGCTGGAGAGTAAGCTGTCCGGGGTGGGGCGTGGCCGCCTTGTCTTTGCAGTGATGGCTCTTTTAAACCTATATATGATCTGGAATCTCGTCATCCGCGTCATAAATGTGTAGCGAGGAAGGAAACCAAGCGGCTGCGAAGCAGACATTTGGTTTCACCCGAGCGTACACGAGTAATTTGTAGAGCGCGAAGCGCGGCGGCTGCGAAGCAGACGAAATTACGAGTGCAAGAGGAAGGAAACCAAGCGGCTGCGAAGCAGACATTTGGTTTGAATTTGTAGTGCGTAAGGCGCAGCAGGGAGGAAAATGTGGTAAGTATCATCGTACCTGTCTATAAAAGTGAGCAGACTTTGGAGAGATGCGTGGAGAGTCTGCTTGGGCAGACATATCAGGATATCGAGATTTTATTGGTGGTGGACGGTCCGCCGGACGGTTCCGGGATCCTGGCAGAGACGCTGGCAAAGAAGGATGACCGTATCCGTGTGATCAATCAGTCGAATCAAGGCGTATCAAAGGCAAGGAACAAGGGATTGTCGGAAGCAAAGGGAGACTACATCCGTTTTGTGGACAGCGATGATTATGTGCTGCCCGGAGAGCTTTCGCGCATGGTGGAGTGTCTTGAGCGGGACAAGTCAGATATGGTGATTGCCGGATTCCATCATCTTTATTTTGGAAAGACCATCACAAAACTGCCTCACATGGAAGGGGTTTTGGAGACAAAAAACGATTTTTCGGATATGCAAAGGCTCTATCAGGACGGGTTTTTGAATATGCCCTGGAACAAGCTGTTTTGCAGGGAGCGGATCGTGTCCGGCTTTCCGGTTGATCTGAGCCTTGGAGAGGACCTTGTTTTTAACCAGAATTACATCGCCGGGACATCGCGTATTTCTGTCATGCAGATTTGCGCCTGTGAATATCTGCAGGATGACAGAGGGACTACGTTATCTTCCAAAAAACGGGATGACAGAATCGAAATGGCTCTTTTGCTCCATCGGAAATCAACACAGTTCTTTCAGGGATTGTATGGAAAGCAAAATCTGCGCTTTTTGGATGAAAAGGTGATCACCACTTTTCTCGATGAGATGGAGCTTTTGGGCTTTGCGGATGGAAGCGGCAGGGAAAAGAAAGAAAATCTGAAAACATACATGGAAGCCTGCCGGCAATTTATGCAAAAGCAAGGGTGTATGCATTTGCGGCCGGCATTACCGGACTATCGGATCATTCTGTATTTTGTGCGTAAGAACAGTCTGACGATGACGATGCTGATGATCAGGCTGCGCACCATTGTGGTCAGACTGGTGCGCCTTTTTTCCGTGAGATAGAGAGGCAGGAATATGAAACCATTAATTTCTGTGATCATCCCAATTTATGGGGTGGAACCTTATTTGCGCAGAGCAGTGGATTCTGTTTTGCGGCAGACCTACCGGAATCTGGATATTATTTTAGTGGATGATGGCTCTTTGGATGGTTGCGGCAAGATCTGTGATGCATATGCGGCAAAAGAAGCGAGAGTACGCGTGATACACAAAGAGAACGGCGGTCTGTCAGATGCCAGAAATGCCGGACTGAAGATTGCGGGAGGCGATTACATTGCCTTTCTGGACAGCGATGATTACTATGCGCCGCGCTTCATTGAGATTCTGTATGAACAGATCTGTCTGCAGGATGCGGATGTCGCAGTCTGTACCTATGAAGTGACGGAGGAGATGCAGGCGGCGCAGGGACCTGATTTTGCTGCCGCATGCAAGGCATATGACAGGGGAGAGATACAGCCGGTGTGTTACGACAGAGCGCAGATGCTCATGAACCAGTATGATGCGCACTGCCCGGATGCCACCTATTTTATTGTGGCATGGAATAAGCTGTATAAAGCCTCCCTCTGGAAAGGAATCACATTCCCGACCGGGAAGATTCATGAGGATGAGGCAACGATTTACAAGATATTTGACAAAATACAAAAAGGTGTCTACTTGCGGCTGCCTCTCTATGCATATTTCAGTATGCCGGGAAGCATCACCCGCGAGACGTTCAATCTGAAGCGGCTGGACTGGATGGATGCGCTCGATGATCGAATCGCTTTTTTTGCAGAGAGAAAAGAAACAGCGCTTCGCAGGGCGGCAATCAGGGCGAGAGCAGACGGGGCAATCCGTTATTATCTGCCTCTGTCTCGGCAGCTTCGGCATGCAAAGGAAGAAAAAAAGAGACTGCGGGGCTATGTCAGAGAGGCTTTGCAGGCGGACAGAACAGACAGACGCTGCGGTGAGGGATTTTTGAGCGTGAAGACGAGATTGGGATACCGGCTCTTTCTGCTATTGCCCGGAATCTATGTGAGAGTACTGTACCGATAATATGTCACGATGCTTTTAAAACGGGTTCTGAGCAGACATGAAATGAAAAACAAGGAGAAAAAGTATGCCAAAGGTAACTGTAGTGATTCCGGTCTATAATATGGAGAAGTATCTGGACCGGTGCATGGAGAGTGTCCTTGAGCAGACACTCACAGATATAGAGATTCTGCTGGTGGATGATGGGAGCAAGGATGCCTCGGGAACCATGTGTGATGCGTATGCAAAACGCGACAGCCGGGTGCGTGTGCTCCACAAGGAGAACGGAGGCCTGACAAGTGCATGGAAGGCGGGCTCGAGAGAGGCGCTTGGCAGCTATATCGGGTATGTGGACAGCGATGATTATATCGATGCCGATATGTATGAGCGCATGTATGAGAGAGCACAGCAGACACAGGCGGATATTGTATGCTGTGGGCTGCATCATTTATATGAGGATGATCCGCACCGCAATTGGACGGAGCAGATGGAGCTTGCGACGGACAGCCTGACAAAGGAAGATATGAATGCATCGCTCTATCCCACGCTGATCAATGACGGAAGCTTTCTGGGCAGACGGCTGATGCCAAACCGCGTGACAAAGCTGGTCAAAAGACAGCTTGTCCAAAGGAATCTTTCGCAGTGTGATGACCGGGTCAGCATTGGAGAAGATTATCAGTTTTCTCTTTGCATGTTCCTGGATGCTGAAAGAGTGGAGATCATCCGGGATTATTTTCCGTATCACTACTATATGAACAATGCGTCCATGACCATGAAGCATGACAGCAATTACCCTGAAAAGATCCGTATCATGCGGGAAAATCTGTGCCGCATTTCCGACGCAAAAGGGGTATATGACCTCCGGCCGCAGATCTGGGATGATTATCTGTGCCTGCTTGTATTGCATGTAAAGGCAATTGTGTATAAGCAAAAGGACAAGCACTACGGGGAAATCCGAAAGGAAATGAAAAAGGTACTTCGCGCTGCGGATACGAGATATGCGATTGCCTCCTGCCACATGACGGGACTGACCATGGCGGAAAAGTTGTTCCTGTTCTTTATGAAGCATAAGTGGTATGCCTGCATTTTTCTGGCGGTACGCATCTACTTCAGATAGAAGAGAGAACAGGAAAGAA
This sequence comes from uncultured Lachnospiraceae bacterium, assembly GCA_945949085.1. GTDB lineage: Bacteria > Bacillota > Clostridia > Lachnospirales > Lachnospiraceae > CAG-194. The sequence continues at coordinate 24,000 of CAMFDJ010000019.1, read as the reverse complement.
ACAGATACAAAAACAGAAGCGAAAATGAGAAAAAAGGAATGGATATGAAGAAGGAACATGCAAAGGCTGACAAAATGAAATATGGCTATGCGGCCTGCTATCTGCTTGTGCTCGGACTGGTGATTTTTTTGTCCTTTTACAGGCTGGATGCCAAATATGTCGATCCCTGGGATGAGGCAAGACATGGTGTCAATGCGTACGAAATGGCAAACGGCGGGAGCCTTGTGCAGAATACCTATCTGCGACAGGCAGATTATTATAACCTAAAGCCGCCCATGAGCATGTGGTGCATCATGTTATCCATGAAGCTGTTTGGCAATACGGTGTTTGCCCTGCGATTTTACAGTGCGTTTTGCTATGTGCTGCTGACTGCGCTGGCAGGACTTTTTGCAAGGCAGTATGGCAGGCTGGAATCACTTCTTGTGATGATATTTCTGGCTGTCAATACCACCCCGTTTCAGGCGCATATGATTCGCGCGGGAGATGCTGACAGCCTTTATGTGCTCCTCTTTACACTGGCAATGTTTGCCATGATGAAGGTGGGGGAAAATGTGCGCTACGTGTATGCCTGCGGACTTTTGTTTGCCCTTGCATTTCTGACAAAAAGCTACCACGCAGGGGTGATACTCGCAATAGGAGGCTTGTATCTGCTCCTGACAGGCGACCTTTTGCGCATGAAGGTCAGGCACTTTTGCGGTTTTTTTGCGGCGACTGTCCTTCCTGTTATCGGATGGGCACTTTTGCGCATGCGGATAGACGGGCTTACTTTTTTGAAGGCGATGTGGGAAACGGATGTGCTCGGCAGGACGGACGGTACGCTCCAAAATAACATCGCGCCGTTTTCTTATTACTTTTCTTATTATTTTGGTGCAACATCAGGAAAAGTGACGGTTTATCTGTGCGCACTGGTGATCTGTCTGATCGGGGGTTTCCTGTTTTCAGACAGGCTTGGCTGGAAAAACAGAAGACAGTATCTGGGCTACGTGCTCTGGTTTGCTGCCCCAATGCTTGCGTTTTCCGCTGTAAAAAATAAGCTTCTGTGGTATGTGTATCCGGCACTCATCCCGCTACTGATGGCAGCGGGGATTTTGCTTGGAAAGATTTTGAAAAAACGTGAGTGTCTGCCTGTGCTGCGGGGACTTTTGGCGGCAACGGCAGTGTGCGCAGTCTGCTATTTTGTCAGGGCGGAGCTTACGGTCATCTCGCAGCAGGGCGGAAATGAATTTCAGATGCTGATTGCCGATGCGGCAAGGGAGAGCGGACTGAGAGGCTGCGAGGTTTATGTGGAATACGATCCGGACAACAGTGTTTGGAATCAGCAGGACGTGTTTGTGGCAGAGATCTCGGGGGATTACAGCTGTGTCAATGGCGGCATGACATACCTGCTCACAAGGGATGTCTATCAGGGAGAAGAAGGGCTGCTCTTTGTGTCGGAAGAGTCATATGGGGACAGCAGTGCCTTGTATGAGGATAGGGATCTTGTGACGCGGTCAGAGAATTTCCGGGTGTACCGCATCTTTTATTGATCGTTTTCTTAAGAAATACGTAATATTATTTTGGGGAATGACAAGCAGGTGTTCCTATGTTATAATATGTTACGGATTTATTACATTATTACAAAAATATGAAGGAAAAGGATTTGTGAAATGAAAAAATTACGATTGCTATTGATGCTTGCAGTTTCCACGACTTTTTTGATGACAGGTTGCGGAAAGAAAGAAGAAGTACCGGAGCCGGAACCGGAAGTTGTGGAAGAAGAGCAGCCACAGGAGGTCGAGGTTGTTGAGGAGCCTGTTATGGAAGAGATCATCACGGATGATGTGCTTCCCGAGGGAAAAGAGTATAGCTCCCTGACCGGCGAAATCATTGATAAAAAACTTTGGAAACAGCGTCCGCTTGCCATTATGCTTCCGACCGATAAAGCAGCACAGCCGCAGTATGGTATCGGGAATGCAGGCGTTTTGTATGAATGTATGGAAGAGGGCGATATGTCCCGTCAGATGGCGATCATAGAAGATTGGCATGACATTGAGACACTCGGTAATGTCAGAAGCTGTCGTGATTACTATGTATACTGGGCGCTGGAATGGGACCCGATTTTGGTACATTTCGGAGGACCTTACTATCTGGCAGATGTTGTGAGCCGCGATGATGTATATAATATCACGGGTTGTGCGGTCAATTCTACTTCAAGCGCACCGGGCTGCAATGCATTTTACCGTACAAGTGATAAGGCAGTACCGCACAATGCCTATACGAGTGGAGCAAAGCTGATAGAACAGTGTGAGAATCTTGGCTATTCTCTGACACACAATTTTGATAACTTCCGCGCAGAGCATTTCCTGTATGCAAAAGGTGGCAAGAATACACTTGTAGATGCACAGGGCAGCTTTGATGCAACCCAGGTCAGCCTGGCAAAGGCATTTCCGTACACAAAATCATCCTTAGAGTACGATGAAGCAACAGGTCTTTATAAAAAGAATCTTTATGAGAAAGCACAGTGTGACGGTACAACGGGAGAACAGCTTACCTTTGAAAATGTGATCATCCAGTTTGCGCATTACGAAGTGCGCGATGCCAAGGGATATCTTTCCTTCCAGTGCCACGACGATTCGCACGATGGTTACTACATTACAAACGGAAAGGCAGTCCATATCAAGTGGGGTAAGAGAGGAGATTATAGCCCGACAAAATACTACTATGACGATCTGACACAGGTGGAATTCAATCCCGGTAAGACCTTTATCGCAGTGGTACAGGATGACAGATCCGTCAATATCAACGGAACGGAATACACATCAGATACACAGAATTAAAAAAGAAAAAGAAAAGACTGTCGGCAGTTTGCCGGCAGTCTTCTTTCTTCTTCTGTTCTTTGATAGGAAATTCCTCCGGAATCTTCCTATCAAACAAAACGCTCCGCGAAGGATGCGCACTCGCGCGATAGGAATCATGTCGCAAAAGCGACCGCGCTCGGCGCGAGAATCTCGCAAGCGAGATTCTTTTTTATATATGACTTACTCTGCGCCATCCTCCCCTGCGACATGTTTGGGAATGCCGCGCAGATCTGCTGCAATATCGGTGAAGGACGAAAAATAGCTGCCGATGATCAGATCCGTACGGGACAGACAGAGCAGGTCGAGCAGTGCGTCCTTGATGCCGGTGATACTGCCGCGTGATAGGTCACGCGTCTCATTGGAAATGATTTTGCCGGGGAAAGCTTTCCGCAGGGCTGCCTCCTCCTGCATGTCGTCTGTTGCCAGATAGAACATGGTATCGGGATGCAGATCGATCTGTTTTTGCATCGATGAGAGAAAAGCCTGTGTGGAGCTTTTGGAGATGGCGGGACCGTTATCTGTCCTGCGGACGTGCACACCTACGCTGTGGGCACCATACCTGCTGCAGATTGCATCGATCCGCTTCTTTATTTCCTGTGTCGGTACAAAACAGCTATAATCGTGATTGACAAAGAAATGCTCTTCCGTTGCGATATACAGACGCCGGGGGAGAGAAGCGGCAAAGTCATCCGGCAGATTGCCGCCTGCGCGTTTTTGTCTGATTTCCTCATTGCCGAGCTTTTTGCAGGTCAATTGATAAAAGAGCTTGACGGGATCCCACTTGGAGTGGATATTCCTGACTGTAAAATCCGGTGTTTCCTCGAATAATTCCTCAAAGGGACAGCCGAGCTCCGCATTGACATTCCAAATGACCTTTAAAGACTGCCCGCGCATTTTGGCGAGAATTCTGGCGGAATTAATGGCACGCATTCTGTTGCACAAACCGCCTATCGGTTGTATTATTAACATAAGTATGTCCTTCTTTCTCTGATTGGAGGATTGTTCCGGTCAGTCTTTTCACATGACTGAAAAATATGACTGACAGGTATCAGCTACAGTATAACAAAGATGATTGCAAAATGGGAGAGTTTTATGAAAATTGTACAGGTGAATACCATTTGCGGTGCTACCAGTACAGGACGGATCTGTGTGGATCTGTATGAGACGGTGGCGGCAAAGGGACATGAACCTTATATTGCAGTGGGCAGGGGCGGATTGCCGCCCGGAATCAACGGGTATCAGATTGGCAATCAGACGGATTTTTTGTGCCATGTCATGAAGAATTTTGTGCAGGGTAAGGCCGGATTTGGATCAAAAACGGTCACAAAAAAGCTGATCGACTGGCTTGGGCAGATCAAACCGGATATCATTCATCTGCACAATATACATGGTTTTTATCTGCAGGTGGAATTGTTCTTTACCTATCTGAAGGAGGCGGGGATTCCTGTCATCTGGACTTTGCATGACTGTTGGTCTTTCACGGGACACTGCGCCTATTTTGATTTTGTCGGCTGCGACAAATGGAAGGATGGCGGCGAGGGCTGTCATGACTGCCCGATTCACAGGACGGCTTATCCGTATGCCATTTTTAAGGATAATACAGTCTGGAATTATGCGGCAAAAAAACGTATCTTCGGTGGTGTGCCGAATCTGACCATTGTGACGCCGAGCCATTGGCTGGCCGGTCTTGTAAAACAGTCCTATCTGAAGGAATATGAAGTGGTGGTCATTCCGAACGGCATCAATCTGGAAAATTTCAGACCGCTTGACGCACAGGAGCAGAAAAAGAGAGACAAGCAGTATGCCGGATATCGTCATCGCACTATTTTAGGTGTGGCCAACAGATGGGAGGCGCGAAAAGGACTTGGCTATTTTGAACAGCTTGCAGACAGACTGGGAGACCATTACACAATTGAGCTGATCGGCCTGGATCAGGCGCAGACACAGCTGATGAAAAAGAAGTATCCGACAGGAAAGATTCTGCCTCTTCCCCGCACGAAAAATGTGCAGTTGCTTGCCTCCGTTTACAGAACGGCAGATGTGTATGTCAATGCAACGCTCGAGGATAACTTCCCTACCACAAACTTAGAGGCACTTGCCTGTGGTACGCCGGTTGTCACCTTTGACACAGGGGGAAGTCCCGAGAGCGTGGATGATACCTGCGGCATTGTGGTACCAAAGGGAGATATCGCTGGGCTCACGCAGGCTGTGATCAGGACGTGCGAGGAAAAACCGTTTTCGGAAAAAGCCTGCAGAGGGCGGGCGCTTCTCTATAACAGGCAGGACCGCTATACAGACTATCTGCATTTGTATGAAAAGGTATATCAAACGGGACAAGACTGGTAAGAACAGCATGAAGAAGGAAATACACATTCAGGATACAGGGCAACAAAAGAAAAAAATGCTAGGCAGGCTGATTGATCGGATCAGCCTGTTTGTGCTGGCGGCATTTCTGGTCTTTTTCTGCGTGAATGGTCTGACGGACTGGCAGCAGGCGGATTTTTTATTTGAGACTCATTCGGAGCCTGTGATCGCACTGCTTGTGATCTGTGCGACTGTTTCTTTGTGGCAGTTTTATAAAGCGGCCGGACTTTTCCTGCGGCGCAGAGGAGAAAAAGGTCTTCGGCTGATCGCAATCTCGATGCTCGTCATGGCAGGTGCGCTGCAGCTTCTCTTTCTGTTTCATTACCGGAATTTATATCTGTTTGACAATGCTTTTGTGACAGGAGGCGCTTCCACACTTGCGACCGGCGATGGAGTTGCGCCGCAGGCGCAGTACTATTTTTCGGTTTACCCCAATCAGAATGCCTATATTGTCCTCTCTGCGCTATTATGGAAAACTGGCTCTTTTCTCGGTCTTTCAAGAGGACAGATGCCCTATCTGCTGAATGCAGTGAATCTGCTCTGTCTCGATGGCGCATTCTTTCTTACGTATCAGACTTTTGTCACTTATAAAAAGGATGCCTCGCCGGCGGACAGGGTTCTGTTTCTTCTGCTCCTGTGCATGAATCCGTTTCTTTATATCGGTGTATGCTATTACTACACGATAGTGCTTTCCATGCCGTTTGTCATGGCGCTGATCTACCTGTACATCCGGTATTATGCATCGGAGGGAAAGGTTCTGCCGGGAGTCATTCTCCTGACAGGACTCTGCTTTGGCGTGGGATATCTTTTGCGCGCCACAACGATCATACCGATGATCGCGGTTTTCTTTTGTTGTCTCTATTTCAAAAGGCATAGAAAGGAGATAATTGCCGCACTTGTGGCAGCAGTCTGTTGTATGTTCCTGCTCGGCAGGGCAAATACGGTCTATATCGGACTGGATACAACGGACACCGCATTTCCGACGCTGCATTGGGTCATGATGTCTCTGACAGAGCCGGGGACGCACAACGAAGCGGACGAGGCGTACACGGCCTCCTTTGCCACGAAGGAGGAAAAACAGGCGGCGGTGAAATTGCGTATCCGGGAAAAGCTGTCGGAGATGTCATCCGGTGATCTGGGGCGTCTTCTGATCAGTAAACTACGCACCACTTTTGGAAGCGGCAGTAACGGGTATACCGTTTATTTGGAAAATTGTGTGGAGACGGATGGCTTCTATGAATGGGTATTTGGCAGGCATAAGGACGCGTGCCTGTTGTATCATCAGGTCTATTATCTGCTGCTGCTGGTTCTGTTTTTGCGACAGATTATGACAAGCTTTCGCTGCGTGGATGACAGAGCGTTTGTATGGCAATTAACCTATCTGGGAGTGATTCTCTTTTATCTTTTGTGGGAGAGCAGCGGACAGTATTCCCTGCCGTTTTTGCCTTTGCTGCTGCTGGGAGCAGGCGTAGGGCAGACCGGTAAGCCGATAAAGCGGACCGGTACGCAGACTGGGCAGATAAACCTGCCGGCAGGACAAACGGATGCACACACGGAAATACAGACTGGTATGCCGGCAAAGCAAACCGGTATACAGAGCAGGCAGACAGAAAAAAAAGAAAAGAAGCACAGAAAAACGCAGCGTCTCTTTCCGGTAGCAGCCGGTTTGGGAAGCATTGCAATCCTCTTGTTCCTTTTTGTGCGCAAATATCCTGTTTTTACGCAGCAGATTTATGAATGGAATCATCCGGTTGTGACGCAGATTCTGGCAAATGATGAGAGCATCATCGCGGGTGAAACACAGTTTTGTCAGGAGTTTGAGACAGATCAGCCCTTTAACCGTATCATTTTTCAGTACACCAATCCGAATGAAAATACGCAGGCGGTCTATGAGGTGCGCCTTGTGGATGAAGCGGGCAATACGCTGTTTTCAGAAACTATTTCCCTGTGTGATGCGCTCAAAAGAAGTGCGGCAATCTATGATTTTGCGACCGTCCGGTCTTTGGAGAAGGAAACCTATCGGCTGTGCATCCGTATGCGGGAGGGCAGTGCGACGGACAGGCTTGGCATCATTTCCTATTCCATGGGACATTATGATGCACTGCCGGGTGGTGCATGCTATCTGGGTGAGCAGGAGATGGAAACGGATATGCTCCTGGCAGTGTCAGAGGTAAGCAGCGGCCCATATATGAGCAAAGGGGCATATCTGCTTGCCGGAATCGTTACCGGAATCATTCTTTTTCTTCCTATATTGGGGATTTTAGTATATACTAGAGATACTGGGGTCTAAGGAGCGCAGAACAGGCAGTTTGCCCGGCTGCAAGCGGTTTGAATATTCTGACACCGTGAAAAGACCTGAGGATATAAATGAGGAAATTATGCAGAAGGTATCAATCATTACCATGTCATACAATGACCTTGCGCATTTGCAGGAATGTGTGGCCGGTATTTTAAAACAGGATTATAAAGAGATAGAATATATCATTGTGGATGGCGGTTCAGCGGATGGCAGCAGGGAATTTATCATGGAGACGGCAGAAAAACTTGGCGAGCGCTGTAAATGGGTCAGCGAACCGGACAGAGGTCTGTATGATGCGCTGAACAAGGGAATCCGGATGGCGAGCGGAGATATCATTGGCATTATGAATGACTGTTTCGCCGATGCACATGTCATCTCCAAAATGGTAGAGACCATAGAGCGTGAAGGCACGGACGGGGTACACGGAGATATCAATTATGTGGCAGATGGCAAGGTTGTGCGCAGATGGCGCATGGGACGGGGAAGTATCCGCACCGGCTGGCAGGCAGGTCATCCCACGTTGTATCTGAAGCGCAGTGTTTATGAAACCTATGGCCTGTATAAAATTGATCTGAAAATTGCCGCAGATTATGAGTTTATGATCCGTATCCTAAAGGACGGCAAAGTAAAGCTGTCTTATATCGACGAAGTGCTGGTCAATATGTTTCATGGAGAAAATTCCACCAGTACGGGCGGTGTGGGAAATTACATCAGGTCACTGAAGGACGGACACCGGGCGCTTACGGAAAACGGCATCCGATTTGCGTGGTTTACGGATATCTGCCGGATTGTGCGGTTTGCCTTACAGTTTTTTTGCGGTAGCAGATGATGCGCTGTCCGGAGAGAATCGGAAAGAAGCAGGAATCACATGCAAGCCCGGAGAGAACCGGAGAAAAGCAGGAATCATGTGTAAGCCTGGAGAGAACCGGAAAGAAGCAGGAATTACATGCAAGCCCGGGGAAAACCGGGAAATAATAGGAATAGAGTGAACAGAAACAGAGGTAACAGGAGATGAAATGTCTGATCATCATTCCTGCCTACAACGAGGCGCTCAATATCGAGCAGGTTGTGGACAGGCTGACAAAGGAATATCCCCAGTATGATTATGTGGTCGTCAATGACGGATCGAAGGACGAAACTGCTGCAATCTGCCGCAAAAGAGGGTATAACTTGGTGGATCTGAAGGTAAACACCGGTCTTGCCGGTGCGTTTCAGACAGGTATGAAATATGCCTATGCGCTGGGGTATGATTGTGCGATCCAGTTTGACGGAGACGGACAGCATAATCCCGATTATATCGCGGATATGATAGCAAAGATGGAGCAGGAAAATCTGGATATTGTGATCGGATCCCGCTTTGTGACGGAGAAAAAACCGATTTCTGCCCGCATGATCGGCAATACGCTGATAGAGGGTTGTATTTTACTGACGACGGGAAAGCGCGTCAAGGATCCCACCTCCGGCATGCGGCTCTTTAACAGGCGCATGATCAAAAAACTGGCCTACAGCATGAATTACGGACCGGAGCCGGATACCATTGCCTATCTGATCAACTGTGGTGCAAAGGTTGCGGAGTGTCAGGTTGTCATGAATGAAAGGACCGCGGGAGAGAGTTATCTGAACTTTACAAGAACCATCCGCTATATGACAACAGTTTGCTGTTCTATTTTAATCCTGCAATGGTTTAGAAAGAAGGAGTTATAATGAGCTATTATTTAAGAACGGTGCTTCTGGCGGCATCCGTATTATCGCTGCTTTATGTATTGAGCAAAATCAGAAAAGCCCAGATTCGGCTGGAGGATTCCTTGTTCTGGATCTTCCTCTCCGTTATTTTTGTTGTGATGGGTGCATTCCCACAGGTGGTTTATGCACTGACAAGACTGATCGGTTTTCAGGCACCGGTCAATCTGATTTTTTTGATGATGATCTTTATTTTACTGATCAAGGTGTTTTTGTCATCCATCAAGATCTCGCAGCTCGAAAATAAACTGGACACCCTGGTGCAGGAATTGGCTGTGGCCGAAAATCTCAGAGAAGCAGAGGAAAAAGAAAAATGAAAATTTTGATGATTGGTCTCGGCAGTATCGGTCAGAGACACTTGAGAAATATCAGACGACTGTATGGCGATGAGCCTGAAATTCTGGCATACCGTGTCAGAGGTCTTGCGCGGACCTTCTCCGATACAATGCAGATCCGCGAAAATATATCGCTGGAGGAAGAATATCAGATCAGGAGCTTTGGTGATCTTTCGGAGGCACTTGCCGAAAAACCGGAGATTGCCTTTATCACCAATATTACCAAAAGTCATATTCCCTGTGCGCTGGCATGTGCCAGGGCAGGATGTCATCTGTTTTTGGAAAAACCGATCTCCGACAGCATGGAGGGAATCGATGCACTTTGCAAAATTGTCCGGGAGAAGAATCTGAAGGTCTTTGTCGGCTATCAGAACAGACTGCATCCCGGGATAAAATATCTGAAACAATTCCTTGCGGAAGGGAAGATCGGCAATGTACTCTCTGTCAGAAGCGTGGTGGGAGAGAGGCTTGTGACAATGCACACGTACGAGGATTATAAAGAGACATATATGGCGCGCAAAGATATGGGTGGCGGTGTGCTGCTCAATCAGATGGTGCATGAGCTTGATTATCTGCAATATCTGTTTGGCATGCCGGATAGCGTCTATGCGTGTGGCGGCATCAACGGAAACCTCGGGATTGACGTAGAGGACAATCTGGATGCCATCTACAAGTACAAGACAGCGGGCGGCAGTTTTCCGGTTTCTGTGCATGCCGACTTTTACCAGTCACCGCCGAGCCGCTTTGTCAAAGTGGTCGGAGAAAAGGGACATATCGTGGTTGACCTTTTGAAAGCAACCGTTCTGCAGGCAGTCGGGGATGAAGTGGGGACCATCTCTTATGAAACGTTTACGAGAAATGATATGTTCATCGAAGAACTGCAGCTTTTTATGGACTGCGTGACAAACGACAGCGATCCTGCTATTCCTTTAGAGGATGGTGTCAGAAGTCTGTCCATGGCACTTGCTGCCAGAAAGTCAATGGAAACAGGAGGAGTCATTCATGAGTTTATTGGAACAATATAAAATCAAAGATAAGGTGGTTGTGATCACCGGAGGAGCGGGACTGATCGGACGGAAACACACCGAGGCAGTTCTGGAGGGAGAAGGCATACCGGTTCTCTTAGACATTTTTGAAACACCCCTTGCGAAGGCAAAGGAAGAAATGCTTGCGAAATACCCCGGCAGCGCGATCGAAACGTATGTGGCGGATATCACAGACAGAGCATCCTTAGAGACTGTCAGGGATGAACTGCTTGCAAAATACGGTCATATTGACGGACTGATCAACAATGCGGCAAACAATCCGAAGATGGAGGGCGGTTCCAAAAATATGGGGGCGATCCAGTTCCATAATCTGCCGCTTTCCATGTGGCAGGATGATATGAATGTCGGACTGACAGGTGCGTTCCTCTGCTGTCAGGTATTCGGCTATGAGATGGAAAAACAACGCAGCGGGGTGATTATCAATATTTCCTCTGATTACGGAATCATTTCCCCCAATCAGAACATCTATCGCAAGGAAGGTGTGGCAGAAGAAGACCAGACCATCAAGCCTGTTTCCTACAGCGTGGTCAAGCACGGTATCATGGGACTGACCAAATATCTTGCCACCTACTGGGGCAAAAAAGGGGTTCGGGTCAACACACTTTGCCCTGCCAGTCTGGAAAACGGACAGGATCCGGACTTTATCCAAAAATTATCGGAACTGGTGCCGATGGGCAGAATGTCACGCCCTGATGAATATCCGGCGACCGTATTATATATGCTCTCCGATGCCAGCTCCTATATGACAGGAGCAACCGTCGTCCTCGACGGAGGAAGAACCGTGTGGTAAGAAGCGATTTTGCGAATGGAGCATGGCGGCGGATGGGGCATGTCGAAAATAGACGAAGAAAAGAGAGGTAAAACCATGAAATTTTTTGTAACGGGAGTCGCAGGCCAGCTTGGTCACGACGTGATGAATGAACTTGCGAAAAGAGGCCACGAAGGAGTTGCCAGTGATCTTGCTCCGGTATACAGCGGAATTGATGATGGCAGCGCAGTGACAAAAATGCCATATGTTTCCATGGATATCACGGATGCAGAGGCGGTTGAAAAGACGCTGCTGCAGGTAAAACCGGATGTTGTCGTACACTGTGCGGCATGGACAGCCGTGGATCTGGCAGAGGATGAAGACAAACAGGAAAAGGTGCGTGCGATCAACGCTTACGGCACGCAGCATATTGCAGATGCGTGCAAAAAACTGGACTGCAAGGTGATCTATATCAGTACGGACTACGTGTTTGACGGACAGGGCGAGGAGCCCTGGAAACCTGACTGCAAGGACTATAAACCCCTCAATGTCTATGGTCAGACAAAGCTCGAGGGAGAACTTGCCATCAGTCAGACCCTGACAAAATATTTTATTGTCCGGATTGCATGGGTGTTTGGATTAAACGGGAAGAATTTTATTAAAACCATGCTGCAGGTTGGAAAAAACCATGACGAGGTGCGCGTGGTCAACGATCAGATCGGCACACCGACGTACACGCTGGATCTTGCAAGACTTCTCATTGATATGGCAGAAACCGAAAAATACGGCTATTACCACGCAACCAACGAGGGCGGTTACATCTCATGGTATGATTTTACCTGTGAAATCTTCAGACAGGCAGGCTATCAGACAAAGGTTACCCCTGTCACCACGCAGGAATACGGCATTTCCAAGGCTGCAAGACCGTTTAACTCACGCCTTGACAAAAGCAAGCTGGCAGAAAACGGCTTTGAGCCGCTGCCGACCTGGCAGGATGCGCTTGCAAGATATCTGGAGGAATTAGAGAATGGACGATAAAATCAGGTCGCTTTTGACCCGCCATTTTAAAGTCAGAAAAATAGAGTTTACGACGCTTGACGTGCTCCTGTTTCTGGCACTTTCCGGACTGGCACTCATGATGCGCTATGCCCTTCGGAACGTGGTTGCGGGAGACTACAAAATGTTTTTTGAGCCATGGGTAGCGATTCTTCGGGAAGCAGGAGGCGGCATCAAAGGACTTGCGGCAGAGTTTGAATATGTGGATTACACGACCCCGTATCTGACCATTCTGTCCTTTATCAGCATCTGTCCGTTCTTAAACACCCTGCTGCTTATGAAGCTGGTATCCATATTCTTTGATTTTGTGGCCGCATTTGCAATGATGGCAATCGTACATGACAGGACAAAAAATACAACCTATGCCATTTTAGGATACGGTGCCCTTTTGCTTGCACCGACAGTTGTGGCAAACGGGGCCATGTGGGCACAGTGCGACATCATTTTTTCAAGCTTTGTGCTCTGGTCTGTTTACTTCATGCTGAAGGACAGACCGAATATTTCCATGATCTTCTATGGGATTGCCTTCGCATTTAAGCTGCAGACCTTTTTCATTTTGCCGCTTTTTGTAATCCTCTGGATGAAGGGAAAAGTGAAACTGAAACATTTTTTGTGGGTGCCGGCCATGTATGTGGTTGGCATGATTCCATCCCTGATTGCGGGAAAGAGCTTCTGGGAGCTGATCAGTGTCTATTTCTTCCAGGCAAACGGTGCCATGGATATCTATGCGCTGTCCCATAAATTTCCCAACATCTATCAGCTCATCGGCACGGATACCTTCCTGTTCGAATATGCGGATGCGGGGATCTGGGTGACGCTCGGTGCACTCATGATTTTCTTGTATGTATTTGCCAGAAAAGACTATGAGATGACAGGGGAGCTGATGCTTCGGATGGGGATGCTATTGACGATGACAGTTGTGTTCTTCCTGCCGCATATGCATGAACGGTATGCAATTCTGGTGGATTTGTTAGCGATAGCTTACTTCTTCTACCGGCCGGAGAAATTTTATATCCCGCTTCTCACCATTCTCTGTTCGTTTGCGGGATACACGGTCTATCTGGCACAAAATCAGATCCTGCCAATGTATCTGTATGCCATCGTCTTTATGCTGCTGCTGTTCGATCATGCGGTCAGCTGTCTGAAAATGATACGCAGAGGTGCTGTCAATGGATAAAAAGATTACGGAATTTATCGTTACGGAACGAAAAATAGGAAAATTTCATATGGCACCGATTGATATCCTGCTGATTGTATTTGCACCGGTCTTTGCGATGATGATACGCTTTCAGGTAATCGGCTATACGCCGAGTGTTACTTATTCCTTTGCAAGGCTGACCGAAAGCTTAAAGGTGGTATCGATTGTTTTTGATCTGCTCCTGTCCCTCCTGGTGGGGATTTACGTATACAGACTGACGGGACATAAGATCAGGGCATATCTGGGGTATGCCATTACGCTGCTCCTGCCGGTTCTTTGCGCCGGTTCAGCCATGTGGGGCATGGGAGATTCCATCTATATCTTCTTTGCTGTTCTGTCTCTGTTTCTTTTAAGTGAGGGGAAAGGCAACGCATCGCTTGTCAGCTATGGCATCAGTCTGTTTTTCAGCAGATATGCATTTTTCCTGCTGCCCATATATGCGATTGCATTTATGCAGAAAAAAAACAAGCTGATCTATTTCATTGCGCCGGTGTGCGGCGTGTGGTTTCGAAACGGCCTTGTGAGCAGGGAGGGAAAGCTCTCTTTTCCCATTTTTGAAGCAGAGCGGCTTTTGACACTGACAAGAGGAGAAACGCGACTTAGTTACAACTGGCCCAATATCTATCAGATGATCGGTACGGACAAGTTTGTCATCGAATATGGAATGGTGGCAAGATACCTTGTCATGGCATTGATGCTGGTCATTGCCCTGGCAGCGCTTGCAAAGGGAAGAGAACTGAAAAAGACGAATCTGGCAGCCTTTGCGGCGCTCCTTTCCATGCTGATTCCGTTTGTGATGCCACAGATGGATGAACGCAGCGGCATTCTGGCAGATGTACTTCTGGTCATTGTTGCCCTCCAATATACGCAGCTGTATTACGTGGCCATCCTGCATGTGATCATATCCTATATGGCTTATTCTGCTTATTTCAAGGGAGAGAGCGTGGTTCCTTTTTCGTATGTGGCAATCGTCAATCTGTTTCTGATTGTTGTCATGCTGCTGTTTGTGGGAGACGGAAGGTGCATCAGGATTTCCTGCCATGCCGAATCTGAGGAAGAAATTGCGAAACGAACGATGCCATAGATGCAGATTCTTTTGCACAGTATTCGTATTTACAGTAAAAATTGGAACATGAAGGAGAGAAGAATGCGACAGGTAGAAAAACTGGATTATATTGATGGTCTGAAGGTACTTGCCTGCCTGATGATCTTTAATTTTCACTTTATCAACGCTTTTTACTGCGGTTTTTATTCCTTAAATCCGGCAGATTATCATACCCGGTTTCTGGAGCAGTTTGTAGGCAGTACGCCGCTGAATCTCATTATGGGCGGTAAGTTTGGCGTGCGGATTTTTATGACGATCAGCGGCTTTTTTGTGGGGTATCGTTTCTTTCTGACAGGGGACGAAAAATCTCTCAAAACGGGTGTGGTCAAAAAATATTTCCGGCTGGTATTCCCGATTCTGACGGCAAATATTGCCATCTACGGACTCATGAAAATGGGCTTATTCTTAAATGCCGAGGCTGCGGCAAAGGCCGGTACAGCGGTATTTTTCGGTAATTACAATCAGTTTACGCCGAGTCTTTTCGCGGCGGTAAAGGAGGCGCTCTGGGGCTGTTTTGCGACAGGTGCCAATCAGTACAACGGTCCGCTTTGGTTTATCTATTATGAATTTTTCGGCACGCTTCTTGTGGCAGCCATTCTGGCACTGCTCGGCAAAAGCCCGGCGCGGTATATCGCTTACCTTGTGGCAGCGCTTCTGTGCATCCGCAACGACTTCCTTCCGTTTATTCTCGGGGCAGTTGTCTGCGACCTGACCTATCAGACGCCGCTGTGGCTTAGTAAGCTCACAAAGCAGAAATGGCTCATGTCTCTGTTGCTTTTTATAGGACTCTTCCTGGGTTCGTTTCCGCCGATTGGAGAGAGGCTGGAGGGAACCGTTTATGCGCCGTTTCCACCCAAGATCATTCTCTACTATATCATTGGCGCATCCATGGTTCTGTTTGCGCTGCTGCACCTGGAATTGCCCAAGAAAATGCTTGCGGTCAGACCGCTTATCTGGCTCAACCGATATAGCTACGGTTTCTATCTGGTACACTTTTTTGTGCTTTGCAGCTTTTCCTGCGGGTTTTATCTGGCACTTTCAGAAAAATGGAATTATCATGTGATTGCCATTTGCAATTATGTATTATCCTTCCTTCTGACCGTAGGCATTTCGTGGCTGATCAACCGTTTTGTGGAAAAACCGGGTATGAAGCTTGCTAATGATGTGGCGAAGAGGCTGATCGGCTAAAGAGTGGATGCGATACCCATACGGGCATGTGCAAAATAAATACACATAATAATTAGGTAAGAGAGCATGGAATAAAATAAATCCATATAATAACAGGTAAGAGATCATGGAGCAAACCAAAAGAGAAAACTGGATAGACAGCTTAAAGCTCATCGCAATGCTGATTGTTGTGATGAATCATGCCGGATGCATCGTGCCGGGATTCAGTTTCTGGGGCGGTATGTTTTATGTGCCGGTCTTTTTTGTGCTGTCCGGGTATACCTGCCACAGCAAAGAGGAATCCTTGAAAAAAACGGTTGGAAAAAAAACAAAGCGCCTTCTTGTGCCCTATTTTACCGCCAATCTGTTTTTGCTTGGCTTCTTCTTTATCAAGGATGTATTGCTGACAAGGATGAAGACGGCATGGCAGGGACTTTCTGCCATTTTGGGAATTCTGTATGGCAGAAACCGGATCTTTTCCTTTGCACAGGAAACGCTTCTGCATCCGGCTGCGCAGGAAACGTATCCGCTGATGACAATTCTGAACGCACCGACATGGTTTTTGCCGGCTCTTTTTCTGACCATACTTCTCTATGAAGCGGCGGCAAGATTTTTGGCGCGGGATGAAAAAAAGATTTGGCTTCTGGCAATGATCTTGTTGTGCTTTGCGGTGTGCTATCACTATCTGACGCCGCTTCTTTTGCCATGGAGTCTGGATGCGGTCGCTTTCTTTTTTCTGCTCTATCTGACCGGAATTGCTGTCAGAAAACATGATCTGCTGGGATGGGCAGACGCGCATAAATGGATTCTTCCGGCCTGTATTATTCTGCTTGCACTGTCAGGTCTGTATAACGGCAGTGCCAATCTTTCGATTGGGGATTACGGCAGAAGTGTCATGCTTGCACTGGTAAATGCCGCTTCCTCATCACTTCTTATGATGTATCTGCTTTGGAAGGGGAAAAAATACATACCGGCTGTTCTTGGAATGGCAGGAAGACAGACTCTGTTTCTTCTCTGCTATCATATGCTGGTATTGGAAATTTTGAAAACGCTCATTCCGGGCATTCCTCTTTTTGTGCGGGTGGTACTTGCCATGGCACTGCTTGCAGGTATCGGAGTGGGAAAGGATGCCATGATGGCAGCGCGGAAGGAAAGGAGAGGCAGACATGCAGAGAGATAAAGCAATCGATGCGGTCAGGGGCTTTGCAATCCTTCTTGTGATGATTGGGCATTGCATTGTCTTAAATGGCTTGCAGAGCAGTGACCCCTATCTATATGATGTGATCAAGTCCGTTCAGATGCCGCTGTTTATGACAGTCAGTGGTGTGCTTTCCGGGATGGCTCTTTCGCGCGGAAAGAAGACGGACTTTCGAGTGATACGAAAGAGGGCAGTTTCCTATCTGGTGCCCTTTTTTTCCTGGTTTGTTGTTGTATTTCTGGTGACGCACATAGCAGATGGCACGATCAGCCTTGCGCTGTTTGGCAGGGAATTGTATGAATTGTTGATGCAGACAGACAAAGGACTGTGGTTTCTGATGACACTGTTTGTGATCATGCTTGTCGTGTCCTTATCGCAGATGCTTGCCGACAGGCTGGTAACGAAATGTGATGGGGATGGCAGCATGGAAGGCGGTGGGAAACGTGCCTTGTTGCTCCTGATTATCACAGGCTGCTTTTATGTGCTGTTCTTTGTGCAGGGCAGAAGCGGTTTCCTGTTTCTCTCCCCGTCCCTGACGTTGCAATATATGCCCTACTATGTGGTGGGATATCTGCTCTATGGATACGGACAGGAGCTTATGGGCAATCTGCCCTTAGAGAAAAGAAAGCTCTGCGACAGCCTGCTATGGACTTTGTGGGGGATTTCGGCGATTTCATTTCTTTTTCTTGTGATTCGGTATGATCTGGCGAAGGCGCCGGACGGCGCAGGAGAACTTCTTTTGCAGATGATGGCTTCTCTTCTGGGCACATTTGTCTGCTATTTTGGCATGTATCGACTGGCAAAAAAGAGAGAGCTTCGCGTTTTCTCATTTCTCGGTATCTATACGCTGGAAATCTATGTGCTGCATTTCCGCTTTGCCAGACTTCTGCCGTTTGCTCTATTTGGCGAAGGAAAGCCGTCCCTCTACTCGGCAAGGGGGATTTTCTATACGATATGTGTCTTTTTTGTCATGAGCGGATGCACGGCGCTTGGCATCTGGCTGATTCAAAAATCACGCCTGCTTACCTTCCTTTTGTTCGGGAAGCGCAGAGCGCCTCAATCAGCAGCAGCACAAAGAAGGCGGCAGTCACATACATCATCGGATACGAATATTGAATAAACGAAGCGGGAGCGGTCAGAAAGATCACAGCCTCTCTTGCAAATAAAGTGCCGAAGCAGAAAAACAAAAACCATTGCCGGTGACAAAGCGCATAGATGAGAAGTCCCGCAAGCAAAAGCAGCATCGGGATATAGCTTTCCCCGCCATACCGAAAGAGCGACAGGGCATATCCTTCGTGACTGCTGACCGGAAGGCGCTTGTAGGCATCAAGCATTTCAAAACCGTAAGAGCGGTCGTGGTCATACAGATGAAAATTGGTGGTCACAACGGGTTTTAGTTGCAGCACCATATCCTGATTGTAGTCAAAAATGCCGTTCGTGACACAGAAAAGCTGCAGTCGTTCTCCAAAAAACAGATCCAGATTGTGGAGAATCAATCGCATGGCACTTTTCAGATAAGCCTTCTGCAAAGCGGCATCTGCGCCGGTCTGTGTATAGCGGCCCTCGTTGTGGTCGGAGTTGTACCGGTTGTATGCACTGCAGGAAAGTGAGTCGTTGTGCAGATAGCCAAAGTCGGTCACAGCGCTGATATTGGCAAGATCTTCTTCGGCACCGGGATACGTCT
Source organism: uncultured Lachnospiraceae bacterium (assembly GCA_945949085.1). Lineage (GTDB taxonomy): Bacteria > Bacillota > Clostridia > Lachnospirales > Lachnospiraceae > CAG-194. The sequence continues at coordinate 5,223 of CAMFDJ010000019.1, read as the reverse complement.
GGTCGCGATGCACGATGACAGAGAGTGGTCTGGTCGTGGAAATGATCAGATAATCACTGCCGTAGTAGGTCTTCTCACCGTGAGCTTGCGGAAGCTTAATGACGGTGAAAAGTACGCAGGAAGCCAGTACAAAGAGAATATATTTTTTGAGCGTTTTTCTGAAAGGCGTGTGTTTTTTTTCACCTTCGCTTTCTGTATTTGCATAGGTAAGTCCTATCAGAATACCGCCAAGGGGCAGCAGGACGATACTCTCACTGCGCCAGAGGGATAAGACGGCGGTCAGCAGAGAGAGAAAAACGAATTTTGGTGGCGTCAGCCTTGCTTTTTCCTTCCACTCAAAAAACAGATATACAAAATAGAAGAGAAAGAAGGAACTGTATACGGCCGGTCTGAAGCACATCAGTGCGCCTAAAAGCGTAAAGGGCAAAATGCCGGTAAGCAGAATCAGATAGCTCCATTTGGAAGCGTAACATTTTTTTGTCTTCTCAAAAAGATAGGTATAGACTGCGGCATACAGAAGGTCGGACAGAAGCACCGGCCCGCATGAGGCGGGAAACAGGGACATGCCGATCATATAAAACAGCGAGGTCAGATAATTATGCCAGTAGACGGGATAATATCTGGTCGCATAGGCAAAGATGATCGGATCATCGCTCATATAGTAGCCCGGATAGGTAATCAGAAGTCCGGCGACATAAATCAGGAGCAGACCGGCAAAGACGGCAAGAGACTGTGGCCGGCGCATCAGATGGCGCAGGAAAAAAAGACCGCCGGAAAGCAGCGCGAGCACACCAAGCTTTGTCAGAATATGCATGAGTGTGACCATGCCGGTATCGATCGGCAGACAATTCATATTCAGAGGGTCATTTGTAAATAGTTTTGTATCGGTGTAAAAGGTGATCCCCCATAACAGGATGGCAAGGACACAGAGAATCAGCTGTTCTTTTCTTTGCTTTGTCATAAAAACTCCTTCACTTAGGCGCTGTGATCGGCACCGGATGCATATAGTATACCACTATTACAAAAGCGTTTTCAACTGCAGGGATATTGCCGGGTTAATGCCGGATACAAAATCCGAACCGATTAGGCAGGAAAAAGGGAAACTGAAAAACAGAAAAGAAAACAGAAAAGAACAATTACAGAGTGAAGACAGGAAAGGATAGAAGATGGAAGCACTATCTGTTTTAGTATTACCAATCACATGTATTATGCTATTTGCACTGATGCAGTGCAGAAAAAAAGAGTTTGCGGAGAACCTGACGCGTACGATTCTGCTCTATGAGGCACTGATCGTGCTCATGGCCAATCTACTCAGTATAGGAAGTCATCTAAGCAGGGGGTGCGTATTCTTGTTTTGGCTCCTGATCCTGGGGATCACTGTCGCAATCGGTCTTTCGCAATACGGAAAAACCTATCTGACATTTCCGGTAAAAAGTGTAAGAGCGGCATGCGGAAAACTGCCACGATACATGAAAAAGTGTTCGCTTTTGGAGCGATTCATGTTTTTGGCAGGCGCCTTGCTCGTCCTGGTGCTGCTTGTCGGTGCACTGTTTACCGTGCCCTACAACTATGATTCCATGACCTATCATCTGTCGCGTATCGGTTACTGGATCGATCACGGCAACGTGAATTACTATGTAACCAATATTGACAGACAGCTTTTTTCACCGGTTCTGGCAGAATACAACCTGCTGCCGGTCATGCTGCTGACAGGAAGCGACGTCCTGTTGAATCTGCAGCAGTTTCTCTTCATGCTGCTGGCAGCTTATTATATTTTTAAAATTGCGGAAATGATCGGGACAAAGCGCATCTTTGCCGTATTTGCTTCCTTTGCCTATCTGACGATGCCGCTGACGATCACGCAGGCTGTCACGACGCAGAATGACCTTTCGGCAGGACTTTTCTTTCTGCTGTTTCTGTATGAGCTGCTCTGGTTTATCCAAAAAGACAGACTGGCGGAAAATCTGCTGCCGCTTGGAAGAAGTGAAAAAAACACCAATGCCGTTTTTGCAGAAAAATGCATCCGCATCGGCATGTGTGTGGGCTTTGCCTTTCTCATGAAGGTAAGTGTCTGCGCTTCCATGATCATGTTCATGCCGTGGCTTTTGGTGGTGTGCATAAGACGAAAGGACAGATTGTCATCACTCCTGCAGGCAGGTATGTTGGCCGGTGCTGCGATGCTTGTGACTGTTTCGGAAACATTGATCCGTACCTATCAGGCGTGTGGCAGTCTGATCGCGGAGACGACCAGTGGCAATATCATGGTGGCAACGAAAAATGTCAGCTACATTATCGTGAATATCCTGAAAAACTACTCGCTGCTGATCACGCAGCACCTGTGGACCTGGCTCAATGGCTTTGTCTATCGCATTGCGATCCGGGTGGGAGCACTTTTGCATGTGGAGGTCAATAACATCGCTATTTCCTACCATGGCTTTGACTTCATCACCTATTTAAATACGGGCGATGATATGTACAGCCATGACAGAACATCATCGGCCTTTGTCAGCTATCTGGCACTGGCGGCAGGTGTGATGCTGGTCATTGCGATTGTTCGCCTTTTGCATGCTGAAATCCTGAGAAAGTCGGGAAAAACGGGGAAAGTGGGAAAATCCCGGAAACAAAAAACAAATGCACATCCATTTTTAGGTCGGAAGATCAGCATTGGATTTGTCGTCAGTGCATGGCTCGGCTTTGGCTTCATTATGGCGCTGCTTCGCTGGCAGCCATGGGGCTCGAGACTCATGTATCCGGCGCTTACCGTCACTGTCATTGCCTCTGCACATATGCTGGACGTGTTTTGCGAGAGATTGCAGAAAAAAGAAATGGTGCTCCTGCCGCTTGCACTTTTGAGTCTGCTTTTGTGCCTTTCGCCGCTTTCGTATAACATGCAGGAGGCAAAGTCATATCTGGCAGACGGCTGCAAAGACAGAACTGCACATTATTTCGTACACAATGACAGAAGCAAAGCCTATGAGCAGCTGATGGAGGAGGCACGCCGCATCGGCGCAAAGGATGTCGCAGTGGTGATATCGGGAGACGGATACGACTACCCACTGTGGAAAATGTTTCATGACAGCTATCCGGAGGCGACGCTGCGTCATATCCTTGTGGATGACAGCCGCATGGTGGCGGTGCAGACTACGCTCAAGGGTACCAATATAGACGGCAGGAACGCAAAGGGACCGGCAAAAACAATGGATGTGCCGGATTGTATTCTCTGGGTGGAGCGCGGATTGCTTGAGATCGGGCAGAAGCTCGACTATTTCGGTAAGACCTATGAATGCGTTTTTGTCTCCGATTCTGAGAAAGCACCCGATGCGCTGCTTGTGCCATGTGAGTAGGAAACGGATGGAAAACAGAGGAGAAAACAGAGAAAACCAAACGGGAAATAAAAACAGAGAAAAAGGCAGATTTGTTCTTGCAAGATATGCTGTAAACTGCTATATTTAATACAAAGAGGAACAACCGCCCACAAGGTGGGTTGACCTGATAAGGATAGAAAAACCACCCCATTGCTCGGTCAAAGTTTAGGGGTGGTTTTTCTATGTATAGCTACCTACAAAACGTAAATACGAATGTAAGAAATGCCAAAAGGAATAGACCGAAGGCTACAAGAGCGAAAAAAGCTCTTCTCTCGTGCGCGCCACATATACGTTATCATACAGGTCGCAGAGCTTGGAAAAATAAGCCTCATAGTCACATTTTTCATTAAATGAGTCACCTGCAAGCGGATAGACGAAGATAATTTTGCATTTGCTGTCAAACAGAAGCTTTCCGGATACACAGGCGGTAGAATAATAGGAGATGAGCACCTTGTCTTCCATGATACCGTCAGCCACTGCAAGTTCAAACGGACAGGTATCCCGGTAGAGTTTTATGGAGGTGTCAAACACATCGTGTTCTCCGCGCGGATGCGGCTTAACTACAAAATTGTCATGACCGACGACACTTGCAATCTCTGTGATGAGACTGCGGTAGGTGACGGGATTTTGCATGCCGTTGGCTGTGCCCTGCCCGAGGAACATATATTTCTCGGAAAAGGACTGACTTTTAAATTGCAGAATATCCTTGATCTGCTCTGTGACAAGACGAATGCGCGCCTTGGTCTTTGGAATCTGCAAAAGCGTAAAGCCTGTTGCCGGCGTATCGGCAACATTGTCCTCTGCAAGTGCTGGCTCAAATAAAAACAGCTGTTTTTCCTGTTTTGTCACATCATAACCGAAAAACGTTTTGTAGAGCTTTTGTCCGAGCGGCGTTGAAATGGCACACACGGGCGGCTTGGTATAGCTGGCAAAGCCATCTTCAAAACGGTGCATTGCAAGCTTTCTGTTTTTCTTGATCAGTGTCTTGATCAGCTCTTTCACGATTTCATCCGGAACGCCGGGAGAAGCAAAATAGAGATCATCGTAGGCGGCAAGGTCGCAGTAGCTGCCGGGCTCAAGCATCGCCTTTGTGGTCGGATTATAGACAAAGCTTTCTGCGAGCGTCACAATGGCTGATTTGTAAGGATTTTTGATGCGGCGAGCATCTGCGAAAAAGACTTGATGAAAATAGCGCAAAAGTCTCCCGGATTCAAAAATCTCCCTAAGGTAAGGAGATTTGTCTGTTACGACCAGATCTACCTGCGCATCCTGCAGAAATGCATCCTTGATAAACAAAAACACCATTAAATGATAGCTGGTGGAGGCAACTCCGAGCACTTTCTTTTTCATATCTTGTTTTCTGCTCCTTTTTTATATCCCTTTTTATTTCTTTCTGTTTTCTTTTTCTTTCTGTTTTTTTATTTGTTTTTTTGCTTTTTTCTGTTCTTCTTTTGGTTTTTCTTTTATGTCATGTCACGTCGTGTTTTGCTATGCTATGTCACGTTGTACTATGCCTTGTTTTATATATCTGCTTTCTAATTTGCGTCGTTGTGTTTCGTGTATCTGTTTTCTAATTTGCGTCGTTGTGTTTTATATATCTGCTTTCTAATTCTGTTTATTATAACTATATGCAATTTCAACTTTCTTTCTTGTATGTCGCAGGAATAGTTCATAAGTAATCGCAATACAACAGGCATCAAGAATACCTATAAGAAATGAGAGTCAGCGTATCTTATAGGTATCTTCACACGCCGGGATACCCATAAAAGATGCAGAACAGCCTAATTTATAGGTAATCGCAGGACAACAGGCATCAAGAATACCTATAAGAAATGAGAGTCAGCGTATCTTATAGGTA
>CAMFDJ010000018.1 GCA_945949085.1 uncultured Lachnospiraceae bacterium | reverse complement strand
ATGCTGTCTAAAACGAAGAAAGTTATTACAACTCATCTCACCGTGCTTTGTAGTGTAGCTTCTCGCAAACTATTTTACAGCACAGCGTAGAGAGTTGAAACTCTTTCATCACTATTTGTGCCGCCAGCCGATTTTGAGGATCGAATTGGCAAAACAGTGTTTAGCCAATTTGAAAATCTTTCGTCTATGGATACAGGGAGAAAATCTTATCTAAGCTGGTCGCATTATTTGGTACTTATGCGAATAGAGGATGTTGATTTGTCAGTTGAAAAACCAGTGGCAAAATGGTATACTTTTGCATGTATATGGAAGCTTTTTATTTTGATTTACACAAAGGATAACGCCGGGAAACGGCTTACAATAAGGAGGATATGACAAAATGGAAGCCTACAAGCAGGAATTTATCGAATTTATGGTGGAAAGCGATGTACTGAAATTTGGAGATTTTACATTAAAAAGCGGAAGAAAATCACCTTTCTTCATGAATGCAGGAGCTTATGTGACAGGTTCGCAGCTGCAAAAGCTCGGTGAATATTATGCAAAGGCGATCCATGATACCTACGGAGATGACTTTGATGTCTTGTTTGGACCGGCTTACAAGGGAATTCCGATTGCGGTGGTAACGGCAATTGCTTACAGCAATCTTTTTGGCAAGGAAATCCGCTATTGCTCAGACCGCAAAGAGGAAAAAGATCACGGCGCGGATAAAGGAAGTTTTCTGGGAAGTAAGTTAAAAGATGGCGACAGAGTGGTCATGATCGAGGATGTTACAACCTCAGGAAAATCCATGGAGGAGACAGTTCCAAAGGTAAAAGGAGCGGCAGATGTTACGATTGTAGGACTTATGGTTTCTTTAAACCGTATGGAAGTCGGACTCGGTGGCGAAAAGAGTGCATTGGATGAAATCAAGGAAAAATACGGTTTTGACGCGAAAGCAATTGTGACTATGGCAGAGGTGACAGAGCATTTATACAATAAGCCGTGTGGCGGAAGGGTGGTCATTGACGATGCCATAAAAACAGCAATTGATGCGTACTATAAGCAGTATGGCGCAAAATAAAGCCGATATAGAAAATTGTTTCGGATCATATCGGTAATTGTGTAAAGGATGAATAGAAAGGATGGAGCCAAAAATGGAAGAAAAGGTATATAAAACAATGACAGGCAGCGGTGCACTCAATATTACAATCGGTGTGGTGCTTTTGGTAGTCGGTGTTGTCAGCGGCGTGCTGATGATCATCTCCGGTGGAAAGCTCCTTGCAGCCAAATCAAAGATTCTATTTTAAGAAAAGGCAGGGGTATCATGCGTAGAAAAAACTACATGTTTACGAACAAGAGCACCCCGCAGCGAGGAATCATGTCAACGATACTGGGAATACTGTCGGACGCTTCAATCGGTCTGGCAGTATTTTCTTCGTTTCAGCAGGGCGGTGCCCCCAGTCAGAGACTCGGCATGGCGGTTCTGCTTGCTTTGATCTTCAGCGTGGCCGGCCTTGTACTGGGCATTTTATCCAGATTGGAAAAAGACAAGTTTTATTTTTTTTCCAATCTGGGTATTTTACTTAATATCCTCGGTGTGTTTGCGGGAGGATTTATTCTGTATGCGGGAGTGTTTGGATTATGATGAATGAACGATATGTACTGGCAAAGGAAAGGCTGGGAGAACTTCTTGACGAGAATTTGGTCAGTGCGCCCTTCGGACAATATTTTAAAAGTGTGGCAGTATTTCTTTTGCAGCTTGCGGATCTGTATGAACAGATTGACGGTGGCGATTATTTCGAGCAGCCGATAGAAAAATTAGCCGAAGACAATAAAAAAATGTATGAGGATGTGATGGCAGGGCAATATGACACAAGCTATGCAAATCCTGCCTATGCATGTAAATGTCTGGGAAAAGAGTACGGGCAGCGGCTCTCCTTTCTGTACACACAGATTCGCAGCTGCATCACGGATGTGTTTGAACAGAAGCTTTTCGGACTTGTCATCCATATGGAAGTATTCCTGGAGATCTATGCTTCGTTTTATTATGCGGCAGAAGAGGGAGATACTTTGCCGAAGGTGGAGGATGTTTCTGAGATTCTGTATTTCTTTGTTTATGATTATATGGATGAGATGACGATGGAACGGGTCAGGGAAAAGGTGGATCCTGCAGCGGATTTTGCGTATCGTATTATCATGGAATCAGACTTGTCCGATCTTCGGTATCTGTACCGCTTTGGGGAATATATCTCAGAAAATCAGCTCGGTACGGCAAGGTATCTGAATCAGGTTCCGCAGGAGCAGTTGCGTCTGATGGCCGATACCTACACGGAGGGATATCGTATCGGTTTTGTCAAGGGTAATAAGGATCTGTCGAAAAAGAAGGTGGTACAGATTGCTTATCCAATCGGATTCGAACGGATGATAAAGTTAGCTATAGAAAACTTTGCGAAGTTGGAACTGCAGCCCGTCATCATGCGGACACCGCACAGTATCTTTACGAAGCGCGGAACCAATATTGCCGGCTATTATTCACAGAGTCCGAACAAACAGTATGAATATGATCACAGAGAGGACGAGGCACTGTTTCTGGATAAAAAGCTGGCAAACAGAAAACTCGAGCTGCAGAAGCAGGCGCACGAAATGTATAAGACGCTTGCAGGTCTGATGGCGGGACCGGCATGGGTGGAGGTCTTTGGAGAGGTGCCGTTTTCTCCGGCTGTCTGCGAAGATGCCCTTCGTCTTTCCGAAAAACAGCAGCAGCTTTCCACATGGTATTACGGTCAGCTGGGGCAATTGGTCAATGCGTATATTCCGGGGGATGAGCGCAGTTTTACCATTATCGCGTTCCCGGTTCCGGAGATTGGCGACCGGTATGAAGAAATCATGGAGGAGACAATCCGGCTGAATACGCTGGATTATCAGACCTACGAGGATATCCAGCAGGTCCTGATCGACGCGCTGGACACTGCGGAATATGTCTGCATTAAGGGCATGAACGGTAATGAAACAGACCTGAAGGTTATGCTGAAACCGCTTACGGATGTAGTCAAGCAGACGAAATTTGAAAATTGCGTGGCAGATGTGAATATTCCGGTGGGCGAGGTGTTCACTTCACCGGTATTAGCCGGCACGGAAGGTCTTTTGCATGTCAGCAAGGTATTTCTGCATGAACTGGAATACCGGGATCTGCGGGTTGTCTTTTCGGACGGTATGACGACGGCAGTTTCCTGCGGCAATTTCGAGGATGCGGCGGAGGGCGAAAAGCTGATCCGCGAGAACGTTCTGTATCATCATGAAAGTCTGCCCCTCGGCGAATTTGCGATCGGAACAAACACGACAGCATATGTCATGGGACGGCGGTACCAGATTGAGGACAGACTTCCCATCCTGATTGCAGAAAAGACAGGACCGCATTTTGCACTGGGTGATACCTGTTATTCTCACGCGGAGGATGTGGCAGTATTCAATCCGGATGGCAAAGAAATTGTGGCAAGGGACAATGAAGTATCGCTGCTTAGGAAAACCGATATGGAAAAGGCATATTTTCAATGTCACACAGATATCACCATACCTTACGATGAGCTCGGATCGCTCTATGGGGAAAGGGCAGACGGAAGTCGTATCATGATCATAGAAAACGGCCGCTTTGTGCTACCGGGGACAGAAAAACTCAATGAAGCGTTTGGCGCATCTTAATTCTATGATTCAAATCTGATGTTTTTTTGACAAAAAGATTGACTGAAAGTTGAGAAATTTGTAAACTGAAACTGTATGTGTATATGTTACCATATATCGGTTGACATAACATTATGTGATGCGGGCGAGGAACAGGGAAATCCCCTGATCTTTGCAAAACAAGAAAGAGACAGAGACTCTGTCCGGAAAACGAGGAGGAAATGACATGGCACAGGTAGGAATTGTAATGGGATCTGATTCAGACATGCCCGTTATGAGCAAGGCAGCAGACATTTTGGAGGAACTGGGTGTTTCGTATGAGATGACCATCATTTCTGCGCACAGAGAGCCGGATGTGTTCTTTGAATATGCAAAGAGCGCGGAAGAGAAGGGCTTTAAGGTAATCATCGCAGGAGCAGGTATGGCGGCACATCTGCCGGGTATGTGTGCGGCAATATTCCCGATGCCGGTCATCGGTATTCCTATGCATACGACTTCTCTGGGCGGAAGAGATTCTTTATATTCCATCGTACAGATGCCGTCCGGCATTCCGGTTGCGACAGTTGCCATCAACGGCGGGGCAAACGCAGGACTTCTGGCAGCCAAGATTCTTGCAACGTCTGACGAGGCACTTCTGCAGCGTCTGAAAGACTATTCACAGAGTCTGAAGGAATCCGTGCAGAAGAAGGATGCAAGATTACAGGAAGTCGGATACAAGAATTATTAGAGGAAAGTGAATAGCGATAGAATATGTATAAGGAGAAAACAAAAATGGATTATAAAAAAGCAGGTGTGGATATTGAAGCTGGATACAAATCAGTGGAACTGATGAAAAAGCATGTCAAGGCGACTATGAGACCTGAGGTACTTGGCGGTATCGGCGGTTTTGCGGGAGCATTTGACCTTAGTGCCATCAAAAATATGGAGGAACCGATTCTGCTCTCCGGTACGGACGGATGCGGAACCAAGGTGAAGCTGGCATTTGTGATGGACAAGCATGATACCATCGGTATTGATGCGGTTGCAATGTGTGTGAATGATATCGCATGCTCCGGCGGAGAGCCTTTATTCTTTCTGGATTATATCGCATGCGGCAAAAACTATCCCGAAAAAATCGCAACAATTGTAAGCGGTGTGGCAGAGGGCTGCATTCAGTCAGAGTGTGCTCTGGTAGGCGGTGAGACAGCGGAGCATCCGGGACTTATGGAAGAGGATGAATACGATCTTGCCGGATTTGCAGTTGGTGTGGTTGATAAAAAAGATTTTATAAGCGGCGAAAACATCAAACCGGGAGATGTCCTCATCGGTATGGCAAGCTCAGGTGTACACAGTAATGGTTTCTCACTTGTTCGTAAAGTATTTGAGATGACAAAGGAAAGCCTTGATACATATTATGATGAACTTGGCAAGACACTCGGTGAAGCATTACTCGCTCCTACAAGAATTTATGTGAAAGCGCTCAAAAGTGTAAAGAATGCAGGTGTAACGGTAAAGGGCTGCAGCCATATCACAGGTGGCGGATTCTATGAGAATATTCCAAGAATGCTGCCGGAAGGCGTACGTGCAGTGGTGAAGAAAGACAGCTACGAAGTGCCTGCCATCTTCAAATTATTACAGAAAACCGGCGATATCGCAGAAGAAATGATGTATAACACCTATAACATGGGTCTTGGTATGATCGTTGCAGTGGATCCTGCAGATGTAGAGAAAACAATGCAGGCAATCAAAGAAGCAGGAGATGTTCCTTACGTCGTTGGTAATATTGAAGCAGGTGAAAAGGGAGTGACATTATGCTAAGAGCAGTCGTTTGTGTTTCGGGCGGCGGAACCAATCTGCAGGCGATTCTGGATGCAATCGATAACGGCATGATCACAAATACAGAGATTGTAGGAGTGATCAGTAATAATGCCGGAGCTTATGCGCTTGAGAGAGCAAAAAAGAAAGGTATAAAAGCAGTTTGCATTTCACCCAAGGATTATGAAGACAGAAACCGGTTCAACGATGCACTTTTGACAGGATTGAAGGAATTTCAGCCGGATCTTGTTGTACTGGCAGGATTTCTTGTCAATATTCCTCCTGCAGTGGTAAGTGAATTTGCAGGTTGTATCATTAATATCCACCCGTCGCTGATTCCTTCTTTCTGCGGCAAAGGCTATTACGGACTGAAGGTACACGAGGGTGTTCTGGCGCGCGGTGTTAAAGTGACAGGTGCAACTGTTCATTTTGTGGATGACGGAACGGATACAGGACCGATCATTTTGCAGAAGGCCGTGGAAGTGGATCAGGGTATGGACGCAAAGAGCCTGCAGCTTAAAGTCATGGAACAGGCAGAGTGGCAGATTCTGCCGCGCGCCATTGATCTTATCGCAAACGGTAAGGTCAGCATTGTGGATGGACTTGTAAAAATTGCTGAGTGAGCAGTAAGCGGAAGCTGTTTTCGCAAAACCGGCAGATGGTTTACATAACTTTCTGAAATGACATATAGAACAAAGAAAATCGGAAAAGAAAGACTGGAATAGAAAAACTGCATATACACGTTAAAGGAGACAGATTATGAAAGTATTGATCGTAGGAAGCGGCGGAAGAGAGCATGCAATTGCTTCGGCAGTCGCAAAGAGCAGCAAAGTAGATAAGATTTACTGTGCACCGGGCAATGCGGGAATCGGACAGATTGCGCAGTGTGTGCCGATCGGTGCGATGGAGTTTGATAAAATCGTTGCATTTGCCAAAGAAGAGCAGATCGACCTGACGGTAGTCGGCATGGATGATCCGCTTGTAGGCGGTCTTGTGGATGAACTCGAGAAAGCGGGTCTTAGAGCATTTGGTCCGAGAAAGAATGCGGCAATCCTGGAGGGCAGCAAGGCGTTCTCCAAGGATCTGATGAAAAAATACAACATTCCGACAGCTGCCTATGAAAACTTTGACGATCCCGAGGCGGCTCTTGCCTATCTGGAGACTGCTTCTTTCCCCATCGTGTTAAAAGCAGATGGACTTGCACTTGGTAAAGGTGTACTCATTTGTAATACAAAGGAAGAGGCCATTGCCGGTGTCAAGGAGATTATGGAGGATAAGAAATTCGGAACTGCCGGCAACAGAATGGTAGTGGAAGAATTCATGACGGGCCGCGAGGTTTCCGTACTGTCCTTTGTGGATGGCAATACCATTCAGATCATGTCCTCCGCACAGGATCACAAGCGTGCCATGGACGGAGATCAGGGTCTGAATACCGGCGGTATGGGGACTTTTTCACCGAGTCCGTTTTACACAAAAGAAGTAGATGAATTCTGTCAGAAATATATTTTTCAGAAGACGGTTGATGCCATGAAGGCTGAAGGCCGGGAGTTCAAGGGCGTGATCTTCTTTGGACTGATGCTGACAAAGGATGGTCCGAAAGTACTGGAGTACAATGCCAGATTCGGTGATCCGGAGGCACAGGTTGTTCTGCCGAGACTGAAAAATGACATCATTGATGTGTTTGAGGCTTGTATCGACGGCACATTGGATCAGATGAAGGTGGAGTTTGAGGATAATGCCGCAGTTTGCGTGGTGCTTGCCTCCGATGGATATCCTGTCTCTTATGAAAAGGGATTTCCCATCTCCGGACTGGAGAAATTTGATGATAAGGATGATTATTTCTGCTTCCATGCGGGAACCAAGCTGCAGGATGGCAAATTTGTGACAAACGGCGGGCGTGTTCTTGGAATTACAGCCAAGGGGGATACCTTAAAGCAGGCGCGCGCAAAGGCTTACGAAGCGACAGAGTGGGTCAGCTTTGATAACAAATATATGCGCTCTGATATTGGTAAGGCAATCGATGAGGCATAGATAAAGGTCACAGAGCCTGATCCGGTCTCTATCATGCCAATAGACTGCAGAAAATGACAGAAATCGTGCAAAATAGCATACAGACAGAAACTTAATGTGAGAGAGAGACTTTCGTGCAGCAAAGCAGCTGTCCGAAAGTCTTTTGTCGTTATGAGAAAGGAAACAGAGCACTGTAAATACGAAAATGACTTGTCAAGCACAACATGTAGCATAAATCACGGCAAAATCAAAGGCGGGCTACCATATTTGGGTTGACGATTGTCTGCTGGGATAGTATGATAATTATGGATAATTCTGTCTGCAGGAAAACTTGCAGATATTGACAACGGATGAATGAAATGATGGGAGCTTAAGATGAAAGCATTGCATAAGATAAGGTTTGTGGCACAGGCATTCATGACAGTATTGTTTGTGCTGGCTGCGATCATCATGATTCCTCTGAACACAAGTGCAAAAGGAACGGGCACAATCAAGGGAAATCATGTGAATGTCAGAAGTGAGGCAGGAATTACAGGCAGTAAGCTCACAACTCTGAATGACGGAGATATGACGATTGTGGAGGGAACAAAAAAAGATGCTGCAGGTAAGAAGTGGTATCGTGTTTCTTTCAACAAGGATGGAAAGGCATATCAGGGATATATCAGCGCAGATTATGTCACATATCAGAAAGAGAAAAAAACGGAGGACAAACAGGCGGCAGGCGCGGCGCAGGATGCCGGTGGCATTGCAGTCATAGATGCTTCCGACCTTTCGCAGCAGACGGCCGGGCAGACGACAGGCAGCGGTGTTACAGACGCTGCTGCGACAGCAAATGCTGCAACGCAGACGGCGAATAAGGCTGTGTCGGGTCAAAAAAAGGCTACTGTAACGGCAACCAATGTCAATGTCAGAAAGAAAACAGTGACAGGTGCTTTGGTCGGACGAGTGACGAAGGGTGATACGGTAGCTTATATCAGAAGAAAAAAAGCAACCGATGGGAAATACTGGTATTACATCTCCTTTACCACGGGACAGACAACAAAAAAAGGCTGGATTCGAAGTGACTTTGTCAAGATAGAGCAGAATACTGCTTCAAAGGAGCAGACACAGACAGAAACACAGACCGAGCAGAAAACATTGCCACCGCAGCTTGCGGATCCTTCTGTGAAAAAATATGCCACATTGACGGCAACCAATGTCAATGTCAGGAAAAAGACGGTATCGGGTGCGATTGTCGGCAAGCTTTCCAAAGGAGAGCAGATCGGTTTGATCAGGAGTAAAAAAGCGACAGACCAAAAGCGTTGGTATTATATCACTTTTTTATCAGGCGACAAAGTAAAAAAGGGATGGATACGAGGCGACTTTATCAAGGTGGAGAAAAAGGCGGAAGGTGCCTCCAGAAGTGAAAAGGAAAACGAGCAGCCGCAGGAGATCGCCACAGAGAATGATGATGCGGTGCCGGAGCTTTCAAATGATGAATTTGAAGAATATTTAATAAAGCAGGCTTTTCCGGATACTTATAAGACGGCGCTTCGGACGCTTCACGAAAAATATCCGAAATGGACATTCCGGGCTGTGCACACAGGATTGAAATGGCAGGATGTCATTGCCGCAGAGAGCAAAACAGGACTGAATCTTGTCAGCAAGTCTGCCGCAGCTTCATGGAAATCGACAGCCGGTACGGCTTATGACTGGAAAAAGAATGTCTGGTATACGTTTGATGGAGGTAAATGGGCAGCAGCGTCTGAGGAGCTGATCTGTTATTTCATGGATCCGAGAAACTTTTTGGATGAGACATATATTTTCCAGTTTGAGTCACTGGAATATGAGAAATATCAGAATACAGACGGTATCAGGGAGCTTTTGAAGTCGTCTTTTATGAATGGCGATTACACAGAGCCGGACGGAACGGTGAAATCTTATGCGGATACGTTTTTGGAAATCGGACAGCTTGTAGGCATCAGTCCCTATCATCTGGCTGCCAGATGTTATCAGGAGCAGGGAAAAGGGACAAGTGACAGTATCAGTGGTAAAGTATCCGGCTACGAAAATATTTTCAATTATTATAATATCGGTGCCTATGCATCGGGGAAGAATTCACCTACAAAGCAGGGACTGATCTATGCTTCTACTTCCGGAGCGGCAGAAAGCATCAATTATGACAGACCATGGAACAGCAGATATAAATCATTGCTCGGCGGCGCAAAATATGTGGCATCCAAGTATGTGAAATTGGGACAGAACACGCTGTATTTCCAGAAATTCAATGTGGTAAATTCCAAGAACGGCATCTACAAACATCAGTATATGACAAATGTACAGGCGGCGGCAAGCGAGGCAGTCAAGATGAGCAAAGCCTATGTGGATAAGAACACAGAGCTGGTATTTTATATTCCGGTCTATACGGAAATGCCGACGGAAATCTGTGTTAGACCGACGGGTAACCTGAACCCGAATTATTATCTTGCTTCCATCGCAGTGGAAGGTCAGACACTGACACCTGTCTTTGACAGCGAAATTGACAGCTATGACCTGACAGTGGAAGCTGATGTGGATCAGGTCACTGTGCAGGCTTTGCCGGTGGCAGATACTTCGACAGTGGCGGGAACCGGAACGATTGCGCTCTTGCAGGGTACAAACATTGTACAACTGCAGTGTACTTCGCAGTCCGGTGTAACCAAGGTATATACATTACATATCACAAGAAAATAACGGGGATAGTAGGAGAAGGAAGGACAAGAATATGAAAAAACGTATGGGTGATAAGTTCATGGCACTGTTGCCTGGAATTATGGCTGGTATACTTCTGACAGGGATTACGGCTCTGGCAGAGGGAACCGTGACAATGACAGTGGATAAGGCGAGTGTGCAGATTGCGGATACTGTGACAGTTTCTGTGAAGGCATCAGAGCCGGAGGATCCTTCCGTGGCACCGCAGATCCGGGTGACTTATGATACACAGCTCCTTGAGTATGTATCGTGTGATGTGGATTGCGGCGGAGGCGGGGGACTTCTGACTTTGTCTTCCACGGATGCGGCGATTCAGTTTAAGGCGCTTTCACAGGGAACTGCAAATGTATCGGTGGAGGCTATCCTTGGCGAGGATGGGAACGACCTGGCTACGGGCACTGCAAGTGTAGCGGTTGGCGCTGCGCAAAGTGCTGATCTGTCATCGGATGCCACGCTTCGTGGATTGTCTGTAAACCCGGGCACGCTTACACCGGCATTTTCACCGGCAGTGACGGATTATACAATCCTGGTTGGCAATGATGTGACGGATATCACGGTCAGTGGTGGCGTTTCCGAGGAACATGCGCAGATAACGGCAGCCAGTGGTTTCAAAAATCTGAAGGAGGGTGAAAATCAGGCTGTCATTACGATTACAGCGCAGGATGGCAGTACGCTTACCTACCATTTTACCATTACCAGAGAGGATGGTCAGCAGACAGAAAACGCGGAACAGACGGAGCAGGAAGTGCAGCCTGCGTCAAGTGTTCTGCCACAGGTGAATCCTTTGGAGAGCGCATCCGGAAATCTGACTTTTCAGCTGGATGATATTACTTATCAAGTATCGAGAGGGTTTGACAGCGGACTTTTGCCGCAGGGATGTGTAAAGAAGGATGTGGAATTTGCAGGACAGACAGTAGAAGGGGCTTATTTTGAAGCCGGAGATCTCACGCTTGTGTATGCAATTTCCGGAGCGGATGGCATGGGTGATTTTTATATCTGTGATGAGAAGGGAACAGCAATCAGCCTGTTTATTCAGATTCAGATGGGAAGCGCGCATTATGTTGTGCCCGTTGCTGCAAAAGAAAAGGTACCTGACGGTTTTGAACAGAAGGATATGCAGTGGAATAACAGCTATTTGCAGGCATATCAGGTCAAAAATGCAATGCAGCAGGCAAAGGATTTCTATTTGCTTTATGCAGTTGATCAGGATGGGTCGTATGGTTATTTCATGTATGATGCCCTGCAGGGGACATGCCAGAGATTTCTGCCTTATTCCGCTTCGGCAGGCGGGGACGGAAAAACGGGACAAAAGACAGCGATGATAGCCGGTATGCTGGCTATCGTGATTGTGGGACTTTTGATGCTGATTCTCAATCTGTTTCTCAGAAATAAGGAACTGATGGATGAACTTGAGTCTGCAGGAAAAGATGCAGGGCGTACGCCATCAAAAGCGGGAAAGAAAAACAGAAGTCATACAGAAAAACGCGAAGCGGTTCAGAAGGAACAGAAAGAGACGCAAGCGGAAAATCAGACTGCGGAAGCGATAAAAGAGAAGACGGAAGAAACGGCAGATGAGATGCCCGAAGCCTCGAAAGCATCTCGGGATGAGGTGCGGATGCAGATAGAGATCACTTCTGCATCCGATGATGAAGCTGCTGCGGATAAGTTGCAAAAGGAGCAGGAGGCAGCAAATGCTGCAGCTGCCGCAATGGAGGAAAAGCAGAAAGCGGCCAGAAGAGCTGCTTTGGAAAGAGAAATTGCCAAGGATGAAAAGGCAAGGGCAAAACGGGAAGCGGCAGAAAAGAAAAAGCAGGAAGAGGCCAAAAGACAGGCGCAGAGACTGGCGGAAAAACAGGCGCTCGCAGAACAAAAGGCGAGAGAAAGACTGGAAGCGGCAGAGAAAAAAGCACAGGATTTGCAGGGGCAGGAGAAAATCGTTGTCAAGAAAGAGGTAACAGACAGAGGAGTCACGTATACGACAGGAAGAATTCCCGTTACCGTAGTACCGCCGGAGAAGCAATCACAAAAGAGGAAGTCTGTGCCGATTTACACACTTGAAACCAGAACGGTTTCTCTGACAAGAGAGGCCGGACCGGATGAACTGGATGATGATTTTGAATTTGAGTTTATCAATATAGGCAAAGATTGACATTCTGTTTCTTCTGTTATAGACTATATATAACAGAAGGTGATACGTATGATAATTGAAATTGATTTTAACAGTGATGAAGCAATTTATATGCAGCTTCGAAATCAGATTATTTTGGGGATCGCTACCTCGCAGTATCAGGAGGGCGATCTCCTTCCGAGTGTGCGCCAGCTTGCAGATACCATCGGCATTAATATGCATACTGTGAATAAGGCTTATACTGTACTAAAGCAGGAAGGCTTTGTGAAGGTTGACCGCAGGCGAGGGGCAGTGATTGCCGTTGATATCGATAAGATGGAGGCTATACAGCAGCTTCGGAAACAGCTTCGGGTCATTTTGGCGCAGGCAAGTTGTAAAAATATTTCCCGTGAGGAGATGCACAAGTTGATTGATTCTATTTATGATGAATGGAATGGATAAATTGTAAGACTATTATCAAAAGCAGGAGGATTCCGATATGGAATATACAGACAAAGCCAAGGTGGCTTTGGGTCTGGCTGCAAGAGCAGCCAGATCGCTGAATCAGAATTATATTGGGACAGAGCATATTCTGCTGGGACTTGTCAGACAGCAGACCGGTATGGCAGCACAGGCCCTTTTGGAGAGTGGGGTATCGGAGGATAAGATCTACGAAATGATACGCGATATGATTGCACCCCCCGGATTTCTCGCGATAAAAGAACAGGATGGATATTCTCCGCGCGCGGAGAAAATTCTGGAAGAGGCGCAGGAGACGGCGCTTCGATACCATGCCGGGCAGATTGGGACAGAGCATATCCTGATTGCGCTGATCCGGGAAGGAAATAACAGTGCAATCAGGCTATTGCAGTCGCTTGGTATCAATCCGCAAAAGGTCTATATGGATCTGCTGGTTGCAATGGGGATGGATCAGACGACGGTAAAAGAGGAGGCTTCGGCAAAGAATAATGCGCCGGCCAAAATGCTCAAGCAGTATAGCCGGGATATGACACTTCTGGCAGAGCAGGGAAAGCTTGATCCTGTGATTGGCAGAGAGGACGAGATTACCAGAGTGATTCAGATCCTGAGCAGAAGAACCAAAAACAATCCCTGCCTGATCGGGGAACCGGGTGTTGGCAAGACTGCCATTGTGGAAGGTCTTGCGCAACGCATCCAGAGCGGAAATGTACCGCAGTCTATGCTGGGGAAGCGCGTTATGACGCTGGATCTGTCAGGCATGGTAGCAGGGAGTAAATATCGCGGAGAGTTTGAGGAGCGCATCAAGAGACTGATGAAAGAGGTGATTGCAGACGGCAATATCATACTCTTCCTGGATGAGATCCATACGATCATTGGTGCGGGGGGCGCAGAGGGAGCGATTGATGCTTCCAATATCTTAAAGCCCTCTCTTGCCAGAGGAGAACTGCAGCTGATCGGTGCAACCACCATTGAAGAATATCGCAAGCATATTGAGAAGGATGCGGCGTTGGAACGCAGACTGCAGACAGTGATGGTTGAGGAACCCGGCATTTTGGAGGCAATTCAGATTGTCTCCGGTGTGAAGCATAAATATGAGGAGCATCATCATGTCACGATATCTGAGCAGGCTGTGGAAGCAGCAGTCAAGCTGTCTGCCAGATATATCAATGACAGAAATTTGCCTGATAAGGCAATCGATCTGATTGATGAAGCGGCAGCAGCAATGAAGCTGGATGGCTTGAAGGTGCCGACAAAATGTGATGCATTAAAGGCGGAGATTGATCACCTCTCTGTGCAGATTGAACGTTCCCTCAAATTTGAGGCGTTTTCCCAGGCGCATGAGCAGAGACTTGCGCAGGAAAAGCTCCAAAAGAAATACAAGGCGGCAATGAAGCAATATCACAGGAAAGTGACGGATAAGAGTCTGGTCGTCACAGGGGAGGAGATTGCAGCCGTGGTGTCACGGTGGGCTAAGATACCTCTGCAGAAGCTTGAAGAGAAGGAAAGCGAAAGACTTCTTAAGCTTGAAACCATTTTGCATAAGCGTGTCATTGGACAGTCTGAAGCTGTGGAGGCAGTATCCAAAGCAATCAGAAGAGGACGCGTGGGTCTTGCCGATCCGAATCGACCGATCGGTTCCTTCTTATTCTTAGGACCTACTGGTGTGGGAAAGACAGAGCTTTCCAAGGCACTTGCGGAGGTCATGTTTGGTTCACAAAACGATCTGATCCGCGTGGATATGTCAGAATATATGGAGCCGCACTCCATTGCCAAGATGATCGGTTCACCTCCGGGATATGTCGGACATGATGACGGCGGTCAGCTCAGTGAAAAAGTCAGAAGGCATCCGTACAGCGTTGTCCTGTTTGACGAGATTGAAAAAGCGCATCCCGATGTGTTCAATATTCTTCTGCAGGTACTTGATGACGGGCATATCACGGATTCCAAAGGACGGAAGGTCAGCTTCAAAAATACTATTATTATCATGACCTCCAATGCGGGAGCCGGTCGTATTGTGGAACCTAAGAATCTTGGCTTTGCGGTGGCGGCAACGCAGGAGCAGAATTATGCAAAGATGAAGGAAGGTGTTATGGAGGAGGTAAAACGCCTGTTTAAACCGGAATTCATCAACAGAATTGATGAGATCATGGTGTTCAGACCGTTAAATGAGAAAGAACTCAGGCAGATTGTGACACTGCTTTCCGCAGACCTGATAAAACGTTGCAAGGAGCAGATGGACCTGCAGCTATCGATCAGTGCATCGCTAAAGGATTATCTGGTCAAAAAATATTGTGATGTAAAAATGGGAGCCAGACCGCTGAAGAGAGCGATTCAGACTGCGGTAGAGGATCCGATGGCGCAGGAGATTCTGGCAGGTAAGATCAAGGCCGGAGATAAGGTGACTGCATCGGTCGTAAAAGAGCAGGTACTATTTCGTGTGAAAGAGTAAAACACCATAGAAAAAAACAGACGATTGTGGTATACTTGGTTTATCACGAATCATGAGAAAGAAACGCAGAGTAAATCTGCAGAGGATAAAGGAAAAAGATACAGAGCAGGAGGACTTGAAGAATGGCAGTAGTACAGGAGTTGCTTCGCAGCGAAGCAGACGGCAGCATCAGTTTTGGAAATCACACACTTGCGCAGAAAGCGAAGCTGGAGGATTTTGCACATGAAGGTGATCTGTATAAGGTAAAAACATTTGCTACTATGACAAAGCTGGAAAAGAACGGAATGTTCTTATATGAATCAGTTCCGGGCACAAGTGTGAATCATTTTGAGGAGGCCGTTGATGGTGTTTCCTTTACCGTTTCAGGTGATGAAGATGCGCAGATTACATTAGGACTGTGTGACGACACAGAATATGAGGTATTTTTTGCGGGCAGCAGTGTTGGCAGAATGAAAACGAATCTGGGCGGCAAGCTGAGTATCAGCGTAGAACTCGCGGATGTGGATGAAGTACATGTAAAGGTGGTTGAAGCATAAGAATGGCTAAGATGAAACAGGTTTCAGCATTCTTTTGTTCAAATTGTGGCTTTGAGTCTTCCAAATGGATGGGACAGTGTCCGGGTTGCAGGGAATGGAATACCATGACCGAGGAAGTGATGCGCACGGGAAAGGCTACAGGCGATAAGGCGTCGGGGCGAAGTCTTACGGTTAAGCCGCAGACGCTTTCAGCCGTTTCGATGCGGGAGGAAGATAAATTTTATACGCATATAGCAGAATTAGACCGGGTATTAGGCGGGGGCATAGTACCCGGTCAGCTTGTCTTAGTGGGAGGAGATCCCGGTATCGGCAAGTCTACGCTTCTTCTGCAGATGTGCAGACTGCTGGCTTTGGACGGAAGAAAGGTTTTGTATATCTCAGGGGAGGAATCCCTCAGACAGATCAAATTGCGTGCACAGAGACTGGGAGAGTTTTCGGATGCACTGTCCCTGCTCTGTGAAACGGATCTTGACAGCATAGAGTGGGTCATTGAAAAGGAAAGACCGCAGGTGGTGATTATCGACTCTATCCAGACAATGTTCTGTGACAGAGTCTCATCCGCACCGGGAAGTGTGTCGCAGGTTCGTGAGGCGACAGGCGTTTTTTTGCGCATGGCAAAAAGTCTTACCGTTTCTATTTTTATTGTAGGGCATGTGACAAAAGAGGGAACTGTGGCAGGTCCGCGTGTGCTTGAGCATATGGTGGATACCGTTCTGTATTTTGAAGGGGAACGACATGCCTCTTACCGTATCCTGCGCGGTGTCAAGAACCGATTTGGCTCGACCAATGAGATCGGGGTGTTTGAGATGCGCGAGAATGGTCTGCGAGAAGTGGAAAATCCTTCGGAATATATGCTTTCCGGCAGACCTTGCGGAGCAAGCGGATCTGTGGTTGCCTGCGCGATGGAGGGAAGCAGACCGATGCTGATCGAAATCCAGGCATTGGTGTGTGACTCCAATTTTAATATCCCGAGAAGACAGACTACCGGAACGGATTTTAACAGGGTCAATCTTCTGATGGCGGTCCTGGAAAAACGTCTTGGCCTGCACATGGGACAGATGGATGCCTATGTGAATCTGGCAGGTGGCATGAAGCTGATGGAACCGGCGCTTGACCTGGCGATTGTGATTGCGATGATTTCCAGCTATCAGAATGTTGCGATGGATGACAGAACTGTTATTTTCGGGGAGGTAGGTCTTTCCGGGGAGGTGCGGGGTGTCAGTATGGCAGAGCGCAGATTGCAGGAGGCAAAAAAGCTTGGTTTTACCTTGTGTGTGATGCCACAGTCAAACTATGAAATGCTCACGACGGCAGACAAAACAGGAATAAAAATCATTGGTGTTTCAAATCTTGCGCAGGTTATAGAGCAAGTTTTCTGATAGAAACGACACAGAGAGCAATATAGTGTTATTTCTTTGTAATATATTTGTAGATGTAGGGAGAAAAAAGTAATATACTTACATCGAACTTGAGAAATCAAGTGTGCTAATTAGCAATTCCGGAAAAATTCCCCTTTTACACAACAGAAGGCCCGACGATGATACATCGTCGGGTCTTTTGTTGATTATTGGAATCGTTGTGGTAATATGAGTGCCGTTGTGGTAAAATCATTATATCTGTGTGATAAAAAGCGCATTATGAACAGACAGTACACGGTGTTAAAGGAGAAATTATGAAACGAGCACTGATAATCGGAGCTGGACCTGCGGGTCTGACTGCTGCCTACGAACTGCTTCGGCAGACGCAAGATATGGAAGTTGTCATTTTTGAGGAATCCGACTGCTTTGGCGGTATTTCCAAGACTGTGAATTATAAAGGAAACCGTATGGACATGGGAGGACATCGTTTCTTTTCCAAGGTACCCAAGGTGAACGAATGGTGGGATGCGATGCTTCCGATGCAGGGAGCAGCTTCTTTCGATGACAAACTGTTAAATCGCGAGGTGCCCCTTGCGGATCAGGGACCCGATCCTGAAAAAGAGGATGAGGTTATGTTAACCAGACATCGCGTGTCCCGTATCTTTTTTGATGATAAATTCTATGATTACCCAATTTCATTAAAACCGGAAACCTTTAAAAATATGGGATTTATTACAACCATGAAGGTTGGCTTTAGCTATTTGGCTTCCCTGTTTCATAAACTTCCGGAGGATAACCTGGAAAATCTTTATGTAAACCGATTCGGAAGAAAATTATATGAAATGTTCTTTGAATATTATACGGAGAATCTTTGGGGCAGACATCCGCGCGAGATTGATGCTTCCTGGGGGAAACAGCGTGTAAAGGGGCTTTCCATTGGAGCAATCTTAAAAGATGTTTTTGGAAAAGTGTTTCATAAGAAGAATCGAAAAGTGGAGACTTCTTTGATTGAACAGTTCAAATATCCAAAACTCGGACCGGGGCAGCTTTGGGAAGTGACTGCTGATAAGATTACGCAGATGGGCGGAATCATCTATAAGAATGCGAAGGTTACCAAAATCCATAAAGCTTGCGATGGACATCTGACCGGTCTGACCTATGAAAAAGATGGCATAGAATATGCAATAGATGGCGATTACATCATTTCTTCCATGCCGGTAAAGGATTTGGTGGCAGGAATGAATGATGTACCGGGTGAAGCAGCTGCTATTGCGGCAGGGCTTCCCTATCGTGACTATATGACGCTTGGTGTTCTGGTGCCAAAGCTGAAGCTACAGAACAAAACAAAACTGAAAACGGTAAGCGATATTGTTCCGGATTGCTGGGTTTATGTGCAGGATCGAAGAGTGCTTATGGGACGTTTTCAGATTTACAATAACTGGTCGCCTTATATGGTAAAGGATTTGGAGCATACGGTCTGGGTAGGACTGGAATACTTTGTAAACGAGGGAGACGAACATTGGAATATGACGCAGGAGCAGTTCTCAGCCCTCGGCGTGGCAGAAATGGTCAAAATCGGTTTGATCGACAGCGAAGGAGACGTCCTAGATACGCATATGGAAAAGGTAAAGAAAGCATACCCGGCTTATTTTGACACGTATGACCGCATGGATGAGCTGATTGCTTATCTGAATACAATTGAAAATCTGTATTGCGTCGGAAGAAACGGACAGCACAGATATAATAATATTGACCATTCTATGTGCACTTCCTTTGAGGCGGTAAAAAATATTCTTTCCGGAACAAAGGATAAGAGCAATATTTGGAATGTTAACACTGAGGAAGCATATCACGAGTCGAAATAAGCAACCTTACATCATTGTGAAACGCGCAATGTTATTTGCCGGATGTCCCATCCGTTCAAATCACGGCTTGTACATCTGTATCTGCGATATTGCTGTGTTTCGCAAAAATTAGAAACAACATGTATGAAAGGATAAGAAAAAATGGCAGTTAGAATTATCACAGATTCCGCAGCGGATTATTCGCAGGCTGAAATTGAAAAGAGAAAAATCACATGTGTGCCAATGTCAGTTTCATTTGGCACGGAGAGTTTTTTAGATGGAAAAGAGCTGACCAAAGAAGAATTTTATGAAAGACTGATGGAAGGGGAATATTTCCCTCAGACAGCGCAGCCATCTCCGGCAAGCTTTCTGGATGCATTTGAAGATGCAAAAGAAGCAGGTGACAGCGTTGTTGTTATTTTGATTGCAAGTGTACTGAGCGGTACGTATCAGACGGCGCATTTGGCAAAAGATATGGCGGAATATGACGATATCTATATCATTGACAGCAAGACCGCAACACTTGGAATGCGTATTTTGGTAGACAGAGCAGTCATGCTCCGGGACAGAGGAAAGGATGCCCGGGAGATTGTGAAGGAGATAGAAGCCTTAATACCACGAATCAGGATTTATGCAGGACTTGATACTCTGGAGTATCTTTTTAAGGGTGGCAGAATCTCCCGGGCTGCGGCAAGCATCGGGAAAATGGCGAATTTAAAGCCAATTATCCTTCTGGATGCGGAGGGACATGTCTGTGTCTGCGGCAAACAGATTGGAAATCGTCATGCATGCAAGGCTATCACAAAGCTGGTGGAAGAGAATGAGATTGATGACGCATATCCAATCTATTTTGTATATTCCTATGATAAGAAAAATGCGGCGCTGCTTGCACATACACTGGAAAAAAATGAGCTTATGATCGGTGAGGCAAAGTTTCGCGAGATCGGACCGACTATCGGTACACACATAGGTCCCGGCGCATACGGTATTGTGTATGTGGGTAAAACTGAGGTGGGCGCTTCGAAAGAGGAACCGCAGCAAGAGGAAGAATGATTGTATTTTGCGAAAGGCAGTTATGAAGCAGAAAAAGGATGAAGGACTTATCGGAAATGAAAAAATAGAAGAGAGCATAGAACGGCTATTAGAGGCACCGTCAGACGAAACGCTCGCGCTGGTGCTTACCGTGCTTCGAAGAAGAATGCAGGAAAAGGGACAATTCGTAGTAGCGGTGGATGCAACGCCTGCCGGTCTCTCTCTTCAGGTAAAAGAAATCAAGGGAAAAGGAAAATGGTTTGTCGCTTTTACCTCCTTTGAAGAGCAGATGGCAGGAAAAGAAAAAGTTATGTCAACCTTTATGGCGGATATCGGGCAACTCCTGGATATGGTGCTTGGCGATGGAACTATTGCGGGAATCGCTCTGAATCCCTGGCATCATCCGTTGCTTCTTGACAGGGCACTCATTCAGGTCATCAAGGGAAACATGGCGGATGCGTAAAAGCTAATATCATTCTCAGCTATCCTTTCCTTTTTTAGGGCTTTATCGGACTTTTTTGATTACCTCGTGGATGATTTTTCCACTTTGATAAAAATAAAAAATGCCTAAAAGCAAATAAACTCATTACTTTCAAGCATTTTTGATAGCAGGGGAAGAGGGAATCGAACCCCCGTTAACGGTTTTGGAGACCGCCGCACTACCGCTGTACTATTCCCCTTTGGATTAGCACCGAAGTAAATTATAGCATGGTAATAGCAGACTTTGCAATACTTTTTTTTATTTTCTAGGCTTTTATTTTTTTGAGATATTGACTAGACATGCAATCGGAAATACAGTAAAATAGAGAAAAGGTATCGAAATAAGGGGAAAGGTGGTATAGGTTATGCGATCAGCATTAGATTTAAAGAGAATTGTTGCGGCAGGAGGCGGACTGATCATTGATGCATCCGGATACTCCATACTGGATTTGAAATCTATTGCAGCATCTGCTAAGGCCGATATTGTTCTGAAGAATGTTTCAAACATATCTGCAATTGATCTGAAGAACATTGCGGCAGCGGGAAGCGGACATGTCACGATTGATATGACAGAATAGAATGCAACGTGCAATATCAGGTTGAGACAGCCTTTCTATCCATTGATAGGAAGGCTGTTGTAATGAGGAAGAAAATAAGAATGAATCGATATAGAATGAAGTGGCATATTGTTTGTATCAGCCTTTTTCTGTGTCTGCTTGCAGGATGTGCGCAGAAAGAAAATGCGGCTGCCACGAAGGTTGTACTCACCACGGGATTTGCACAGGATGAAATCTTCCGGATAGGAGAGACTTCCTGTAGCAAGCCGGAGATCATGGTCTATCTGACGAATATGCAGAATCAGTATGAAAAGATCTATGGGTCTGCAATCTGGGATAAAAAAATTGGAGATTTAACCGTCGAACAGAAAATCAAAAATGTTGTGCTTGCCCGCGTGGCGCAGATTAAGACGATGACTCTGCTGGCAGCAAAGCAGGGAGTCAGTCTGTCTGAGGAAGAACAGAAATTGGCACAGGATGCGGCGAAGGATTATTTTGGCTCTCTCTCAGAGACGGAAATCACGCTTTTGGATGTCACAGAAAGCGATATTGCCGGGCTTTATGAGGAGTATGCACTTGCCAATAAGGTGTATCAGTTGATTATTCAGGATACAAATCCTGAAATAAGCGACGATGAGGCAAGAACAGTCACTGTTGAACAGATCTTTATAGGGACAGTTACGACAGATGCCGACGGACAGCAGGCGGAGATGACAGAAAGTGGCCAAAAGGCGGCATACGACAGAATCTGTCATGTACAGAAGCTTTTGCAGGATGGAGAGGATTTTGATCTGCTCGCCACTCAGTACAATGAGGAAGGGCAGAGCATTGTTTCCTTTGGAAAAGGCGTGATGGATAGGGCATATGAAGAGGCGGCTTTTAATCTGGGGAAGGATGAAATAAGCGATATTGTGCAGACGGGCACAGGATATGTGATCTTAAAATGTATCTCCACGTTTGACAAAGAGCAGACGCAGATCAACAAAGATAAGATTGTAACACAGCGTAAGGAGGAAGCTTTCTCAAGGATTTACGATGATTTTGTACAGACACAGATTCGTAATTTAAATGAACCTCTTTGGAACAGTGTTTCGTTTCTTCATGATCCGGATGTGAAAACAGACAGCTTTTTTTCGGCATACGACAGGTATTTTCAGAAGCAAATGGAATAAACAGGGTATTTTATAAAAAATTTAGAAAGCCTGGAAGTGTTGTAAAATAAGGGTTTCACGGATTCTGTTAGCACTCAGTTTAAATGAGTGCTAATTTTTTCTTGACTTTTCGGAAGGTGGGGCATACAATTTGTTTTAGCGGCAAAGTTGTCGAAAAAACATTGCGAATATTATCGAAAGAAAGGAATGTGATTTTTATGGCACAGAAACAGGGAAGCTTATCGATTAATAGCGATAACATTTTTCCAATCATTAAGAAATGGTTGTATTCAGATCATGATATTTTCTATCGTGAACTCATTTCAAACGGCTGTGATGCAATTACAAAGCTGAAAAAGCTGGAGATGATGGGAGAATATGAATGTCCCGCAGATTATAAGAGTAAGGTACAGGTTCTGCTCAATCCTGAGAAGAAAACGATCCAGATCATCGATAACGGACTTGGAATGACTGCTGATGAGGTGGAGGAATATATCAACCAGATCGCTTTTTCGGGTGCAACAGACTTTATTGAGAAATATAAGGATAAGACAAATGAGGATCAGATCATCGGACATTTTGGTCTGGGATTTTATTCCGCATTTATGGTAGCAGATCAGGTACACATTGATACACTTTCCTACAAGGAAGGTGCAAAGCCTGTTCACTGGGAATGCGACGGTGGAACAGAGTATACAATGGAGGACGGCGATTATGACAAAGTAGGTACAAAAATCACCCTGTTCGTCAATGAGGATTGTCTGGAATTCTGTAATGAATATAAGGCAAAAGAGGTCATTAAGAAATATTGCTCTTTCATGCCGACAGAGATTTATGTGTCCAAGGAAGATGACAAGGATGTACAGGTCATCAAAGAAGAGGAAAAACTGGATACCGATGAGGTGGTAGAAAGTTTTGAGGAAGAAGAAACGGTCTATGGAAAAGAGGGCGAAGAGGATACCAAAAAGATGGTGAAAAAGCTCCGTATCAAGAAGCGTCCCGAGCTGATGAATGATACACAGCCTCTTTGGACCAAACATCCCAATGAATGTACAAAGGAAGAGTACTTGGCATTCTATCGCAAGGTATTCATGGATTATAAGGAGCCTTTGTTCTGGATTCATTTAAATATGGACTATCCGTTTAACTTAAAGGGTATCCTGTACTTCCCGAAGATCAATATGGAATTTGAATCCATTGAGGGAACCATCAAGCTGTACAACAATCAGGTATTTATTGCGGATAACATCAAAGAGGTGATCCCGGAGTATCTGATGCTCTTAAAGGGTGTGATCGACTGCCCGGATCTGCCGCTTAACGTTTCCAGATCTGCGCTGCAGAATGACGGATTTGTGAAGAAGATTTCCGAGTATATCTCCAAGAAGGTTGCAGATAAGCTTTCCGGTATGTGCAAGACGCAGAAAGAAGACTACGAGAAATATTGGGATGACATCAGCCCGTTCATCAAATTTGGCTGCTTAAAGGATGATAAGTTCTGTGAGAAGATGAATGATTACATTCTGTTTAAGAACATTGACGGCGTATACATGACATTGCCGGAATGCCTTGAGACAAAGCCAATCGATACAGAGGATGAGGACGAATCTGCAAAGGCTGTTGATGAGAATGGCAATACCGTAGAGGCTGAAGTGGTATCTGATGAGAAAGCGGATGATACCGAAGAGACAGCGGAGGAACCAAAAGAGAAGGTTATTTATTATGTGACAGATGAACAGCAGCAGAGCCAGTACATTAATATGTTCCGTCAGGCGAAAATGGATGCCGTCATTTTGACGCACAATATTGATCAGCCGTTTGTATCACAGCTGGAGAGCAAAAATGAGAATGTCAAGTTTAAGAGAATTGATGCGGATCTGACAGATACTTTTAAATCGAAAACCTCTAAAAAAGCACAGAAGGAGCTTGATGAGGCTGCTGAGAGAATTGCGAAGATGATGCAGAAGGCACTGAAAAAAGAAAAGCTTGCCGTTAAAATCGATAAGCTGAAGAATAAGAAGATTGCTTCCATGATGACGATATCCGAGGAAACACGCAGAATGCAGGATATGATGAAAATGTATGGCGGCGGTATGGATATGAGTATGTTTGGCGGTGACGAGGGCAGCACGCTTGTACTGAATGCCAATCATCCGCTTGTGCAGTATATCATGGAACATGAGGATGGAGAACATGTAAAGATGATATGCGAACAGCTCTATGATCTTGCAAGTATCCAGAATGCACCGTTATCTCCGGAGGCAATGACAAAGTTCATTGCCAGAAGCAATGACATCATGATTTTGCTGACAAAAGATGCTGAATAATTGAAAAAGTCGCATATGACTCTTGATAAGAGCCATGTGCGACTTTTTTAACGTTTATTTTGCAGATATGTTTTTAGTAAGTAGGAAAGCATTCGGCGTTCCTGCGGAGTGAGCTGTTCATAATCATGACAGATGTCGTCTTCATAAAAACTCATGGAAGGCGACTGGCATTGATAGACAAATTGTCCCATGTCGCATTCTAAGTATTGCGCGATGCTACCGAGCATATCCAGATTGGGGCGTGTAATACCTCGTTCAATCTGGCTGATGTAGCCGGGGGAGACATCAAGTGCCTCGGCCATTTGTTCCTGGGTGTGCCTTCTTGCTTTTCTGAGCTGTTGGATGCGGTTGCCAATTACTTTATAATTCACAGACATTGAATATGCTTCCTTTTCAATCTAATTTAGCGCGTGATTACCGACTATCTTCATTGTAGAGTGCGCAGACCAATATAAAAAGGAAGCAGAGAGTGTAAAAAAGATATCAGCTCACACTGATTGCTAATATTATATGAAGTCAGAAGTAGACTTATGCGAAAATAAACACTGATAACTAATGACGACGCTTTTTGGCAAGCGGAGCAAAAACCGTCTTTCTGCCGATAAAACCAATGATTCGTGTGAGAATGATGCCTAGAAAGACACCACAGGAATCTATCATGACATCTTTTTTGGAAGGTGTTCTGCCTGATACAAAGGATTGGTGATACTCGTCAAGCGCAGCAAAACCGACGCAAAATGCTCCGGCAAAGAGCATCAGCCAGATGCCGCGCATGCCGTAGACGTATAACGGAAAAGCAACAGAAATAGCCAGAAGCATATATTCTGTGAAATGTGCCAGCTTTCTGACAGGATAGTGGAATCTCTCGATATAGGCATTGATCTGTGCCTGTGACAGATTCAGGTCAGCCGTTTCATTGACAGTCTCTACAATCACCTCCGTCACTTTATAGCTGAGTGCTGCGGATGAGGATCCGTTCTGACCGGAAAAGGAGAAAATCAGATACATCATTACAATCGCAGGAATAAAAGAAAGCGGTTTTAAAACCAGTCTCAGCAGCGTTTTGATAAAAAGCCATATATAATAGAATAGTTTTTTCATGGTATGTTTCCTCTTTGAAAAGCAAAGTCCATCTATTGCTCCAGAAAGTCAGCTTGTTTGAGAAGCGCATCGGGGCAATAATTCCTGTTGTTTCTCTTGATACGGAAGATTACGGAATTGATACGAGTCAATTCCTTTTTTTTATGGGTTTCATATTGTTCCAATAATCTGGTGTACAATGGATTTTTTTTCAGCTCCGCGCGAGTGTCTTTTGGAAAAGGACAGTAGGTTGCAAAAATCTGTCTTGCAACCTTATTTAGGCGGGGAGAGCCTTTGGATTCAAAAAGAATCCAGGCAATATAGTCGATCAGGAAGGATTCCTTGAATCGATTCCGCACGCGGGCAAGCTGTTGCTTGCATTTTTGCTTGGCTTCCGGTGACAGCGCATTGTTTCGTCTGTAAAATTGCAGATAGTCTGTATATTCGCTGGTCAGGGAAGGATAGGTGACATCGTTCCAGCGCGAACCGGTCATGCGTTTGCACATTTCCCACCTGAATTCTCCCGTGAGTCTGAGCATGATGAGATTGAGGTCTGTCATACACAGGATGGGTAGCAGCATACAGGCAGGGGTCTGTCTTTTGGCACCTTCAATTTCCTGCCACAGAGCACCACGCATGCCGATTCCCGGTAATAGAATAAACTCGGGAAGCACCCTGCTTTGGACAAATTCATGCTGACTGCCAAGGGTCGCATCCGAAAACATGACTTCACGATGGTATGCCGAGAAATCGATTTCCAGAATCGAGGATAAGGCCTGTGCAACCTGAGGTTTGCCAAGTATAACAGAAGCCGGAGACTTAATGAAGTTGTGTTCCGATAAAATAGGACAGAAGTTTCCGGGGCTTCCGGATGTAATCTTCATGCCGCATGCAACCAGATTGTTTATCTCAAAACGTACTTTCTCTGCTGTGTCCTGCAAAAGCCCGGCTGCCTCTTCCCGGGAGATGGTGCCTTCGTTTTCCAGGGATTGGATATAAGCAGGAAAATCGCGGTCAAATTCATCCTTGTGCGGCTCACGCGCTCCTGTGTAAATGAGGGTCAGCCAGTCGTACAGCAGAAATACATTTGGTTCCTCTTTTTTGGATAGAAAATGACATTTTGAAAATAACTGCAGGGCATTGTCAGTGCCGCAAAGCTGTTCATCCATATAACCGAAATAAAAAAACATTTTCATTATGGGAGGAAGCTGCTTTTGCTCCATACTTCGGAAGAAGGCTTCTGTATATAGATGCAGGAAGCCTTGGGTCAGAGCCTTGCGAAGCTGTGTTGCAGATTCCGATGTGTCTGCTTTATCAGGTTCGTTTTTGTAGTTTGAGAGCTGCCTTAAAAAGTCGGTACGAAAGGCAGTGTCAACCTGTGCAAAGTCAAGGATTTGCGAAAGGGAACCGGTCAGATTCTGTAAGGTGAGTGCATTTTGTGTATCTTCCATCTCTTTGTCTGTTGTTTCCTGCTCTAATGTATGAACCAGATCCTGGTATTCGGAAAGTCTCTGCTGATAAAGCGTCTGGTCGATGGAGGCAGCATTGTCTGCACGTAAAAACAGCTTGCCGATTGCAGAGGTGATTGCCAGAGTATCCTCATGCCTGCGGCTCGTCACAACAAGCATGGAGGAATACAGATCGAGAAAATCAAGACCATCTTCATTGATGAGCAGAGAGGAAAGTTCTGACAGATAGTCTGTCATTTCTTCATACCCATTCATGATTTTATGCATATCTTCACATGCCCGCATCAAAAAGCCTTCCAGAAAGCCGGACTTACAGAAGAGGCAATCAAACGAAGAACCGGAAAAAATCTGTTTCATGTCCTTATAATATCTTCCGATGTATCCGTCAATATCCGTTTCTGTGGAGAGAGGATGGACATCACTCAGCCCCGGCAAAAGTTTGGGCGTGATGGTGTATTGCTGGCATAGCCTGGTATATTCTTTATAATATTGCATCAGTGCCGAGTAGAGGCTGTCGCATTCATATTTTACGACCTCATAGGTGTCGCGGACATGGGAAATATGCATCAGGGCTGCATCGCAAAATGCTTTTGTAAGGGAGGGAACGTTGATGATATCCCTGCAAAAAGCTTCGATGTGTGAAAATGGATAGAATTCAACCACCACATCCGTGATTGCCGTATAGGTACAGGAATGAGACTGATCCAAAAGATCTAAAAGTCCGATTGCATCCCCAGGTCCGAGACGAACGCTCCCCAGAGGAAAGTCCAGAGATACGCTTCCCTCCATGATGAGGCAAAGTGTGGTCAGAGGCTGCCCTTTTTCTATAATCGTATGTCCTGATTGAATCTGTATTTCTGCCATAGCACGCTCCTATCTGAGATTTTTCTCACAGATATCATAACACACTATGATTTTGTGGTCAAAGAATGTGCAGGGATAGTAGCCTTTTTGGGCAAGTTATGTTAGAATAAATAAAAATGATTGTTGTGTCATTTTTTAACTGTCATGCCGGTTTGGGGAGGTATTTTGAAATGGAGAGAATGGGAAGAGAAGAAATTCTGGCTATGTATAAGCCGGACGTGGAAAGACTGGTCTATTATTTGCCGTGGTTGGAGGGAAAAAGTGGAAGAGACGTGTCGGACATTTACTATGCTGACAAGGCGCATGCAACGCTTCCCTTCCCTGTTTATGATGAGATTTTACTTACATTTTTGAATGAATTGAGTAGTACAGTCTTTATGGATCAGAATTATCGTTATCTCTACACACGTTATCACATACATGATTATCATGACGAACTTGCGATGATTGCAAAGACAGATATTATGTCGATGGATATTTTGAACGGGATTTTATCAAAATATATGTTGGGAGGCATGACAAAAGCGAATCTCTGGATAGAGGGAATCGAGCATCAGATTTTCTGGAAAGCAGTGCAGAAGGCAAAGGAAATCGTGGAGTTTTGGGATGTGCCGCTTGATGTGCCGATGATGGAGCTTGATGGAGAGGAATCCGAGGAGGAGTTACCTGTTGAGATACCTGAGGCGGAAGAAACTGTTGCATCGGAAGAAATTCCTGAAGCTGCTATTATGCCGGAGGAACTGCCTGATGTCGATGAAGCTGCTGCGACGAAGGAACTGCCTGAAGAGCAGACAGAGGAACTGCCTGATGCCGATGAAGCTGCTGCGACGGAGGAAGTGCCGGAAGAGCAGACAGAGACGATGCCGGAAATGGAGAAATCGGACGGGCAGGAAGCACTGCCGACAGAAGTGACAGATAGCGCAGAAACAGTAGCAGAAGAGACAATAGCGCCGGTAACGGAAGAAACAGCAGAAGAAGAGATAGAGGCGCCGGTAACGGAAGAGATATAGTGTATTGGGGTAACGGATTATGGGCGAAAAATCAGTACAAAAAAAGAAATATATTATTCAGACGGCCAGAAAGGTATTTGAGGAAAAAGGATATCTGAAGGTAACCATGAAGGATATTGTGGATGCCTGCCAAATCAGCAGAGGTGGTCTGTATCTGTATTATGAGAGTATCAAAGAGCTGTTTTTGGATGTGCTTAAGGAAGAGAAAGAAACTGCGGAGGATTCATTTGGACCGGCTATTTCCAGGGGGATGGCATCTGCCGATGTACTGGGCTTATTTTTAACCGAGCAGAAAAAAGAAATCCTGAAAGGCAGAAAATCTCTCGTAATCGCCATATATGAATATTACTTTGAAAATGAAATGCCCAGGAAGGAAAATGACTGCAGAAATCAGTTTTTCATGGCAATCAAGGTCGTTGAGAAATTGATTCGTGCAGGAGTCAAAGAGGGAGATTTTTATTGCGCCGATCCGCTCGGAGCCGCCAGAAACATGATGTTTGTGCTGGAGGGCATGAAACTGGCAGCAGTTACGATGAGTCTGTCAGAAGAGGAAGTCAATCGCGAAATCCTTTATCTGCTCAAAAATCTCATGACGGATCGTGATGCATAAGAGCGTGAGGTACCGGATCCGTATGCCGGGAATCACGATATCCTCACAGACATTTTTGATATTTTTTTAGGAAGAGAAGCAGCGAGTCTGCTTCTTTTTTTGTGATACCGGTTTCGGAAAAACAGCATTTCTCCAAAAGCGCCATCTGATCAGACAGATCTTCTAAGGTCCAGTTTTCCTGTATTTTGCCTGTGGCATTACAGGGCAATGTCACAAAATCGGAGGGCAATAAAATTTCTCTGTTCCAATATCCTTGCTTGCGCAGCTGGAGGCAGACCTTTTGATAGTGGAGCGATAATAGCGGGGCATGATTGCCCTTTCGGTAAGCGAGGCGCAACTTGTGCCATGCAAAAAGCCGCCTGCAGACGAAAAAGAGTATAAGCAGTGTGAGCGCAAGAGAAAGAAAGACAAACAGTGGCCATAAAAATGTATTGCCGATCAGTGCGTTCAGACGTTTTGTATTTTTGAATGTTTTGCTGTCGGCTAAGTCTGCAGTCTGATCTGTGAAGCCGGAGGCAGAACCTGACCCCATCAGATCAAAAAACAGAGACCATAAATTGGAGTGTTTCATAATGGGCTCCGTTTCATCCTGGGAAGGCGTAAACTCGTAAGGAACCCAGCCAATCCCCTGTTTGTATACTTCAACCCAGGCATGCGCATCGGCATCCGTTACATCTACTTTGACAACAACGTCGGCATCAATCGGATTTTCGCCGGTGAACCAATCATCGATTTCTTTTGTAATGCCCTGCCCTTCTATTATCTCGGAGAACGAAACGGCATACCCTTCCACATATCTGGCCGGAATCCCATAGCTTCGGAGCAACATGGTTGCGGCAGAGGCAAAGTGGGAACAATAGCCGCGTTTCTGCGTTTCCAGAAAATACCGGATAAAATCCTCCCTATATGGGGTGACTCCGGGTGACATGTCATAGGTATAGTTATCGCGCAGATATGCCTGAATCAATGCAATCTGCTCGTTGGTGTCGGCTCCATATCCAATCTCCTCTTTGCAGGTGGACAGATACGCTTCCAGGTCGGAAGGGATGGAGAGGTAATTCATATAGCTCATGTAATTATAATACTGAATATAAGAAAAATACGGATGCTCTGTTCCGTAATAGTCGATCATTTCATCGGGTGCTTCATGAATGGGCCAGTAATCATGCAACAGCGGGTAGTAATTCAGACTGTAACTCATGCCGAGAGGAGATGACCCTGAGATGATACCGCGACTGATGCTGATCTCAGTGTCAGTGATTGCATTTGTGTAATAAGGCAGATACAGACAGTTTGGATTGGCATCTATATTTTCTATTTCCATCTTTGCATAAATGCCTGCATCCTTATGCGTATCGGTATAAAGCTTCAGACGGTTACTTTCCAGAAATGCGGTGAAGCTTTCATAAGGACTTAAATCTTCTCCGAGCAATTCCGTGAGCATAGACTGGTTGTATGCAGGGCGTTCCCAGGACTCTCCGGTGTAATCTGCGCCCGTATAAGCTTTCAGATAAAGCGTTTCGTAAGAAAATGGTACAAAAGAGATCGCAAGGTCCGTCTTGTAGTCCGGACGAACACTGCTGATGCCGCCAAGCTTTCCCTCGCTGATGCCGCCGGTCGCTTCGTAGCGGTTGAAGAAGCCGCCGATTCCGCTTTGTACCAGTATCTTGACAGATTCATCCGCTTTTCGCCGCAGCTTGGAACGAGATTCTGTGGCAGAGGAGCTAAGGAGCATCGGCAGACAAAGGACGCCAATCAGGAGAGACAACAATAAGAAAATACCGGAAAGCTGTAACATGATCCGTCCACTGGCATGATAACGATGCGTGATCAGGTCGTTTTTTTCCTTGTAGGCATAATCAGTGGGATGCTTTTCCCTGTATGGCAACAGATAGTGACCGCTTCGCTTCAGAATTCCTACCATAAAGTAAGAGAACAGAAGCAGGAGCAGGTATTGAAAATCCGGCATTTCTCCAACGTAGATGCCAAGCTGGAAAATAGGAAATGTCAGCAGGATGACAGACATAAGACTCATATATTCCGAAACGGCAATATTCAATAAGATCAGAAAGAAAAAGCCGATAAAAATTGCCGCAAAACTGATCGTCACATTTCTGTTTGCAATGGATTCTGCGCCTTCACGCAGGATGGAAAGATTGAAGTAGTCGCTGTAATATTCCTGTAAAATAGACAGAAAAGCTTGAAAACCGCTGTTTACCTGATAGCGGAACGTGAAAATGAAATAGGTAAACAGAAAAAAGAGAAGCGGATAACACAGATTAAAAATCAATCTGTTATAATGCATAAAAGCAAGTGCCATCGCCAAAGCAAAGAGCACAAGAAAGATTACGGCGGGGTAGCAGGGGAGCGAAAAACCGGAGATGATGCCGCCTAAAGCACCGCAGATGGCTGCAAAGATGATCAAGCCCTTCAGTGCGCAGGACAGTGCCCTGCAGGGCAGAGTGGTAGTACGGATTTCTTCTGCAGTAAAGCCATAAGGAAAGGTGGCAGGTGCTATTGTTTTTTTCTTCTTAGGAAAGAACATCGGATACTCCTTTATGGGTGGCATGCAAGAGGATGCCACTTTGCATGGAAGCGTTTTGCAGGGTTGTCAGTGCAAGGTCTTCTACCTGGTAAGAAGGCTGGTAAAAGCATTCCAAAAATGCCTGTTCCAGTTCTTCTTTGCAGCAAATGAAAAAGCGGGAAAAATCCTGTTTGGGAAGCGAGTAAAATATAAAAAAGAAAGGCTCGCCTGCAGAAAGAAAAGCATCTGCCACACTAAATGCATTTGCCAGAGCCTGCTCCAGACAGTCGCTTTCCGGAACGGGTTGATAGAGTTCTGTCAGCAGAGTGAACTGGTGAGAGGCAGTCTGCTCATTTTCCTTTACCATAAGCTTGTCAATTTTGGCACTCAGCTTCCAATGTATTTTTTGCAGTCTGTCGCCGGGAATA
The DNA here is from genome assembly GCA_945949085.1 of uncultured Lachnospiraceae bacterium. GTDB lineage: Bacteria > Bacillota > Clostridia > Lachnospirales > Lachnospiraceae > CAG-194. The sequence goes on along the minus strand of CAMFDJ010000018.1, from coordinate 30,902 downwards.
TACTCCCGGACATCTGTTACATTGGAGGAAATATTGCCCTTGGCCTGTGTTTCCTCATATTCATCAAAGCCTTCTCCGTAACTGTTTTTGTCAAAGGTGAATTGCACTGTCTTCTTCGGGTAAATCACGAGGTCCTTGCGCTCTGGCAGGCTGCGGGTAAACGTAAAAAAATGCAGATAGTCAAAAGTGCTGAGGCTTTTGAGGGATATCTGATAGCAGCCGGCTCTATGCATGGTGAGTGGGAGATCAAAGGAATAAGTGTCTTTTGCATAGGAAGGGCATATGACAAGACGCTGCTTGTCACAGGGATAAAAGGTGGAAGTGATCTGATATTGTATCTGACATTCCGGGAGCGGAAAGATACTATCCTGCTGCAAACGAATAGAAAGCGTGACGCAGTCACCGCTTGTGGCATAATAAGCCGGACATACAATCTCACAACGCAGATGCGAAAATGCGTATCTGCAGGAGACATAAGAAAGAGGCGGAAGAAACAGCAAAAGTACTGTCAAAAACAAAAACAGAGGGTGCTGATAGAAGTCCGCCAAAAATACGCATAATAAAAATAAGAAAAGATAAGTGATTATGTGAAATACTTTCTGAAACATGTTTTCTGCCTCACATTTTGGAACTGCCACTCAGTCTGGGGATGGGAACTATCTGCAGAATCTGCTCTAGAATCTGTTCTTCGGATAGTCCCGCTGCCTTCGCTTTTGTGTTTAGCAGCAGACGATGACCGCAGGTGGCTGCAAATACGGCATGGATGTCATCTGGGGTAACATAGTCTCTGCCCCTGTAAAAAGCATGGGCACGTGCCATTTTTAAGAGGGCAATGCTGCCTCTGGGACTGATGCCCTGCAGGAGATATTCATATCCTCGTGTTTTTTCGACGAGAGAAACAATATATTCCAAAAGCTCGTCCTTCACGTATATCTGCTGCGTCTGCTGCTGCATCTGCAATAGATCCTCTCCGGTCAGCTTTGGACTTACATCGGACATACTGTGAGAGGATTTTCCCAGAAGGATCTCCTTGGCAGAAGTGTGGTCGGGATAGCCGAGGGAAATCCGGATAAAGAAACGGTCAAGCTGGGAATCCGGGAGTTTCTGTGTGCCGGAAGCACCGATCGGATTCTGTGTCGCAATCACAAAGAACGGAGGATCCAGCTTGCGCGTGATGCCGTCTACACTGACACTGCCTTCCTCCATGACCTCCAGGAGTGCAGATTGTGTCTTGGGAGAAGTACGGTTGATTTCGTCGGCAAGAAATAAATTGCAGAAAATAGCACCGGGGCGATAGATAAAGTCTCCTGATTTTTGATCCAGTAATGAAAATCCGAGAATGTCACTGGGAAGAACATCCGGAGTAAATTGCATACGTTTGTAGGAAAGTGTCATGGCGCGGGACAGTGCAACGGCGAGAGTCGTCTTGCCTACGCCCGGAATATCCTCCAGCAAAATATGTCCGCCCGCCAGCATGGCACAAAGTATCATATCAATACAGTCATCTTTGCCGCGCAGTACTTTGCTGATTTCCTGTTTTACCGATTCGAGTTGTGTGTTCAATCGTTTATTCTCCTTTTCCCGATTTTTCATTTATCATAGCACAGAAAGCCTGTGATGGTCAAAAAATCATCGAAAAAACTTTTGAAAATTAGTAATTTTTTATGAGAATGAGAAATTGAATTGTGAAAAATTCCATGATATAATAAAACGATTATGCGAAAGGATAAACAGGTGATACTATGAAGGCTTTTTTGATCTTGGAAGACGGCACTGTTTTTGAGGGGACTCATATCGGTGCTGACAAGGAAATTATCAGTGAAATTGTATTTAACACATCTATGGCGGGCTATCTTGAAGTGCTGACAGATCCTTCTTATGCGGGACAGGCTGTCTGCATGACATATCCAATGATCGGCAATTATGGAATCTGCAGTGAGGATATGGAATCTCAAAAGGCCTGGCCGGACGGCTTTATCGTCCGTGAGCTGTCACGTACTGCGAGCAATTTCCGATGCGATAAGACAATTCAGGACTTTTTGGAGGAAAACGGTGTGCCGGGCATTGCAGGCATTGATACCAGAGCCCTCACAAAGCTGCTTCGGGAAAAAGGAACCATGAACGGTTGTATCACGACTGATGCGCATTATGATATGGAAGCGCTCAGGCAGAAGATGAAAGCATATACAACCGGCAAGGTGGTTGAAAAGGTGACCTGTGAAAAAAAATATACGGTAAAGGGCGCCACGGCACTGGAAGAAAACGGACCGATTTCCGGTATGGCACGATATACCGGTGAGAAGGAAAAGAGACCTTCTCTGGTGCATGTACTGAATGGAAAGGGGAAGAAGGTAGCACTTCTTGATATGGGAGCCAAGAAGAATATTGCAGCTTCTTTGGCGCAGCGAGGCTGTGATGTAACGGTTTATCCGGCACTGACGAGCGCCCGGGAGATCATTGATGATGCGCCGGACGGCATCATGCTTTCGAATGGTCCCGGAGATCCGAAGGAATGCACTGCAATCATCGCAGAGATCAAAAAGCTGTATGACACAGAGATTCCGATTTTTGCGATCTGTCTGGGACATCAGCTCATGGCGCTTGCGACAGGTGCGGATACTTTCAAAATGAAATATGGGCACAGGGGAGCGAATCACCCCGTTAAGGATTTAGAGACCGGAAGAGTTTACATTTCCTCTCAGAACCATGGTTATGTGGTAGATATGGAAAAGCTTGATCCACAGATTGCTGTGCCGGCTTTTGTGAATGTCAATGATGGGACTTGTGAAGGACTGAAATATACCGGAAAGAACATTTTTACGGTGCAGTTCCATCCGGAAGCATGCGCAGGTCCGCAGGACTCAGGATATTTGTTTGACAGATTTATTGCGATGATGGAGGAGGGAAAGACAAATGCCTAAGAATCCAAATGTAAAAAGAGTAATGGTGATCGGTTCCGGACCAATCGTGATCGGACAGGCTGCGGAATTTGACTATGCCGGAACACAGGCCTGTCGTTCTTTAAAGGAAGAAGGCGTTGAGGTTATTCTGGTCAACTCCAATCCGGCAACAATCATGACAGATAAAAATATTGCGGATAAGGTGTATATTGAGCCTTTGACAGTAGAAGTTCTGCAGCAGATCATTGAGAAGGAAAAGCCTGACAGCCTGCTTCCCAACATGGGTGGACAGGCAGGACTCAATCTCGGAATGGAGCTGGCTGAGTCAGGTTTCTTAGATGCGCATGGTGTGACACTGCTCGGTACAACGGCTGAGACAATCCGCAATGCGGAAGGTCGTCAGGAATTTAAAGATATGATGGAGCGTATCGGAGAACCCTGCGCCCCCTCTTTATTGGTAGAAAATATTCAGGATGGTGTGGATTTTGCAAACAAGATCGGCTATCCGGTCGTACTTCGTCCTGCTTACACACTGGGTGGTTCCGGCGGCGGAATCGCACACAATCAGGCACAGCTTGAGGAAATACTGGAAAATGGTCTGCGTCTCTCACGTGTGGGACAGGTTCTGGTGGAGCGTTGTATTTCAGGCTGGAAGGAAATCGAATATGAGGTAATGCGTGACAGTGCCGGTAACTGCATTACTGTTTGTAATATGGAAAATATCGATCCGGTGGGCGTACATACCGGTGACAGTATTGTTGTGGCACCTTCCCAGACACTTTCCGATAAGGAATATCAGATGCTCCGTACATCGGCGCTGAAGATTATTGATGAACTGAAGATTACAGGCGGCTGTAATGTGCAGTTTGCATTGCACCCGACCAGCTTTGAATATTGCGTGATTGAGGTGAATCCGCGTGTGAGCCGTTCTTCCGCGCTGGCTTCCAAGGCAACCGGATATCCGATTGCCAAGGTGGCGGCAAAGATTGCACTCGGTTATACGCTCGATGAGATCAAGAATGCTATTACCGGAAAGACATATGCAAGCTTTGAACCGACGCTTGATTATTGTGTCGTAAAAGTACCGCGTCTGCCGTTTGATAAATTTATTACGGCAAAGAGAACACTGACAACCCAGATGAAGGCAACCGGAGAGGTTATGAGTATCTGTAACAGCTTTGAAGGCGCACTGATGAAAGCCCTTCGTTCTTTGGAACAGCATGTGGATTGTCTGCTCAGCTATGACTTTTCAGAACTTTCTGCGGAAGAATTGCTCGATCGTATGAAGATTGTGGATGACCAGAGAATCTATATCATCGCTGAGGCAATCCGTAAGGGGATCAGCTATGATCAGATCCATGAGATTACCATGGTGGATCACTGGTTCATTGATAAGATTGCAATCCTCGTGGAGATGGAGCAGGCACTTGCCAGGGGACCGCTTACAACAGAGCTTTTGCGAGAGGCAAAACGTCTCGAATATCCGGATACCGTGATTGCCCGCCTGACCGGCATGACACCGGAGCAGATCAAGCAGATGCGATATGACAACGGTATTGTGGCTGCCTATAAGATGGTTGACACATGCGCGGCAGAGTTTGCTGCGGAGACACCATACTACTATAGTGTCTATGGCGGAGAGAATGAAGCCGTGGAGACGAAGGACCGCAAGAAGGTTTTGGTACTCGGTTCAGGTCCCATCCGTATCGGACAGGGTATCGAGTTTGACTTCTGCAGTGTGCATGCAACCTGGGCATTTGCAAAAGCGGGATACGAGACAATCATTGTCAATAACAACCCGGAGACAGTCAGCACGGACTTTGACATTGCGGATAAATTGTATTTTGAGCCGCTGACTGCAGAGGATGTTGAGAATATCGTAAACATTGAAAAACCGGATGGAGCAGTGGTGCAGTTCGGCGGACAGACAGCAATCAAACTGACGCAGGATCTGATGAGGATGGGGGTACCGATCCTGGGTACACAGGCAGAAGATGTGGATGCTGCAGAGGACAGAGAGCTCTTTGATAAGATTTTGGAAGAAACTGAGATTCCGCGTGCTGCGGGAGGTACTGTTTATACGGCGGAGGAAGCAAAAGAGGTTGCAAACAGACTGGGGTATCCGGTTCTTGTCAGACCGTCCTATGTCCTTGGCGGACAAGGTATGCAGATCGCTCTTTCCGATGAAGAGATTGAGGAATTTATGGCGGTTATCAATCAGTATGAGCAGGAACATCCGATTCTGGTTGATAAATACCTGATGGGAAAGGAACTGGAAGTGGATGCGGTCTGTGACGGTACGGATATTCTGATACCGGGTATTATGGAGCATATCGAGAGAACCGGCGTACACTCCGGAGACAGCATCTCCGTCTATCCGGCACCTACTGTCAGTCAGAAGGTGAAGGAGACAATCGCAGAGTATTCCCGCAGACTGGCGAAGGCACTGCATGTCATCGGTCTGATCAATATCCAGTTCATCTCCATGGGAGATGAGGTCTATGTGATCGAGGTCAACCCGCGTTCTTCCCGTACTGTGCCGTATATCAGTAAGGTAACGGGTATTCCGATCGTAGATCTGGCATGTGAAGTCATTATGGGAAAGAAGATCAGAGATCTCGGATACGAACCGGGCCTGCAGCCTGCAGCTGATTATTTTGCGATCAAGATGCCGGTATTCTCCTTTGAGAAGATCCGCGGTGCAGAGATTTCGCTGGGACCGGAGATGAAATCGACAGGAGAGTGCCTGGGAATCGCAAGGACATTTAATGAGGCGCTTTATAAGGCATTTATCGGTGCAGGTGTCGACCTGCCGAAACACAAACAAATGATCATTACAGTGAAGGATGCGGATAAGGGTGAAGCAATTGAGATTGGACGTCGTTTTGAAAAACTCGGCTATACGATCTACGCAACCCGGTCTACGGCAAATGCGCTGAAAGAAGCAGGTGTTCATGCGAGAAAGGTCAACAAGATCCGTCAGGAATCACCAACGGTTATGGACCTTTTGCTGGGACACAAGATTGATCTGGTGATTGATACACCTACGCAAGGGCGTGACAAATCCAGAGATGGTTTCCTGATCAGACGTACGGCAATTGAAACCGGTGTGAATTGTCTGACCAGTCTGGATACGGCAAATGCGCTTCTGACCAGTCTGGAAGACACTGATACAAAGCACCTGACTTTGATTGATATTGCACAGATATAGTATTGGGAACAGTTTATGTAATGATAATGCAGCATGAAAGTGGGATTTTATGCTGTCGGGGGTTTTAAAATGATGCTGATGCGAGGAAAAAAGAAAGACGATCGCTCTATCGTCAGTATATTGATGCTGAGCCTGGTTGTTCTGACCGTCAGTATTGTGATCTGTATGACGCATGTACTGAATCTGAAGCAAACCTTGGAAGAGAAAATGATGATTCAGACTTACACGGAACTACAAAGTCTGACGGACACACTGTATGACAGATACAGTAAGTCGCTCGATTTGGTGAGGCAGGTTGCCGCATATTGGGAGCCGGTCAATGAGACACAAAAGGAGAAGGCAATCACAGATCTTCTTTCCGAATGTCGCCAGTTCATGGAATTTGAAGAAATATTATTTATGGATGCGGACAACAGAATATTCGGAGAGGACAGCACATCGATTGGGTTGTCGGAAGAGGCAATCAAAGAAATCTCAGTGTACGACAGAGCATATGTCGGTGTAGTGGAAGCAGATATTGCAGACAAAAAACAGCATATGGTTTATTTTATGGCACCTGTCTACGAACAAAACCGGATTGTCGGACGAATGATCGGCATGCAGAGTACGGAAAAAACGTTTGCCGGAAGAAGTGATGATGTACTTCGAAAAAAAGGAGATCTTTTCCTGATCAGCAAGGAGGGAAATATCTTTTCACAGAAGGCAAATCTGTTTGCGATGCAGACCCAGCAGGAAATGGAAAAAGGGCAGGCAAATCTGTTTGACCGTTTGAGCAGTCATGTGGCTGACAGTTATTCTTCTGCCCGAATCAAACAGCTTAAAGGCAAGCTGAACCGGTTAAATTACGCCAAGGCGAGCTTTGTGGACGATGGGGGGATGACTGATTATGTGGAAGTCCGCTGCATTGGTCTGTCAGACAGTCTGTTTATTGCGTGCGTATATCCGGAGACTGTTTATACAAATACAATCCAGAAATTAATTTTCAGGGCACTGCTTGCCTGTATCATGATTGTCACTGTCATGATTTTTATGTTGATTTTTGTCTGGGCTACTTCGAAAAAGGCAAATGATAAGATTGCAAGTCTGGCTTATGACGATACGATTACAGGCGGCAAGAATGACAACTACTTCAGAGATGTCGCATCCAGAGCGATTTGGGAGAATGACAGCATTCCCTATCTGGTTGTGCGATTTGATATTGTCAATTTCCGTTATATCAATGAGGCATATGGGCATACGAGAGCAGACGAGCTTCTGCGGATAGTGGGAGAGGAAAGTGCAAGAGTATTCAAAGGGAAAGAAATATGTACCCGTATGACAGCAGATCAGTTTGTGCTCCTTGCAAAAAATGATAACGAATTTGACGAAAAATGCGAAAGCATGATTTCTGTCATCAATGATAGAGCCAGGGATGCCGGCATCATGTTCCCCATTCGCCTGAAACAGGGTATTTATCAGATTCGAAAGGACGATACGGACATTGGTATCATCATTGACCGCGCCAATGCGGCACGGAAGACCCTGACCGGGGATGAAAAGCTACTGACGGTTGTATATAGCGATAAGATTGTTGGGCAGATGTATAAGATCGACCAGATTGAGTCAGAGATGGAATCTGCCATGGCAAATGGAGAGTTCAAGGTATTTATCCAGCCGAAATGGGACATTGTCCATGACAGAATCTACGGTGGAGAGGCGCTTGTACGCTGGATCAAGCCTGACGGTTCCAGAGTATTTCCGGATGAATTTATTCCGGTTTTTGAAAAAAACGGATTTGTCGAAAAGCTTGATATGTATATGCTTGAGGAGGTTTGCAAGAAGCAGAGAAATCTGATCGATCAGAATAAGACAATCTATCCGATATCGGTCAATCAAAGCCGTATTTTGATGCATAGTCCGGAATATGTAAATCAGGTTGCAAAGATCTTGAAGCGTTATCGGATTCCCAAGGGCTACATTGAGCTTGAAGTGACGGAAACTGTATTTCTGGATGAGAGAAATCTCATGATCACAACCATGAATCAGCTAAAGAAAATGGATGTTCAACTTTCCATGGATGATTTTGGAAGCGGGTATTCCTCTTTGAATATGTTAAAGGATATTCCGTTCGATGTCATGAAGATTGACAGAGAGTTCTTCAGTGAATCAGCAACCTCCAACTCCAGTATTTTGATTTTACGGAAAATCATTGAGATGGCGGAAGGACTCGGCATCCGAGTGCTCTGCGAAGGTGTGGAGACGCAAGAGCAGGTGGATTTGCTCAAAAAACTGGGTTGTAATTATGTACAAGGGTATTTCTATTCAAAACCGGTTCCTTCAGAAGAATTTTTTGAGAAATATTGCCATGAGATGGAGCAGGGAAAAGAATACTATGATACCTTATACCGCGAAGAATGCGAGGCAAGGGAAAAGAGAGAACTCATGGAGGCAGAGGCTGTCAAAGCCCAGACAGCAAGTTCAGCGGTGGAACAGTTTAAAAAGACTTATGTGGCTCCGGTAGAGAACAGGAAGAAAAACGTAGAGGAGTCTTCCGGCAAAAAACTTTCTTCAGAGGAACAGAAGGCACTTGCACAGATGGAGAGAGAGGCTAGAAATGCAAACAAAGCAAAATTATCAGAGGATGCTGGACAAACTACTGGAAAATCCGGCTAATCATGGGAAAAGACTTTTGCTGCATAGTTGCTGTGCGCCTTGTAGCAGTTATGTGCTCGTATATTTGTCATCCTATTTTCAGATCACGGTGCTGTATTTTAACCCGAATATTTCACAGCTTACGGAATATAACAAGCGTGTCGCTGAACAAAAACGCCTGATCGAGGCACTGAATCAGAGAAAAGAGACTGTATATCCGATTTCCATCATAGAAGGAGATTATGAGCCGCGTTCGTTTTTGGATTTGACAAAGGGCTATGAAGAGTGCCCGGAGGGTGGAGAAAGATGCTTCCTGTGCTATGAGATGCGCCTTCGGGAAACTGCAAGAATGGCGAGGGAAGGGCAGTATGACTATTTTACCACGACACTTACCATCAGTCCGCTTAAGAAAGCAGATAAGCTCAATGAAATCGGGGGACTGCTTAGCGGGGAATATGGTGTGCCATATCTTTTTTCGGATTTTAAAAAGAAAAACGGATATCTGACTTCCATTGCGTTGTCCAAGGAATATGATCTGTACAGGCAGGATTACTGCGGCTGTGTGTATTCTAAGGCAGAGCGGGAGAGGCAGAAGGCAGCAGGTAATTGCGGGAGAGAGTGTGAATCTGACAATTCAGATTTCAATTCAGAAATATGAGCTGGTAATTTGCCGAAAATGATAAAAAGTATGATTGAAAAGAAAGGAATCAGTAATATGAAAGACTTTTTAGAGTTAGTAGCCGGGGAAGTAAAGCAGGCGTTTGAGCAGGCGGGTTATCCGTCCGAATACGGAAAGGTTACGATTTCCAACAGACCGGATCTCTGCGAGCTGCAGTGTAATGGTGCGATGGCACTGGCAAAGCAGTTTCATAAAGCACCGATCATGATTGCGAATGAAGTGGCAGAGAACCTGGCAGGCAGTAGTGCCTTTGCAAAGGTGGATGCTGTGATGCCGGGCTTTTTGAATATGGATGTGGCACCGGACTTTCTGGCAGATTATCTGAAAGAAATGGTCGGCAGTGACAAATTTGGTATGCAACAGCCGGAGAAGACCAAAAAGATTATCGTGGATTACGGCGGTCCGAATGTGGCAAAGCCGCTTCATGTGGGACATCTCCGCTCTGCCGTTATCGGTGAGAGTGTCAAGCGCATTGCCCGCTATGTGGGTCATACTGTGATCGGTGATATTCATATGGGTGACTGGGGATTGCAGATGGGACTTATCATCACGGAACTGAAGGAAAGAAAACCGGAGCTTCCTTATTTTGATGATAGCTTTACCGGAGAATACCCAAAGGAGGCACCTTTTACCATCTCTGAGCTGGAAGAGATTTATCCGACAGCCAGCGGCAAGTCGAAGGAGAATCCGGCTTATAAAGAGAAAGCGATGGAGGCAACAAAGCTTTTGCAGCAGGGCAACAGAGGCTATCGTGCGCTCTGGGATCATATTATCGATGTATCTGTCAGTGACTTGAAACGTAATTACAGCAACCTGAATGTGGAGTTTGACTTGTGGAACGGCGAATCCACAGTCGACCCCCTGATTCCGGGTATGGTGGAATATATGAAAAAGGAAGGCTATGCCCACGAATCTGAGGGTGCGCTTGTGGTGGATGTCAAGGAAGAGACAGATACAAAGGAAGTACCACCTTGTATGATTTTAAAATCAGACGGCGCTTCTTTATATAATACAACAGACCTGGCAACGATCATGATGCGTATGGAGCAGGATGATCCGGATCAGATCATCTATGTGGTGGATAAGCGACAGTCCCTGTATTTTGAACAGGTATTCCGCTGTGCGAGAAAAACAAAGCTGGTAAAGGATACGACAGACCTGTTTTTCCTTGGCTTTGGTACAGTCAACGGCAAGGACGGACATGCGTTTAAGACACGTGAAGGCGGTGTCATGAGACTGGAAAATCTGATTAGCCAGATCAATGACCAGATGTTTACCAAGATTACGGAAAATCACGCGGTAGAGGAAGAGGAAGCGCGCCGCACCGCAAAGCAGGTTGCCATGGCAGCTATCAAATATGGAGACCTTTCCAACCAGGCAAGCAAGGATTATATTTTTGATATCGATCGTTTTACCTCCTTTGAGGGAGATACCGGTCCGTATATCCTGTACACGATCGTGCGTATCAAATCGATCTTAAATAAGTTCGTGGAAGCAGGCGGAGATCCAGGCAGTGTTTTGATCAAAGCACCTGTGAACAAAGATGAGAAGGATCTGATGATGGTGATCAGCCGCTTTGGCAGTATGATGAGAGCAGCCTATGAGGAACTGGCACCGCATAAGGTATGTGCTTATATCTATGAAATGGCAAATGCCTTCAATCACTTCTATCATGAGACAAAAATCTTAAGTGAAACGGACGAGGAAAAGAAGGCGGGCTATATTGCACTGCTTGCCCTGACAAAAGATATTCTGGAAACATGCATCGATGTGCTTGGCTTTGAGGCACCGGAGAGGATGTAAAATTATATGGATTGGCATGAAAATCTGCCGTGCGACACATTTGGTCGCCGACAGATTTTCTGATTTTTACGGTCATTTCCATTGTAAGCGCAACGAAGGAAAGTGCGGCTGCCAGCCCGGTTTCCATTGTCCAAGTGATTCTGTTATCGGCAGCTGTGGATCGACATGTCTTTCATGCCTTCGGTCTCAATAATCTGCTGATTGGCATGGTGTCCAGTGCTACCATAACCAATGTGCTTCCGGAGAAGGAATTGGGGAGGTTCTGAAATTATTTATTTCGCTTTTGAATCTCTCTTTTGTTTGTGATCGTAAATCTCGGGATGCCCCTTGACTACCGCCTGATTGCAGGGGCAGGACTCTTCACAGCAATCTATATTCTGTCCAGAGCCGTCGGTAAAATCGGCGGTGCCTATCTGGGTGGCAGATTGACAAAAGCCGATCCGGTTGTGACCAAATATCTCGGTTTCACGCTGTTGCCACATTCCGGAGTGTCTCTGGTGTTTACGGGAATTGCATCCACTACTCTGGCATCGATTGATACCTCTCTTGTTTCCATCATATCAGGAACGATTGTTGCGGCGGCAATCATCAATGAAGTGATTGCAGTCATCATTGCAAAGTTCGCATTCAAATGGGCAGGGGAGATTGTGGAATAAGATATATTATGAGACGAGATACAACAAAATCTGAAAACAAGTGGATTATTGATAAGGATATCTTGATTTCCATTGTGTTGATTGCAAAAAAAGGAACTCTGATGAGTTCCTTTTTTACAATAGCGAGAGGGGGATTTGAACCCTCGACACTACGGGTATGAACCGTATGCTCTAGCCAACTGAGCTATCTCGCCATAAATATGGGACCTATAGGGCTCGAACCTATGACCCTCTGCTTGTAAGGCAGATGCTCTCCCAGCTGAGCTAAGATCCCATAATCGGTGGGTTTTTTCAACCCGCTTTGCTAGTATACTATTAAAGGGACAGGATTGTCAAGGCTTTTTTAAAATTATTTTAGGTGACTTTTTTGTAGATACTTTTTGGATAAAATACAGATAGAAAAATGTTCTTGACAAAACGGTCTAATGATAGTAGACTAAGCAACATAAGGCAGGTCTACAAGCAATAGACCAAAGGAGGTACACATGGAAGAATTGAGACTTGGAACAGTGGAGGCACAGTTTGCGGATATCATTTGGACAAGCGAGCCGGTTGGATCCGGAGAGTTGGTAAGGATTTGTGAGAAAAAACTGGGTTGGAAGAAATCAACGACCTATACGATGTTAAAACGACTGTGTGAGAGAGGCATTTTTCAGAATGAGAAGGGTGTGGTTACTTCTCTTATGACGAAGGCAGAATTCGAAGCTGCGCAGAGCGAAAAGTTTGTAGAGGAAACCTTTGAGGGATCTCTGCCTGCATTTCTGGCTGCATTTACCTCGCGGAAAAAGCTCAGTAAAAAGGAGATAGATGAAATTCGGCAGATGATTGATGCTTTTGGAGAGGAGGAATGAATATGGCGCAGCTCTTTTTGGATTTTCTCAATCGGAGTATTCAGGCTTCTGTCCTTGTCGTGGTGGTTGTACTGATGAGATTTCTGCTAAAGAAATCGCCCAAGTGGGTACATTGTCTCATGTGGGGCATGGTTGCAATTCGTCTGATCTGTCCGTTCTCACTGGAAAGTGCATACAGTCTGGCGCCGGAGGCAGAGGTTGTACAGACGGATATTTCCGAGGGCAGAACACAGATTCAGTCCGGTATACCGGCGATAGACAGACCGGCAAATGCTTATCTGGAAAGTCATTATACAGTGAAGTCTGCAACTTCTATGAGGGCGCAGGCTTTTCATCCGCAGAGTCTTATTGCAGTGATATGGATTGTGGGGATGATAGCACTTGCATCCTATGCGGCGCATAGCTATAGAAAACTCAGAAAGCGTGTGCAGGAATCCGATTTGTTACAAGGAAATACCTACCTTTGTGACAGGATTCAGACACCATTTATTCTAGGTGTCATAAAGCCTCATATCTATTTACCTTCCAATCTGACGGATGAGCAGTTGACAAGTGTTCTGGCACATGAGCAGGCTCATTTAAAACGAGGGGATCACCTGTGGAAGCCACTCGGCTATTTGTTGCTCGCTCTTTATTGGTTTAATCCTTTCTGCTGGATTGCGTACATTCTGTTGTGTCGGGATATTGAGATGGCCTGTGATGAAAAAGTAATTCGGGATATGGATCTTTCTGAGAAAAAAGTGTATTCCAGAGTGATTCTCTCCTTTAGCACGCCCGGAAAGATGATTTCTGCTTGTCCTTTGGCATTTGGTGAAGTAGGAGTGAAACAAAGAATTCGGGCTGTCCTGAATTACAAGAAGCCTGCTTTCTGGGTGATTGTACTTGCGGCTGTCGCAATCCTTGTGACTGCGGTATGTTTTATGACAAATCCACTGAGTAAAGAAGGAGATGCAAATACAATTCTATTAACAAACGAAAGCAGCATTGGAAATGCAGAGGCGCAAAGCGGGATGCAGACAGAGGAAGAGCTGAAAAGGCAACTGGCACTGACAGAGCAAAACAAAATGCAGGAAGAAATGCAGGAAGCTGTGCTGCTTAAGGAGCAGGCTGAGGCAGAAAAACAGGCTCTACGCAATAGGAAGTTTATTGTTGCGTGGGCAACCGCATTTTGCAGCCGGGACGGACAGACAATTGCCACGTTATCATCAGAAAGCGTCAAAGCATCCTTAGAGCAGAGAGAGCTTTTGGAGATTGGGGAGGATTATGCTTCCTTTGGCCTTTCCAGTCCGTGGCCTATGTGGGCGGAGAGCATAGATGGATTTGCCGTCATAGAGCAGGATGATGCGCATCTGAAAGCCGAAATCCTTTACTATGCGCTCACCTCCGATCCGCATGTGACTGTGTGGAAAGAATCGATTACATTTGCAGAGCAGGATGATTCATTTGTCGTAACAGAGGAAGAACTGCGCTATCTTGACTATATCGCGTCCGGTATGGAATATGATGAAGCGTATCCGGTGATAAATGGTACATTAATGGATTATACAAAGAATGGGCTGGCAGAAGCACTGGCGGGTAATGCAATGCTGAGCAGCTCCACTTTGCGAAAGGAGTTACAAGATCCGGTAGAAGCGGCAAAAATCCTTCTGAATCTTCTGGACAATCCGAACAAGGTTTCCATACGTTCCATTGAAAATAAGGATGCAAATAATTCGGAAAGGGTGGATATCGAAATATCTTTCAAGGAAGACGGTATGAACCAGCTTGTGACAATGGTAAAGCTCGATGACCGGAGCGGGATCTGGGTGCCACAGGACTATGAAGGCGAGGCGACTTCTCCAGAGGAGACTTCCAAGAATGAATCGGAATTTGATGTGTTGTCCGAAGTTGTCAGTAATATCGGATTGGAAAATGCCTATGCATGGAATAATACCGTCGAGTTCAAAGAAAATGCGGATGTACTGATTAAAATGGCGAGTGATGAGACCGGGGAGTATGAAGTATACGGTATTATGAGTGCAGAATACGGCGCGTATGGTCTATTATTAAACGACAGGATAGACGGAGAGGATAATTGGAACTTCGTATATGAACCATGGTTTTATACCGGCACGCCGGATGATACACCTGTTTTGCAGAAGAGTGCCGATGGAGAATACACATTTTCCTATGTGTATGACGTAAAAGACGGCGCGGCATGGTGGAAAGACGGCATTATTGATTGTGGTTATGAAACAGGTCATATGGAATTGCGGATCATTCGGCAGTATAACAAGACGGAGGGTAATCAGACAAACAGGGGTGTTCTGCAGAATTCTAAAAAATCTGATGGTACACCATCGCGTGCATATGTCGAATCGTTGCAGGAAAAAATCTCGACAGATATGGCAAGTGGTAAGCTGCCTTTTGTAGTAGCATCGAGTGTCATGGAAAATCCTCTGCGATTGGAAGTGCGCATCCTTGAAATGTCTGAGGAGAATATTGATCAGATCCATTCCTACGAAACGAACGGAAATGCAATCGCGATTGTGATGGGTGACGGGATTCCGAACCTGGAGAGAGAGGAAAATATGGGAGTATCCTATGAGGAGACAGAAAATGGGCAATATGTGGTAGAGGGGGACATGGTGCTCCAATATAAAAAGGTGTTGACCGGAAGAATGCCCGGTGCAGAGAAGGATTCACGGTTCATCGTATTGACAAACGACAATGCCGTAACGTTTGAACAGGTGGCAAAAAGCATCTATAGCAGTTCGTCTCCGGACTGGCTGCCCGGAATAATCATCATCGGAATGCACACAATAGAGTAGATATCGGAATGAATACAATAGAGAAGGGACGAAAGGATCAGGGTATATGGAAGCATGGATTGATCAGGAGGCAAAAATCGTTTCCTTTCATCAGATAGAGGGGGAAAAGATTCTCGTAGTAAAAGATGAAGCGTTTTGGAAATGGATCAGGGATCTGATTTCGCGCGGATATCGGTTGCAGTAAAGGAAAGAGATTAGAAGATCAAAGGGAAAATCGGGTTATTGCTTAAGGGGCATAAAAGTGCCTGTGGCGGTAGCCCGATGTTTTTATGTAACTGATGTTGTAACTGATGTGAAAATATAGTTTGAAAAAATGTGTTCCACCAAGTATGATAGAATGTAGTGTGATAGGAAGAACATAAATCAGATCAGATAACGGAGCAGTTACCGGAAATAATCAGATTGGCTGCCGTATCAGTTATCAGGTCTGATTTCGAAGGAGAGAATGGCAGGGCGAAGACGTATGTTTGAGGCAGAACAGGAAACTCACTTTTTACAATATAAATGCAGGCTGTCAGGTGAAGATGTGGATGTGTTATGTAAACAAAACAGGCTGGATGCAGGTAAGCAGAGTCTCCTTCGCAGTATGATGGTACAGTTTGCCTTGCGCACATCATTGCATGTATATTACCGTATCATAGAAGAGAAGAAAATTCTTGCAGTCATGACGCTGGGCAAGGCTGCTGATGCATGGTGTGAATCGTTTCTTTCGGAAGATGAAATCTGGAAAGGATATATGGCAGACCAGATTGCCATGTGCGCACTCAGAAACGGGTATGAGATGTTTCGCCGAACCCTTCAGGGACAGTACGGCAGAGCTGTTTCAGGTTTGACATTCTGGGAGGAAGAAGATGCCGGATGCACTCTTTTGCAGGCACTTTCCTGTCTCTCGCAAGGCGAGGTCACAGTTTCACCCGGAGGGCAATTACAGCCGCTTAAATCGGTGCTCTTTACAGTGACAATTTTGGAGGGTGTCCCTGAAAGCCTGACAGAAGCGTGTACGGGAAATCTGTGCGACAGCTGCAAAAATGTTACCTGCCCGAATCGTATCGCAGACGATGGCGGCGCAGGTACCATATGCCCGAATTGAATGAGAAGTGACAGTTCATGAGACCGTATCAAAATAGAAAGGATGGTCGCTAAAATGACCATCCTTTCAGGAGAAAAATGAGGGAGTATGAAAACAAATGTTTCACGGTATATGTTGAAACATGCAAAGCATGTATTGTTGTTTGTCGAAGCTAACAATAAGCCAACCTGAAAAGTATGTATGTAGATCATCGTTAACTTCTTTGATGATGATAGAATACCGCATAAATGTGAACAGAGTATGGGCATTTTATAAGGAAAAAATAAAAACTGGAAAGATTTTCTAAAGAGAAAATGAAGAAAACCATAGGAGAAGAAAAATGATTTTAGATGTATCAAATTTAAGTCATGGATTTGGAGACCGGGCGATTTTTTCTAACGTGTCATTCCGCCTGTTGCCGGGCGAACACATCGGTCTGATCGGTGCAAACGGCGAGGGAAAGTCTACCTTTATGAATATCGTGACGGGGAAACTGCAGCCGGATGAAGGAACGGTGGAATGGGCAAAGCATGTCCGAGTGGGATATCTGGACCAGCATACAGTGCTCGAAAAGGGCATGACCATGCGGCAGGTGCTGGAGAGTGCGTTCTCCTTTCTGTTTGAGATGGAAGCGCGGATCAATGAAATCTGTGAGCTTCTGGCTGATGCAGGCGAGGATGAAATGGCTGAGCTTCTGGATGAAATGGGAACCTTGCAGGATCTTCTGACGAGTCATGATTTTTATGTCATCGATTCCAAAATTGAGGAGGTGGCAAGAGCTTTTGACCTGCTGCAGTTGGATCTTGATCGCGATGTGACAGACCTGTCCGGCGGGCAGCGTACAAAGCTTCTTCTGGCAAAGCTCCTTCTGGAAAAACCGGATATTCTGCTTTTGGACGAGCCGACGAACTATCTGGACGAAAATCATATTGTATGGCTCAAGCGCTATCTGCAGGAATATGAAAATGCTTTTATTTTGATTTCTCACGATATTCCTTTTTTGAATGATGTCGTGAATATCATTTATCATATGGAGAATCAGGAGCTGAATCGTTATGTCGGCGATTATGACAAGTTCATGGAAGTCTATGAGATGAAGAAAATGCAGCTCGAAGCCGCCTATAAAAAGCAGCAGAAGGAAATCGCGCAACTGAAGGATTTTGTGGCGCGAAACAAGGCAAATGTTGCAACCAGAAATATGGCGATGTCCCGGCAGAAAAAACTGGATAAGATGGACGTGATTGAGCTGGCAAGAGAGAAGCCAAAGCCGGAGTTTCATTTTAAGGAGGCCAGAACGCCCGGGAAAGTCTTATTTGAGACGACAGACCTGGTCATTGGATACGACGGCGAAAAGCCTTTGTCAAAACCCATCAATCTTCGCATGGAGCGGGGCGATAAGATTGCCATTGTCGGAACTAACGGCATCGGAAAGACTACATTTTTAAAAAGTGTGCTCGGCATGATCCCGGCACTTTCCGGGAAAGTGACACTTGGCGATTATCTGCATATCGGTTATTTTGAGCAGGAGATCACACCGGGAAATCAGTCTGCAATAGAGGAGATCTGGGAGGAATTTCCGGGATTTACGCAATATGAGGTCAGAAGTGCTCTTGCAAAGTGCGGACTGACGACGCAGCACATTGAGAGTAAGGTGAAGGTTTTAAGCGGCGGAGAACAGGCGAAGGTAAGATTATGTAAACTAATCAACAGAGAGACAAATCTGTTGCTCCTGGACGAGCCCACCAATCATCTGGATGTGGATGCCAAGGAGGAACTAAAGCGTGCGCTCAAGGCATATAAGGGATCTGTGCTTCTCGTGTGCCATGAGCCGGAGTTTTACGACGGACTGGCACAGCAGGTTTGGAATCTGGAGCAATACAGCAGACTGTTATAATGGATGGTATGATGTCGCAATAGCTTATGGAATTGTATGAAGAAAGGTATGAAGAAAGGGGAAGATTATGGTACCGGAACTTGCAAGACAGGCAGTGATCATCAAATCAAAAAATCAGACCAGTGTGATTTTAGGAAATTATGAGTGTGCGTATGCTCTGGGTATTTTGTCAAAGGCGGCAGGGTTGTCGGAGGATGACAGTTATCTGGATATGGCCGGATGGCATAGGGATGTTATGGATGCACTTGAGGAGTTCTCACCGCAAAATGAAAATCAGAAACAGGTATTGCGTATGCTTTCGCTTTTGGAACCTATGGGAGAGCCGGATGATCAGGTGAAAGAATTGTACCATATGGGATACTGCGAACAGAGACCATGGGAGATATAGTAAGGGAGAGTCAATATGCGTTTTTTTCATTTGTCAGATTTACATATTGGAAAACTACTTTACAGGTATAATCTGACCCAGGATCAGCGGGTGATTCTGGGTCAGATTGTCGCGCTTGCAAAGCAGGAAAAGCCGGATGCAATTCTGATGGCAGGGGACATTTATGATAAGCCTGTGCCGAGTGCAGAGGCGGTTGCGTTGTTTGATGATTTTTTGACGGCACTTTCTGAGATTACGCCACAGATCCCAATCCTGATCATCAGCGGCAATCATGATTCGGCGCAGAGACTGGAATATGCCAGCTCTATTCTGAAGAAGGAGCGGGTATATGTGGCTGGAATGCCACCGCAGGGAAAGCAGGAGCATATCAGGAAGGTAACCCTTTCAGATGATGCGGGAGAAGTGGATTTTTACCTGCTTCCGTTTATCAGACCGGCTATGGTGCGCTGCGCATTTGACGATGCCGAGAATGAAGCGCTGGTGAAAAAGGCAAGAGAGAGCGGAAGAAGTGAATATGATGTTTATTTTGAGGCACTTCTTAAGAGGGAGAAAATCGATACCTCCCGGCGCAATGTGCTCCTGACACATCAGTTCTTTGTTTCCGGTACGTATGCACCGGAACGGACAGATTCAGAAATCATGACGGTCGGAACACTCGATCAGATTGATACCGGACATTTGTCTGTGTTTGATTATGTGGCAATGGGACATATTCATAGACCGCAGAAATGTGGGAGTGCGCATTTTCGTTACAGTGGCTGTCCTATGGCATATTCCGTCAGTGAAGAGAAGGATGAAAAGGCGATCACTGTCGTGACGCTGGGCGATAAAGGAAAGGAAGTGGAAATTTCTTATCTTCCGCTGATTCCGGAGAGGCGTGTGCGTAAGATAGAGGGTTCACTGCAGGAGGTTCTTTCTTTTGGATATAGTGAGGATTATGTGAGTATCCTGCTGACGGACGAGGTGACAGAACATTTTGTCATGGAGAGGATCAGGGAGTGTTATCCGCATTATCTGGAAATTGTGTTGCAGTCTGTTCTTCGCCGGAAAGAAGCCGGAAAACGGGAGATGGCAGATATGTCGATGGATTTTGAGACATTGTTTGCGCAATTTTTTGCGCAGCAGAATGGGCGGGAAATGACACAGAATGAAAAAGAATTGTTTGAGATGGTTTATCATATGGCAAGGGAGGATGATGAGACATGAAACCGGTCAGTGTGAAGATGGCTGCATTCGGTTCCTTTGCAGAAGAGACGGTGATAGATTTTGGGGGGCTTTCAGAGTCTTTGTTTCTGATCAGCGGTGATACCGGTGCGGGAAAAACAACAATATTTGATGCCATCACATTTGCTCTTTACGGCAAGACAAGCGGTGACATTAAGAGCGGCAGGATGATGCGCAGCCAATATGCCGTCGATTCGCAGGAAACTTATGTGGAGTTTACATTTACACATAGGGATGGAATCTATATGGTGCGTCGTATTCCAACCTATGAGCGATATTTTTTACGCAAAAATGGAAATCAGGGAAAAAAAGCATATACGGAGACTGCGGAACTGACCGCGCCGGGAGGAAAGGTTTTTTCGGGAAAGCTGAAGGAGGTAAATGACAGGATAGTAGAACTGGTCGGTTTGGATTACGGGCAGTTTTCACAGATTGTGATGATCGCGCAGGGAGATTTTATGAAGCTCTTGCGTGCAAAATCTGCGGATAAGAAAAAAATCTTCTCCAAGCTTTTTCACACTGAATTTTGTGCGGTTATGACGGATCTGTTACGCGAAAACAGAAATGATCTCAAAGAGCAAGTGGAAGAAAATATGATATTATGTAAACGAGAGATGGAATGCTTTTCGGATTTTAAGCCTGTCTTTTCCATAGGTGGCATAGAGCAAGGGGTATCTGCCGAAAGTGCACTGAATCTCCACAGAGCGCAGCTGCTTGATGTGCTTTCAGAACGTATCAGGCAGATACAGGACAATCTGCTGATCAGGCAGGAGGAATTTCGGCAGAAGCAAAAGCAATATGATGATCTGCAAAATGAGTTGCGCCTTTTTGAGGAGAAAAGCAGTGCCCTGTCAGAGACAAGACAGATGCTTGAGAGACAGGAGAGACAGAAAGAGGAACTGGAAGGGGAGCATAGGCGCAGCAACATGGCATTAGAGACGGCAAAGCGCATGCAAAGTGAGCAGAAACAGTCAATGATGGAGGAAGTGACGCGTCTTTCTGACATGCTCCCCTCTTATCAGAAGAGAGATGCAGCACAGGCAAAAAAGCATAGTATTGAGAGGCAGGCCGCTGCACATAGGGAGGAACTGCTTTCCTGTGAAAAGAAGCTTGCCATGCAGCAGGCAGAGCTTTTTGATATCAGAAAACGCCTTGAGACAGCTGTTTCGGTGGATGGAGAGCTTGCCACTGTGACAGAGCGCGTCCGGAGTCTGAAAAAACAATATGATGAAATTATCAATCTGGAAAAACAGGCAGGGGAACTTGCCGGATTGGAAGAGGCAAAAAAGCAGGCAGAGGGAAAAGCGCAGCAGGCAATTGAGGTCTATGAGCAGGCGCAGCTGCATTATACAAATCTTTATGCGCTGTTTTTAAAGGGACAGGCGGGGATTTTGGCAAGGGAACTTGCCGAGGGAAAACCATGCCCTGTTTGCGGTTCGCTCTCACACCCAAAACCGGCAGATGGATGTGCGGATATTCCGGACCGCGAGGAGGTAGAGCTTTCGCAGCGCAAAACGCAGCAGGCGCAAAGGCAGGCACAGCTCCTTGCGCAGGAAAGCAGAGAGAAACAAATGACTTATGCACATGCGTTTCAGGACGTGAAGGCAGGCGTCGCACGCATCCTGGGCGGATGGCAGGGAGAATCGTTGCCGGAGATTTCTGCAGACGATTTATCAGAGGACGCGCAGGGATCTGCAAGTGATCTGGTGAAAGAACTTCGTTTGCAGTGCAAAAGTGAGGGAGAAGTTTATTGGGAAAGGCAGCAGGCACTGCAAAGACAGAGAGATGAGATGGCGGGAAATCGAAAGAGAGAGCAGGAGCTTAGGGAGCAATCGGAGCAGACGCGGGAACGGACGATGAAAGAGAAGGAGCTGCTTTCCAATCTGCAGTCCGCATCAGCGCAGATAGAGGTTATTCTGGAAGGCTTTACAGATACTCTTTCATTTGAAACGGAAGCGGAAGCCAGAGAACGGATCATATCGCTAAAGGAGAAGTTATGTAAACTGGAAGAGGCTTATACACAGGCGCAGGAGACAGAGAGAGGGCTGAGAGAACAGGTTCTCATTCTGTCAGAAAAAATAAGCGAGTGTAAAGAGAGGGAGAAAGAACTTTCTGAAAGCCGGCGCAGCCTTTCAGACCGGTTATCGGAAAGCTATGGAACGGATGAGCAGGCGATGCTGAAACAATATTTGCAGGAGGTTTTTCAGAAATGTGAGGAAAGCAGACAGCAAATGGAAAGAGGCCGGATACAGGCAGAGAAAGAGGCGGAGGCTTTCTCGAGGCTCTCACAGCTTTTGCAAAAGCGTCAGAATCTTATGGAGCGAATGGCACCGTTGGACTGCCTGCTTTCTACGGCAGATGGCAGGCTTAGCGGCGAAGCAAAGCTGGATTTTGAGACGTATCTGCAGAGAGAGTATTTGAAACGTATACTGGCCCTTGCCAATGACAGATTTTTGGAAATGTCGCAGGGGCAATTCGAACTGCGCATCAAGGAACTTGATGTGGCAGGCCAGAAGTCCAATGAAGGGTTGGATTTCATGGTGTACTCCAGAATTACAGGAGATATCAGGGATATTGCAACGCTTTCCGGGGGAGAATCATTTATGGCAGCACTTTGTCTGTCGATGGGACTGTCGGATATCATCAGATGCATGGCGGGCGGTATTCAGATTGATATGATGTTTATTGATGAGGGATTTGGCTCTTTGGATGAACAGTCCCGTAATCAGGCAATGCAGATGCTAAGAGAACTGGCTGGGGAAACATCGGGGGATCGCCTGATTGGAATCATCTCTCATGTAGCAGAACTGAAATTGCAGGTGGAAAACCGGTTAGAGGTTACAAAAAGCGATAAGGGAAGCAGGGCCGTGTGGAGCATGTAGAACGAGTTGCAACTATGAATCATGAAAGGAAAGCAGGGAGAACTATGAGAATCGGAATGGGATATGATGTGCATAAGCTGGTAGAAGGAAGAAAGCTGATCATTGGCGGCGTAGAGATACCGCATGAACTGGGACTGCTTGGTCATTCGGATGCAGATGTCCTTGTACATGCCATCATGGATGCGCTGCTTGGTGCGGCGGCAATGGGGGATATTGGCAAACATTTTCCTGACACGGATCCGACATACAAGGGAGCGGACAGTATGAAGCTTTTGGCAAGAGTCGGGGAAATGCTGGAGGAGAAATGCTATATCATTGACAATATCGATGCGACGATCATTGCGCAGAAGCCAAAGATGCGACCGTATATCGAGCAAATGCGAGAGGGCATTGCCGCTGCGCTTGGGATTGGGACAGATCAGGTCAATATCAAGGCAACGACAGAGGAAGGGTTAGGCTTTACAGGTGCCATGGAAGGCATCAGTGCGCAGGCAGTGTGTCTCCTTGCAAGAGCAGTGGAGGTTTTTGGAGAGAATGGACAGACAATCGCGCAGGGATGTGAAGGCTGTCAGGGATGTCGGAAGAGATAGAAGCAGGAGAAAAGATTGATGAAGAAGCATACGCGGGATCGATCGGATGAACTTACATTATGTAAACTTGAAGGCGGGCAGGTAGTTCGAACCAGACCTCTTTATGAGGAGGTCTTTTCAGAGGACTGCGAGGCTTTTGTGGAGTACTATTATGAAAATAAAGCACCCGGCAATACCACATTTGTGCTGGAAACAGATAAGAGGGAGATTGTATCCATGCTTCATCTGACACCGTATACGCTCTGTATCAAAACGGAAGGCGGATGGCGTAATCTGCCCGCTTATTATGTGGTAGCTGTGGCAACCGGGGAGCAGTATCGTCACAAGGGCTGTATGCGCAGGCTTTTAGAAGCAGCCCGAGTGCACTGCGAACAGCAGAAAGTCCCCTATTTGTATTTGATGCCGGCTGATCCGGCCATTTACAGACCATTTGGGTATGACTATTGTTATGCAAGACCGGAATTTTATGTAAACTATAAAGAGGATGATCTCCCGGGTGGGATATGTTGTGTGGAAGTGACAGGTGAGAATAACAATACGGTAATAGAGGAGTTGACGGGCTTCACAAATGCATGGCTTTGTGCAAATTGTGATTTTTTTGCGTTAAGAACAGAAAAATATTATGTTAACTTATTGAAAGAACTGCGGGCACAGAAGGGAAACTTGTATGTGTTTCTGCATGAGGGAGCAGTAGAAGGATATTATTGCAGGACTGGAGAAGGAGAGCCGAATATGGGATGCGGACGGGACTGCATTCAGGAAGCTATGCTCTCGGAGAAATTAATTGCAGAATTTGAGAGGTATGGCCGAAAACCGCCAATTCTGATATCGGAGCACAGACATGAGATCATCATGGGAAAACGAATTATGCCTGTCTGGAAGGCTTTGTTTCAGGAGGAAGAAAATCTGATCAGTCTGCAAAGGGCTGGCTGGCTGACAGAGCTTGTCTAGCAAAGCACATTACAAACTGTTATAAACAATAAAATATTAGTGATTTCTAAAGAACAGACAAGGGATTTCTATTCTGCTATCTGTTCTTTTTTTCATGATTTGCTATAATATTTTTGGCTTTTTGGCGGGGATCTGCCACGATATTCTACGATGTATTGGATCGATGGGGAAATGAGGACGGCTTTAATTCTGGAAGATAACGTAAAAAGTTACGAGATGTTGGCGGGAATGCTGAAGAAAATTGATGACACAGTTCACATTTTATATGCTCCAACGCTGGAAGAAGCATATAGGTATGCAATGGAATATTCGATACAGCTGTTTCTGCTTGATATCATTCTGAAACATGACGGACCGACAGATTTGTCAGGCATTCGATTTGCCGACATCATTCGGAAACTTCCGCGATATGAATTTACACCTATCATTTTTATTACTGCGATGGAAGATCCGCATATGTATGCTTACAGTGATCTGCATTGTTACAGTTTCATAGAAAAACCATATGACATAGAAGAAACAGAAAAAATATTGAGGCAGGCACTCAGAATCCCTGTTCAGTCAGACAGAAAGGAAACGATTTTTTTTCGTGTAGATAATGTGCTTTTTAAAAAGAAGCTGGATGAGATTGTCTATATTGAAAACAGCAGGAGGTGCCGGATGCTCTATGCGGTTGATGGGGAATTGAAGCTTCCATATAAACCATGCAGGGATATTTTGCTGGAATTGGGTATGGATCGGTTCATTCAATGCAGCAGATTTGGCATCGTCAATTGTGAATATGTTGTCAATATTGATAAGAGTAATCTGTATCTGCAATTAAGAGGGATTGAAAAAAGAATCGGAATTGGCAGGGCATATTTGGACCAGGTGATCAGAAAACTCATTTGAGGGAATGTGTATCTTTTGTGCAGCCGATTGCCACGGAACCACCACTCCGGGGCACACAGCCACTGAGTGGTGTTCTATGACGTGTATGACAGCAAGTCGCCGACGGAGTGCAGAATTAGAAAATATTACTGAAGAGCAGTACCATTGCTTCCCGCAACGGCAGTTTGATTGCTTCCAGGGAGAAAGCGTAGAGGAATGATCGGCAGGGAAATGTGTAACAGTTGCCGGGAGACAACTCAGATATGTTGTAACATGCAGTCCGTCTTCCTTTATTTTACAGGAAGAGAAGAGAAAATCCGCTTTCGCAGCCTAAATGGTAGCAATATCGGAATGAACGCTTAAGAGAAAGAGAGAAAAAGCTTTTTTTGTCGGAATCTGTCATTTGAAGCCGGAAAAGAATTCGTTTAAGATTTGGTTGACAAAAGAGCCCGTTTTGCATATGCTAAAGAAAGAAAAGGCATAGAACGAAAAGAGTATCCGATGATGGTATGTAAAAGAGAGTGACCGCCACCGGCTGAAAGCGGTTGTGACATAGTCTCGGAGAAGTGCATTCGGGAGCCGGTCTGCTGAAAATAAGCATTTTATGACAAGTATTTGATTGGAGTAAGAACAGAGTAAGCAGGCACGTACCTCTGCGTTAAAGAGATTTGAGAGTTGGGAGAAACATACTCCCTTCAGTAGAGTGGAACCGCGTTTTTGACGTCTCTATACAGTATTGTATAGAGACGTTTTGTAGTGAGGAAGGAAACCAAGCGGCCGCGGAGCGGACATTTGGTTTTAGCGAGGCAAGCACGAGCTTGCACTTGTGCAAATGCTTGTAGTTGCCGAGCGATCTTCATCGAGAAGAAGCGATAGCGGATTCGAGATGGACCCGAGCGTACATGAGTAATTCGTGGAGCGCGAAGCGCGGCGACTGCGAAGCAGACGGAATTATGAGTGAAAGAGGAAGGAAAATGAACATCATAAAAAGTGTGAAAGAAGAGATCGCCATCATCCGCCAGCGTGATCCGGCGATTCATTCCAATATGGAAGTCTTTCTCTATCCCAGTTTTAAGGTAATGTTACATTACAGACTGGCTCACAAGCTGTATGTAAAAAAACATTTCTTTCTGGCGAGATGGATTTCCCAGAGAGCGGCGCGAAGGACCGGTATCGAGATTCATCCCGGCGCACAGATTGGAAAGGGATTCTTCATCGATCATGGGAACGGCGTGATCATTGGTGAGACAACGATCATTGGCGATAATGTGACGTTGTATCAGGGCGTTACGTTGGGAGGTACCGGTAAGGAGACGGGAAAACGTCACCCGACAATCGGCAACAACGTGATGATCAGTGCCGGTGCCAAAGTGCTTGGCTCCTTTACCATTGGTGATAATTGTAAGATTGGAGCCGGAAGTGTTGTGCTTGAGCCGGTTCCGCCCAATTCCACTGTGGTTGGCGTACCGGGACGCGTGGTAAAACGTAACAATGTATCACTCCCGCAGGATGAACTCGACCAGGTACATCTGCCTGATCCGATCAAGGAGGAACTGCAATCGCTGCGGGCAGAAAATGAAGCAATCCGGCAACGGCTTAAGCAGCTCGAAGAGAAGACATGACGGGGTATGATTGTTTTGTAAAAGGCTCTAATTAATAGAAAGAAAATAGAAAGAGGAAGAAAGAATGAAGATTTATAACACATTGTCAAAGAGAAAAGAAGAATTTGTGCCGATTGAAGAAGGCAAAGTGCGCATGTATGTATGCGGTCCGACGGTATACAATCTGATTCATATCGGAAATGCCCGTCCGATGATCGTATTTGATACAGTTCGCCGTTTTTTTGAGCACAAAGGGTATGATGTCAATTATGTATCCAATTTTACGGATGTGGATGATAAGATCATCAAAGCTGCCATAGAGGAGGGGGTTGATGCCTCTGTCATCAGCGAGCGCTATATAGCGGAATGTAAAAAGGATATGGCTGCTATGAATGTGAAGCCTGCTACCACACATCCGCTGGCAACACAGGAGATTGACGGCATGCTGGATATGATCTCCACATTGATTGAAAAAGGACATGCCTATGTGGCAGAGGATGGTACCGTTTATTTCCGCACAAGAAGCTTCAAGGAATACGGAAAATTATCTCATAAAAATCTGGATGATCTGCAGGGCGGTATGAGAAGTCTGCTTGTCTCCGGCGAGGATCAGAAGGAAGATCCGCTTGATTTTGTTCTCTGGAAACCGAAAAAAGAGGGGGAACCTTACTGGGAATCACCATGGTGCGCGGGACGTCCCGGCTGGCATATCGAGTGCTCTGTCATGAGCAAGAAATATCTTGGCGATGAGATTGATATTCATGCGGGTGGAGAGGATCTGGTATTCCCGCATCATGAAAATGAGATTGCACAGTCGGAAGCGGCTAACGGAAAGACCTTCTCCAAATATTGGATGCATAATGCATTTCTGAATATTGACAACAAAAAAATGAGTAAGTCACTCGGAAATTTCTTTACCGTGCGCGATATCAGTGAAAAATATGATCTGCAGGTACTCAGATTCTTCATGCTGTCAGCGCATTACAGAAGCCCGCTTAACTTCAGCGCAGAGCTGATGGAGGCGGCTAAGAACGGTTTGGATCGTATTGTGACCAGCGCCCAGAATCTGCATTTTGCCATAGAGCATGCGGAAAATGCGGCCATGACAGAGGCTGAGGAAGCACTTTATGCACAGGCACAGGAGTATGTGGCGCGATTTGATGCGGCAATGGAGGATGATTTCAATACAGCTGATGCAATCTCCGTTATCTTTGAACTGGTGAAATTTATCAATACTGAGAGCAGCGCGGACAATTCCAAGGCATATCTGGTCAATCTTTATGAAGAACTGAAGATGCTGACAGACATTTGCGGACTGATCATAGAGAAAGAAGAAGCATTGCTTGGCAGTGACATTGAAAAGCTGATAGAAGAGAGACAGGCAGCAAGAAAAGAGAAGAATTTTGCAAGAGCAGATGAGATTCGCAATCTCCTGCTGGAGAAGGGAATTATTTTGGAAGATACAAGAGAAGGTGTCAAATGGAAGAGAGCCTGAGCATATTACAGCAGATCAAGGAAAGTTTTGTCTGTGAGGATGTGGATATCAAAACCTATTCCCCTCTGACGCTTGCTTTTGTCGGAGACTGTGTGTTTGATCTGATCATCCGCACGGTGATTGCATGTCGTGGAAACCGCGCGCCGGACGGTCTGCATAAGAAAAAGAGCAGAATTGTGAAAGCGCAGACACAGGCACTGATGATAGAGAGTCTGATGGAGGAACTGAGCGAGGAAGAGAAAGGCTATTACAGGCGTGGCAGAAATGCAAAGTCGTATACAACCGCAAAAAATGCTTCCGTGGCAGAATATCGCAAAGCAACCGGGTTTGAGGCTTTGATCGGCTATTTATATCTGACGGATCAGATGGAGCGGATACTGGAACTGACAAAGAAGGGTCTGGCACTTTTACAGATTGAGATATAGTGATGATACCGGGGCCGGAACAGATAAGGAAAAAAGAAATGAGATATGAAGAATATACAATTGAAGGAAGGAATGCCGTGCTGGAGGCATTTCGAAGCGGGAAACCCATTGATAAGATATTTGTGCTGGACGGATGTCAGGATGGTCCTATTCTTACAATAAAGAGGGAAGCAAAAAAAGCGGATGCTTTGATCAAATATGTATCAAAAGAACGCCTGGATCAGATGTCTGAGACGGGAAAGCATCAGGGAATCATCGCCTATGCGGCTGCATACGAGTATGCCGGCGTGGAGGATATTTTGCAGCGTGCGGCAGATAAGGGCGAGCCACCGTTTGTGATTTTGCTGGATGGCATAGAAGATCCGCATAATCTCGGGGCAATCATTCGTACGGCAAATCAGGCCGGCGCACACGGGGTCATCATCCCGAAGAACAGGGCAGTCGGACTTACGGCAACTGTGGCAAAGGCATCTGCAGGTGCCTTGCATTACACACCGGTTGCCAAGGTGACAAATCTGGGCAAGACAATTGAGGAATTGAAAAAAGAGGGGTTGTGGTTTGTCTGCGGCGATATGGATGGAGAGACGATGTATCACCTGGATTTGAAGGGGGCAATCGGTCTTGTAATCGGAAATGAAGGCGATGGTGTCAGCAGACTGGTAAAGGAAAAGTGTGATTTTATTGCTTCAATTCCTATGAAAGGGGACATCGATTCTCTGAATGCTTCTGTGGCAGCAGGAATCCTTTCCTATGAGATTGTACGGCAGAGACTGGGGGAATAGTGGTTGCATGACAAATTTGAAACGCTAACGGATGAACAGCTTCTTGAACTGCATCGGGACGGACAGAAAGAAGTGGAAGATTATCTGATGGTGAAGTATAAGAATCTGGTGCGCAGGAAGGCAAATTCCATGTATATTCTGGGTGGGGATACGGAGGATCTGATCCAGGAGGGAATGATCGGGTTATTTAAAGCGATCAGGGACTATGATTTTGGACGCGATGCGAGTTTTGCTACCTTTGCTGACCTGTGTATTTCCAGACAGATGTATACGGCTATTGAGGCGGCGGGGCGCAAGAAGCATTGGCCGCTTAACAGCTACATTTCTCTTTACAGTGATCATTTCGGGGAAGAAGAGGAGACAGGGAATAATCGAAGCCTGGTGGAGAATCTTTCTGAAACAGATGCATCATCCAATCCCGAGCGGATTTTGATTGCACAGGAGAACGTGGAATACCTGGAACAGTTCATACAGACAGGGTTGAGTCCATTTGAAAGACAGGTGTTGGAACTCCATATGACCGGAATGAATTATGTACAGGCAGCACGTGTTTTGGGGAGAGATGAAAAAGCAACAGATAATGCGTTGCAGCGTGTGAAACAGAAAATCAGAAAAGCTGTAGAAAAAAATGCAAATTTGCGTAATTTGATTTGACGAAACATAGTGTTATGCGCTACAATAAAGACAACGATTTATTTCAAATAGGGTTAGTAAAGGCGAGGGAATTGAGAATGGAAAGAATTGATCCAAAAACAATCAAATTAAAAGAAAAAATTTATAAGGAACTGAAGGTAACCTTCCAGAGCATTGAACAGCAGATCAAAGAGATTGAAGATAATAAAGCCGAATATGCTATGAAGTGTGAACTGTACGGACAGTGCTTATCAGAGCATCTGCTGAGCAGTGGTGCCGACATCATTCAGGAACATCTGGCAGACGCACATGCCGAGATGGAAAACTGTGATAGAGAGCTTGATAAGCTGAAATTGCTGAGAGATGCTTATCGCATTGAG
Organism: uncultured Lachnospiraceae bacterium; assembly: GCA_945949085.1. Taxonomy (GTDB): domain Bacteria; phylum Bacillota; class Clostridia; order Lachnospirales; family Lachnospiraceae; genus CAG-194. The sequence goes on along the minus strand of CAMFDJ010000018.1, from coordinate 177 downwards.
ATTGAGATTTACGAGAATAATATGAGACAGCAATAATAGAAAAACACCTGCGAAGGCAGGTGTTTTTTGGACTTTGTGTATAATATCTGATTTGATACATAAAAAGAAAAAAGCTACCGACGGGAATCGAACCCGTGACCTCCGCACTACCAATGCGACGCTCTACCGACTGAGCCA
>CAMFDJ010000017.1 GCA_945949085.1 uncultured Lachnospiraceae bacterium | reverse complement strand
GAGAGGATGCCATCAGACATGAGAATTACATGAAGCGTATGCTGGCAGAACAGGCGGCTGCACTTGCTGCGAAGGATGCCTCTATTGCTGAAAAGGATGCCTCTATTGCCGAGAAAGATGCCTCTATTGCCGAGAAAGATGCCTCTATTGCCGAGAAGGATGCCTCTATTGCTGCACAGGCTGCTGAAATTGCCAGATTAAAGGCACTGTTGGATGAAAAAAACAAGTAGAGTTCGATTCTTCCCTCATATAGAACCGACGTTCCAATCAGATAGCCAGTCCGCGATTTGTAAATCTCCAACCACTCGTACCTTATAACACTACCACATTCATGAGATAATTACTCCAAATATTTTCGTGTCGATTGCGCGAATCGCGCAATTCGAGCGATTACTTAAGGAGGGTTCTCATGAACAACAAACAAAAACTTCATCAGATTAAGCTTACACAGTGGGCCTCACGCTTTCAGGAACAGGCTGCCAGCGGACTAACCGTAAAAGCCTGGTGTGCTGAAAACAATGTCACCATCCACACCTACAATTACTGGAAGCATAAATTAAAACTGGAATACATCGATTCCCTGCTTCCAACTGAGCATGACATCGTAGCACTCACACCGAATCTTTTGCAAACATGTCCTAACAACACACCTGTGTCTTGCCAGTTGCACGATTCGCTTAAGTCACACGATTTACACGAACACAATACTCTGAACATTACCTGTGGCGATATCAACATATCTGTCGGTCCTACCATTTCGGAAGAGAAGCTTCTGTTGCACGCAGTATTGCCCAAAGCTTCGTTCTTCCATGGAAATCACCTTGCATTCCGCATTACCCAAAGCAAAAATGAACGCAAAAAAGACACCGTCTTACCCGAGCAAAATGCTCAGATAAGCCGGTGTCTTTCTGATTGACACAGCTATATTACCAATAATGAAATTCTGAAAAAAGGGTACAAAAAGAGAAGAGAGCGCTAAGCTATCCTGTCTGTCTGTCAAGATTGTTGTTCTAATCATCTGATCTGTCAACCCTTTTCTCGAAACGTGTACCATTTTTATTTCCTAGAATTCCACGCTAGTATAGTACCGTTGGTTGATGCTGTCAAGATGACTGACCGCTACTCCTTATCAACCCTTTACCTCCTGCTTTCGCAGCATCAGCACAGATGCCAGGACTGCAATGAGCGACAGGACAATCACCAGAACCTGGAAAAACAGGCCGTGAAGACTCGCAGCAAGCTGTGAGAGTGTGCGCATCATTTGCATCACGCCCTCACTGCTGTTATGCAGGATATCTTCCATACGCCCGCCAAGCATGCCAATTGTCATACAGACAAGCCAAATGCCCCAGAAGGCCCACTGCCCGAACCGCATATAGAGCGCACCGATCAGCAGTCTGATTGCAATCAGTGCCACGACAACACACAGGAGATTCACCGGATTTTTGAAAAGGAACGCAAATACCACGCTCATGTCCAACTCCTGATCGACAGGGATACCGGGATAGCAGGTGCGAAGCAGCCATCCATCCAAATAAAAGAGCAGATAACACAGAAGCGTTCCGATCGCAGTCAGGAGTACGCTGATTGCTCCTTCCTCCAGAAGGAATCTCTTTCTGGTATCCCCCATGCTGAGCGCCAGATAAAAATCGCTCTGAATACCGACACCACCGGCAATAATGATGACCGCCACCACAGCCAGTATTGCCAGAAAGGTTGCAATCAGCGCTGTTGTCAGATCGCTTTCACCTGCATTTATTTTTACGACCAGAAAGCAGATCAGCGCGCCAAACGCAAAAGCACCGACACAGGCACACAGCAATATTTTCAATTGATTGCGCATGCGAAACCATATCGCTTTTCCCATCAGAAATGCACCTCCATCCTTTTGATCTTGCGCGACACCATAACGTGGGATACCACGGTCAGAATACAAGCCGCCAGAACGCCGACCACAGCGATGACGTACACATACGTATTCCCGCTTCCGTTTGTCAGTTCCATGATAAGACCGCTGACTTTTTCCTCCTGACTGATGACCGCTCCAATTGCCGTCACAACTGCAATGGCAATCGCAAATACAATAATCATCACAATGCGGGCCAACACAGCTCCCATTCCGGAAGGCATCAGTCCGATCAGAATTCCCATAGATGAGGTGATCAGAAGCAGCACAATATATTTTCCGACCGCCCCGGCAAAAGCGATAGCGCCCTGCCCGGGTGATGCAAGCCATCCGCCGACGGCGAGCAATATACTCGTCTCCGCAATGATTTCAATCGTCATCACGAGATGCCCTTTCACCAAGTCGCTTCTGCAGCTGCTTAAGGAAAGCGCAAACGGGAGCTGACTCTTTACCACACTCATCTGTGTCGTTGTCAGCGCAATGACCAGAAAAATGCGGAAGAATATCAATCCGTTTTGCCATCCGCTTTTGTCGCCGTCCGAGAGACATAATTCCATAAACATACCATATGCAATGCCAAATGCCAGATAGTACAATATGATCCGGAACTGATAGCGGCTCAAATATCTGATATTTCTTTTTACTCCGTCACTCATATCTCATTCCTCACTCTCCGCATAATGCCACAAAGGCATTCTGCAATGTCACCGGCTGAATCGTCACTTCCGGGCTTTCCGTTACGCGTTGACCTTCTTCCAAAAATACGGTAACTTCCTTGCGTCTTCCCACATTCTGCACGTGATGCTGGTCAAGACCCTTTGTCGCCGCATCCACATCGGTATCCTTACCGCTGACATGCCATGCGCGCGCAAGGAGCTGTTCTGTATTTTCCTTCAGGATGATTTCACCCTTCTTCACCACGATGACTTCCTCAAAAATAGGAGATGCCTCGTCGATGATATGTGTGGAAATCACAAAGGTTCTGCCGGTCTGCGTATACTCGTCGAGCACAAGCTGATAGAACTTCTCTCTCATAAAGACATCCAATCCTGCCACGGGTTCATCGAGCATGGTAAACTCGGCTTTGCTGGCCAGTGCTATGATGATGGTCACCATGGAAAGCATACCCTTGGAAAGCTTTAAAAGCTTCTTCTTGGGATCGAGTTCAAATTCCTTGATGAGGTCTTGTGCCATCTGCTCATCCCAATCCGGATAATAGATACTGCCCGCCTTTAGGTATTCCTTTACTGTCATGGAATACAGGTTATTCTGATTACTCGGATTGAGTTCTCTGGAAAAACAGATCTTTCGCAGTGCTGACGGGTTTTCCCAGACCTTTTCCCCATCCAGAAGCACCTCTCCCTTTGTCGCAGGATTCTGAGCAGACATGATGGAGAGAAGCGTCGTCTTTCCGGCTCCGTTTCTGCCGATCAGACCGTAGATCTTTCCTCTTTCCAAGGAAAGGTTTATGCCATGCAGCACTTCTGTTTCCTTATATGATTTTCTGACATCGCGGCATTCAAATGTACCTTCACCTTCGTACGCTTTCTTTTCCCATGCGTTTGTTTGTTCTGTTCCATTACTCATCACTGATTTCCTCCCTTATCCTCATCTATCATTTCAAGCAGTTCCTCGCGGCTGATGCCAAGTGCTGCCGCCTCCTGTAGAAGTTTCCTGACATAATTGTCGTAAAACTCGCTTTTGCGCTTTTTCCGAATGATTTCCTTTGCTCCCACGCTCACAAACATGCCTATCCCTCTTTTCTTATACAGCACACCGCTGTCCACCAGAATATTGACTCCCTTTGCCGCCGTTGCCGGATTGATGGTATAGATCCTTGCCAGTTCATTTGTACTCGGCACTCGCTCCTCCTCCAGCAGAACATCCCGCAAGATATCATTTTCTATCATCTCACTGATCTGCAGATAAATAGATTTTTCCTGCGTCAACTCCTCGTTCATGTTCTCACTTCCTTTTTATTCTTGTATTTTTGTTTTGCGCTTTCTTTGATCGGCTTGTTGTTTTGTTTGTTGTTTGGTTCATTACTTATGTAACTAACCATACAACCAATCAACTCTTTTGTCAAGAACTTTTTTCAGGGCGAAACCAAATGCAGATGAAACCAAATGCGGGTGAAACCAAATGCGGGTGAAACCAAATGCGAACTTCGTTCGCGCTTGGTTTCCTTCCTCTTACACTCATAATTCCTGCCGCTTCGCGTCAGTCGGCACTTCGTGCCTCTACGAATTATTCGTGAACGCTCGGGTGAAACCAAATGCGAACTTCGTTCGCGCTTGGTTTCCTTCCTCGCTACAAAAGGCGGTGTGTCCAAAAGGAACACACCGCCTCTCATTCTTTTCTTTATCTGTACTCTTTTTGATATGGTACTTAAAACACCACTCTGTTTCTTCCATTGAGTTTCCCGGAATACAATTTTTCATCTGCCTTGGTAATTGTCGCATCTATAGGTTTGTCACTGTCATATTCCTGCAGACCAAAGGTCATATGAACAACAATCTGCTGTTCGTTATAGACAACTCCCATCTTTGCAATCTCCCGGCGCAACCTGTCAAGCTCTGCAAACACTTCATCTCCGTTCCCGTTTTTGAACAGGAACAAAAATTCCTCGCCGCCCCATCTGGCCACATATCCTTTCCCCTTCATAAAATCGGTCAGCTTGGCTGCAACTTTTCTCAGCACTTCATCCCCTGCATCATGTCCATAGGTATCATTGACCTTTTTAAAGTAATCAATATCCGATATGGCAATGCAAAAACACGGATGATCGGCATGCTCTGCAACATAGTGATTGATTCTGTCTACCATGGCACGTCTGTTCAGAAGCCGGGTAAGTGCATCTGTATCGGCAAGCTCTTTGATCTTTTTATTGTATTTGACAAGCTTTTGCTCTGTAGCCTGAGTCTCTTTGCTGTACGCAATGATCAAAACTGTCATCTGCAGAAAAATACCGACCGTATTGATCACCTGAAACTGCGCACTCTCTTTGCGTGTCAGCGGATAAAATGCCACTCTGTGCAGTGTATAGTAATAAAGGATGAGTCTGATCGCACAGTAGACCGCCGACATGATAACCTTGATCTTGAGATCCTGATACCCGGTGACGAGCGACAGTGCCAAAAGCACAAATATAAAATGCTGCACACCACAGTTCCATCCCATCATAAGCACACTTAATATGATCCAGAGCAGTGTCAGTATCTGTATCGTCCAGAGCGTAACGAGAGTTTTCCCTCTGTAGGTATATAGAAAAGCAACAACATAACATACCAGCAGCACTACTGCAAAAGGCAAAAACTGCGTATCATGGTTTGCTAAAAATACTGCTATTTCTGTGAGCAGATAAAAGGCCATCGATATAATAAACGCACGCAAAAGCACTGCCGTTCCGTTTGACTGATCCTCCCCTGCCGTGTCCTTCCTGATATAGGACATACACTTTTCCCAAATATACATAAAATCCCCTATGTACCATGATAAAATATGACTTTCCCTATTATATGTGCTGTTTTGCACACATACAACCGGGTAATTTGTCATATTATATCATTTTTTGTACAAAGGGGACAATAGAAATCTTCTCTTTCCTACATGATTTCCCACTTCTTTTCTATGGAACGATAATGGTCAGGTCACCCATGTATTTTTTTGCCATGTCATCCAGTGTGTAAGTACCGGCAGGCAACTCTTTTCCGTCAGTGAGCGAAATGACTGCCACGTCGCTCTGATATGTAATCGTAACAACAAATGGATACTCCTCACCGCTTGCTGAAACGATTCTGAAATCCGTGTCGGGAATTGTATACTCGTTGGTTACTGCACTTTCCACCGCGCTATAAGAACTACGATACTCTGCAGTATTCTCAAAATGGTAACCATATATGCTATCCCCGAAATTCAACTTCATGATATCGGCAAGTCCTACCTTCTCTTTGAGCTTCATCTCACCAAAAGATTCATCAATCATTTTCACTGCGGTTGCCTGCAGCATCTTCGTACCTTTCTTGCTCATGATGTCAAATTCAATATCCGGCTGCTCTCTGATAAAAGCTGCCATCTGATTTCTGTATTTGTTATATGTCGCATACTGCGGAACCACGATTTTATTGCTGCCGGAATATCCTTTTTTCAGAGCACCGTATCTGAGATTCTTGATCTTACGGTTCATTGCTTCCGTTTCCCTGAGTTTCTCAAAAAAAGCCTCGTAATTCTTTGCCGTGATTTTACTGCCGACAGTTTTAATCGCCGTTTTCATCCTGCTCTGGTACTCCTTGGAGTTCTTCACAAGCTTTGTCAGGCTGCCTTTCTTAACCACCTGAATCTGGAGCCTGACATTGATACCGCCTTTTTTCATGGTAATCGTGGTCGTACCTGTCTTTTTGGTTTTCGCAACACCCTTACTGCTTAAAGTCAAAGCCTTCTTATTGGTGCTCTTATATTTGACACCCTTGATGTCCGCCAGGGTGACACTCTGCCATTTGTTACCCTTCTGGATAGAACAGCTTACCCAGTCGCCGATGTTAAACTCCTGACCTGCCTCTACCTGCAGCTTGATATTCCTGGTAGAATAGTTACCATATGCATCCCTGGAATATTGACTGTCAAGACTGCCGGAGTATTTGACCGCTGCGTCTGTCTGTGTTGCCGGCATTGCAAGAAGCAGTGATGGTACGCACAGTACCACACATAACAATACCGCAAGTCTTCTGATCCATGTTCCTCTTTTCATAGTGTTCCCTCTCTTTCTTTTTTCTTTGTGCATAAACCTGCGGTTTACAGCTGCGCTGCGCTCCTGTCCCTCGCAGGTATGACCCTCATGTAGTATAACATTTTTCGGAAAGGAAAAAAAGCAATTTCCCCATTTTTCGTCCTTAATTTCAGTCTTTGATCCCCTGCTTTGCGAACGCATCAATTGCCAATATCCCCAGACCAACGCATGCAAACGGTGTCGTAAAAATAGTCGAATCACAAAACAAAAGCCCTGCCATATAAGCTGCCAGCATTCCATAAAAGGCAAGCTGCATTCGCATCACAAGCGGTGCACTTTCTTTCGGTATTCCATACGCAGTACCCTTCGCCTTCCCGGCTACTTTGCCGTTTGCCCTGCCATAGAAATGGCTTAGATTTTTTCCCGCTTTCATCCACACTGCACCAAAAAATACAATAAGCGCCGCAAAAGCAAAAAATCCGGTCTGCACAAGACACATCAGATAGCCGTTATGCGCCTTTTCAATATACATGGTAACGGAATGACTGTAATTCGCTTTTCCCACATAATCATTCTGCGGATAGGCCTCTATAAACGTATCCGGTCCGCTTCCGAGCAGGAAATATTTTTTGACAAGCGGCAAGGAACGGGACCAGATATAAAGACGTCCGGAGCCGAGATATTCGTACCCTCCGAAATCTACAGCCTCTATTTCCGGGATTTGATCATATTTTCCGAATTCATTCACATAATAGTAAGTGCCGTCCTTTTTGGTAAACACCCAATCTCTGCCATCTAACGTAACCGTCTTAAATTCCTCTTCCGAAAGATCGTCAATCACTTGCGTTTTTCCGTCATAAACGATCGTGACATTTTCTCCTGTCGTAATTTTGGAGAGGCGCAGCTTTTCTTTTTCGTCCTGCATTCGCCCCAGAAAATGAAAACCGGTACAGGCGTCCAAAAGAAGTGCCAGACAAATCAAAGCCAGTGCCGCTGCGGCTGCTATGCCCAAAGCTTTTTTACCGCGCGGCCGCTTACCTGCCCAAAACACCGCTGCCATCCCAAACACCATGGCTACAAGCGCGCCGCGTGAATACGTAAACCACAAAAGCACAAACAAGAAAATCGCCACCGCGCCATAAGCCCATTTCTTCTTTCTCTCCGTCTCGCTACAGAAAAAAGCAAAGACATACGCAAGCAGCATCGCCAGCAAATGCCCCGCATAGTTTGGATTCATCGTTGTCAGATAAACGTAATTTCGCGTGAAAACATCTTCAAAGGTGCCCAGATAGGCCGCCTCATCCGCCTGATTCATCACAAGACGCTGAAACCAAGTCATATTGACCGGGTCTTTCCCCAGCAGCTGCAATGCGCCAAACAGAAAGAGTCCGGTAATCAAAATACAGATTGCCCTGTGCAGACGCCTATAATCGGATTCCTCGTCTACAATCTGATAGGTATAAAAGCAGACCACCGCATAAGAAAGCAAAACCCATACATTTTCATACATATAAGGTGCGCCAAACAGGCTCATCTTTGGATCAATGGAAAAGCAAGTGGACAACAAGACCAAAACCGCATAAAGTGCCAACAAAGCAAACAGCCTCAGCGGCTTTCTTTTTTCCGGGTAAAGCGGCAGACGAAACAAAAGCACAACCACACATGCTGCCGCAATCAAAACGAAAATACGACTTTTGTAATATGTATAAAAGTCCATAACCTTTTCATCGATGCCCGCCCACGCAAATCGCGAGATATCGCTTTGATAGACCTTAAAATAGATTACGAACGGCAAAACCGTAAGTACAATAAGAATAGGGAGTAAAAGATCATTTGCAACCTTTCGCTCCCTTGCTTTTTTTCCATGATTTGATTTTTGTCCTATATCAGCTGTCCGTTTTTTATTCTTTTTCTTAGTATTTCCCATTGGTGCACGCAAAACCTTACCACAAACTGTCCGTTACGCGTCTATTTTAGCATAGAATACAGCATCCTGCAAACCGGAAATACTGCTATTTCTGCCCGTAATAGGCATTTGCGCCGTGCTTACGGAAATAGTGCTTATCCTGCAGCTCCTGCGGCGCAGGTGCAATCTGCGGGTTGATCGTCTCAGCGCGGTATGCCATCTTGGCAACCTCCTCTAAAACGACTGCATTATGTACCGCTTCATGGGCATCCTTGCCCCATGCAAAAGGGCCATGATTTTTGCACAGAACTGCCGGTACTGCTTCCACATCTTTCTGCAATCTACTAAATTCAGACACAATCAAAAGACCTGTGTTTGTCTCATAAGCATCTGCGATTTCTTCCTCTGTCAAACATCTGACGCATGGAATCTCACCGTAAAAATAATCTGCGTGTGTCGTGCCGTAGCAGGGAATGCTTCTGCCCGCCTGTGCCCAGCTTGTCGCATAAGAAGAATGGGTATGCACCACGCCGCCAATCTGCGGGAATGCTTTGTAAAGCTCTAAGTGCGTCGGGGTATCGGAAGAAGGATTGTATCTACCCTCCACCTTATTCCCGTCTAAATCCATTAAAACCATGTCATCCGGTGTCAATTTGTCGTAATCCACACCGCTTGGCTTGATTGCAAAAATACCGGTCTGCCTGTCAATTTCACTGACATTTCCCCAGGTAAACGTTACCAGACCATATTTCGGAAGAAGCATATTCGCTTCATAAACGCGCTGTTTTAATTCTTCAAGCATGTTTTTCTCTCCTTTTTCTGCATCTTATCTCTTATTCCTTTTGCGCTTTCAAAACGGCGCAATATCGTAAATGCAGATGTCATCGCATAAATTGTTTTGCAATTACCTGCTATTCACTAGGACAGAAGCGCTGCCGCTTCCTTCTCCATCTTAAGTCCGTCCACATACTGCTTCATAAACTTCTCAAAGCCTGCCACATTTTCCGGAATCGGCATAAGCTTGCTGCCTGTCTGTCCTGCGAAAATCTTATTCTGCAGGAATGCGGACAGGCTTTCGCCATCCTCCTTTGTAATCATATAAGAAGCCAGCAGACCAATACCCCATGCGCCGCCTTCGGACGCGGTATCCATTACGGAAACAGGAGCTCCGATTGCATCCGCTGCGATCTGCTGTCCAACGCCCGGTGTCTTAAAGTATCCGCCATGGCCAAACATTTCGTCTACCTTGACACCCTCCTGCTTGATCATCAGATCCATGCCAACCTTTAACGTTGCAAGTGCTGAATACAAATGTGTTCTCATCACGTTAGCCAGTGTAAACTTTGCCTCGGCATTTCTTGCAAAGACAATTGCACCTTTATCAAATCCGGTCACCGGCTCTCCCGAGAAGTAATTGTAAGAAAGAAGTCCGCCGCAGTCCACGTCGCCGTCCATCGCTACGCCGTACAGCTTTGTGAACATTTCATTCATATCTGCGTCTCGCCCCATTAACTTCTGGAAGTCGACAAAGAGATTTACCCAGGCATTGATTTCCGAAGTACAGTTATTGCAGTGTACCATACCTACTAATTTACCATCCGGTGTTGTCACAAGGTCGATTTCCGGATACACTCTGGAAAGGTCTTTTTCCAGTACAACCATGGCAAATACGCTGGTACCTGCGGAAATATTACCGGTGCGAACCCCTACGGAATTGGTTGCCACCATACCTGTTCCCGCATCACCTTCCGGAGGGCAGAGAGGAATACCTGCCTGCAGCTCGCCGATTGGATCTAAAAGCCGGGCACCTTCCTCTGTCAGACAACCTGCTTTTTCTCCTGCATTCAGTACCTTCGGTAAGATATCGAAAAGCTTCCATCCAAAGCCTTCTCCTGCAACAAGTTCATCAAATTTGGCAAGCATTGTCTGATCATAATTACCGGTTGCCATGTCGATTGGGAACATACCGGAAGCATCGCCTACGCCGAGTACTTTTTCTCCCGTCAGTTTCCAATGTACATAGCCTGCAAGTGTCGTAAAGAATGTGACATCCTTTACATGCTCTTCTTTATTCAGGATTGCCTGATAGAGATGTGAAATGCTCCATCTCTGTGGAATATTGTAGTGAAATTCCTTTGTCAGTTTTTCGGAAGCTTCTTCCGTAATTGTATTTCTCCAGGTACGGAATGGAACAAGAAGCTCTCCTTTCGCATCAAATGCCATATAACCATGCATCATAGCAGAAAAACCGATTGCACCAAGTGATGTGATTTTTGCATCATACTGCTTAGCCACATCATTTTTCAGATCCTGATAACAATCCTGCAAGCCGGTCCAGATATCGTCTAAAGAGTAGGTCCATACACCGCCTTCAAAACGATTTTCCCAGCCATGTCCGCCGGATGCCAGTACCTTTCCCATTTCGTCCATCAAAACTGCTTTGATTCTGGTAGAACCAAATTCAATACCAAGAACCGCTTTTCCACTTTCGATTAATTTCTTTGCGTCCATCTTTTTTCCTCCTGCTTAGCGATATGCTGCTTCATTCCATCTTAACTCATTTTTGATATTTCGCAAAGTGGTTGTTTTTATTCCGCGCTCTTCTTCCGTGCCATAACAATACTCTGAATCACTAAGAATAAGCAAAGCATTGCTGCAATTGTGATATTGGTCCACCATGCCTGATCAAGACCTGCTGACTGTACAATATTCTGAATGGTACTAAGTGACAGAACACCGAATAACGTACCGATGATATTACCGACACCACCGGTAAGCAGCGTACCACCGATGATGGAGGATGCAATTGCGTTCATTTCCATACCGGATGCATGAGCCGGTGAACCGGAACCTACATACATGAAGTAAACAAAACCGGCGATACCTGCAAGCAGACCACACATCACGTGAGATGCAAATACAGTTCTCTTCACATTGATTCCGAGCATCAGTGCACTCTGTCTGTTTCCGCCGACTGCGTAAAAATGGCGACCGGCTTTTGACCATCTGAGCACACAGAAGAGAACAATGACAACCACAATTGCTACAACCACACCAATGTTAATGTAAGCAGGTATGTAAACACCTTTTTTATTAAAGGATCCCATTCCGGGAATATAAATACGCGTATCTTTTAATGCGATAAATCCTGCATGCTCTACATTAAACGGATTTGTGTGAACGATCGTCGTCAAACCTCTTGCAAAGAACATACCGGCAAGTGTAACGATGAATGGCTGGATGTCAAGGTAGGCTACCAAAAATCCCTGCACAATACCAAATGCAAGACCAATACCTATCGCAAGCAAAATCGCTTCCGCAATATTTCCGCCTTTGTAATCCAAAAGCACGGCACAGCTCATACTGACAAGTGCTACAACACCACCAACGGAAATGTCGATTCCACCGGTAATCATGACGAGCGACAGACCGCATGAGGTAATGATGAGCGCTGCCTGCGAATTTAAGATGTTAAAAAATGCCTGCGGTTTCAGGAAACCTTCACCGAGAAAAAGGATGGCACCAATATACATGAGAAAGAAGATCACGATTGTAATCGTCAGTAATAAGTTGGTATCTGACATGTTTTTAAATTTTTCTTTCATGTTATGCTACCTCCTTCGCTTTTGGTTTCATTTTTTTACCGAGTGCGGATATCTTTTCCGTAACGCTCGGTGCACTTAATACAACAAGCGCGATTACAACAACAGCCTTATAAGCCGGCAACGCATTTGCATCGACCTTTAACGCATAAAGTGTTGTGGTCAGGAACTGAATCACATATGCACCGATGATAGATGCTGCCATATTGAATTTACCGCCGCTCAGCTTGTTGCCGCCAAGCGCAACTGCCAGGATCGCATCCATTTCGATATCTTTCGCGATAACGGAATAGTTGATGGAAGAAATACGGCTTACTTTGATCAGTGCCGCAACCGCAACACAAAGACCTAAAATGACAAAGGTCAGGAATTTGATGAATGCCGGATTTAATCCGTTTAATCTTGATGATTCTTCATTAATACCTACAGACTGTGTATAAAGTCCCAAGGTTGTGAATTTCAACACAAGTGTAATGATGATAATGCAGGCAACTGTAATTAAGAATGGTGTCGGAACCGCAATTCCGGGAATAAATCCGCCATATACTGCAAAGGAAGGATCTTTTACAACAGGAAGTGTGTTGTTGTTGATCCATGCACCAATCGAACGACCTGCCGTAAACAGAATCAGCGTTGCAATCATCGGCTGAATCCTAAAATACGCGACGAGTGCACCATTGAAGGCACCTGCAAGCATTCCTGCGACACATGCCACAAGAAATGCGACAATGACCGGAGCCTGCAGCGTATCGGGACTGGTCTGTCCGCCGCAGAGGATTCTAAGTATGACCGAACCTGCGATAGCGATTGTTGCACCTACCGAAATATCCTGTCCACCGGATGCTGCCGTAACGAGTGTCATACCAATGGCAAGAATGGCAAGCTCTGAACCATTGTCCAGAATGGTGATGATACTTCCCGATAATACATTATAGCCCAAACTGTTAGGACTCAATGTAATTTTAAAGAATGTCGGATCCATGATATAGTTGAAAATTGTTAAAATAACCAATGCGGCAATTGGAATGAAAATCTGCTTTCTGACAAGACCACGCATCAGTCCACCAATCCCCGATTTCTTTTCCTTATTTTTCATCTGTGGTTCCACCTCCTGCGATTGTATTCATGATACTTGACTGACATAATTCTTCATTTGAAAGTTCGCCAACCACTTTTCTGTCTCTCATAACGATGAGTCTGGAACATGTACGGAGCATTTCATCTGTTTCAGAAGAAATAAATGTCACACTCATACCTTCCGAAGCAAGTTTCAGTACAAGTTTCTGAATTTCAATCTTTGTACCGACATCGATACCTCGTGTCGGTTCATCCAGAATCAGGTAATCCGGATGGGTCAGGAGCCAACGGGCAAGGATACATTTCTGCTGGTTACCACCTGACAATGACTTGATCGGCGTATCTGCAGATGCTGTTTTGATCTCAAGCATCTTGATATATTCATCGGCAATCTTATAGGTTTCTGCTTTCGAGAATGGTTTGAAAGCTCCACGAAGCACCTGCGCCGCAAGAATGATGTTCTCACGCACAGAAAGATCGCCGACAATACCATCCAGCTTTCTATCTTCAGGGAGATAAGCAATTCCAAGCTTCATCGCATCGATAGGCTTCTTGATCTTTACTTCCTTGCCATCTTTCTTTACATTGCCGGCAATGACACGATCAGCACCGAAGATCGCACGCACACATTCGCTTCGACCTGAACCAAGCAAGCCTGTGAAACCATTCACCTCACCCTTCTTAATATGGAAGTTAAATGGCTTGATATCCGCATTTGACTGCAGGCCTACTGCCTCAAATACATTTGTATCTGCATCTTTGCCCTTATATGCAAGCGCATCACTCTTGATGTCAGACATATCGTCAAGCTCTTTTCCAAGCATTTTTGAAACGAGCTGTACACGCGGCAAATCTTTGATTTCATATTCTCCGACAAGTTTACCGTCACGAAGAACCGTAATCTTATCACATACTTCATATACCTGATCGAGGAAGTGCGTTACGAAGATAATGCCAACGCCTCTCTTCTTCAGATCACGCATCAGTCCGAATAACTTTTCTACTTCCTTCTCATCCAGTGATGAAGTAGGCTCATCCAAAATCAGAACCTTACAATCCATATCAACCGCTCTTGCGATTGCAACCATCTGCTGGATTGCGATAGAACAGCTTGAAAGCTGCTGAGCTCCCCTTGCCGGGATATCCAGATTCTGCAGAATCTTATCTGCATCGGCATTCATTTTTTTCCAGTTCTGCACTGCCCCGTCTCCACGACCGATGTACATATTTTCTGCCACCGACAAATTGGGACACAATGTAATCTCCTGATACACAGTACTGATGCCAAGCTTTTGTGCATCCTGCGGAGAACGTATCACCGCTGCTTTGCCAAGTCCTTCCAAAAAGATATCACCGCCATCTTTTTCGTAAACACCTGTCAAAACCTTGATCAGAGTAGATTTACCGGCACCGTTCTCACCCATCAGTGCATGGATTTCACCCTTGCAAAGTGTAAAATCCACATCCTGCAGTGCACGAACGCCCGGAAATATCTTGTAGATCCCTTTCATTTCCAAAATTGCATTTTCTTTCACCGCTCACTCACTCCTTACTTTCTGATAAAAGGAGCGCGGTCAGTGCGCGAACCATACTTGTTCACGCCGCGCCGCGCCCCCTTTTATTTCTTTATGAGATTCTGAAATCCGAAATTAGATTCCGTATGTATCTACATCTTCCTGTGTGATTGTTGTAGCATCGAATCCCTTCTCATCCATGATGATGACTTTCTCAGAGAGTGTCTCACCGGCTTCAAGTTTCTTGATGATGTCATCAATGTAAGAAGCCTGGAAAGGATTACACTGTCCATCGTAGTTCCAGTTACCTGCAAGCAACTCTTCAAGAGCCCACTTGTTGCAGTCATAACCCATAACGATGACATCTTTGCCAACACCGTGAGAGATGTTTGCTTTGTCAAGCGCTGCTACAGCACCTTTTGCCATATCATCATTCTCTGCATAAATAACGTTGAAGGATGTACCTGCATCGATAACAGACTGTACAATCTGCTGTGCTTTTTCTGCATTCCACTCAGCTGTCTGCTGTGTTACAAGATTCCAATTTGCCTCTGCTGCAACCTGTGCGTCAAGAGCGCCTGAACGACCCTTCTGCGCTGCAGATCCCATAACACCCTGAATGTGGATGATGTTGTACTCTTCAAGATTCTGACCTTTCAGCCATGTAACTGCTGTCTCACCTTCTTTAGCCATATCTGAAACGATGGAAGCTTCATATAAGCTGTCCGGTGCATCGATGGTACGGTCGAATAAGATAACCTTGATTCCGGCATCCTGTGCATCTTTCAGAACTGAATCCCAGCCTGCTGTATCAGCTGCTGAAAGGAGAAGGTAATCAACACCGTCCTGAATGAATTTCTGAGCTGCTGAAATCTGCTCGTCGTTCTTTAAGCTGTAAGCGAAAGATGCTTCATAGCCATTAGCTGCTGTAAACATTTCCTTCATGCTCTTGTCGTTTGCTGTACGATATCCGGATTCGTTCGGATCGTTGTTGATGATACCAACCTTGATCACATCTCCGCTTGCTGCAGGAGCCTCTGCTGCTGTATCATCTGCTGCAGGAGCCTCTGCTGCTGTATCATCTCCTGCCGGTGCAGATGCAGGCTGGCTGCCGCATCCTACAAGAACTGAACTTACCATAGCTGTTGTCAATAATGCTGCCAATACTTTCTTCTTCATTTTGTTTCCTCCCATACTGAAAATAGTTTGCAAAAGTGTCAAGCTGTTTTTGTTTTGCTTGTAAGCTAACAATACCACCGCCCTTTTCTATCGTCAACGGCAAAAAGCTTGTATAATTGCAGTTTGTGATATATTTACAATACAACTTTTTCATGCTAGAATGCATTTTAAATACAACTTGTTTTTTTTGGTTGATTTTTTTAGAACAAATGTGATTTTTTTACACCGGAAGTCTGTATTAGCCAGAGATATGGCCTCTTTTTCGCAAGAGAGCAATTGTATTTTTTGATAAACGATGTCCATAAATGGTGTTTTTTTACGATTTGGTAGTTTTTTTTATGATGTTTTATTTCTTTTTTTATGAGAAATGACGTTCGGCTTCCGATAATTTTATTCCCAATTACGAAATTTTTAAGAATCCGAACGAGACAGGAGGAAACTATGGCAATTAAATATAAATGGCTTGCCGGAAAATTGCGGGACATGTGTCTGTCCGGCATGCAAAAAGGAAATCTCAAGCTCCCCACGGAGAAGGAGCTGTGCAGTCGCTATCATGTCAGCCGTCAGACGGTCCGTCAGGCACTTGCCCTGTTGCAGCAGGAGGGTATGATTGAAAAAAGACATGGAAGCGGTACCTACATCACCGGACGTCTTCCTGATCCATCCCGAAATCAGATTGCCATTCTCTTGCCGGATACCCAGGAATATATTTATCCCGGTGTCCTTTCCGATCTGCGCGATATGCTGTCTGCAAACGGCTTTGCAGATCAGGTATTTGAAACCGGCAACCGTCTGTCTGCGGAACGCGATATTCTCTCTTCCCTGCTCTCGCATACGCCCCGCGGCATCATCGTCGAGGGGTGCCAAAGCGCCTTGCCAAGTCCCAACCTCGATTTGTACGAAACACTGATACAAAAAGGCATTCCGGTCCTCTTTTTGCATAATTATTATCCGCAGCTTAGGGACTGTCTTTTTGTGAAGGATGACAATTATGGCGGCAGCAGTCTGCTTGTACGCCATCTCGCATCTCTCGGGCACAAACACATTGCCGGCATCTTTAAGTCAGATGATCTGCAGGGACCGGAGCGCTATCAGGGCTATATAGAAACCTTGCGGGACTGCGGACTTCCTCTGCGCGATGAACTGATCTGCTGGTATAACGAGTCGGACCTTTGCAGCCTTCGCACCAGACAGGATACCTTATTCCTTCGGCGTATGGTGGCAGACAGACTGTCCGGATGCAGCGCTGTCATCTGCTATAACGATGAAATTGCCTTCTGGCTCATCAAGGAGCTCCTCCTTGCCGGCTATCGGCTTCCGCAGCAGATGGCCGTAGCAGCATTTGATAATACCTATCTGAGCAATCAGGGAATCATGACCTTGACAACCCTTTCCCATCGCCTGCACGAAGTCGGTCGCACGGCTGCGGGCATGCTTTTAGACAAACTAAAAGGACTTCCGGTAAGGTCTCTGGAAGTCCCCTGGTCTCTCTCTGTCAAAGACAGCACAGGTGATATGCGCGCATAGCATTTTCAACCTTTTTTGGCACGTTTCCCTGTTCTGTACTCCCGGGGGCTCATCCCCTGGGTCTTTTTGAATACAAAGCTGAAATAATGCGGATCCTTATAGCCTACTGCGCAGGCGATTTCCGCAGAGGATTGCTCTGTATTTTTCAAAAGCTGTTTTGCAAGCTCCATTCTCTTGCCTGTCACGTATTCGATGAAGGTCTTTTGCATATTCTGGCTGAATACCGCACTGAAATAATTCGGACTGACACCTGCCCGGGCAGCTGCCTCATTTAAGGAAATCGTCTCTTTTGCAAAATTTGCATCGATATATTCCTGTGCTTTTCGCAGAATACGTCCGCTCTGGAAGTCGCTCTCCTGATCACGGAGTGTCACTGCCATTTCCAGCAAAAAAATGATATATTCATCAGTCGTCTCACCTGTCACACCCTCATTTTGCATATAGTCCTCAATACGGTTCTCATATCTTTCTTTGCCGATACCAATGGAGTCCAGATACGCAATCACCGTATATCGAATGCTGAGTATGATATAATCCAGAAACATTCTCGATCCGAGCGCCTGTCGAAAGCTCTCCAGATAGGACTGTACAAAATCGTGTATCTCCGCAAAACAACCCTTTCTTAAAAAATCACGAATAATCTCAGGGTCGACTGCGGACGGATCGACATATCCTAATTTTTTCTCCTCCGTCGCCGATAGATATTCCCCAAGTGATTCCTCTGTCAAAACGTGTATGCCGGGCACAATGAAACGATATGCCATATAGTGACTGACCTTCTGATAGCATTCGTGCAGCATGCTCAATCGTTCCACCGGACTTCCCACCGCCACAGACCAGTCGAGCTGCATATCCTGCCTATTGCAGACCTGTCTGATCTGTCCGACACACCTGTCTGTCATCTCTGCGATATGGCTACCTTCCGACTTGACCAAAACGCCATAGCTTCCGACATTCCAGCTGAATAGAATATACTGTGGATGGCGGAGAATGAAATGCAGCACTTCATCCTGCCTTTGCATGAACTGCTCCGTCTCCTGCGGTGTTTTTTCCGCAAAGTGGGAGCGCATCGTAAAAAATATCAGGTTGTAGCATTCCGCCGTAATCTCCAGAGACAATCTGGCTGCCTCCTCATAGATGTCGCTGACCGCCAAATCCGCCTGCAACAGTTTTTCGAAAAAGTTTCTCCTGGCAAACTGTTCATACTCATGCATTTCACTGCGGTACTGCATCTGATAATCACTCTGCTCCGATTCCCGCTCCATTTTTTCCTTCAGCTCCAAAAGCGTCTTGCGCAGAGCCATCTTGGTGATCGGCTTGAGCAGATATTGCGTAGCGCCTACCTCAATCGCCTGTCTGGCATATTCAAAATCATCATATCCACTGATGATGATGATCTTGATCTTCGGAAATTCACTGCTGACGATCCTGCTTAAAGAAAGACCATCCATAAACGGCATTTTGATATCCGTGATCAAAACATCCGGTCTGGCGGCGCGGATCATCGGAAGCGCCATCTCTCCATCAGAGGCATCTCCCACAAGCTGAAAACCATATTGCTCCCATGGAATATTTTCTTTCAATCCCTCCCGGATCAGACTTTCATCCTCTACCAAAAAAACCTTGAACATCTCTTCACTCTCTCTTATACTTTTTTCTGTCTGTTTTGCCAAATTCCATCTTTACTGCCCTGCCGGTATGAACCGCAAAATCTGCAAAGCCGTCAATAAGTGCGATCCTTCAAATACTGTCCCACCATATCCTTCGTAAAGGATTGCTCCTTGACATAAGTATCTTTCTCGTAAGGCTCTCCGTTTTCCAGCGCCTCGATGATCTCCTGCACATAACTGCCGAGATCCGGATTACACTCCACATCCACTCCAATCACGCCATCCTCCACCATCTCAAGTGCGTTTTTGACCGCATCAAAGGAAATCAGAACGATATCCCCATCAATCCCGGGCGTCAGACCGGCATGCCTTATGGCATCGATCGCACCAAAGGTCATATCATCATTTTGAGAGACAACCACGTCAATATCCTTGTATTTTGTAAGAAGTCTCTCCATCTCTTCCTCCGCCATGGCTGTTGTATACTCCGCTTCGGCATATTCCAGCACATGCCAGTTGTCATGTGTGCGCAAAACCTCATAAAAGCCTGCACTTCGTCCCAGAACGGAAGACGAACCGGCGGTACCCAGCAACACGACAATATTGATCTCATCCTCACTGCGTCCGGACTGTTCCAGATAAGCTTCCAGCCATGTTCCGGCATCCACTCCTTCTTGCTTAAAATCAGAGCCGACCCATGCGGTGTACAGGGAATCATCTGCTACCTTGACCTTTCTATCCATTAAAATCACAGGGATACCCGCCTCTTTTGCCTCAAGCAGCACATCATCCCATCCTTCTTCCATGATAGGAGAGAAAACAATATAATCGACACGCTGTGATATAAAACTGCGGATTGCCTTGATCTGATTCTCTTGTTTTTGTCTGGCATTGTCAAATATCATAAAGTATCCGTTCTCTCTTGTAAAGGTACGCTGCAGGGATGCTGTATTGGCTGTCCGCCAGACAGACTCGCTTCCCACCTGGGAAATCCCCACCACAATCAGGTTTTCATCCTGCCCTTTTGTGCCTGTTTCCTGTTCGTGCACATCAAAACTTTTCCCCCTGCCGATCAGAAAAAAGAACATGATCAGGGCAAGCAGCAGTCCTCCGATCATCAGATATCTTTGCAATTTCTTGTTTTTCATGCGTCAACCTCTCTCTGGCAGGCAACCGCCGGCAATGTCACTGTCACTCTGGTACCTCTGCCCTTGCCCGACTCAATGGTAATGCCATATTCCGGTCCATAATTGATTTTAATCCGCTCGTTGACATTGGCAAGTCCATAGCCTTTTTCTGTTTCCTGACATGGTCTTTCAATCTCCTTCTGCAGCTGCGCAAGCTCCTCCGGCTCCATTCCCACGCCATTGTCCTGCACAGTCAGAATGATCCTCTGGTCTTCCTTTTCTCCGCTGATATAGATTCTGCCCTTTGCCCGCTTATATTTGATGCCGTGATAGAGGGCATTTTCCACAAGCGGCTGCAGAGTCAGTTTTAAGATCTGGTAGTCATATAGCACCTTGTCAATATTGATCTCATATTCCAGAATGTCATGGTAACGCACCTTTTGTATCTCCAGATAACTTCTGACATGCTGTTCTTCCTCGCGAATGGAAATGAATTCTTTTCCCTTGCTGAGTACCAGACGGAAAAAACCGGAAAGCGTCACTACCATATCGACAGCCTGTTGCGGTTCATCCGCCTCCACAAGCCATACAATGGTATCCAATGTATTATACAGAAAATGAGGGTTGATCTGCTCCTGCAGAAGACGCAGATCTGCCTGCCGCATTTTACGCTCGTCTGTTTTGATCTGCTCAATCATCGCCTCCATATTTTCCGCCATACCGTTGAATTTGTCAGCAAGAACCTCTATCTCATCGCCGGAATCCACAACTGCGCGCGCACTAAAGTTACCCTTTGCGATCTGTTCCGTTGCCAGATACAGCTCCTTGACAGGCTTTAAGAAATTGCTCGTCAGAAGCACTGTCAACACAAGCACGATCAGGCATACAACCAGGACACCGACCACACACACGCGGAAGAACCGCCTGATCTCCTGATTCAGGGCCTTATTGATCCTGTCCATATCCTTGATCTGATAATAAATATAATTCTGGATATCGTCCTGAATCAGCTCCGTCAGAATATAGACGGTATTGTCCAGCTTTTCAATATTCTGCAGATACCTGCCATCTGTCTCAAGGCTTTCCCTGATATCATCCACCGTGTGTTCCAGGGAATCTATGTTGCGGAGCAGGCTTTCGAGCCACATCCTGCTTTCCTGCTCTGTGGTCACGTCCTTAAGCTTAGTGAACTCACTGCGCAGCTCATCCAGCATCACATAGGGGTCCTTGATCGTGCCATCATCCGCAATATGCGCAAAGTCTGTATAGCCAACTACCAGCTTATACAGACTCTCGTCCATGTCTTCCTTGAAATTCAGATTATAATTGTTGGCGATTGCCATATTGCTCACAATCCGGTCATAGGCATCACCATAATTGAGCAGCGACCCGAGCAGATAAATGCAGATCAGCACAAAAGGGATCGCCGCTACAAATGCAATCAATCGTATTTTATTTCCAATCGAGTGTTTCATACCGTAAGTCCTCTGTTTGCGTTATCCGGTGTCGCAAGTTCCTGCTACTTCCATCTTAACAGAGTCTTTTCCCCGTGGCAACTTCTAATTCACCCCGCAACATTGCAATATGGAGCTACTTTTTCATGCTTTTTGACCAGTTCGGCGATTTTTTTGCCTTTACTCATAGTTGCTCCTCCTATACATTTTCTTATCTAAGTAATTGCGAACGAGCTATTCTTTGTGGCGGACCGTACAATCTGCACATATCCCCGCAGAGCGCTCATCCACAGTGTCTGTCGCATTGGTATAGAGAGAGAACGCATAAGGCAGACCGAAATCCGGCATGATTTCCGCGGATTTATCTTTCCTGCCTTTTTTCGTTACAGACAATCCCGATAAATCTCCATCACATCCTGTTTCGTCAGAACAGTCGGATTATGAGACATGGATGGAAGATCTGTAAGCTTTATAACAGTTTGTCTGCATTTCAATCAAACAAGAAACCAGATATCTGTCCGGACTCACACTGACTTCCGTTCTTGTCCACCAAAACAGAAAATTTTTGTAAATCTTTGAGCACACAGGCAGTACCAACATAAATATCATACCCCGTATTTTCTACGACAAACATTCCTTGCTGCTCGTCATAATAAGCCATATCTTCCACTCTGCAGGTCAGGTGAATTTCACAGGTTTCTCCCTTTCCAAGAAATACCTTCGTAAAATCCTTGAGCAAAAGCTTTGCCCTCTTAACTTTAGAGTGTGCCGCTCCCACATACAACTGCACAACCTCCGATCCTTCTCTGGCACCGATATTTTTCACAGTTGCAGTTACCACAATTTGTTCTTCAGTCGTCCTGATTGTTATATCTGAAATATCAAATTTGGTATATGACAGCCCATATCCAAAAGGGTAGATCGGCTCCCTGTCATTCTCAAGCAACCATGTATAACCATGATAGTATTCATAAGACTGCTCCGTTGCATCCCAGTCAACCTGCGGCATATCATTCTCACTTTGGGGAATTACAAAAGGAAGCTTTCCTCCGGGATTCTTTTTCCCAAATAATACATCTGCAAAGGCACTGCCACCTTCCATACCCGGATAATACAGTAGCATGATCGCCGCCACGTGCTCTCTCCATTGCCCGGGAATGATCATGCCGCCACCGACAATCGCTACGATGGCATCCTCTCTGACAGATGCCACAGCCTCGATCATCTCGGTATCGCGCTTCTTTAATCCAAGCTGCGCTCTGTCCCCACCATAATTTTTGATTTTTACGGCATCCGGGTCTGCTTCAATATGTTCTCCCTCATCATAGTAATCGTTCCCGGCCACTATGATGACTGCGTCTGCCTCCTTAGACAGCCTTTTACAATGCGCTGCGCTCTCACCGTCATAATAGATGATCTCTGCCCCATTTGCAGCTTGAATGATTCCCTGCAGAAGTGTGATCACATAGGGCGCGTATACCTGACTGGATCCTCTGTCACCAATATTTTCACAATCTGCAAGTTGTCCCATGACTACTATTTTTTTATCTTTCTTATTACAGCGCAGAGGAAGCACATTGCGCTCATTTTTCAGAAGCGTCATTCCCTCCACGGCGCATCTGTATGCGAGTGCTCTGTGCTGCTCATAATCTGCCTTTTTCCTTCGACAAGTCTCTCTCTTGTCCCGGAAGGCAAGCAGCGTACAGATAATACGCAGCGCCGCTTCATCAATCCTGCTCTCCGGAACCAGTCCGTCACGTACAGCCTGTGTCAGCTTTTCCCCATAATAGCAGGTATTGGGCATCTCCATATCAAGTCCGCCGTTTACAGCTTCTACTGTATCTGTCAGCCCCCATGTAAAATCACTGAAAACAAATCCGGGAAATCCCCACTCCTTTTTCAACACCTGATTCAAGAGATAGTCATGATGACCGCATTTGACTCCCTGATAACTGTTATATGCACTCATGAACGCACCGGCTCCGGCATCCACACACATTTTAAATTGCGGCAGAAAAACCTCCCGCTCCGTTCTTTTGTCGCAGGTAATGTTTACCTTTCTTCTGGCATTCTCCATAGAATTGAACGCAAAGTGCTTTACGCAGGCGATCACACCTTTCGATTGCACGCCTTGTACCAGTGCTGCTCCCATCTTTCCCAAAAGATAAGGATCTTCTCCATAAGATTCCTGGGCTCTTCCCCAACCCGGATGATACGGCAGGTTCACGCATACGCCTCCGAACAGATTGGCACCAGCCTCCAGGACTTCCTCGCCAATGGCCTCCCCTATCTGTTTTTCCAATCCGGTATCAAAAGTGGCACCACGCATGACAGCCACCGGAAAACAGGTTGCTTTTCCTCTTCCACACACAACGCCGCGTGACCCGTCTGCAAAAAGCATAGGTGGTATCCCCTTTTCTTCTATGCCGCCGGCACGATAGGGCATTTCGTTGTAATGTGTTTTGATTTTTTTCTGAATCGCTCCTCTGATCTCTTCTTTTGTGATCTGCCCACTCATCAGAAATACTTTTTCCGTAAGCGACAGCGTCTCCACTATTTCCTTTGCTTTTTCATGATAATCGAGAATCACATTCTCACATTCCTTCACGATTGTTTCTTATCCTTCCAGACAATGATTTTTTTCCTGATATGCATCAATAATTCCCTTGAGCATTCCTTTTACCATCGGTGTTTCAAAATCCAGATATCCTTTGAGCCCACTGTCATAAGATACCATGCTTCCATTTTCCCGAAATGCCTTTGGTGTCAGACCAGTCTCCTGCCTGAACAATCTGTAAAAGGTCTTTTCTGATCCGAAACCGCATGCATCCAAAATATAATTCATATTTTTATTCGTCGTTTTTAAAAGTGTCTTTGCCCTCTCCATACGAAGATCATCTATGATCTCCTTTGCACTCAGTCCAATCGATGTTTTGATACTTCGGTCCAGCGTTTTACGGCTCATACCAAATTCATGACAAGCCATATCCAGAACGTGTTCCTCTGCCAGGTGCATTTGTGCATATTCCATGAAGCGCACGACCATCTCCTGTTCGTTCTGCTTTCTGCCCTCGCCAAATCTGACATCATAGACCACATAATCAAACAGCTCCGCAATCATACAGCTTGCCTGCGCCCGCACACGAAACGGCGCATGCTTATCCTCGTTCATGCTTTCGTATACAATTTTTGACATTCTGTAATAAAAACGATCAAATCCGCATTTCACCTGTTCCTCTCCCGTACTGTCTAAGTAAAACAGGATGTCATGATCCCCCGTCTTGAAGAGACTTGGCTCCATTTGAATAAACATACACAGCGCCACCTCACCATCCACGCTTTTCAGGGCATGTACCTCATTGGAATTCACAAGAAAGACATCCCCCTCCTTTAACAAAATGGTTTCCGATTGCACGCGCACATGCATGCTGCCCTTCAACATCCCTATCATTTCATATTCTTTGTGCCAGTGAAACACACTGCTCTCGATGGATGCCACAAAGACATGAATCGGAAACAGTTTGTCATTATTCACGGTCTCATAAACTGAAAACGGCATTTTTCCTCCATACTCTATCCGGGTGAAACAATTCTTCTTTTTTATTATACGGGATAAAATGTCCATCATGCAATCCTACTTTTTCAGCGAAAAAAAGACAAAGCTGTTCTATGATCTTCTCATACAACAGCTTTGTGACATTCCTTACTCTTCGTTATTCAGTTGGCTTATTCCTCTACTCTGTTTCTTATTGCTCTTTGGCTCTTTTTTCTTCCAATCCGGCAGCAATCTGTGGATAAATCTTATCCAGATTGCAGAAGAAGAGTGTGATCAGTCCAATCACAATCAGTACTGCCGGAACAATGGTAAATACCATCTTGATACCGGCAATCGTGCCTGCTGTCTGTGCTGCAAGGGAACCGTCATAGGCAGCCCATGCAAGTCCCCAGCCAACCAATGCTGAGCCAAGTCCTGCACCTACCTTCATACCGAAAGAGGTTGCGGAATTGGTGAGTCCGTCCAGTCTGACCCCTGTCTTCCACTCTCCGTAGTCAATGACATCTGCAACCATGGCAAACAATCCTGCATTGTGAGGGATACCGCCGATACCAAGGCAGACAAGTCCGATCACCGCTGTAGTAAAGCTTGCCTGTGTGCACGCCATAACCAGTACACCGATCAGTTCGATCACATAACCGATCATCATGCTCTTCCATTTTCCAAGCAGTTTATTGATATACGGATATACCAGATTACCAATCATTTTCGGAAGAATAAAACAAAGCGTCAGAGTTCCCATAAGGCCTGCATTGCCAAGTACATCTCTTGCAAAATAGATGCGAAGACCATTATTCACACCAAGGATTGTGTAGTTTAATACAAACACGATTGTCAGTAACAGGAAATATTTGTTCTTGAACAGATATTTGAAAGACTCTCCGACAGACATTTTATTTTCAGCCTTTTTCTCTTTCGCCGTATTCTGCTCCAGATTCACACGTTCTTTTGTCCCGATAAAAGTGATAAAAAGCAATGCAATTGCAATCGCACCAAAGATGACTGCCATTCCGGTCCAACCGAATTTTCCGACAAATTTGTTACAATTGTAGTTGATAAACAAAACAGTTGCCATTGTCAGAAAGAATCGGATAGAACTCATTGTGACACGATCCTTCGGGGTCGGTGCCGCCAATGAAAGCAATGTATTGTAAGAAAGATTGCAGGCAGTATAGATGACTGCTGCCATCAGTACATAAGTAACACTCGCGTAAGCAAGCTTTCCACCGCTACTTAATCCTTGCGGCACGCTGAACATCAGAACAAGACCAAGTCCCATCGGGATTGCAGACCAAAGAATCCAGGGTCTTGCCTTTCCCCATCTTGTATGTGTGCGATCAATGATGCTTCCCATTACCAGATCTGAGATTCCGTCAAGCAGACGACTGAGCAGCATTAATGTACCGATTGTTGCGGCAGCCAGACCAACACTGTCTGTATAATACAGTGTTAAATAAGATCCAATCGTTGTCCACACAAGATTACATCCACCGTCACCAACAGCAAATGCAAGTATTTCGCGCCATGAAACCTTTTTATTCTTTTCCATAACTATTTCCTTTCTCCCTATCGGATTGTTTTCTTTTATTTTAAGTTCAAAGTCAAAAGCGAAAGACTTCCTTCTCCCTGATACACGAGATAAAGCTCCTTTTCTGTTTCCGAGAAAGTCACCTCTGTCTCAGCCGTTTTCCACCAGAGGCTCGCATGCATCTGAATTTTCGCTTTTGTTTCTCCATCCGGCTCTGTACGGATCTCCAAAATCCCATCAGTCTCTGACCGGTAGATTACCTCAATCTGCTGCGTTTCTGCCAAATTGATGTATTTATATCCGATCAGATCATTCCGTTTGACATTTGTGATAAAACGCTCTCCGTTTTCGCTCGCCATATAGGGAAAGTCCACTTCTGCATTGGTTCTCCCCAGTGAGGACAATGCTCCCATATGTCCATTTGTCAGATTACAGCAGTAGACCGCCGGATACGAGGCTTTTCCGGAAAGCGGCGTCGGATTCATTCCGCTTGTTGTAATGGTGACCTGCGGTATCCTTCCTTTCTCATCGAAAAATACACGTTCCGCGCATCCTTGCCTGTTATATTGATTCAGCGCTGTATGTCTGTGATAAAAGATATACCACTGTCCGGCAATCTCAACCAAACCTCCATGATTGTTGCCGACCGACATGAGCTTATCCTCTTCTTTTCTTCCGGCAAATCCCACGTCACCATTGCTGACAATCACTCCGCCATACCGGAAACCCTCTGTGGGTCTGTCACTGATCGCATAACAGAGCTGATGTGTGTTCACCGAAGAATAGATCAGATAATACATTCCATCGATTTTGCGCACGGATGGCGCTTCAAAATATTCGTTGCCTTCAAAATCAGTCCCTTTTCCGTATTTCTTACTCGGCAGGACGACCTTGGGTCCTTCTTTGACTGTCATCATGTCATCTTCCAGCTCAAGCACACTTCCGCCCCGCAGATCCTGCTCCTTATACCTTGGGATATTGATCATACAAGGGGCAAAACCAAAATACAAAAAGTTTCCTTCATCTGTGCAGATGACTGACGGATCATAAGGCTGATTGTCAGACATCAGTGAGCCATCCTGATATGTCACGCGCCCATAAAACTGATACTGTCCTGCCGGCGTATCGCATACAGCCACATGAATTGAGTCATGGAATTTGATGCAATAATAGAGATAATATCTGCCATCTCTTCCCCGTATCACGTCAGGCGCATAAAAAGGAACGCACTCCGGATTATACGGATCCTGATCTTTCCTGTAGATTACACCTTCATATCTCCAATCCGAAAGATCATCTACCGGCGCAGACCATGCTACATAGTCAAGCTCGCAGAATTCATTTCCATTCTCCATATCATGACTTCCGAATACATAAAGTCTATCCCCAAAAACACGTGGTTCACCGTCCGGAATATGTTCAAACAATGGCAGATACGGATTATGACATTGTGTCTTCATACTGATTCCCTCCCTTCTAAAGTTCATGATTACCTTTGTTTTTAATAATTTGATTATATCTGTAAAACAAATTTACTTTCTGTCAAAATGCACTTGCTTTTCTGTCAAAAAGAGACATATTTTGTTGACTTTTTGCGTTTTGTACAATTTCTTTTTGTGTATTTTGTGCACTTTGCCAATTCTTCTCGACTTTCGGTCTCAATCTGCTATTTTCTGATACCAAGCCCGGTTATCTCTACTTGCCGTTACAAAAAAAGAGCTACAAACATTTCTGCTTGTAGCTGTCTTTCATTTCCAATTTATTATGAAGCAAAATTACAACTCCTGTCTACCTGATCTCTTCCCCAGGTTTCTTCTTGGCCTTCTTATCCTCGTACATCAGCTCATCTGCCTTTGCAAGAAGCGCTGACAGATCATAAGGTTTCTCCGAAAAAGTCATACCTACGGCAATCACGCAATTGATCCCATCATCAATTGTATTGAGTCGGGCAAGTTCTTCCTCCCATCGCATTTTCAAAGTATCCGCCTCTTCCTGCGTGACATCACAGGCAACCATCAAAAATTCATCGCCGCCCATGCGATAGCCGTGTATATTACCGCTTGTTACCTTCCGGATACTGTCGGCAGCCTTGATGATGAGCTTATCGCCGGCCTCATGACCGAATTGATCGTTCATCTTCTTCAGGTTATTGACATCAAAGTTAAAGATGGCAATGGCATCCAAATTCGGATATTCTTTTTCAATTCGTTCCAAATATTTTCCTTTATTATAAAGTCCTGTCAGGTGATCATGTTCATTCTCATAGATCAGTTTTTCGCGCATCAGCGCATTTTCCGCATAAATATTGATGACACTGACAAGTGCTTTTTCTGCAAGGGACGCTTTATCCATCTTATCCTCTTCATAAAGATAGATGGCATATTTCTGTTCTGAAACACTACCGCTGCAAAGCAGGCAATAACAACTCTCTGCTGCGTCACCACCCCTCCTTAGAACATCCTGCACACCTTCGGCAAAAACAGACATCGGAATTTCATCCTCGCGCCCATCCTCAAATAAGGCTGCCATTTCATCTGTCAGAACAATCCTGTCATTGGAAAAGCATTTTTCCTTTTTCGCATAGGTAACAACCTCAACATACGCACCTCTCTGAATCAGGAAATAAGCTTTACCCGTTTTGAAATAATCCGTCATCATCGGCAGAAGTTCCTGATAGGAATTGGAGAGCTTCTCAAGGATCGCCGACTGAAAACCGGACAGCTTCTTCAAAAATGACATATACTTTGTAATATCGCGATTCAGGCTCATATACTCCGTAATGTCCGTCAGCTGATGCATGGTAAAGTGCTTCCCGTCCCTCTCAAACAGACCGGAATTGATTTTGTAATATTTCTTGTCGGCCGTATCGATACATTCCCATTCCACAGCCGTCTCTCCCAAGGTAAGGTCCGGGCAATCGCCAATCCAGCCGAGTATCTCTTCTGCTTTTGAGCCCGCGATTTCTCTCCCGTATTTTTCGGTAAAAAAGCGGTCTGCATAGGCAACGACGCCTGTCTGCGCCTCTATTACAACGATTCCTCCGATTTTATCCGTGACAAAACCGGCTATCTCCCTGCTAAAATCCATCGCAATCTCCCCTCTCTATTCAAACGTCAGAATATCCGCAAAGCCGATCATTTCAAACACTTCCATAACAGGATCTGTCACATTTTTCACGATCATATTTCCGCCTAAGGAATTCATTTTTTTCTGTGCTCCGAGGATGACGCGAAGTCCTGAACTTGCAACATAATCACAGGCTCCCATATCAAGTATAAACTGCGATACAGCGTCTGTCAGCGCCTCATCTACTGCATCCGAAAGCTTCGGTGCCGCATTTGTATCCAAACGTCCTTCAATATACATTGTCAGCTGACTGCCCTGTTCTGCCTTTTTGATTTCCATTTCTATCTCCTCCTACTTGCCTAACTATTATCTACTGTATCATATTTACCACTTCTTGCATATTGTCAAAGTGTTGTATCCCATGCTATTTTCGTAAGTCACTTCATCCATGCTTTTCTTTACCATGTAGATGCCAAGTCCGCCGATCTGCCGCTCATCCGCCGAAAGCGTGATATCCGGATCTTCCTTTTCCAAAGGATTAAACGGTTTGCCTTTATCGCGAATCGTCATGGTTAGCCTTTTTCCTTCTTCCCACGGCAGGATATCCGTCATGATCTCGCATTCTCCCACATCATCATAAGCATAATTTACAACATTTACATACAGCTCCTCTAAAGATACTAAAATCTGTCCCGTCACTTTTGCGGGACATTCTTCCTGCGCAAGCTGTTTTTCCACAAAGTCCATCACCGTCTGAAGATTCTCCATCGTTGCTTCCACGACCAGAGTCTTTTGCTCCTGGGCCATTTCGCATTCCCCCTTTTCCAAAATAATGTTCGTAAACCTGCATTTTCGCAGACCTTTTTCATTTACCCATATTTACAACTTCGCAAATGATCACCGCGTACTCTTTTTTCAGTACAAACTCCCTCTAGAGCCGACTCAGATAATCCAAAGACTTTCTTGTTTTTTCAATCCCGGTCACTTCCAGTAAAACAGAAGCATTTTTGAAATACCGTTCATAATACTTACAAAACTGCTGCCAATCTGTCTTACCCTCCCCCAGTGCAAGATGAAGATCCGTCTCGAAATCATGATCATTGATATGCAGGTGCTTTACAAAAGGTGCCAGCGTCTCTACCCATTCGCCGATTTGGTTTTCGTCCCCAAAAACCTGCGCATGCGAATAATCAAAGCAAATGCCGAAATTCCCGCATCCCTGCATTTTCTCCCCCAGCTTTGCAAGCAATCTGCAGTCAGTATCAAACATATTTTCCATGTAAATAGAAAGCATCGGATATTCCTGCGCCATTTTGCTCCAAAAAGCGGCATTTCGGTCTACCCAGCTTTCTCTGTAGCTTTGCACCGCAAAATTCGGTATATAATTCGTATGAAAAATCACAGCCGAAGCACCCAGTCTTTTTGCTATCTCCAGGCTCTGCTTCACCCGATACTTCGAAACTTCTTTGATTTTGGGATCATCCGAAAAAATGGTCACATCGAAAAAAGCACCATGCATTGTCGAAAAAGCCGGTCTGTTCTCTCTCTTCGAATAAAACACGATTCTCTGATTTAATTCTTCCTCATCATCAAGCAGCGCAGGAAGAAAAAAATCATTATATTCAAAGCCACAGCCGTATGTCTTTGAAAGCTGCACAAACGATTCTATCTCCTGCCTTTGCGGTACAAGCAATAGTTTATCTATCTGCATGTTTCTACCTCCGAAATGTATCTGTTTTGCCCTTTACAGCGTTTTCCCATCGCCCGGCTCCATTTTACTTAGCCGCAGCTTCTCTTCGCACATTTGTCACAGAGTACACAAATACACCTTTGGACTTACCCTTGAGCGGAATCTCTCCGACTTCTTCCACTTCAACTCTGTCCTTTACTCTTTCATAAACCGCGTCGCTGATCAGCACCTGACCTCGCTTTGCGTTTGCTTCCAGCCTTGCCGCTGTATTGACGGTATCTCCGATCGCGGTAAAGTCCATACGAAATTCACAGCCGATATTTCCCACGACGGCCGGTCCACAGTTGACGCCGACACCAAAACCGATACTGCGTCCGAACTGCTCTATCAGCTTTTCTTCCAGCTCTTTCGAACCATCCACAATGTCCTTTGCCGCGCAGACTGCCCGGAAGGTGTAGTCATCCAGATCAAACGGTGAATTGAACACAGCCATGGTTGCATCTCCGACAAATTTATCAAGCGTACCTTTGTTTTTGAAAATCGCATTTGTCGTCAGGTTTAAGTACTGATTGAGAATCGCCACCACCTGCTCCGGTTCCATATTCTCGGACATCGTGGTAAATCCCCTGATGTCAACAAACAACACCGCGATGTCCCTGTTTTCCCCGCCGAGCTTGATTGTAAAATCGCCCTTCTTGGAAATCTCTTCCACCACTTCAGGCGCAACATATTTCTTAAAGGCATTCAGAACTCTTTTTCTCTTGATAATTTCAAGCACATAGCGAATTGCCAGGCAATAAATATAGGACAAAATCAGCGCAAGAATCGAGTAGATCAGACTGATTGTTTTTCCATTATTATTCAAAATGACACCGACCAGAATCTGCGCTCCGCATCCCAGGAGCAAGAGCAATGTCGTTAGCCACAGCTTACATCTCTTAAACAGAAAATGGAAAATACCGACGAGCAATCCTGTAAGAATTCCAGCCAAAATCGGATTCGCATTTACGGAAAATCTGCCATCCAAAAGAGACTGCAAAATATTGGCATGAATCTCAACTCCGAACATCTGCTTGCTGTATCCGTTTGGTACATTAAAGTTATCCTGCATACCTGTCGCATACGCGCCGACAAGAACAATGCTGTCAGTAAAAGCCCTTGGATCTATTTTCCCCTCCAGAACATCCACAAAGCTAATCGCCTCATAATCGCCCGGTTTTCCGGAATAATTAATCAGCGTTTTCCCATATTTATCCATCGGAATATCCGGTGTTTCCACATCATTCTTCTGACAATAAACGTCATAAATGGCTTTTGAAAACATGTCCATCGTTTCGCCTTCATAGCTTTGCGTGATGGCGATTCGTCTGACTGTTCCGTCCGAGTCAGGTGCAACATTGGAATAACCGACAGTCACCGCTTCTCTTAGCTCTTCGAATGGCTCATAGACTGCCTCCACAGGGTACTCCCAAAGATTGTTTGCATTCTTAACCGGTTTTTCGCTATACTGATACTGTGCAACAGTAACCACGTTCCCGCTTTCCTGCGCAGCTTTGGCAAATGCCAGATCCCCCTCGGATATCACATTGTTTTCTCCAAAATAGCCCGAGAACAAAACATCGAAAGCAATCACCGATGGCTTCGCATCGGGGTTCGTATTCAGAGTTCGAATGAGATTGGCATAATATTCTCTCGACCAGGTCTGAATCGGGCCAAGCTCCTCCAATGTCCTGTCATCTATGGCAATAATCTTGATCCGGCCGGAAACACCCCTTGGAATCTGATACGCCGCATCCTTTAACATATAATCCAGCGGTGAAAACAAATTTGTTACCGTCAAAAGCAACACCAGCACCATAAGAATAACCGACTCAAAAAAATCCCTAATCAGCGTTTTCATAAACTTTCCCCTGTTTTGTAATTCAAGTATCATCTTCTATCGTTGTATCGCAGCCATTTCTTTCTAACGTCTGCTCAAAAATACCATCGTAATGTCATCTGCCTGCATTTCGCCGTCCGCAAAATCGTCAACTTCCCGGTACATGTTCTCAATAAAGCCATCAACGTCACCGGTTTGTTCCATATGTTTGTTCAACACCTCTTCCAGATGCGCATCCCCGAAAAACTCCTGCGCAGGGTTGAGCGCCTCTGTCACACCGTCCGTATACATATAAATACAGTTTCCTTTTGCGAGCTTAAAATGCTGCTCTCTGTATGGAATGCCTTCCATCATACCAAGCGCGAGGTTTACTTTTGCCGGAATCATGGAAAAATGCCCCTCCTCGTCTATAATGAACGGTCTGTTATGTCCCGCATTGATAAAAGTGACATCATCTGTCCTCAGGTCAAGCACACAGATAAAAGCAGTCACAAACATGCCGGTTTCGTTTTTATAGCAAAGCTGGTTATTCGCACGCTCCGCCACCTCCGCCAGAGGCAGATTCAACATTGCATAGTTTTTGATATGTGTCTTTGCCATCGTCATAAAGAGCGCCGCCGGAACACCTTTCCCCGAGACATCCGCAATCAGGAAGCACATATGATCCTCGTCGATCATGAACATGTCATAAAAATCGCCGCCCACTTCTTTTGCCGGACGCATGGCGGCTTTTAACCTGATATCCTGATGCCGGTTAAATTCCGTAAAGTCATTTTCCAGACATTCTGCCTGAATCTTCGTCGCCACCGCAAGCTCTGATTTGATACGTTCCCTCTCCGTCACAAGCTTCGTCGTCTTGGTATAGAGCATGTTCATGAAGGTTCCGTAGATTTTGCGGTTTGCGCTCGCAATTTCCTCAAAAAGACTTTTCGAAATATTCGCACAGACAACCTCTGTTGCAGCACGGACGGTCGCACCTCTTCTATCATCATTGATCAGCCCGAGTTCCCCGATAAAATCACCGACGGAAAGTGTATTGATCAGATTCCCCTTTGCATCGAGCACCTCTGTCACGCCACTTAAGATGATATACATTCCATCCTCGCTTTCAGCTCCGATCGTGACAATGTCTTCACCCTTAGCAATCTGCACTTCTTCCATTGCCTCTAAAAGAATTCGGGTGCCTTCCTTCAGTTCTCCGTCAGGATCGATCTTAAAAAATTCCTGTATAGTCGGAATACTCCGCAACCGTTCTGCATTCATAAACTATCTCCATTCTATCGTGGTATCGCTGTTAATTGACGTACTAAAATCAAAATCCCAACTGCCGGAGGACGCGGGCATAAGACGTGGCTTCGTCACCTGTCCGCCTGCCGTCACTGTTTGCGTGCCGAACACGGTGCCGTTATATTGAAAAGTTACCGTGTACGAACTTGCTGTCTGCGATGCAGTCGTTTGTGTATCCCCTGACTGATCATCCTCTGCCGGCTTTGTTACGTTTGTATTGTCCTCATTTGATGCAGTGTCCGTCGCATCCTCATCCGCCACATCCGCAGCATTTTCATCCTCTGTTTCTGACGTATCGCCTTCTTCGTCCGTTTCGCTCTCTGCATCAGGGTCGGTCTCATCGCTTGCGTCCGTTGTGTCGTCTTCCGTCTCCTGCTTTTGGGGATCAAAATCCTCGCCCATAATTTTTCTTATCAACTCTTTTACATTTTGCGGCAGCTCCTCATAAGCAATCTCACGCGGTTCCCCCAGATAATCCGTACTTTCCTCATCATCGTAGATGATCACTTCGTCTCCATTTTGGATCAGAACCGGTTCATCCGACAGTTTGCCATCTGCATATCGTAATCTCGATTCCACTTTTCCTTCGAAAACAGATACTTTGGAATATCTGACTCCATCCACAAAATAGGTGTGAACCCTGAAAACGGTACCACGCACAGACATGTTAGAATTTGGCGTATTCACTTCATAAGAGGAATCCTGATTGAGCGGGTTTTGAATCTCATTGGTAATCGCCCCATGATCCAGTGCAATACTCGTCTTGCTGTTTGCGGCATTTCCCGTTGCAATCAGACGAAACTGTGTATCCGCTTCTACATATACATATTTATCCTCGTCAAGCTTCAGTGTCATCTCACCGGATTGCAGAGAAACCGTATCTCCGGATTCTAAAACCATGTTTGCGTAGGCATCCATCTGTCCGATGCTTTCCCTTTCGACCGTTGCCTTGCCGTTTACCTCATAGACCTTGATGATTCGGTATGCCTCTTTTTTATTGAAAAGAAAAACAAATGCAATTACCAATAGCACAACCACAAGCACGGCAGCTATTCCAATGGGAATCATCTTATTACCTTGTTTTTTTTCCATACGTTATGCCCTGTTTCCCTTCTTTAATTTGTCTCTGAGAAGACATACTCACCGTCATCTCCCACATAGAATGTCGCATTCCCGGCATAAGTAGTTGCATCGCCCTCCACCCGGAAGGATTTACTTCCAAACTTATAAGAACGATTCTTGTATAATTTTACCTTCTCACCGGATGGAATTTCTTTCTTCTTCGTCCACTCTGCAGCAACTGTGATTGTAATCTTCTTCGTATTTCCCGCAAGGTCTTTGCCGATAACCTCGTACGCTTCTTCTCCGCGCTGGGAATACAAATGCAGTGTAACCTTTCCGTCTGAAAACTCAATTTTCTTTCCATTGACTGAAACGCGGCTTAAATTTGCATCCTTTACAACCAGAGTTGCCTGTTCTCCATATATGGTTTCTCCATCTTCCGCTCCGCTAATGGAGGGTTCTGTCTTGTCAATTTTGATCGCTGTAACCTGAATGCCCGATGTCTTTTCACCGGTGTCCGCTTTTTTCAGATACACAGAAAAAGCATCCGTAGATTTACTGATTTTCAGAGTATCCCGGTACGTTCCGTCCAAAGCATCCGCTATGAGATATCCTTGCTTTGGCGTAATCGTCACCGCCGAAGTGTAATACTCATTTTTCCCCTTTGTGCCGTCTATGCCATACGGACTTTGCGGCAAAGGAAGATAGCTGATGGAAAAATCAGCTGTTGCCGTTACTGCTTTGTACGTCGCAGTTTTTGCAAATTCGGCACGTGCCGTATACTGACCGACTTTTTTCGGAACATCCGTTGTGTACGTGGAATCCGCAGCACCTTTCTTCTTATAGGTGATTGTCACATTCTCCGATCCATTCGTCGCAGATGCAACCACCGGCTTTATCTGTGCGCCATAATACACATCTTTCACTGATATGGAACCGACACCCTCTGCCGGAGCAATCTCAATCAGCGTAAACTTCGCATATAGGGTGAGATTTCCTGTCTGTGTATCTGAAATGCTTGTCACTTTTGTTGCGAATGCAGCATCGCTGTACCAGCCGCCAAACGTATAACCGGTCTTCGTCGCATCTGCAAAGCTTGTAACTCCCATTCCATACACATAGCCGGTCGGATTTCCTGCATCATTGATTCCGCCGTCCAGATTATAGGTAATGGTATAATCATTCACGATGAATTTTGCATACAGCGTGATATTTTCTGTCTGCGTTGCTGAAATGCCTGTCACTTCCGTTGTAAATGCAGCATCACTGTACCAGCCGGCAAACGTGTAGCCCATTTTGGTTGCATTTTCAAAGCTTGCTACGCCTATTCCACAGGTATAGCTTTCCGGATTTCCCGCTCCGTTTGTTCCTCCATCCAGCTCATACGTGATAGTGTAGTCGTTTGCCGTGAACTTCGCATACAGAGTCACATTTTCTGTCTGCGTTGCCAAAATGTTTGTTACCTCGTGCCCTGCTGTGCATCCCGCATCACTGTACCAGCCACCAAACGTATAACCGGTTTTCGTCGCATCTGCAAAGCTTGTAACACCTACTCCGTACGTATAGGTTGTCGCATTCCCCGAACCATTCGTTCCACCGTTTAGCACGTAACTGATTGTATAGGTATTTACAGTAAACTTCGCATACAGCGTGATATCTTCCGTTTGCGTCGCCGAAATGCCTGTCACTTTCGTTGCAAACGCAGCATCGCTGTACCAGCCGTCAAACGTATAACCCGTCTTTGTCGCGTCTGCAAAACTTGTAACGCCCGTTCCGTAGGTATATCCAGACGGATTTCCCGCTCCGTTTGCTCCGCCATCTAAATCATAGGTAATGTTATACTGATTCGGTGTGAACTTCGCATACAGCGTGATATTTCCTGTCTGCGTTGCCAAAATGCTTGCCACTTCATGCCCTGCTGTGCATCCCGCATCACTGTACCAGCCACCAAACGTATAGCCCGTCTTTGTCGCGTCTGCAAAGCTTGTAACACCTACTCCGTAGGTATAGGTTGTCGCATTCCCCGAACCATTCGTTCCACCGTTTAACACGTAACTGA
This sequence comes from uncultured Lachnospiraceae bacterium, assembly GCA_945949085.1. GTDB lineage: Bacteria > Bacillota > Clostridia > Lachnospirales > Lachnospiraceae > CAG-194. The sequence goes on along the minus strand of CAMFDJ010000017.1, from coordinate 25,740 downwards.
TTGTATAGGTATTTACAGTGAACTTCGCATACAGCGTGATATCTTCTGTCTGCGTTGCTGAAATGCCTGTCACTTCCGTTGTAAATGCAGCATCGCTGTACCAGCCGTCAAACGTGTAGCCCGTCTTCGTCGCCGGATCAAAACTTGTCACACCTACTCCGTAGGTATACTTCTCCGGATTTCCCGCTCCGTTTGCTCCGCCATCTAAATGATAGGTAATGTTATATTGATTTGCCGTAAACTTCGCGTACAGCGTCACATTGCCTGTCTGCGTCGCTGAAATATTTGTCACTTCCGTTGTAAATGTAGCATCGCTGTACCAGCCACCAAACGTGTAGCCCGTCTTGGTCGCGTCCTTCAAATCTCCTGCTACCACACCCTCTCCGTAGGTATACCCCGTCGGGTTACCGGAATCATTCGTTCCGCCATCTAACTCGTAGTTGATCGCATAGGTGTTTACCGTGAACTTCGCATACAGCGTAATATCTTCTGTCTGCGTCGCTGAAATACTTGTCACTTGCGTTGTAAATGAAGCATCACTATACCAGCCACCAAACGTGTAGCCCGTCTTGGTCGCATCTTTCAGATTTCCCGCCACTACTCCTACTCCGTAGGTATAGCCCGATGGGTTCGCAGAATCGTTGGTTCCGCCGTCCAGATTGTAGGTGATGGTGTAGGTATTTGCTGTAAACTTCGCATGTAGCGTTACATCTCCGGTCTGTGTCGTCGAGATCTCGGTCACTTTGGATGCAGCAGAAAAAGACGAATCGCTGTACCAGCCACCAAACGTATGGCCTGTCTTGGTCGCATCTTTCAGATTTCCCGCCACTACTCCCACTCCGTAGGTATAGCCCGATGGGTTCGCAGAATCGTTGGTTCCGCCGTCCAGATTGTAGGTGATGGTGTAGGTATTTACCGTGAACTTCGCATGTAGCGTTACATCTCCGGTATGCGTTGCCGAAATCTCGGTCACTTTGGATGCAGCAGAAAAAGTCGAATCACTGTACCAGCCATCAAACGTGTAGCCCGGTTTTGTTGCATTTTCAAAGCTTGTAACGCCGGTTCCATAGGTATACTTCTCCGGATTGCCGGAAGCATTTTCTCCCTCGTATAAATTGTAAGTAATGTTATACTGATCCGGTGTGAACTTCGCATACAACGTCATATTTCCGGTCTGTGTCGTCGAGATCTCGGTCACTTTGGATGCAGCAGAAAAAGACGAATCGCTGTACCAGCCGCCAAACGTGTAGCCCGTCTTGGTCGCGTCCTTCAGATCTCCTGCTACCACACCCTCTCCGTAGGTATACCCCGTCGGGTTACCGGAATCATTCGTTCCGCCATCCAACTCGTAGTTGATCGCATAGGTGTTTACCGTAAACTTCGCATACAGCGTCACAGTTTCTGTCTGTGTATCTGAAATGCTTGTCACTTTTGTTGTAAATGCAGCATCGCTGTACCAGCCGCCAAACGTGTAGCCCGTCTTCGTTGCATCTGCAAAACTTGTAACGCCTTCTCCGTAGGTATACTTCTCCGGATTTCCTGCTCCGTTTGTTCCGCCGTCTAAATGATAGGTAATGTTATACTGATTCGCCGTAAACTTCGCATGCAACGTCACATTGCCTGTCTGCGTCGCTGAAATATTTGTCACTTGCGTTGTAAATGTATCATCGCTGTACCAGCCGCCAAACGTGTGGCCCGTCTTCGTTGCTGGAGCAAAACTTGCCACGCCTTCTCCGTACGCATACTTCTCCGGATTTCCCGCTCCGTTATCTCCGCCGTCTAAATTATAGGTAATGTTATACTGATTCGGCGTGAACTTCGCATACAGCGTCAAATCGCCGGTCTGCGCCGCCGAAATGCTTGTCAACGGTGTCGTGAACGCTGCATCACTATACCAACCGCCAAACGTGTAACCCGTCTTTTCCGGTGCTACCAGGCTCCCCACTCCAATCCCTTCTGTGTAGGTTGCCGGATTGGCGCCATCTGCAATCGTTCCACCGTTTAACTCATAAGTAATATTGCTGATTTTTAAGAACCTTGCATACAGGGTGATATCTCCCGTCATAGCTTTTGTAATAGCCGTCACTTTACTCGACTCTGTAAATGCGGAATCCGTATACCACCCGGCAAATTCATATCCTGCCCAACTCGCATCAGCAAGTGTTATCTCTTCTTTTCCCGCATAATAAGAGGAAGGATTTCCCCCGGAACTGTCGGCTCCACCATCATTATATGTAATCGTAAATTGTTCATATTCTTCTGCCCGAAAGTAAATAAATCCCAAAACGCCGCTCGAGCCCTTTATTTGTTTGACCGACCAGCCACCAAATGCCGCACTGTCCGTAATTTGCCCACCGGGATACTCCGCTACGGTAAAATTCGCCGTTCCGCTACCGGTATCCGCATTTGTTACAGCAAGCGCAGTAAACTCTGTCGCTCCGTCTTTGTCATAATACCGAATCTGCGTTCCACCCATATAACCGAAAAAACTATAATCATACGGATAGGTAAATGTATCCCCCGCAAAATAACGATCTGCAGCAGGCGAAATCTCATCACCATCGCTTCCTCCAACTGTATACGCCGTCGCATACACCACCTGTGGCGCAAGCTGCATGCATGCCAGTAGCAGCGCCAGACAAAACGACCAAAATCTTCTTTTTCTTTTTTGAATTATTCCGTTCATAAATGCTCCTTTTACATGTTTCACATCATCCATCAATCAAAAAAGATATGCAATACCCCTTTTTATTATATAGGCAGATTCAAGCAATGTCCACTAGCCAAAAAGTCAGTTTCTCGTACAGAAATTATCAAATTGCACTCCGCATTTACATTAAGGTCAGTGGTTTCCTGACCTCTATCCTTCATCTGCTTCTTTTTCCGTGAAAATCTTTCCTTTTAAAAAATGGGTATATTCATTTCGGTCAAGCTTTCCAACTATTTTATCAGTAGAGAACGTAATCTCATACGGTCTTTCTTCCGTATATGGTTCCCATTGTGTCATCTCTTTCCCATCAACATCAACCCCGTTTGGGTTGCCGTTTTTCACAAAATTTGTCAGATAATTGCACATCTGTCTTGCCAGATCATAATGCACTCCGGTGAAAGGTCTCCAGCATTTCATGAGCGTTTCAAAGAAAAACCAGAGATCTACCGAATGAAACGTTCCCGGATGATCCGGTCCCGGAATCGATGCATCAAATCGATAATAATAACTATCGGTTTTACTGCCGTTTTTGCGTCTCCTCTCGAACACTTCCTTAATACTGCATTCAAGACCGCTCACAGGTGCATACCCGGCTTCTCCCAGCTTATCGTGTGCCTGCGGAAATGCAAGAAATGTCTCTGCATCTACGCCGAACAGGATCTGCGCCTGTCTGCGAAGTTCCGACTCGTCTTTCGCTTCCAAAATACTCGGAAACTCATCCCTTGTATTTCCTGCCATGATAGGAACATCCATACAGGTATTGCTCGCAATCATTGCCAGAGGATCTCCTATTCCAAATCGACCATCCATCACTGTCCCAAAACGCGCATGTGTCTGCACAAATTCATTGTATTTACAAAGCACTGTCCGTGCATCCATTTTTCTTGCCTGCGCCAGATTTTCTACACCGAGACAGGAAAAGAAGCGCTCTCCCTCCCGCATGGCCTGTTCCAATTCCGTGGGTGCGCCGATCTCCGGTTTTCCATATGGGCTTCTGATCATTCCACTCATGATCACTGCCTGTTGAAACAATCCTGTATTATCCGGACAGGCAATCTGACTCAGTACGCTGCCTCCGCCTGCCGATTGTCCCGCAATTGTGATACGATCCGGGTCACCGCCAAAAGCGGCAATATTACGTTTTACCCATTGCAGACCGGCCTGTTGATCCAAATGACCGAAGTTGGCCGGTGCTTCAGGCTGCTGCTCCAATATCTGTGGATGTGCCAGAAAGCCAAACACATTCAGACGGTAATTGACAGACACCACTATGACATCTCTCTTCGCGATTTGTTCTCCGTCAAATTCCATTTCTGAAGGATATCCCCACTGCAAGGCGCCTCCAAAGAACCAGACAAGCACCGGCAATTTTTCGTCAGCAGACTTTGCACCTGTCCACACATTCAGATACAGACAATCCTCATCCATTGGAATCTCCGGATCGACATGCCACTCTTTACAATAAACATCCGTGCCAAGTCCGGGGGTATCCTGCACGGAGATGGGCGCATATCTGTAGGCCTTATACACACCCTGCCAATCCGGACAGGGCTGTGGTGCTCTCCATCTGTTCTCTCCAACCGGCGGCGCAGCAAAAGGGATTCCCTTAAATACGGTGATCCTTGTGTTTGCTGATGGCAGTCCTTCCACTATTCCGTTTTCTGTTTTTACTGTTCTAAGCATTTTTTCCCCTTACACAAATGATATGTTATTCTGTCAGACCTTTTCGTCCTGCTGATGCCTATTATACACCGGATCAAACAACGCCACAATTAAAAACAAGAGCCCGGGCACACAATCCCGTGCGCCGGAGCTCTCTCATTTTTTCTCTCATTCTTTCCTCTATTTATGGGTTCTTATGGATTCTCTTATGTTTCATTCCATCAAAGGAAATAACCATCCCGCACTCTTTAGATCTTAAAGATGGCAAGTGCATCATTTAATCTGTCTGCAAGGAGCAATAACTTCTCGGAGGAGTGCTCCAGCCTGCCCATCGTCGTACTCATCTCCTCCGCAGAACCCATTGTAGACTGTACGGACGCAGCGTTCCGATCAGAAATAACTGCCAGATCCTCCACCACGCCACGGATCTCATCACCGGAAGCATTCAGTACACCCATCTGATCCTTGATGTGATCAATGTTACCAAGTGATTTTTCAACGCCTTGGGCAACAGCACTATAGGTTATCTTTGTTTCCTCAAGCTTCTGCTGCTGTTGATCCATATTGGCACTGACTTCCTCCATGACTTCAACCATTCTGTCAGACTCGTGCATCACCTGATCGATGATTTTCTCAATCTCTTCTGCCGAATGGTTAGACTGCTCAGCAAGCTTACAAATCTGCTCTGCAACAACAGCAAATCCGCGCCCCGCTTCACCGGCTCTTGCCGCTTCAATGCTGGCATTGAGCGACAAAAGATCTGTCTCGTCCGCAATGGACTGAATCAATTCGATTGCGGAATGAATTCCTCGGATGGATTGATTCATAATACCGATCTCTTCTGCTATCTTTGACACAGAAACCTTCGTGTCCTCATTGGAAGCATTCAGCTCCACAATAATCTGCTCAGAACGTTTTTCTGCGTCAGACATCTGTCTGGCATGCTTCGTCAGTGCTTCCACTTCATCTGTGATATAGACAATCTGTTCGCTGATACGCTCTACATTGCTGTTTGCCGTCGTCGTACCTTCTGCCTGTGTTACGGTTCCCTTGGAAATGCCTTCCACTGCGCCTAACACGTTCTCTACCGATCCTCTCGTCTGCTGCGCCATATCCGTCAGCAGATTGGCTGACATTGTCAGATCATCTACCGACTCTTTGATGTGATTCACTATCTTGCGGAGCTCCGTCTGCAATCTGACACTCATGCCGTAAATATCCCCAAGCTCGTCATTCTGTCGCAGCACCTTCTCATCCGCAGTCGCAGACAGATCGCCGTCCGCAATTTTTCCAAGAAATTCCTTGGTCTTTGTCATCGTCGCAACCATTTTTCTGGACATAAGCAGAATGATCGCTGCAACCGCAATCATCAGTACAATGGAAACAATTGCCAATCGAACAATCTGACCATTGATCGTTGCATTCACAGATGCCGTTTCAATCATGACTTCAATCGCACCGATAATCGATCCGTCCTCATTTTTCAGAGGCTGATAAAATACATAGTAATCTGTACCGAAGATTTCCATTCCTTTGATGAAGACTTCCTCGCCCTCACCTTCTTCCACTCTGGCAAGCAATTCCTTATCCAGTTTGGTTCCCGTAGCCGCTGCTCCCTTTTCGTTTTTCACTGTGGTAAGCAGACGCATATCCTCCCAGAACATGGTTGATTTAAAACCGGTCTTTTCTTCGATGCTCTTGAGCAGCTTGTTATTTCCGCTGATCTTTTTTTCGCCCTTATAGACCGCACCGTCCTTTGCTCTGTGATAATCGCCTTCATAGAGTGTGGAATACGTTTCCTCCACGGTAGCCGCAACAATCTTCAAGGAATTTTGAATCTCCGTCTCAATACCGCTCCTAAGCGAATTGGCACTGATCAACACAGTGACGACGCAAACCAGTATCATCGGCAGGATACAGAGCATCACAAGCTTTGTGGAAAAAGTAAACACACGATTATTCTGAACATCCTTTTCCGCAATCTGTCCCTTTGTATCTATAACCGCTTCCTGCGCCTGTATGGTTGCTTCCTGCGCCTTTCCAAACATCTCTGTTTCTGCCTGCATAGCCGGTGCTTCCTCTTCCGTTGCGATCAGCTCTGTTTCAATCGCCGGATCCAACTTAGGGCTTTCTTCCCGGCTTATTTCCGGATCAACTCCTGCTTCTGAATCAGACTCCGTTTCAAGCCCAGTCGGTGCTTCCGATACTTCCTGCACAGGGTCATCGGCTTGCACACCGATTTCTGTTGCACGATCAAACTCCGGCTGCATATCTGCCGGATCGCACACGTGCGTATCTGTTTCCACATCTGTCTCTGCATCGGTATTCTCGTTTTGTTTTGCAAGATTTAAAGCGGCAATCGCTCTGTCAAGTTCTTCATCTGTCATATCTGTCAGACCCCCATTTATCTTACATATAATCATGCTTATTCTATCACAGATTGACAGATTTCATCAACAGGATACGACAATTTTCTTGCTCCTTAGCATCCACTACTAACGTTTTCTATGATCTAATCCGGTTGCAATCTTTGTTCCCACATTTTGAATGATTTGGAAAATAAGAATCAATAACAGTACCGTGACAAGCATAATATCTGTCTGCCACCTGTAATACCCGTATCTGACCGCTATATCGCCCAATCCTCCGCCTCCGACAGTTCCTGACATTGCAGAATAGCCCAAAAGCAGACCTGTGGTGATTGTAAAACCTGTCAACAGAGAAATTCTTGCTTCCACCAGCAGCACTTTAAAAACAATCTGTGCATTGCTTGCTCCCATCGACTTTGCCGCTTCAACGACACCCGCATCCACTTCATTTAAGGACGACTCCACAACCCGCGCAATATAAGGAGCCGCACAGATGACAAGTGGCACAATGGTTGCCGTCGATCCATAGCTTTTTCCCACGATCAGCCTTGTAAACGGAATCAAAAGAATCAGCAGAATCAAAAACGGTATGCTCCGGATCACATTACAGATAAAATCTCCCACACGATATATGATCTTATTGGGGTGCAATCCTTTTTCGCTTGTGACATAGAGCAGTATCCCAAACGGCAATCCGACCAGATATCCAATCAGAGTAGATACCAGTGTCATATACAGAGTATCTCTGATTCCCTCCAAAAGCATCAGTATCACTTTTTCATTAAACATCCTCTTTCACCTCCGTTACCAATAAACCGGAATCGCGCAAATGCGCTATGATATCCTTCTGCAGATCCTCTCCTTCAGGAAGTCCCAGAATCATTTCTCCGATGGCTTTTCCGCCTACATTTCGCGTATCTGCCTTCAAAATATTCACCGGTGCCTGATATTTTAATATCAGATTGGAAATAACAGGCTCATACGCAGAATTATCCCGGAAAACAATTCTGATCTTTCTTTCCGCATCCATACTTTGCAGTGGCGAAAATCGCATATCTTTCCCCGCTATCAGCTCCTTCGCCGCATCCGACCCGGGCGCTTCAAATATTTTTTCGACGAGACCCTCTTCAACCAGCCTGCCATTGTCTATGATGGCAACCTTTTTGCAGATCTCCGTCACAACAGACATTTGATGCGTGATGATGACAATGGTAATTCCCATATTCTCATTGATCTGTCTGAGTAGTTTCAGAATGGAGGCTGTCGTCTGCGGATCGAGCGCACTTGTCGCTTCATCACACAGCAGAATCTTAGGATCCGTTGCGAGCGCCCTTGCAATGGCAACTCTCTGTTTCTGTCCCCCGGACAGTTGCGATGGATATGCCCTCTCCTTTTCCAAAAGATTCACTGTCTTAAGCAATTCTTTGGCACGTTTCTTTGCTTCTTTTTTCTTGACACCCGCAATCTCAAGCGGAAAACAGACATTGTCAATCACATTTTTCTGCTCTAAAAGATTAAAATTTTGGAAAATCATGCCGATTTCGCTACGCTTTTTCCGCAGCTGGCGCTCTGTCAGCTCTGCGAGATTCGTTCCATCAATAAATACCTGTCCTTCCGATGGTTTTTCGAGATAATTGATGGTACGAACCAGCGTGCTCTTCCCGGCTCCCGACATACCGATAATACCGAATATATCTCCCTTCTCTATCACCAGGCTGATATCCCGCAGAGCGGTCACAGTGTTGTTCTCTACCTCAAATCTCTTTGTCAGATTCCTGATTTCAATTTCGCTCATCCGTTTACCCAAAAAGAGGACCCGCAGGCCCTCTGTCCCTTTCTCATTTACTTTTCGTAAAAAATCACAGCTCCGTCATACGTATCTTCGATAAACTTTTTGATCTCATCTGATCTCAAAACGGTAACCAGCGCTTTGATCTTATCGCTTGTCTCATTTCCTTCATATACGGCAATGATGTTGACATAGGTCTGTGCCGCAATGGAATCACTTGACTCATATGCAATAGAATCTTTGCCAACGGAATATCCGGCTTCCAGTGCATAATTTCCATTTAAGACCACATATTCTACTTCATCGACCACTCTTGCAACCTGTGCAGCTTCGAGCTCGACAAATTCAATATTGTGCGGATTTTCTGCAATGTCGTTCACCGTAGCTGTCAGACCGGCTCCGTCCTTCAGCGTGATCAGACCATTATCCTGCAGCAATAACAATGCTCTTGCTTCATTGGTGGTGTCATTTGGGACTGCAATCCGGTCGCCATCTGTGATCTCTTCCAGACTACTCTTTGTTCCGGGATAAATACCGAAGGGTTCATAGTGAATATCACCCGCATCCACAAGATGTGTCCCCTGCTCTTCGTTAAAGCTGTTCAGATACGGTACGTGTTCCACATAATTGGCATCAAACTCTCCGGATTCCACTACCAGATTCGGCTGTACATAATCATCAAATTCTACAATATCCAGTTCATATCCATAATCCTTCAAGATTTCAGCGGCCTTCTCCAATATCTGTGCATGCGGAATAGGAGATGCTGCAATCTTAATGGTTTCTCCATTTCCGGGAACGATGTCCAGTTTTCCCTCTGATGCGTTACTATCAGAATCTGCGGTTGTCTCTGTTGTTGTCTCTGTCGTTTCTGTCGTTGCCTCTACTGTTTCTGCTTCTTCATTTGCCTGTTCGCTTTCAGCAGCCGGTGTCTCTTCCGTCTGCTGCGCAGTCTGCTCAGCCGCCTTTTCTGTTCCGCAGCCTATCAGAATCGCAGCACCTAAGCTGACTGTTAAAATACCTGTGATCAGTTTCTTCCATAAATTCTTTTTCATAATACTCTTCCTCTTTTCTTTTATTGTTTTCTGTTTCATAGATCCTTGTAACTGTTCTCTTCATGAATAACCTGATAGATTGCCTTCGCAAGTGCCGCATGTCCCTGTTCATCCAGGTGCTCCCGGTCTACATCGGAAGGTGTTGCCACATCCGATGCTGCCAGAAAGAGACAATTGTACTCTTTTGCAATTTTCTGATATGTTGCCTTCAGCCCCTTGGATACCCTGACCGATTCCTGATTGAATTCCGGATCATATTCTTCTTTCCAGACTTCATCGCCCAGATGAATCGGTGAGACAAGCAGGATTTCCAGATTCGGGTTATACTCTCTGGCGCTCCTGATCAGGCGTTCCACCCCAAGTCCGACGGTGGCTTCCGACGCCTTGTAGATTGCCTTGCAATCATTGGTGCCCAGCATCAATACCAGCCCATCTATCGGCGCATGGGATTCCAGAAGCGGAACCAGATAGTCAAGTCCCTTTCTCCCCGGACGGAAACTGTCTTCAAAAACAGTTGTCCTTCCTACCAGCCCTTCTTCCACGATATGGATCTCCTTCTCTTCCAAAAGCTTTCCAAGGATTCCGGTCCATCTCACATTTTCCGGATATCTGCTCCCATCATCGGGTTTGTACCCAAATGTATTGGAGTCGCCAAAGCATAACACATTTTTCATCGCACCGTCCTCGCCCTGTTTCTTTCACCGTTTTTTCGTTCGCGCTTGTTTTTGTTCCTCTTGCACCTCGATAATCCCGCTACTTCGTAGCGCCGCAGCTTCGCGGCCGCTTGGTTTCCTTCCTCGCTACAAAAAAAAGCCCGGGATGTTATCTCCCAGGCAATGGCTTACATGAATCTGCAGTTACAACTCAATGTGTATGGGCGCATGACAAACGAGCCAGACACCCTGCCATATTACTTGCCTGGGAGAATCGCATTCGACACATACACATACACATGATGTCTGAAAAATGATTTGCAAATGTGATTTTTTTCATTTTGTCATGTCTCCTTTCCTTTGATAGTTTACATCATACGCTATATTTCCTAGTATGTCAATAGGTTTTGTGTGATTTTACAAATTTTTCCTAACAAGTTTTCCTTGTACACAGCAGCGACCGGAATTTCTGATAGATCCATTGATAGCCCTTGATGATGTTTCCGACCAATATGGCAGCAATAATGCTACCCTCTCTGACACCCTCCAGATGTCCAATCCCCACGAGACAGATCACCGCCGCAAGTAAAATATAAAGCACATCAAAGAGAATCTTAATGTTCTCGTAGGATATGCCTGACACCAGCGCGATTGCGCGGTTCATCGCCTCACCCGGAAGCATCGCCACATTTCCCCGAAGCTGTATCCAAATGCCGAGGGCCAACACAAAACACCCCAGCAGCATACAGCAAAGCTGCATCGGATAGGTTGTCACAGTCAGACCGCGGATCAGATAGCAGGACAGATTGGTGAGATAGCCATATACAAAGGCAAGCACTGTCTGGATCACAATCTCCACCGGATTACACCTTGTTCGAAGCAAAAGCACCTGCACAGTGATCTGTATCACACTCAACAAATTCAGCCACCCTCCAAAGCTGAGCAGGCCACTGACCAGCGAAACCGAATACGGCACGGAAGCAACCGGAGAGGTTCCAAGACCGGCTTTGGTCGAAAGTGCCACTCCAAGCGATGCGACAAACAGTCCAATCAAAAATAACAGGTATCTATACACATATTGCGTAAGTACTTTCAAACTTTTCTCCTGCACGTAACGTATTCCCCCATTCTCTTTCCTGCAGACTTCCCGCAAAGGAAGTGCTGTCGCATCTGCCATACCACGGCTCGATGCAGATAAACGGCGCATTCTTTCCTGGCGGCGTCCACAGACCGAAAAGCGGCGCGTCAAATTTCACGGTCAGATACGGTTTCTTTTCCTCATCCAGCAGCGCCACTTCCCCTGTCTGGCTGTTTTCAATGACCAGCGCATCATCCGCAAACAATTCCTCTGTAACAGCGAGCACGCCATCTTCCAAAGGAATCTCCACCACCGTATCAGAGGCAAGCCCGTTCTCCAGCCTGCGCACCTTCACCGCCACGAGCCCTTTTAGCGCAATATAACAGGTAATCTTGTCCTCTCTCCGCTGCTCTGCTGCAAAGGCCGGATGTCCGCCGATGGAAAAATACATCTCGCTCTCATTTGTATTCCTGACACGCCACATCACACGAACTTCCCGCTCCTGCAATTCATAACCGATCTCCAGCACAAAAGCAAAGGGATAATTCTTTCTCGTGGTCTCATCATCCGTAAGCGAAAACCAGATGCAACTGTCTGTCTTTTCCTGTAATGCAAACTCCATGTCTCTTGCAAAACCATGCTGTGGCAGACTGTAGGTCTGCCCCATATAACGGCACTCCTTATCCTTATAGGCACCGACTACCGGAAAAAGTACCGGAGAAGTCCGTCCCCAGAAAGCGGCATCGCCGCACCACATATACTCCCTGCCGGTCTGTTTGTCCTTGACGGAAAGAAGCTCTGCACCCTTCGATTCCACCTTGATTTGAATTGCTTTGTTTTCCAACATAAATAAGCTCATTTGTGATTCCTCCCTGTCTTTCATTTTGTCTTTTCTTTCATTTTTTATCTTTTCTCTCGTTTTTCTTCGACGGAATTACATTTATTCTTCCTTGTCCGGGCCGAATCCTTCCCACGTGGGCTGATTCCACCCGGCATTCGTCTTCTCCTTGGCCCACTACCTCCGTCCCCTGGGTCCATTGGTCCACTACCTCCGTCCCCTGGGTCCATTGGTCCACTACCTCCGTCCCCCTGGTCCATAACCTCTCCTTTAGAAGCGTATTTCTCTTTGTGACTGTCACATTGCCAACTGCATAGCGCAATGCTTTTCTTGTTCCAATCATGACAAGAATCTTTTTTGCTCTTGTGATACCTGTATAAATCAGATTTCTCTGAAGCATCACATAATGATTCATCATAACCGGCATGACAACAATTGGATATTCGCTTCCCTGAGCCTTATGAATCGTTGTCGCATAAGCATGCACCAATTCATCCAGCTCCGTAATATCGTATTCCACAGACCTGCCATCAAAATTAACCTTAAGAGATCTGTCTTCCGCATGAACAGATTCTATGATTCCGATATCTCCATTAAAGACCTCTTTATCATAATTATTCTTGATCTGCATCACTTTATCATCAGCGCGGAATACATACCCGCTGCGGCGCAGACAATCCTTCGGCACCGTAACTGCGCCTCTGCCTCTCATAAAAATCTCATGCTCCGGTGGATTTAATGCTTCCTGCAGTGCAAGATTCAAATTCGTTGCACCAACCACACCACGTTGCATCGGTGTGAGCACCTGAATCTGCGACGCATCCACGTGATAGTACTTTGGCAGCCGCTTCTTCACATAATCCACAATTTGCGGCACCACTGCCTCTGCATCCTCATTCTCTGTAAAAAAGAAATCACTTTCCTTGCCATTGAAAATTTCAGGCATCTTACCTTCATTGATGCGATGCGCATTCATGATGATTCTGCTGGTCTGTGCCTGCCTGAAAATTCTTGTAAGTCTGATAACCGGAAAAGAACCGGAATCAATGACATCCCGCAGTACATTTCCGGCACCTACACTTGGGAGCTGATCAATATCTCCCACCATGATCAGTCGCATCGTAGGCGGAATTGCCTTCAGAAGAGAATTCATCAAAATGATATCTATCATGGAACATTCGTCAATAATCAGCACATCTCCCTCTAAGGGATTTTCTTCATTCTTTTGATATCCTTCCGGCGGCTTACATTCAAGCAATCGATGTATGGTTTTGGCCTCAAGTCCGGTTGCTTCTGTCATACGCTTGGCAGCACGACCTGTTGGCGCAGCAAGCAGGATCTTTAGACCGTACGCCTTATATGCAGAGATAATTCCATGTGTTGTGGTGGTTTTACCGGTACCGGGACCACCTGTCAGTACCATTACCTTGGCAAGTGCTGCCTGTCTGATTGCATCAGCCTGAATCTCATCATATTTCATGCCAACCTTCTCTTCAATCAGGTGGACATTTACAGACAGATTAGGATTTCCGGTGGATTTTCTTGCCTCCACAAGCTTTGTAAACAGTTTGTCTCCTGCCGGTGACATGGCCAGTTTCTTTAGCTTAGATGCCACTCCCACCTCCGCATAATAAAATGGAGGCAAATAGATTGCCGTTATTTCATTCCCCTTATCATCTGTTTTGACGATATTCTTCTCCCTGATCAGTTCCTCTTTTTTCAGCATATCATCCATCGTCATGATGATTGTCTCCGGAGCCGCCTCGAGCAGTTCTGATGCCTTATCGACCAGCTGCTGTTTCTCCGCATAGACATGACCTTCGTTTGAAAGTTCAGAAAGTGTGTACATCAGACCACTTCTAAGTCTTACATAGGATTCTTTTTCAAATCCAAGTTTTGCCGCAATCTGATCCGCAGTCTTAAATCCGATTCCCCATATATCATCTGCCAGTTTATATGGATTTTCCTTCATGACAGCAATACTGTCATTGCCATATTGTTTATAGATCTTTGCCGCATAGGAAGAGCTCACCTGATGTTCCTGCAAAAAGAGCATGATATTTTTGACTTCCTTCTGCCGCTCCCAGGACTCAGCTATCATTTGTATGCGCTTACTTCCAATCCCCTCTACCTCTATCAGAAGTTCAATATTGTCCTCGATCACAGCAAAAGTATCTGTACCAAATTTCTGAACAATACGTTTGGCAAACTTTGGTCCCACACCCTTAATCAGACCGGAACCAAGATATTTCTCCATACCATACACGGTTGCCGGCAAAGTTTCTTCCCAGTTTTCCGCAAGGAACTGTCTGCCATACTTGGCATCTACCTTCCAGTTCCCCTCTACCAAGAGAACGGAACCAACATTGGCATCCAGCAGATTTCCCACTACCGGCACAAGATCAGCATAGTCTTTGACCCTGCACTTGAGCACGGAATATCCATTCTCCGGATTCTGATATGTAATTCTCTCTACCACACATCGAATCTTAACCAGATGTGATTCCTCCCTTCTGATACGGCAGTTCAAAATATTATATCCAAAACAATTTCATTGTTTCCTTTTCCCTACATACACAATGCTTTTACAGTTTTCTGCGTCTTCTCCTGCGTGTTCTTCCCCTCAGATTCCGCTTTGCCGCTTCCCGCTTTTCAATCAGCGCAATCTGCCTTGCCGGGTCTTCTTCCTGCTCGAGCTTCTTGGCAATCTCACCTCTGCGGTATGCAGCCAGATCCTCTGCAACCGTATTGTAGTCCCGCTCCATAAGAATCTCGCTCACCTGCTGCCCGCATACAGCCTCATCTATTTTTCCGTCTGTAATGCGCTCCGCAATTTTGCCGGTCACAAAAGCTTTGCTTTTCTCCTTATATTTTGGCATCCGGTGCAACTCCTGCAAGCGGGCAAGCTCCGATCTCCACAAAATCTCCAGCTTTTTCTTCCACTCCATCTTCGGACTGGGCTCCGGGTTCCTTAAGATGTAGAAATCAAATTTATCCGCCACAAATTCCACCGTAATGACTCCCCAATGCTGCGGCACATGCTCCCTGATGTGAAAGGCATGACTGGTGCCGACTACCACAAAATTATAATCATAATACATGTCATAATCCTTCACCTGCCTTGCAAGTCTGGCATAAGTGTCGGCATCACTCTTGATCTCAATCCCATAGAGTGCATCCGGCGTCACCATGACGACATCCGCACGAGACTTCCCCATGGTCTTTTCTTCAATTATTCTTATTTTTCCATAGGTTTCTTCCAGAAAGTCGAAAAGCGGCTCTCTGATTTCTTTGTCTCGCAGCATTTTCTTTCTTCCTCATCCGGGCCGAATCCTTTCCACGCGAGCTGATTCCACCCGGCATTCGTCTTTCTCATATCCTTCTTCTGCATGATCCGGTTTCTGTCACTTAAGATTGCCGGCATCTCATCTACAATCTCTTCCTTGGCCCACTACTTCCGTCCCCTAGGTCCATTGGCCCATTACCTCCGTCCCCTGGGTCCATTGGTCCACTACCTCCGTCCCCTAGGTCCATTTCCCACACGCTCAAACACATACTCCTTTTCAGAAGAAAGATTCTTTCTGAATACATATCCCAGCCTGTCAAATCTCTGTATTTCCACCGGGTCTTCTATTTGGTTTTCAGCCATAAATCTTACCATCTCGCCCCTTGCCATTTTTGCATAGGTACCCTTCGTGACAAGCTTGTCTTTGGATTTTTCACAGAACGTGATCGTGATGTATCTGTTCTCCGGGGTAAGATATTTTTCAATGCATTTTGAATATTCCTTTGATGCCAGATTGATGATGATGCCGCTTTCGTCCCTGACAGCTTCATACAACAGGCTCCCCCAGAAGTCATACAGATTCTTTGATCCGCCGACTGCTGCTTTTGCCTGCATCTCCAGACGATAAGGCACCACGCCATCCATTGCCCTGAGCGCTCCATAAAATGCCGAAAGAATACACAAATGCTTTTGCACATAATCATACTGTCCGTCCTCAAACACGGCAGGCGCCATATACTGATACGCGATGCCTTCATAGGCAAGCACGGCCGGCGTCAGATTTGCCTTCAGGTTCATATGTAACAGACGCTCCATATTTTGATGGGCGATCCCGTCATTACACCCCCACAGCGTCTTTAATTCCTCATAAGACTTTTCCTTCAGCCATGCCAGCAATTCTTCCGTCTTGTTCAGATAGACAGGCAGGCCTAATGGTTCCAGGCTGTCCGTATCCACATGCATTTTCTTAGCCGGAGAAAGTATGATCTTCATTCGCTCAGCTCCCCAAGCATCTTCTCAGGATCCTCTGCAGCTTTTACCTTATCGTTTGCCTTCACAATGATGCCCTGCTCATCAATCAGATAGGTTGTTCTGACTACGCCCATGGTAACCTTGCCGTAATTTTTCTTTTCCTTCCAGACATCATACGCTTCGATCACCTTGCGCTCGGGATCAGCAAGCAGTGTAAATGCCAGACCGTATTTTTCTTCAAACTTTTTATGAGACGCTACCGAATCCTTACTGACACCGAGTATCACTGCGCCCTTCTCAGAAAACTGCGGATATCTCTCCGAAAAACCACATGCCTGCTTGCTGCAGCCCGGTGTGTTATCCTTTGGATAAAAATATAGGATCACCTTCTTGCCAAGATAATCACTGAGCTTATGCATTTCTCCATTCTGATCCGGCAGCTCAAAATCCGGTGCCTTTGTTCCTACTTCTAACATTCTTTCTCCTCCATTCCAAAACATCTATCATTTCGCATTTCACTCTGATTGCCCTTTTTATTGCAACACGTTTCATATGACTTTTTACAACCGCGATGATTTTTGTTCCCGTAACAGCGATAGAACACGCTTTGTTGCATTTTCGTCGTTATAACAAAAACCGCATCACATCTTCATGCGGATTCACCTTCGCCAGCCCAATCTGTGTGACCTGTGCCGTAAAAGGCACAAAACTGTCCAGCATAGCAGCAAATGCCGTCTGCATCTGCCGGTGCGTCAGACATTTGCCCAGTGTGACATGCGGCAGCCATGAAGAGGGCTGATAATATTTGCTGATACTTGTCTGCGGGATCTCCCGGAACACATCATACACCTGCCCGGACAACTTCCACAAATAATCATTCATGACCGGCGCCAGATAAAAAACGTAGGGCAGAAGCTGTCCCACCGACACAAACGCAGTCTCACCGCAGGCAATTTCCCCCTGCAAAGACGCAAATGCCGGTTTCAGCACCTCTACGCTCCTTGCCTCGACAGACGAAATTGTCATATGCGGCGGCACGCTGTGCTCCGTCATAAAACGATTGCCTGTTTCCCCGGCAATCCGGTCGATATATCGCTGCAATATTCGATTGGATTTGTCATCAAAATATACTGAAATTAAGTACATGGTTGTTTTCTTCCTCAACGGTTTCTTCTCTGATATATTGTTCTACAAGCATGCGCTGAATCTTTTCCGGATATACAAGAAGTGTATATGCATTCCCCTTTTCACTTACCTTATCTATTTCCTTGATTCCTTCTTCGATTCCTTTTTCAGTCGGTGCTTTTACAAATCTTCCATCCTGTTGTTTTTCAAAAATATAACCCTCGGAAACTAATATTTCAGTCAATCGTGTTGCAGGCAGTTTCTTAACATTGTCACGCTCACATATACGATTCATTTCATCTCTGATTTCTGATACATGCATGTAGTCTTTGTATGTAAAGCAATCTGCTTCCTGCTGAATAAGATAGAACTCCCTCTTTCCTGCTTTCTTCTTTGATTTTTCGGAAGACTTAGATTCTTTATTTTCCCAAATATCAGCTTTATTTTGAATCAGCTCAGGATATTCTTCTACACATTCTTCTATCACGAAAAGGAATCTTCTGCCGTATTTCCTGTATTTGTTTTCACCAACACCGGTAACGTTTAACATTTCCTGTTGTGACGCCGGCACTTTGGCAGCCATGTCGATCAAAGTCTTGTCGCTGAAAATAATATAGGGAGGAACGCTTTCCTCTCTGGCGATTTCCAGCCTGAGGGCTCTCAGTCTGTCAAACAGCTTGCATCCGGCAGATGTAAGCGACTCCATTCCTTTTGCCGTCTTCTTCGTTTTGGCCGGGCGCCCTGGCAGCTTGTCCTCATCTGTAATTTTAACTGCTACCGTAACATCAGGATTTTTCAGACCACTAATATCACCCATTTTCAGGACTTGGTAATCACCCACGAAAAGATATCCTTCTAATACCATCTGCTCAACCAAGCGCATTAAAAGTTTTTTATTGGACGAAGCCAAAACACCATAGGATTTATAACCTGTGGCTCCTATTTCTTCCAGCCTTGCCGTCTTTGCTCCCAAAACCGTATCAATGATAATGCTCTTTCCGTATCTGCCCTTAGCCTCATAAACACAGTTTATGATCTTCTTAGCCGCCTCGGTCATATCCAGCGTCTCAAATTCGCATAGACAGTTGCCACAGTCTTCACATGGCTTTTCCGGATTTTCTCCAAAGTATTTCAAAATAAAGTTACGCAGGCATTCCGTTGTGTAACAATATCTCTCCATGATCTGCAGTCTCTGCTCATCTCGCTGCTTTACCGTTTCTCTGTCCGTCGGATCCAAATCCGACATTTCCTTGTGGTCTAATAGAAATCTGTTAATCACAATATCCTGCGGGGAGAACAATAAAATGCACTTAGCATCTAATCCGTCCCTTCCCGCTCTTCCTGCTTCCTGATAATAATTCTCCATGCTCTGAGGCATATTATAGTGAATGACAAATCTGACATTAGACTTATCTATGCCCATTCCAAAAGCATTGGTCGCAACAACAATACTCGTATAATCAAATACGAAATCATCCTGCATCTTCTTTCTCTCAGCTGCACTCATTCCGGCATGATATTTTGCAACTGATACGCCTCTGCTCTTTAACAGTTCATATAAACCATCAACATTCTTTCTTGTCGCACAGTATATAATTCCACTTTCGCCGGCATGATCAGATATGTAATCTAAAATATACTGATCCTTGTTCTTTGGTTTATCCACTTGAAAGAACAGATTGTCTCTGTCAAATCCGGTCACCAAAGTATATGGATTCGCTAAACCTAAGGTGCAAACAATATCTTCACGGACATTCTCTGTTGCTGTTGCTGTGAAAGCACTCATAACAGGACGTTTCCCCAATAACCTTACGAACTCCACAATCTTCATATAGCTTGGACGGAAATCCTGTCCCCACTGCGAAATACAATGCGCCTCATCAACAGTTATCATCGAAATCCGAACGGTTCTAGCCAACTCGAGAAATCCTTCTGTAACAAGTCGCTCCGGAGCCACATATATGATTTTATACAGGCCTTGTCTTGCCTTCCTTACAGTCTCGGAAAATGCTCTTTCTGAAAGGGAACTATTGATAAATGCCGCTGAAACACCGGCCTCATTTAATGCCTTTACCTGGTCTTGCATCAGAGAAATAAGCGGTGATATGACGAGTGTTATCCCCGGCAATAGCATAGCAGGTATCTGATAACATACTGATTTTCCGGCCCCTGTAGGCATAACTGCAAAAGCATCTCTTCCTGCTAAGATACTATCAATAACAGGTTTCTGCCCCGGTCTGAAAGCATCATATCCAAACAAAACCTTTAATGCTTCTTCCGGTGTATGATACTTATTTTCTTGTGCCGAAGAACTCTCATAAAAATTCACACTGTCATAAACCTGTACATCGTCCAGTTCCTCAAAACTTTCTGCCATTTCAAATAAGCCGGCCCACGATGCATCATCCATGTAGCCATCATTCGTATTAAAATTATCGCTCATTGCAATCCCCTACTTTACCGTCTCATAAGGCCAGTCGATGATACCGCCAAAATCCTTTACATTGGAATATCCAAGCTCCAAAAGTGCCTGCGCGGCAATGGCACTGCGTCTTCCGCTTCTGCAATACACTAAAATCAGCTTGTCCTTATCTGCCAGAACCTGCTCGGCTCTTGTCTCAATCTCTGTGTAGGAGAGCTGAATTGCGCCTTCGATATGTCCCTCGGCATACTCATCTGCTTCTCTGACATCAAGAATCACACACTCTTCTCCACTATTCATAATCTCTTTTGCCTGTTTCGTTGTAATCACTTCTGCTTTCATTTCTGCCTGTTCCTCCATCTGCTCCTTTGTCTGCACTTCTGCTTCCTCTTCCGACTGCTCCTTGGCATCACTGCCGCCCAATTTTCCTGCCAAAAATATAGAAGTCGGCCCGTCAGCGCCGCCTATGATTGCAAACGACACACCATCTGTTTTCCACTTTTGTATGAAAATACCAAGCAAAATCGCCCCAACAAGCAGCACAACCAGAACGCACACCAGCACCATCCTGATCAGGCTTTTCGCCTTCCGCTTCTGCTCGTATAAAGTATTTCCATTATCATCTCTAATATCACTCTTCCTCATCTTGCCCAAATCCTTCCCACATAAGCTGATTCCATTTGGCATTCGTCTTTTCCGTATCCTTTTTCTGCATGATACGGTTTCTGTCGCTCAGGATTGCCAGCATCTCATCTACAATCTCCTCCTCGGGCAGATTGGTATAATGCGACAAGTATCCTATCATCCGTCCGGCTGTAAAATCAGTATTCAAATTTTTTGTGATCAAGTCACTGAATGGCTCCGAATAGCCCTTCGCAAGCATGCTCTCATACAACAATCTGCTTACCGGTGATTTTGGTTTCACGTGTTGTCCTCCCTAAACTACTTCCTCTGGCCCATTACCTCCGTCCCCCTGGTCCATCAAAATTCATATTTCATGACAGCGCAGTTCGGAACGCCAAAGGCCGCATATTCGTCATTGGTCATCTCATAAAAATAGGACTGCACCACTCTGGCAATGCCATTGTGTGCCACCAGAATATAGGTTTTGTCAGATGCCACAACCTCATCGAGCAGATTATAAATCCGCTGCGCCAGATGAAACATGGACTCTCCACCCTCATAGCGGTTCAAAAATTGCTTCTTTGCATCCCGAAACTCCTCACCGTCTCTGGCTGTCGATTCGTACTTTCCAAAATTCTGCTCTGTCAGCCTCGGTTCCTCTGTCGCCGGAATACCCGTAATCTCAGAGATGTGAAGCGCTGTATCCCTGGCTCTGACAAGGGGTGAATACAAAATCATATCAGCCCTGATCCCCTGCTCAAGAATCTTCTCTCCCGTCTCTATCGCCTGCCGGTGTCCAAGCTCCGTCAACGCAATGTCTGTCGCCCCGCAAATCTTATTTTCCACATTCCAAATCGTCTGTCCGTGCCGGACAAAATAAACACATCCCATAACCCCGGATCACCTCCAATGCTAAAAGTCTTCGAGCTCCTTATCGCCGGCATCATCCGGCAACAAACATAGGAAGCCCTATCATATCTGATTTTTGATTCAGCGTAATTCCCCTGATATCGATGTCACTGGTATCTATATTGGTGCCGTAGGAATAACTGCCTGCAAGCCCAAGCAGAATGACATGCTTTCCAAGGTGCTCGTTTGTCTTTATAAAATTATATTCTGTTTGCTGTAGAATCTCGTTGTAGTGCAAAAGTTTTCTCCTTACTTTCCGGCTCATTAGCCCTTGGTCCACTAACTCCGTCCCCCTGGCTCACCCCTGGCCCATTATTTTGTTTTAACACATACCTTTTTTCCTGAGAATACAATTCCAAATTTCAAAATATCCTGAATACCATCTTCCTTCATTTCAGCGTCATATCTCTTCTCGTCAATCTGGGTCAACGCTTCATCTGCGAGTTCTGAAAGTGCATCTGCACTCAAATCCCTTTTCCACTTAAGCTCCATAATGATTCCGGGATATCTGTCTTCTCTCGGAAATAGGCTGATATCATATCGTCCATCTCCGGACTCTCTGTTGGATTTAATCTTATACTGATTATCCATCAAAGCAATCAGCCCAAGAACCAGTCCATGATAAAAGCCCTCTGCACCGGCATCATAGAAGCTAATGGATTTATCCATATATTCGGCAATCGCTTTCTGCAGTTTCTTATAATCATTCGCAAATAGACTTTCTGCAATCATATTGGCAGTCGTTCTTGTAATAGCACCAATCTGTAACAAATGCGACAATATCTCACTCTTATATACTGCAGCAATCTCTCTGTTCGGAATCGATACCTCGCACAGATAAGACCCATCTGCCTGTAGCTCTTTCTTTGGTGCTTTTAAATATCCGGCAACTAATAGTAAGCTATAGATATTCGCCGGATCCTCTGTAAGAGATCTGTAAACAACATTCTGATCAATTCCGGCAATCACTCTTTCCCCCTGTAGCAAAGAATAAAGTCTTTCTGTTATATCATCAGTTGCCACCTTAAGAACATCCTCCAAAATTTCATTCTTTCCGGTATTTACCCAATAAGCCTGCGGGATGCATCCCCTTGAAATATAGTTGATTACTGACCAAGGATTATAAATTTCTGTACTGCCAAATAAATATCCGTCATACCAATCTTTAAGCTCTGCTTCTTTATCCGGGACACCATAATACTCCAGCATATCTCTGACTTCCGAAGCCGTAAAGCCAAAGAACCGGTCATACGCCTCATCCATTACGGAATTCACAGTTAAATTGTTCAATCCACTAAAGATACTCTCCTGCGCAATCCGAAGAATACCGGTCAAAAATCCATACGTCAGATTCTTATTATCCTTAAATGCTCCTGAGAAGAAATTCCTCATGAACCCGATTATTTCATCATAGAAATCTTTTGAATAGCCTTCCTGAATCGGCGTGTCATATTCATCAATGATAATGACCGGTGCTTTGCCATAATGCTTGGTAAGCATCTGAGACAACTTCGCTAATGATGCAGTCAAATCAACTTCTGAACCATCACCGTTTATGATCTTTGCAAAATATGCTTTTTCATACTCTGCTATTCTTTCACTCGTTGCAAGCTCCTGATGTCTTCCAAACTCCTCCTGTAAAAGGTCTCTGATCTTATCAAGAGTTGCCTCCCAAGAATCAAACTTAACATCCTTGAAAGTAAGGAATACAACCGGATATTGACCTTGCTGCCCGCGATATTCTTCACCACATCGCCAAATTGCTTTGTCCTTGAAATATTTGCCGGTATCCTCTTCTGAAATCTCAAAAAAGACTCTGAGCATATCCATATTGAGCGTCTTTCCAAAACGCCTCGGTCTTGTAAATAAAGAAACCAATGGTTTCTGATCAAGAAACTCCTTAATCAACATCGTTTTATCTACATAGTAATAATCCGCCTGCGCTCTGACATAATCAGAAATACCAATAGGCAATGCCTTTCTTGTAACTCCTGCTGATTTTCTGACATATTTCCCGGATGTGATTCTTCCATCAACCGGCTTTGTAGCATCATCCGGGATTTGCCACATTCTTTCTACTTTTATGGCACCATCAATCTTACCTTTTTTACAAAGATCATTAACGGTACGCTCTGATAATCCCCATTCTAACGCTATTTGTTTGCAGTTCTTCATCTGGTTAGGCTCCAATCGTTTTTACTAAAATCACATATCTTCCTACCGCATATTATACACATTCTACCGCAATATATCAAATATATTTTGATATATTGCGGCAGAACACCGTGCGTTTTTGGGTGGGGCTTTTTTACACCTATCTGTAATCACATCAGTCTTTTGTAGATGTCCAGCATACTTTCTATCTGATATTGCAAAAGCCATGCCGCGTCATCATACTCTACAGTAGATTTGATGGCTTTCAACAGCTTGGGGTAATACTTTTCCGTTTCCGTAATCATTCTGTATATTCGTTCTCTACTAAGCCCCCAGGACATGGTAGTAAGATTGTTACAGCGATCGATACACTTCACCAATGCCGCTTTGTGATTTGCAGCAATCGCTTTATAGTAGTCATCCATGATCTTTTCTCTATCGGAATCATTGGTTTTCTCATGCGTTACCAAAAGAACTATTTTCTTCGTCTCATCACTTACGGGGAGCTGCTGGGCCGCCTTATTGCAATCTTCAATCACATCATGAAGCAAAATTGCGGCAATTATCTCGTCTTCCTTTATCCCCATGGAAAGAGCGTATACTGGATTCCATGTAGCTTGCATGTTGTTTCTACAAGCTTTGCAGGCCATTTCGGATCCTTGTCCCATTCTGCCTTTTTATCCTTAAACTTAGTTCTCCATAACTCCGTCATACTGTTCTTTTTCATTTGACATGCCCTCCTTACATAATCCATACTACATGAGGACCTTCCAAATGTGTAACAAGCGCAAATAGAAGTTAGGATTCCTTTTTCAAGCTGTGCTTGAATTTTTGGTCCATTACCTCCGTCCCCCTAGTCCATCTTCCTTCTTTGTTTCTTTTCATAGTCACCCCTTAATTCACAGGTGTTCCAACCTCAATCAGGTTTCCATCCGGATCATAGAATCTAACAACTCTCTGCCCCCATGAATGTGTCATCAACTTGTTGACGTATTCAATATTAAATTCGGATTCCTCAAGTTTCTTAACAAATCCTTCAATATCGGATTCTTCAAAATATAGCTCCGACATGTTATTCTTTGGAATCATATCCTTTCCCAGGAATTTCTTCCAAATAGCAGCATCCTGCAGCACTAAGCCATCAGACATGATGACATTTCCATCTTGATCCAGAATAACCTGCAGGCCAAATATTTCCTTGTAAAATTTGATTGCTCTATCCATTTCATTTACGGCAATCAGAACATTTCTAAGTCGCATTTCGTCACCTTCTATTCCTCAAAAACTTATTCTTCAGCCTTTTTTGTTTAGAACGTTTTCCATTGCTTACGCCAAACTATTTTTCTAATTTATCACAATAGCATTTATATGTTCTCTCATCAAAGCATACAAATACAACTTTCAAATCATAGGAAGAATTTTCCTTTAACCAGTCTCTAACTGTATGAATAGCAATCATGGTCGCTTCTAATACAGGATAACCATACACTCCGGTTGAAATTGCCGGAAACGCAATGCTATGAACATCCTTCTTTGCAGCAAGCTCTAAGGAGTTCCAATAGCAATTACGCAAATCGGAAGCATCCTTTTCTTTTCCGGAATATATTGGACCAACAGTATGAATTACATATTTGGCAGACAGTTTATATCCCTTCGTTATCTTCGCCTCCCCGGTATTACAACCGCGAAGTGTTCTGCATTCTGCTAATAATTCCGGTCCGGCAGCTCTATGAATCGCTCCGTCTACACCGCCTCCACCTAATAAACTTTTATTCGCCGCATTTACAATTGCATCCACGGAAAGCTTCGTAATATCTCCCTTTTCTACAGTAATAATCTGATCAGGTATATCTCCCATTTCATCAATCTCCTTTTTCTCATATGTTCCTCGTTTTCATCCCAACGAACTTCTTCTATTGCTCTAAGATATAGGCATCCACCTTTTCTACAAAGACATTCCAATCATCCGGATATCCATATTCCCGACAGCAAAATGAGAACCATTGCTATATTTATGACTCTTTTCATCATTTCCCCCGTCCTAACATGTTCCGTTGTTTCCCTGTTCTCTCCTTATCATTCTTGCTTGAAAGA
>CAMFDJ010000016.1 GCA_945949085.1 uncultured Lachnospiraceae bacterium | reverse complement strand
GCAGATGTAAGAGTTGGAAACTACAGATATCTGCTTAATCAGCAGACACTAAATAGAAGTTTGATGACGCACTGCTGGCATCTGTCTGGGCAACACAGATATCATACTTCTTCAGGTCCGCTTCATCATCTATCTGACTGGAATCTGTCTTAATCTCACCAACGGTAAGTCCGGACGGAGCACCGGAAATCGAGTACTTGATATCCTTAACGGTTCCGGACTTTGTTCTGACAAACTTATCTGTACTACGATATAAACCATCCCCCATATCCTTCCAGTCCGTTTTCTTAGGCGAAATATCATAGGTGATTG
Organism: uncultured Lachnospiraceae bacterium; assembly: GCA_945949085.1. Lineage (GTDB taxonomy): Bacteria > Bacillota > Clostridia > Lachnospirales > Lachnospiraceae > CAG-194. The sequence goes on along the minus strand of CAMFDJ010000016.1, from coordinate 66,661 downwards.
AAATCGTACAACCATTATCACTGTATTCATCCGCATGCTTCTTTGCATCCGCTACCATCTTTGATATTAACTTATACGTATTACTTCCATTATTGTAATACGACAAGCCAACCTCTCCATTTAATATATGAATAGACGCACCGGTGATAAAGTAATCCTGTGAAGCACTACCGGAAGAATAATCCTTATTGTGACAGGTTCCATTCAACGTTCTGGCACCATTTACCAAACAATAGGTAATGGTTGGTTTCACATTACTCTTTGTAGAAGATGAACTAACATCTCCATTGGTTGTATTCTTATTCATATCCAAACAATATACAAGATGATTCTTATAGGCTCCCGACTCTGAAACATACTTAATACCCATACTGTGACCACAGTATTTCGCATAACCGGCATTGGAAACCTTCATCTTATCCGGACCATCCTGTGTACCGGTTGCCGGTGCGGAAGCCATCATGAGAGGCTCTGATACAGCCATAAACATCATAGGCATTTCCACAGTTAATTCTTCTATCTCACCTGCAGATAAATCATCCGGAACATCCCCGTCAGACTCACCGTCCTCAGAGCCGGATTCTTCGGCGGAATTATCCGAAGCCGAGCTTTGTGTGGCAGTCTCCGGTTCACGAACCGTAATGGTACGGCATATCAAATAGGTTTCACGACCGCTAACCGGTTCCACCTTATAATAGGTTTCATAGTTTCCTGCCTGATTGCCATCAAAACTTCCTTTATCAGCGTAGTACGAAACCTTCACCGCACTGTCGTTATATGTGATACCGTCAAAATTATTTTCGATATCAAATCCATACCCTGCAGCAATTACAATATCATTTGCAATTGCAATCTCTGTCGCGTTCAAATCCTGCATGGTATTGGCATCGTATAATCTCGGTTCCATTGCTTCTTCCTCGGAATTTGCAGTGGTATCTACAAGCTCTGTCGCACTTGATGCATGAACAGACAGATTAGCCGGTATAATGGCTCCTATCGCAAAGACCATTGCCATAAATCCTGCAAGTAAACGCTTATGCTTTAAACTCTTCATAAACAACATCCTCACTTTCGTAATTTAATCAACATACCTGCGATGATTCCCTCCACGCTTCTGCCGGAATACCCGACAAAAGCAAAAAGGACACACCATACGGCATGCCCTATACCCTTTAGTCGAGTATCGCGAACTCAGACTCCCTTATTCGATTGCAATCTTTGTTTTATACCGATTGCCTGCTATCATCACAATCATACACATCAACTCCATTTCATAATATTCGCCATCATATTCTCATCCATAGATGGATCAAACTTTGTTTCGTCCTCTTTTTGAGCTGTATATTCTTCCTTTGTATCAGCCGATTCTCCCGGTGTCCTTTTTGAAAGAAATTCTACCATCAACACACGAATCACATCCTGATATAATTCCTTTCGCATATCTTCCTTCACCTTTTGCAATCAGGTACTTTATGAAGTCATCTTTTTCCTCACCAAATCTTGTAAGAGGAAGACCTACTGCCCATAGCACATGTGCATCTCTTATATGAAGTCTTTCTAAGGTCATTGCCGTTGCTGCTAGCGTCAGCAAATAGTAATTATCATCATGAACCTTATCTTCCTTGACTTCCAGCCGTTTACCACCGATTTTATAATACTTATTATTGTATTCCAGCACATCGTTAAACAACGCAGGTTCTGTCGTTATCTCGCTCACACCGGAAGTAAACACATCCTGTTCTGTCTTCATATTCGCCCATCCATGATCTATGGGAACAACCTTTGTATTCGGATTAATCATTTCGCATACCTCCTTAAATTAGTGCATAGAAAAAGGCCAAAAGAATATCACTACTCTTTCAGCCTTTTTCGTATGCCATTTCCTAACAATTATACATTGGATAATCCAATGACATAATGGCAATTACATTCATTATGTAACGTATGCTTTGTTCCTAATCGCCCGCATACAGCGTAAGATTGCTCTTACTGGGAATTACCAGCACAACTGCCTGATGTAAAAACATACTGCATTCACGACACATTCCTAAGAACATGAGCTCCTCTACTGCCTTTTCGAGGATAAGGAATCTAACCTCTGTGGTTTATTATCCATCCGCTACGTTGCTTCATTCTAATAATAGAAAGATTACCGTGTTCGCTCCACCTTCGTCTCTCGACACTTCGGTTCTCCATTCGCTTAACTATGACTGTAACTGTCTGGTACCGCACCGGATTTTTATTGTGCTAATAACTGCTATTAAATTGTGATGTTTGGTTTTGATTTCTCTCAACCTCACACCGATATTATAACACTTCCATTTTCCGTAATCAATTTTTCTCGCGGTGTTATTTTGCCATTTTGGGGCAAAAGGTTCCGTAGTACGGTGTTTCTTAATATCCTTTTACAGTTACCTTGGAAGAAAGTCCTTTAAAGGCATTACCTTCCTTTACCGGTCCTCTTTCCATACCATGACTGCCTCCCGGGCCAGCCGCTTTCCGCTAAAGACTGCACCGCGAAGCATCCGGTAAATGACAAAAAACGGAATCAGAATCTTTACTTTATACACGACCGGATAATAGGACTTATAAAATTCCATATCCGGAAACAGCCTTCTTAAGTAGTAGCGAAGCTTTGTCTTATCTGCAATCGGTGCCTTGCCGCCCTGCAGTTTACGAAGCTTTTTTGAAATTAAGGCTTTGGTGGTGCCGTATGTTCCGGAATACATGCTTTCAGACAGCATTTTGTATTCTTCCTCCGTCAGTTCTTCCAAGGACAAGCCTTGTCCAAAGACTTTTTCCGATGCACTGCAAAACGTTTTCTCAAACTCTGAAAGTCCCAGCTTTTCAAGTTCCTTTTCAATATAAGAATCATCCAGCTCCTTTACCGACCGGTACACATAACAGTCCACAAAAGAACGGATACCGGTGCCACATCCATCAAAATGCTTAAAGGCATGCGCTACAAAATACACATAAAAATCCTCGTCCGTAAAATGATACCCTGCCCCTGTTTCATTTTTTACAAGGCGCTCCTTTACATTTTCATAATACTTTGCCCACACCTCATTATGTCCGGCTCCAAAAAGGGCTGTGTGCATTTCAAAATTATAGACCGGTGGTTTTTCATATACATCATGATTGCCCTTGGCATAGGATATGACTTCATATCCGTGGGATACAAAATAATCCCGGATTTCCTTCTGACAGGTCGCATCAAATAAAATATCATTATCCGCCATCTGCCTCATGTCATGCTTTGGATACAGGTCTTTTAAGACTGCCCCCTTAAGCGGCATATACCAGATATTCTTTTCGTCCATGTATGTAAAAAGATTCTTTCTTTCCGCATCCAATACCACGTTTTTGCGGGTTGCCTTAAATCTTCTCTCCCGCCACTCTTTCATGACATCACTTTGCGGCAGCTCCTCCAGCTTAGAAAGTGCCATATAGGTAATGGCATCTAAGGTATGCCATTTGGAATAGGCAAAAAGCTTCTCGAAATCCATCCCGGCTACCCTTCCTGCATCCGGTGCCACATCATGCAGGGCACAAAAAATGAGATATAATATATCTTTTCCGGTCTGTTCTATATTCATCTCTGTCACGCCACCTTTCTTCACAAATAACACACATAACATAAAGAACAAAATATCGTACATACACTACGCTACTTTTACCGTAGAGGCAAATCCTCTACTCTGCATCAAACACAATCTGTCTGTCACACACCGCCAAAGCTGCCGGTCTGTGGGTTACGATGATGACGGTCTTATCCGTCATAGACTTAATATTTTCAAGTACCTTTCTCTCAGTATCCGCATCCAGTGCAGAAGTTGCCTCATCCAGTATCAGTATGGGACTTTCCGAAAAGATTGCCCTTGCGATAGCGAGGCGCTGCATCTGCCCTTCCGAAAGCCCAAGTCCCCGTTCTCCAAGAAGTGTATCTGCCCCGCAAGGAAGCTCACTTACAAAATCACAACAGGCAAGGGTAAGAGCCTTATGTATCCGCTCCTCATTGCCCTGCTCTCCGGGGTCTGCAAATGCCACCACACTGCGGATGGTTCCACTCATTAAGTGATTGCCCTGTGGCACATAGGCAAAAAGCCTTTTATAGCTCTCATCCGGGGTAACGCTGCCTGCCTGTGGCTTATATAAGCCTAAGAGGAGCTTTAGCACCGTACTCTTGCCACAACCGGATGCTCCGGTAAATGCCACAAACTCCCCCTTACGAACGGTCATGGAATAATCACGGAGCACTTCATTATCTTCCTCGTAGGAAAAGTCCACATGGTTCATACAAATTGCCTCAAAGCGGTTTTCATAGTAGTCTTTTACCTCTTCCACCGATAAAGACTTCTTTTTCTCCGACTTAAAACCTTCCGCTTCCATCAGCCGTTCGGCACTGGCTGTCATGGCAAAATACTTTGGAAAATACCCGGTAATATTGGCAAAGGGATTTTGTATCTGGCTGATAAGCTGTAGCATCGCCATAAAGGTTCCATAGGTCATGTCCCCATTATAGATTCCAAAGGCTCCATATACAGCACCCAGCACATAGGCTCCATTCATGACACCGCCAAAGCCGATATTGCAGATATTGGAAAAATGATTCTTTTTCATGCGTGCCTTTTTGTGGTCTGCCATGGCACTTTCCGCCTGCAAGACACTTTCCTCTTCCCTGTCAAATGCCTTCACAATCATCAGACTTCCCAGATGCTCCTGGAGAAAGATACGGACAATGCCGTCCTTTTCCTGCATCCTTTTGTGGAGCTTCTTTAATCTCTTGCGAAATGCATAGGTCAGAAGAACAAGGAAAATCCCACCCGGTACAAGTATATAGAAAAACTTCGGAACCATCATCAGAATCACCACAAGAGCACCTGCCATTCTGGTAATCATGCCTGCCACTCCCGGTACAATGGTAGCAAGTCCTTCCGCTACCACCACCGTATCTGAGGTGAGGCGGTTCATCCATTCCCCGGAATGCACGGCTGTCACTTCCCCGTAATCCCTCATGAGAAGTTCACGAAAGAGCCTTTTCTTAAATGCATTCTCATAGCTTGCCTTGGATAATTCCTCTAAGAAACGAAGCAGAGCCCGAAGGGCAATCTGCCCCACCACAATGGAAGCAAAGAAAAGGATATGTAACATCATCCCGTCCTTGTCGTGGGATACGGCAGCATCTATGATACTACGAAGCAAAAGGGCATAAAAAACACTGCTGATACCGAGAACCATCTGCACCAGCAGTAAAATAACAATATACAATTTGCCACGACCTGCCACCCGGCTGATAAAGCGAAGGGCAGTGGTCTGATTGTCCTTTTTATTCTCTTTCATAATATCCTTCTGTCCTGCCGCTGTCGCAGGGTATATATTACATCCATTATTTATCTTTTCTTCTCCATATACAGGAACACTTTAGCCATATTTTTTTCATCAGTATTCTAATCCGGTATGGCTTGCACCAAAATAAAACATACAGCTTATAAAGTCTGCTGTCTGCCTCGTACTTCTTTCCATTCCGTATAAATCCGGTCATCACACCGATGACAGCATCTTTTGGAATGTTTCTCTCAATCCCAATACAGTTATCTCCTAAAATGTCGTAACCATTATCATGTACCCGCACCACCCGGTGAAGCACATAGCTTTCCGGTGGTCTTTTGTACAGAACCACATCCCATTTCTTACAAGTTTCATACTCACCGACTGCCCTTACGATAAAGGCATCCCTACCCTGCTTCAAAAGAGGCAGCATACTGGTTCCGGTGTTTCTATAGGTCAGGCTTCCATACCGTTTCAGGTATTCTTCGTAAGTGGTCTTACTCATCTAAGGCTCCAACTTTCCTAAGTTTTTCTATCACATCTGACACATCCTTTGCAAGTACATCCTTCGGTGCATCATACTTTTCAAACATGGCTTCCACGATATTCTCCTGCGTGGTATCTTCCTTTAGGCACTCCACGATAAATGCTGCCGTCTTATTGTTACGGATCAGTCCCGCAAAGGAACTGCTTGTGTCTAACAAAATCTGTTCTCCGTCACTTTCGTGGGTAATATAGGTGTCTTTTAACTTCATGTGTTATTCCTCCTCCCATGATTTTGAATCATGCTTCCAAGTTTTCATAAACTTCTCATTGCAATTTATTGCATCAACCATTGGTTCTACAAATGCTTTAATCTGTTCAATCGTTTCCTTTAATGTAACATCTATCTGTACTTTCTTTTTCTTCGCAAAAGACTTCCATCGTGACTGTCTGACCGGGTCTGAAGCATAATCATCTTCAAATGCCGCAATATCATCGAATGATGTATGGCGATGACCAAATGTCTCTTTGCATGCCTCCATTAACTCGGAACCATCTATATCATATTTTCCTGATAAAATGTAAACATCGTAAAAATCCTTAAATCTGCTATTGTCATATCCAAGAGATACAATCGCCTCAAATTTTTCTGCTATGCTGGAACTCAAAGAATACGCATATACTCTTGGATTTTCTTCACTCAATATAACCGGAAAATCCATCACAACCCGTTTTGGATAAATAATATCACCAAACCCCACATCAATAGACACCTGTATCTTTGTACGGTCAAGATACGCATCTATCGTTACATTTACACCATGGTAATTCTTAAATTCAGTAATACTTTTGACACTTAAGGAGTCAAGGTCATACCGAAGCGGATCATCCAATTTCACCGAAAAGATATCACAAAACACCACTTTCATTTTGTCAATGTCATTGCTGATACCCTGTGCCAGTAAATCAATATCGGTAGTCGCTCTTGCAAAGTCACCATCCATCAGTGCATACAAAAAAATGCCACCCTTTAATGTAAAATTCTCAACATGGCTTGACTTTGTCAGCCGCATAATGGTTCTCTCTAATCCATAAGCAATCAGAACATCCTGCATCGTTCTTCCTGTTTCTTTTGCTATATTTTTTAATCTTGCCTTTACCGACTCTGCATTTCTCATAGGAGCACCTCCAGATATGTGCTAAGTATCTTTTCACACCGAAGCTCTTTAGCATAGCGGTGGAGCTTATTCAGATTTCTCTCTTTCCTCGCCAGATAATTGACTAAAATCTCTTTCGTTTCTTCGATTCCAACTTTATTCCGATAAAAAAGAATATCTGCAACCGTCTTTTCCATGTCATAAATCCGGAAAGCATTCTTTCCCTCCGTAATGGTTTCGATTCCCAGTTCATATCTTTTTTTTGAGTAATATACAACATTAAACTTTGGAAAATCCGGTACTGTAGACAATTTTTTACGTCTTTCAATCGCAACATCCACAGCATCCGGCCAGTAGGTTGTCAGTCCATAATACCTTGCAGCACTCATCTGACAGACTACCCCATCCGGCGCATATGCTGTCACATAGAAAAAGTCAGATTCTTCACCTTCGTATGTTGCATTCTCATATACACTGCTATTCAATTTGATAAGTGTTCCGGCTTCCACAAGTTTCTTTATTCCATAAAAACTAACCCCAAGTTCATTTAACTGCTTTGTTGTAAAAAACATTTGCTCAGTCGGAAGCTGATAATCAAGTATTTTTGGCATAATAATCCCTCCATGTTCATCATACTACATACATTGTTTATTTTCAATATTTTTCTGCACTTTTGTGTTTGTGCAGCATATTTTGAAAACAAAAACTTGTACTATAATATGATACCTACGGGTCCCAAAGTCATACTTTTTCATGCAAGCATGAAACGTATGACCTTTTGCCCCTGGTATCATCATAATATTTTATCCATGAAAGTTTCTATTCATTCTGCATCCCTTCATAAGCTATCTTAGCAGCCTCTGGCTCCATGTTGCAGGAAAGCCGGTAGATTGGCACAGCTTCCATCAGTCCGTCTATCAGTTCCATTGTCCTTCGGGCACTTGCGGGATTACTGCTCTTATGTGTTTGCTGGACCATCATAGGGTAGGCACTGCGCAGCTGTTCCTTTGAATCAAGCCTTATGATATGATTCTTTGCCGACCGCTCCAAGATACAGATACCCTTTAAAGGTACGGATGTATTGGTACTGAGTCTGTGCTTGCCGTCCCAAGGTGTACCATAAGCAATAACACCGTCTTTCGTTATCCGTAACAGAGGCTTATCATCATTGACCATCACTGCTCTGTCACCAAAGACTTCCCGCCAGAGTCTTGCGTGGGTGGATTTTCCTGTACCGGACTTGGCTGTAAAGAGATACCCTTCCCCATCCACTGCAATGACCGAACCATGAAACAAGATGGTATCGTAGGATAACATCTGCTCGGCAATCTTACGGTAGACTGCAAGTGTTTCTAAGTATTCGTCCGTGAAATAGCGGATGGGAATGCCCTCTTTTTTATCCTCTGCTTCCGATTTTCTTCGTTCATATTCTATATCTGTATCAGATATACCAATAATAAAATCGGATTTGCACTCACAATCTGTGCTGATATAGTTTTTACAATACTGCTCAATATAAGGATATAGATTGTTAATTTCTATTGTTTTGTCTACCAGCTTTATTTTCATTCAATCAAATCCCTCTTTTTAGATTTCCGGTAATTCTATTGGGGCATCATTGTCTTTTAACTGTTCCTCATTCTTGTCATCTGAAGACTTATTATCATCATTGCCGGAATCATCCGGCTTTTTATCAACATCTTTATCATTATCGCCGGATGACTTTTCGTCATCCTCTTTTGTGTTTTGGTCAGTCGTTTGCTCTTTATTCTTATCATTCGACTGATCATTTACATCTGTGTGATTCTTTTTGTCAGTACTTTTCTCCTTCGTCGAAGCTTTGTCCTTTTGTTTTGTGGAAGCATTTTGTTCATCCTCAGTTTTCTCGTTATCATCTGGTAATTCCGGCATATTCAGATCTGTATCCAAATCTCCAGTTTTGTTTTTATTTGTATCTAAATTGTCAACATTATCCTTCTGTTCTTTATTCTGTACATCAGCAGATGTGGTTGGCTGAATTTCTCCGCCGTTTGTATCTGCTGATTCATTGGTATTCATATTCAGAACTACAACAAGCAGCAGCAAAATCAAAACAGACAATGCACTGCACACGTATATCACTGTTTTTTTCTTCATTTTCAACATCTCCCTATGAAAACAGGCGGAAACACTGACTGCCTCCGCCCATCGTACACCTCAACCTATTGACCTAAATCTCTGGCGTCGTAATATCGCCATCACCACTTGTAGTAATAACATCCTCTGTTTCAAATTCAATGATTTCCATAACCGGTGTTTCGTATTTCTCCATGATATCATTCCTCCTTTTATTGTTTATTTTTATATTCAATAGCAGCATTATAATAGGCATTTAATGCTGCAACAGCCTGCTTGGTTGCAGCTGTCATTGCATCTGACTGCAATACCCCATGAGCATATGTTAATGCTGACATCCGAATGGTCATTACATCATCTACCACGATAGTGTATGTTTCACCCAATTTATGAGCACTGATTCCCGGAATCAAAAGACAATACCTACCATCACTTTGTTTTGTAAGCTGTGTCTCCACCATATTGCCATTTGCATCTTTGACAGCAATAACGGGTTTCTTGCCATAAGTATCGTCCACCGTAAACAGTAAACGAATAGCTGTTTTAGAATCTAACACCAGTGATTTATTTACCTTGGTAATTCCGCTGACTTCTCCGGTCTGGGAATAAGCATATGTCCTCAAATCCACTGTCGTGTCCACTGCATCGGTGTAATGAATCATCTGCTCATGGTCTGTGCCAATTGTCCATCCATTAGTTTCAGAAAGACAAAGCTGAGCATAGTATCCGTAATCAGCCAAGCTCTTTACAAGGTTTTTCGTCGTATCGTCCATAGTGTCGCTTGCGACTATATCCTCAATATATTTCTTTACGGAATACTCTTCTGTTACTGTTTCATTCTCTCCAAAATGATAGGTTGCTGTAATGGTATCTGCCATCTGGATAGAATTAACAAGACAGGTAAATTTGTATCTGCCATCCGACATTGCAATCTCTTCTGAGTAAGAAACATTCGTTGTCTTACCATTCTTTCCGCTTATGGAAAATTCCATGTAAGCATTCTCTGTTTTAGCATTCTCCGGAAGAATCATCATAAAGTTGACTCCAATTTCATCTGCAAGGGTAATGCTATGTGTATCAAAGGTTACGCCCTGCGCCTTTCCACACATCTTGCAGGCTTCATTCTCGTAACCGTCGGAATGGTCACATACATATCCACAAATTTTACATATACCATCTTTTGCGGAAAAATCGTGGCTTCCTGTCGTACCGCTTAAAGTAATGTCATTTGTGTAAGTTGTTTTTTGTTTACAGTTTGTATATTGATATACCGTATTATCATTTTGCTCGTTCTTTTTCAGAACAGGGTATGCATCGCCATCCTCGCCTAGTTTTTGATACCAGTCAAGAGGATTCTCCTCTATGTTCTCTGATATTTTGTCGTTTAACAGCCATGCAACCTCGCCGCTTGCAAACTCATCAGCGGACTTGTATGCTACCTCGGTAACCTTCTCTGTCGCGGTGCTATTAACGCCAAACGCAGTGTCAGCATCACCCAGATAATAACAGTTGTTCACCGTGCTATTTGCTGAAAGGGAGCCTGTGATTTGTCCACCGGTTGCTCCTGTCACAGTACCGGTATTATAACTGCTCTCAATCCAAACCGGACCGGAACCGCTCAAGCCACCGGCATTGGTGGTAGCCGTTACCGTTGCCTTGTTTCCACAATTTTGAATCACTGAAATGTATCCGCTATCGATAAGAATAGGAGCGCCTTCTTCAGTTGCCGACAGCAGCTGACCGGATGAGGTTTTTCCCGCTATACCGCCAACACTTTCCTTACCTTTAATCGTTCCGCTTTCAACCATGCAGTTTTTAATGGTCGGTGATTTTTTATATGAGTCCACAAAACCAGCAACAGCGCCTGCTGCGGTAGCATTAGGTGCATTAATCGACACGTCCTTCAAGGTCAGGTCATGCACACAGCAAACTCCAAACATCAGCCTTCCGAACAGACCGGCATATTGTACAGTCGTGCTGTTGATATACAATCCAGAAATTGTATGTCCATTACCATCAAAATCACCCTTAAAGTAAGCGCCTCCATCGCCACCACCAATAGGATTCCAGCTCTTTCCTGTCTCTGCATTATATACTGAAGACATATCAATATCCGCCATCAGTCGCACTTTTTGCGACGCTTCTGTCGGTTCATTCATAGGTATCCATGCCGCTCCATCATCCGGTGTGACCATATCCGCATACGAAATAAGCTCACCCAATGTAGAAATGAGGTAATATCCATCTTCACCCTGCTGCGGGGTTAATAAATCTCCGCACACGGAGCAAATTCCATCTACATAATTATGATCCGTGGCTGTGGGCGGAATCACTAAATCCACTGAAGTAACGATATTCGTTCCGTTCGCATCTAAATAGAGCTCGCCGCAATTATTACACTTATAATGTTCCTTCAAACCACTGATACCGCATTTTGCGTCCACCTGTGCAACGTGTTCCAGAGTATGGCTGTTGTTCTTCGTTGTCGGTGCGGTATTGGAAAATGTTGCTGCTGCCATGCAGTAATCAGAAGCATAGACTTTGCTATGTGTGTTATCAGTCACAGGATAGTTGTCTTTATCCTGGGCAGATAAATTCTGATACCATATGAGATTATCTTCCGACAATCCCTGATTCAAAAAAACTGCCGCCTTGCCCGATTCCAGTTCCTCTGCTGTTACCTTTCTGTTGAAGGCATCATTGTCACCGGTTCCGAAATAAGCAACTTTGTCGCCTGTATATACGCAGTTTTTGACAGAAACAGCTTGCGTACTATAGTTTTCGCTTTCCGTGTCATAAATGTGTGAACCATAAATATCACTGGTAACTGTCCCCGCATTGTAACAACGCTCAATAAACAAGTATAAATAGTCTTTATTACCTACCCGACCTACAATGCCGCCTGACATATTAATGTATGCTGCTGGTGTGGTGATTGTACCCTTATTGTAACATCCGCTTATGGTAAATTTGTGACCTAAATCCGTTGAGTCTGGGCTCGAAACTATACCCACAATTCCGCCAGCATAATACTGGCTATTAATAGAACCTTCATTTCCACAGTTACTGATTGTAGTATTTGCTCCGTTTTGCTTAGTAGAACCTACAATACCACCAACATAAAATTTGCTACTAAGCGACCCGTAATTATAGCAATTTGAAATATTAATCTCTTTAGTAGCAAGATTACCTATAATACCGCCAACGTAATCATTGTATGTTGAACTACCTGTAACAGTTGCCCTGTTTGTGCAATTAGTGATGGTGCATGAACCACCTGAACCAATGAGACCGCCAAAATACTGATATTGGGTACTTGTGCTGGTAATTGTTCCACTTAACACATGACAATTGCTAATTGTACAAGCGGAAAGAAGTGAGACAAGAGCTCCAGAACTACCTTTCATCGAAATATTAACATTCTCTAATTTAACATTCTTAATTTCCGCATTGCCGTTGACTGAACGAAATAATCCGCCTCTACCGTTTGCATCGTAATTAGTGTTCAATTCGGTCATTGTCAAATTACTAATTGTGTGGTTGTTACCATCAAAAGAGCCCCAAAAAGTATATAAATAACTGGTTCCATTCTTAATTCCACCAATTGGTACCCACTGCTTTCCGCCAATGTCAATGTCAGCACCCAACTTATAGCACAACTCATAGTAGTTTTTACCATCACTATTTTGTAGACCAGCATTTACTATGTACGACATATTCGCTAATTCCTGAGCGGTAGTGATGATATAAGGGTCTTCTGCTGTACCCGAGCCCGCCCATGTAAGCGTAGGGGTCTTGGTCGGGTAAGTCCAAGTAGCAGTAGCAGTTTCGTACAGTGTTGCTCCGCCAAGCTCCACCAGAACTTCCAGTGCCTCTGCATCCTCGGAAAGCGCATATCCTTCCGGAAGGGTTGCAGTGAATGTATAGCTGCCGCTGTAAGCACCCTCTTCCGGGAAGTTGTCACAAGACCAGTCTCCAAGGGTGATGGTCTCTTCTACTCCGGTTTCTGGATTTTCTGAATCATCTTCTACCGTTGCCTGAATCTGTGTTGGGAGAAACGCCGTGACATCTTCAAAATATGCAGGTGTCTGTTCACTTGCTCCCGGAAGGGCAAGATTACCTGTCTCTTCATCCAGAATTTCTTCCTCATCAATCCACTGCCAGGCAGTAATGAGTTTGTCGGCTGCCTGCCCGTCTGTCTGTTCCGGTGTCGGCTCCGGTGTCATAGCCTCATTGGAAGATACCGTATTCACAGTATTTTCGTCTGATTCCGTAGCCGATACCTGAAGGGTACCAACACCGGGCAGCAGTCCCACCACCATAGCGGCAGTTAAGACTATTGCCAGTCCTTTCTTTAGTCTTCTTCGTTTCTTCATGTTAATATCATCTCCTAATCAAAAAAATTCTAATACGCAACTACGTGTTACTCTATCAGATATGGGATTGCTACAAATTACCCATTTGATTCTATTCTACCAAACATTTCCTTGCATGACAATCTTTTTCGCTCGGGTTTTGGCATTTTTCTGTACTTTCCTTGGATACTTCGATAAAACTCATGTAATTTATCGATATATCTCTCTTTTCTTACATAAATCGCTAATTTTATTTGCATTTTATGTGAATAAGGAGTAAAATCAAAAAAACAGACCTGTCGGCACCCAAATGTTACTTTTATTTTTGAGGGAGGTTTACTATGGCAAGAAGAAAATATTTGACAATCCATGATATTGAACCAGAGCATATCTTATCGACCTATCGTTCGGGGGATAAGACGGTGCTCTGTTTAGACGATGGCGAGGAGGTAAAGTCTACCGCCCGCTTTTATCAGATTGAAAAGATTCTGCCTGAGGATGAATTTCTTGTCATCCGTAAGGGCATTGCAGTACGTAAGTCTGCGATTGTCGCCATCGGTGACGATGGCATCTATACTATGATGGATGGCAGAACCTATAAGGGTACTACACGAAGTCTTGCTGCACACAAGAGAATCCGAAAGGCTCTCGGGGTTAAACGTGAGCTGTCTCCACCACCGCTTGATTGGATTGATGTGGAAACAATGATGCCCTTGACACTTCTTGAAAAATGTACCCTGATAGAGGACATGCCGGTGGCATACTGTATCATTGAGCTTGTATTTGATGAAAACGGACACGGCATTGATTTCATTTTCCGCTACTGCAACAAGCATATGGCGGTGGTGGAAGGTGTCCCTGTGGAGGATATGGTGAATCATTCCTTTTATGAAGTATTCAAAAACGGTGACCGTAAGTGGCTGATTTCTTATGCAGATGTTGCCTTAAACGGGGTTTCGCACACGCTGTATGACTTTAGCCCGGAGATTAAAAAGCAGCTTACTATTCATTGCTACCAGCCGGAGCCGGGGTATTGTGCCTGTGTGCTGCTTCCGGAGGATGTGAAGGTGGATGGCAAAGAGGGAGAGGCGACGGAAGAAAGCGATACGAAAGAAACGGAGACGTAAAAAAACAGTGACGGGCAGCACATCGTCCACCCGTCACTGTTTACTAACAGCATAATGCATTTGTAAATCATAGTTCCCTAACAATCTCTTTTTTCTTCTCTGCCGTTTTATTCATGAGAAGATACAATCCATCCAAATATTTCTGATACCACATAAACATTTCCCGCATATCCCGTTCACAATCAACACTCATTGCTATTCCAAGAGCATTAAACAATGAAATCAAAGCCCAATCATATGACTCTAAGCTTTCATCATCACATTGAAGGCACATGCAATTGTCATAAGTCCGGCAACCGGCTTCCAGAATACGAATAAGACGAATATTATTTTTTCTGCACAAGTCATTCTTTGCATTCTCAATCCGGTGTCCGTGTATCGTCTCATGGAACGGTCTGGATAAAATCACTGCCACATTTAATTCTTTACAGTAAAATTCAAGTCCGACACCGATTATACTATCATCCTGTTCCATCAATTCATAGCCGGCTTTATCAAAATAGTACATAAGACAAACCTCGCGTAAATGTTTCTCAAATTTCCGTATATCAATCAGGTATTTTTCCTTTATGACAGCTTTCTCTATTTGTTTTGCTCTCTTGCAAGCCGGACATTCACACTTTCCTTGAACGCGATTATAAATCATAGCTTTCCATTTATAACCGCAAGTGGAACACTGCCACCATACATATTCACGGCTGTTACTCTGATATTCGTTTACTCCTCTTTCGTTACTATCAGACCATTCTTTTGCAAGAACAGGGTGCGTAATACTTAAATCATTTTTCCCAGAAACCGTAACATATCCGCTACAACAAAGACATTTCACTCCGCCCGATCTGGCACTAATCAGGGATTTCCACTCATATCCGCAAACATGACATTTCCACCATACTTTCCTGTTAGAAAATTCAGAAACCATATCCGCTTTTAATTTACCATTTCTAGGAGACCAGTCTAGCGCAAGCTCCGGTCGTACTGTTGCCAAATCATTGACACCGGCAAGAACCTTTCTGTGGCTGCAATATGGACAAGTACTTCCATTCACTCTGTTTTTAATGACTGCTTCCCATTCATGCCCCTCTTTGCATTTCCACCAAACTTTCTTTGAGGAACCTGCTGTAAAATCCGTGGGCTTGTAATCTTCATTTTTATCCGACCATTCGTCGGCTAAGTGCGGACATATTGTCGCAAGGTCGTTATCGCCAATCAACACTCTTACGCCTGCACAATAGGGGCATCCCTGCCCCATTGTGCGACTCTTGACTGACATTTCCCATTCGTGACCGCAGTTACCTTTCCACCAGACAATTTTGTTAGAACCATATGTTACCTTGTCTGGTTTTAAATCTCCATTTTTATCTGACCATTCCTTAACCAGTTCCGGGTAACCGTCAGCCAGATATTTTTTCGTACAATCAAGAATCATCTGCATTACCTCTTTTCTTTTTTGCTCCATTCATCCAATAGTGTAAGTATCACTTCTTCCATCTGCTGCATGGTATATCCTTTCGGGAAATAGGAAGCAATCTGGGTTTCTGTTAGTGAGAAATATACCTGTTTGACTGTGTTGGATTTTTCGTAGAGGATTGCCCGAATCTCATCCACAGACAAATCTTCATTCGTGCTGAATGCATTTTTAATCTTTCCTATTTTGTCCTTAGTCAATTTATTTTTCTTTGAGATATAATCATATATTTCACGCTGTGCATCCTCTGGAAAGAAGGAGATGTCTACTGCGTTGATGAAATTGATTTTCTTATTATCAACCATGTTCAACAATTCTGGTATTAACGATGTCAAGCGAATATATCTTTGAACCTGTCTTCCTGAAACACCGTATGCTTTTCCTATTTCATCTGCAGTTGTTGTTGCTAACTTCCCGACATTGTGTCGAGAAGTTTTAGATTTTTCGTTCACTGACTTCGCGACATCATGTCGAGAAGTTGCACCTTGATGGCTCATTGCTTCCATCTTCATCTTAAACGCAAATGCTCTTTCGCTTGGCAGTATCTCCTCTCTTTGAATGTTCGCATCCACCATAACGATAACCGCTTCATCATCGGTCATCTCCTTTACGAACACCGGCATTTTTTCTAATCCTGCAAGCTTTGCCGCATGTTTTCTTCTATGCCCGGATATCAATTCGAAGCCACCCTCCGGGCGTCTTCTTGCAATCGCCGGAGATAAAATTCCGTTTGTCTTGATAGACTCCACTAATTCCATCATCGCTTCATCCTCAACCACATGGAAGGGATGATTCTTAAATTCATGTAACTGCTCTAGCGGAATATCACTTGCTCCTGCAATGGTTGGTACGGATAACAATTCTTCATAACCGATTAAATGTACCGGTTTCCCTGATCTAGTTTTCATTGGCGATTACCTCCTTGGTCAAATTCTCGTATGCTTTTGCAACCTTTCCTGACGGATTATGCATATAAATACTTGTTCCCTCTATGCTCGTTTCTGCTGCACGAACCGAAATGGGAATTTCACTTTCAAAGAAACGAAATGCCTCTTCATAAGCCGAATGAACCATGTCTGCTATGTCCTTTGCATAATTCGTTCGATAATCCACCATTGTAAGCAGGATACCTTCTAACTCTAACTTCGTATTCAATTGTCTCTTTACTCGTGTAATCGTGCGAATAAGCTGCTGTAAACCTTTTACCGGAAGATATGCCGCCTGTACCGGAATCAGCACCGTATCCGCACAAGCAAGAGCATTAATGGTAAGCATTCCAAGGGATGGCATACAATCAATAATGATGTAGTCATAATCGTTCCGAATCATTTCAACGTATTCCCTAAGCAACATTTCTCTGGCAAACACATTTACAATAGATACTTCCAGACCTGATAACGCAATGTTTGCCGGGAGAATATCCACACCCTCCTCATGGTGCAAAATGCCCTCATACGGGTTGAATTCTTCTTCATTGATAACCGCAATCAATTTGTTTGCTAATGTTACTGATAATTTATCCGGTTCACGGTAACCTAAACTGATTGTTAAGCTTCCTTGGGGATCCGCATCCATTAATAAAACCTTCTTTCCTTTATTAGCTAAACCAATACCTAAATTTACCGCAGTGGTCGTTTTTCCGACTCCGCCTTTCTGGTTTGCGACTGTTATAATTTTTCCCATAGTAAATTCCTCCTACTTTTCTACAATAAATTTCTCAAAATACTTGTTTACAATGAACTTCATTTAGTAAAAAACCTCTTTTTTTCAAAAATTTGATTATATGATGCAAAAAAAGAACACTTTCAAACTAATGAAAGTGTTCTTTAACGTGTAAAATCATCTATTTTTGCCATTTAGGGTATGCAAATCACTGCACATCCCAGCATATTTTGAGTGATATTTGTAGTAATTTTGTAGTAAAATATTTTTGATAGGCTCGGAACCCTTGATTTTACTGGGTTTATTTATCCAAACTCTTCATTGTCGGGAACAGCAAAACATCTCTGATTGCCGGCGAATCTGTCAGCAGCATCACGAGTCTGTCGATACCGTAGCCGATACCGCCTGTCGGTGGCATACCGATTTCCAGTGCGTTCAGGAAATCTTCATCGGTGTGGTTGGCTTCCTCATCGCCTGCTTCAAATGCTGCATCCTGCGCTGCAAAACGTTCTCTCTGATCGATCGGGTCGTTCAATTCTGAGTAAGCATTACACATCTCCCATGTATTGATGAACAATTCGAAACGCTCTACCTTGGTCGGATCGGAAGGTTTCTTCTTGGTCAGAGGGGAAATCTCAATCGGATGATCCATGATAAAGGTAGGCTGGATCAGCTCCTTCTCACAGAACTCTTCAAAGAAGAGGTTGATGATATCACCCTTGGTATGGCGATCCTCGAATTCTATGTGGTGCTCTTTTGCCAGTGCTTTTGCAGCTTCTGTATCCGGCACTTCATCAAAATCGATTCCTGCATATTTCTTGATTGCCTCATTCATGGTCAGTCTCTCAAATGGCTTGCCAAAATCGAGTTCAATTCCATTGTAGGTAAACTTTGTGCTTCCACATACTTTTTCAGCAAGGTAACGGAACATACTCTCTGTCAGTTCCATCATTCCTTCATAATCTGTGTATGCCTGATATAATTCCATCAGAGTAAATTCCGGATTATGTCTGGTATCTACTCCTTCATTTCTGAATACTCGTCCGATTTCATAGACTCTTTCCAGTCCTCCGACAATCAGTCTCTTTAAATATAATTCTAAGGAAATACGTAATTTTACATCTTCATTCAAAGCATTATAATGTGTCTCAAATGGTCTGGCTGCGGCACCGCCTGCGTTGGAAACAAGCATCGGTGTCTCTACCTCCATGAAATCACGTCCGGCAAGGAAGTTACGAATCTCTTTGATAATCTGAGAACGTTTGATAAATACTTCTTTGCTCTCTTTATTCATAATCAAATCCACATATCTCTGACGATAACGTGTGTCGGTATCCGTCAGACCATGGAATTTCTCCGGCAGAATCTGAAGACTCTTTGTAAGAAGGGTCATCTCCTGTGCATGGATGGAAATCTCGCCTGTCTTTGTGCGGAACAAAAATCCGGAAAGACCGTAGATATCACCGATGTCTGCCTTCTTAAAATCCGCGTAAGTTTCTTCACCGATGGCATCTCTTGCAACGTATACCTGAATATTCCCCTGTAAATCCTGAATATTACAGAAAGAAGCTTTTCCCATCACACGCTTAAACATCATACGGCCTGCAATCTTGACAACGATCGGAGAAGCATCCATAATCTCTCTTCTCTCATTGTAGTCCTGATTGATCGCATCCTTCGCTTCTTCTTCACTAAGACCTTCTACGTTCACAGCTGCTCTGCCGGCAAGAATCTGTGCCTCATGTGCATTGTAAAGGCTCTTTGCCTCCTCTGTATGATGTGTCTGGTCAAATTTTGTAATCTGAAAAGGGTCCTTGCCCGCCTGCTGCAGATTGGCAAGCTTTTCGCGGCGCACCTTGAGGAGCTGTCCCAAATCCTGCTGCGGCTGCTGACTCTTTTGCTTATTCTGATTGTTCTCTCCCACGTTCTTATGCTCCTGCTCTCTGAATTTCCAGTACTTCGTATCTCAGAACACCTGTCGGTGCCTCCACTTCGACTATTTCACCTTTCTTTGCTCCGATCAGAGCCTTGCCTACCGGTGACTCATTACTGATCTTCCCCTTTAAGCTGTTGGCCTCTGTAGAACCAACGATCTTGTATTCTAATTCCTCGTCGAATTCCAGATCCTTGATCAGAACACGACATCCGATGTTGATGCGGTCTAAGTCTACTTCATCTTCTACAACGACTTCTGCGTTCTTTAAGATTTTCTCCAGTTCTTCAATTCTGGCTTCCACGTCGCGCTGCTCATCTTTTGCTGCATCATATTCTGCATTTTCGGATAAGTCTCCCTGTGCTCTCGCCTCTTTGATCTTCTGTGCGATCTCCTTACGTGTTACGACCTTTAAATGCTCTAATTCCTCTTCGTACTTCTTTAAACCTTCATAGGTCAAGATATTTTTCTTTGCTTCCACGTTTTTCATCCTTTCTTATGCTTGATGCAAGGCAGTCAGATAGTCTTATCCACCTTTTTAACTAAGACATTATAACGTAGGGTAAAAGGCTCTGTCAAGGTAATTTCTAAGGCTCACGGCGCTTATGCGCCGCCCTTTCAGTCTCCGGATTTCTTTTCCGCTTTTTCTGCCGCCTGCGTCAATGTAGATATCGATATTCCACAGCTCCCGAAGCGGTCTTCCCGCAAAATCCAGAAGAACCCTGTATGATTCTGCTTTTTCGTATCGATTTCCCAATTCTCTTCCCTCTTTGGCTGCCGTCATCATCGCTGGTTCCGACCGCATTCCCGGGCGGTCCGGTTTCATTTGCGCCGTCTCCGTCTCCATCAGGTAGCACATTCCCGCGACGCCTGTCTCCTCCAGGAAATCATCCATCTTATCCTCGATCCATTCCTTCTCTTCTTCTGCATCGGTGAAAAACATAAGATCCGTTATCTGTGTCCGGGTGTTTTTGCGCCGTGTATTGCAAGCGTTTTTTTCTCCGTCTATCGCCTTTTGCATGATTTGCAGCAAATCTGTGAGCAGTTCCTGCGAAAACCCTTCCGAAGGCGCAGTCACCGTGAGCGCACACGATCTGCCTTGCTCTCCGGCACTGTCGCTATTCTCACCGCTGCGTCCCTGCAGAACAGATGTAAGCGCCTGCAGGGCATATGCCTCCTGCAAATCCGTCGGAAAATCTGTTTTCATGCACGGATACCAAAGCACAGCGGGCAAGAGCGCCTGCATTTTCTCGGAGAGCACCACGCATGTCTTTCCTTTTACTTTCTTTCGCAGACAAAAAAAGCGGAACAGCTCTTGCAACAAAGCATTTCCGCCAATCAGATATTTTTTTTGCCGTTCAGAAACCCGAAACGGCAGTGCCCTTATCGTATAGTCCCCGATCCGGCAGCTCTTCTCACCATCCGCCACGCAAGGCGTTCCTGCCGGATCTGCTCGCAAAACCGGGTACATATAATACAATTCGTAAGGCTCCATCCCATGCTCCTCTGTAAACCGGACTGTTGCAAAACCTCTTGTATCTGGCGCAGATACATACGGATATACATGTCGGATATACATTTCGCATATACATCTCGCATATACATCTCGGATAGACATGTCGCATAAATCCCAGGCAACAAGTTGCTTTACAAGAAACAGGTTACAAATGCTCTTTGATTTGATTATATGCAGCTTTGACCCGTTCTTTCCTATTCTCCGAGAAAAATCTGTCTTACGCTCCTCTCAAGCTCCCCCATCGTCTCCATCTCGTTAACCCTTTGTCGCAGCCTCGCGGAGTGCGGCATCCCGACGGTATACCATGCGATATGCTTGCGCATCTCACGAACAGCCGTATATTCTCCTTTATACTGCAGCTGCAGTGCGGCATGGCGCAGCACGGTATCGCACAGGGTCTGTCTGTCAGGTCCCGGCGGTATCTCGCCGGTCTCCAGGTATTTTGCGACCTGCCCGAAGATAAACGGGTTGCCTCTCGCCGCCCTGCCGATCATAATACCGTCACAGCCTGTCTGCCGGAACATTTCCGCTGCCGATGCGCAGTCCGTGATATCTCCGTTTCCAATGACCGGAATAGAGACCGCTTCCTTCACACGGGCAATGATTTCCCAGTCCGCCTTGCCGGAATAATACTGCTCTCTCGTTCTGCCGTGCACGGCAATCGCAGAAACGCCGCAGTCCTCGGCAATCTTTGCAATCTCGACCGCATTGACATGATCCTCATCAAAGCCTTTTCGGATCTTCACTGTCACGGGCTTCTCAATCGCTTTGACGCATTTTGTCAAAATCTCTCTGATTAGGGGAGGGTTTTTCATGAGTGCAGAACCCTCACCATTGTTGACCACCTTCGGCACCGGGCAGCCCATATTCAGATCCAGGATATCAAACGGTTTTTCTTCGATGCGCTTTGCCATCTCGCTGATGATAGTGGGATCACTGCCAAAAAGCTGCAGTGAGACGGGCCGCTCCTTAGGGTGGATTTCCATCAGTGCCTCTGTGTTTTTATTGTTGTAATAGATTGCCTTGGCACTTACCATCTCCATGCACAAAAGCCCTGCGCCGTTTTCTTTGCACAGCAAACGAAAAGGCAGGTCTGTAACACCTGCCATCGGAGCCAGTATAACGGGGTTGTCCAGCGTAACATTCCCGATTTTTAACATTTTCATGTCAAATTTCTCCTCATCGTCTCTTCTTATTGGTGTTTGCGAAACATTTCATGCTATGTAGCAGATCGTACAATCTGTACAGATCCACGCAGGACGCTCGCAAACTCCTGTCTGCTACTTATTTCTTGCCTCCGGCGCATGATCCGGGCAATTTTTCTCATACAAAATCCGAAGTCCGTCCAGCGTCAGGGTCTTATCATAGAAATCAATGGTATCTGTCTCATTCGCAATGGTTCTGCCAAGACCGCCCGTTGCAACGACGCGCATATCCGCTCTGCCGGTCTCCTTTTTGATCTGAGAGATGATGTATTCGGTCTGCCCGATCTGTCCATACATGATACCGGCCTGCATACAGGTGACCGTATCACCTGCCAGAATGGACTCCGGCTTTTTGATATCAATCTCCGGCAGCTTTGCCGCATTCTGGGAAAGCGCCTCCGCACTGATGCGGATTCCCGGCGCAATGACACATGCCTGCAGACAACCGTCCTCAGATACATAATCGTAGGTCGTCGCCGTGCCGAAGTCGAGCACGAGAATCGGGCCGCCGTATTTTTCATAGGCTGCTACTGCATCTACCACGCGGTCGGCACCTGTCTCACGGGGATTCTTGGAATTAACACGGATACCGGTCTTTGTACCGGGTCCTACGATCAGCGGATTGCTGCCCACATAGCGGACCATCGCATTGATCAGGGAATGCATGATATTGGGCACAACGCTTGCCACAATGCTCCCCTTGATATCCGTGCGCCTTATATTGTTCATATGCAAAAGGTCACGAATCACGATACCGTACTCGTCAGAGGTTCTCTGTATCCTTGTCGTCATGCGAAACGTTGTGACCAGATTTTCTCCGTCATAGACACCAAATGTGATATTTGTATTTCCTACGTCCAAACATAAAATCATCGATCTGTTGCTCCTTGATTCTTATTGATCTGTTTCTACTCAACCGCAATATCTTCCTTCAGGATAAACACGCGGTAAAACAGCTGCAATTGTTCAAACATTTCCTGTCTGTTTCTCTGAATTTCCTTGACCAGAAGACCGGCTGTAATCTCGTCGTAAAGGATATCCTCCTCTGCCGCCTGCGTTTCAATGGACACCGTCCCGTCCTCCTCGAATAAAATGAGAAACACGCCGCCGGCTTCTTCCGTAAATAGCACGGAAATAATGTGAAGTTCTTCCTTCACATAGTCAGGCATCGCAGAGAATGCCGGGTTAAAAAAGTATTTTTTTTCATAGGCATTGCAGCCGCACAGAACCATCCTGCCATCCGGCATACGATCAGCTGCATCCTTTCTCATCGCATCAGACATATCCGTAAATTCCTCTCACTGAAACTTCACCCGCGTACACTGCAGTGATCGTGCCATCCGACAGCTCCACAAGCAGCTGCCCCATCTCATCGATCCCTCTTGCAATGCCGCCAAATTCCCCTTTCGGGTCGAGCACACGTACCTGCGCCCCCATATTGGCGAGAGCATCGTTATACTCTCCCATTATAGCAGACATGTCGCAGGTTGTGACAAATTTTTCATAATATTCTTCAAAGTATTCCATGCTTTTCTGAATGATCTGGACGCGCCCAACCTTCTCTCCTTTCTCTATCCGAAGGGAGGTTGCCGTCTGCGCAATCTCCGGCGCAAACTGCTCCTGGTTGACATTCACACCCACGCCGATCACCACCTGATCGATATACGCGTCCACCAGACTCATCTCTGTCAGCATCCCGCAGACCTTTTTTCCATTTACTACAATATCATTCGGCCATTTAATCTGCGTGTTCAATCCTGTCACATCGGCAAGGGTGCGACATATGGCAAGTGCCATGACAAGCGTCAGCATAGAAGCTCTCCCCGGTTCAAACTCAGGCCGAAGGCCAATCGTCATGTAGATGGAAACCCCCGGGGGGGAAATCCAGGTCCTGCCGCGCCGCCCCTTTCCTGTTTTCTGCATATCGGCAACCACAAGCGTTCCGTTCGGGCTTCCTTCCTGCAACAGTCGTCTGCAGTCATTGTTGGTGGAATCCGTCTCCGCCAGATATACAATCTTCTGTCCTGCCCATTTGGTATGGATTCTGCTGGCAATCTCACTCGCCGACATCACATCCGGCGCACTGAGCAGCTTGTAGCCTTTATTCTGCACAGCCTCTATCTGATAGCCCTGCTCCCTGAGTGCATCAATCACCTTCCAGACAGCGGTTCTCGACACGCCCAGCTGATTGCAAAGCTGTTGTCCCGATACATAGGTATCATTTTCCCGCAGTATCGTTAAGATCTTTGTTTTTGTATCCATTTTATCTGAAACCCCGCTTTCCGGCATTTCTCTCACATTCCTTTTGACAATCACTTCGCAATGATTTCATCTGTATCTCACTACGACAAAGTAGCTGCCATCACAGCCTTGATGGTATGCATACGGTTTTCTGCCTCTTCAAAAACCACAGAACGCTCTGACTCAAACACTTCATCCGTCACTTCCATTTCGCTGATACCGTACTGCTCTCCCTTTTCCTTGCCGATTTTTGTCTTCAGATCATGGAATGCAGGCAGGCAGTGCATAAAGATCACATTGTCAGCCGCCTGATCCATCAGCCGTTTATTGACCTGATAGGGTGACAGATCACGAATGCGCTCTGCCCAAACTTCATCAGGCTCTCCCATGGAAACCCAGACATCCGTATAAATGACGTTTGCACCCTTCACACCTTCCATCGCATCCTCTGTAAAGGTCAGTGTTGCACCGGTTTCCTTTGCAATTTCCTGACACTGTGCAATCAGTGCCTCATCAGGCCAATAGCTCTTTGGCGCACATGCCACAAAATGCATGCCCATCTTGGCACACGTTACCATCCAGGAATTTCCCATATTGTAGCGGGCATCTCCCATGTAAGCAAGCTTAATGCCCTTTTCACTGCCAAACTGTTCCCGTATGGTCAAAAGATCTGCGAGCATCTGTGTCGGATGGAATTCATTTGTCAGACCATTCCAAACGGGTACCTTAGCGTACTTAGCCAGTTCTTCCACTATATCCTGCCCGAAGCCGCGGTATTCAATTCCATCATACATGCCTGAGAGGACTCTTGCGGTATCCGCAATGCTCTCTTTCTTTCCGATCTGAGATCCCGTCGGATCCAGATAGGTTGTCCCCATACCAAGATCATGCGCAGCCACCTCGAAGGAGCAACGGGTTCTTGTCGATGTCTTTTCAAAAATCAATGCCACGTTTTTGCCGCGCAGCGTATCATGCAGCTCGCCCTTATGTTTTTTCTCTTTATATGCTGCTGCCAGATCCACCAGATAGGAAATCTCCTCCGGCGTAAAGTCAAGCAGCTTCAGAAAATCACGTCCCTGTAAATTCACCTTACTCATCATACTCATCACCCTGTCCTCCTTGTCTGTCTGCCGCTTCGGTCGTTACAAAAGGGTTTTTGTAAGTGCCGATCTATGCAATTCTTTACAGTTAAATACCTACTGATTATAATACATCCCCGGAAAAGCCGCAAGAAAAAAGGGCAAATCCCTTGGAATTCCATGGGAATCTGCCCTTGTTCTTTCACGCTGATTTACGCCCGCACGCCTAAGACATATGCATGCGGCATCTTCTTTTCAAGCTCCGGTATAGACAATGCTTTATTTGCTGACAACTTCCTTAAAGGTGGTAGCAAGTGTTGCAACACCCTGCAGATCGGAAGGAATGAGAATCTTGGTAGAATCTCCCTCTGCCATCTTTTCGAGTGCTTCCAGACTCTTGATCTGCAATACAGCCTGATCTGCGCCTGCTTCACGGATCATACGGATACCGTCTGCATTTGCCTGCTGTACCTTAAGAATCGCTTCAGCCTCACCTTCTGCCTCGCGGATCATCTTTTCCTTCTGTGCCTCTGCGCGAAGGATTGCGGACTGTTTCTCAGCCTCAGCTTCCAGAATTGCAGATTCCTTTTTACCTTCTGCCACAAGGATGGTAGATTTCTTTTCACCTTCTGCACGAAGGATGGACTCACGACGTTCACGCTCTGCCTTCATCTGTTTCTCCATCGCATCCTGAATCGCTGCAGGAGGGATGATGTTCTTCAACTCGACACGATTCACCTTGATGCCCCAAGGGTCTGTCGCGATATCAAGTGTTGTGCTCATCTTTGTATTGATGATCTCACGGCTGGTCAGTGTCTGATCAAGCTCCATATCACCAATGATGTTACGAAGTGTTGTAGCCGTCAGGTTTTCAATCGCCATGATTGGATTTTCCACACCGTATGCATACAGCTTCGGATCTGTGATCTGATAGAATACAACGGTATCAATACGCATGGTTACGTTATCCTTTGTGATAACCGGCTGCGGTGCGAAATCCACAACCTGTTCCTTCAAAACAACTCTCTTGGCAATCTTATCGATAAAAGGAGTCTTGAAGTGAATACCGACTGACCAGGTACCCTGATAAGCGCCGAGACGCTCTACAACATAAGCCTGTGCCTGTGGTACGATTTTAATGCAGCTTGCTGCAATCCAGATGATGATAATGATAAGAATAAGTGCTGTTACTAATGGTCCCATACTAATTTTCCTCTTTCCTTTCTTCTACAATGAGTTTGACGCCGTCAATGGCGCGTACAATGACTACTGTACCGACGGGAAGCAGAATACCGTTTACCGTGGTACGTGCCGTCCATTCCTTTCCCTGAATGGTGACACGGCCGATCTGCTGCAGATTATCGATCTCACTGACAACGATTGCCTGCTGCCCGATCAGACTCTCTGTATTCGTCCTGATCCTGTCCTTGTTAAAATAGCGGACTGCAATCGGTCTTGTGAAAATGATCAGCGCAAATGAAACCAGAATAAATGCCACCAGCTGAATCGCAAACGGCACCTTAAACAGTGACAGGATCGTTGCCACCAGCGCTCCGCCGGCAAACCAGATCGTAGTCAGTCCCATCGTCGCAATCTCAATCACAATACAGACAAATAAAAGCACCAGCCAAAGTAAAGACTGTGTTCCTGTAAGCATTGCCATAACTATTGCTCCTTTCCCTTCTGTCTTTTACACATGAGATCAATTGCCCTCCGTGACAAATGATCCACTTAGGTCATATTATACAATAAATGCAATTCACATTCAAGATATGACTGCCTTTGCCATTTGTACTTTACAACTATTTTACAACTATTGTTGCAGCAATTCTCCTTCAAACTCCCAGTTGCCGCCGGAAAGAAGCATATTCTCGCAGTCCTTTACCGGAAGACTGACACGCGCCTTCACACCGTAGGGAATCCGAAGCCTGAAGATAACCTCTCGGTCTGTTATATCGTCTGTTATATCATCTGCTATATCGTCCGTTTGTGCGTCCCCTTCACTCCCGCCGGTACTACACTTTTTATCAGAGATCTCCCAGCTGACCGCAATCTCTCCAAAGACGCTGTGATAGCTCCCCTGTGCCTTGTGCAGATCAACGTCTGCATCCGGAAGCTCAGGCGCTATACGGACCGGTTCCTCTTCCGACAGTGCAACACGGATGCCAAGCAGATCCTCATAGATCCATTGCGCCACGCTTCCCTCGTTAAAATGATCAAAGGAATTCATCGCAAAATCGGCAAAACCGTCCTCCGCCGTATAGGAGTCATATCGCTCCCATATCGTAGTCGCCCCCTGATTGACACTGTACAGCCAGGACGGATTTTCCTCACAAAGCAGCACACGGTAAGCAAAATTGCTCTCTCCCTGCTCCGTCAATGTATGTAAGAGAATCGGAGTCCCCGCGAAGCCTGTCACGAGACGGTAATCATTCTCTTTCACAGAATCGGCCAGTGCACGCGCGGCCTGCTGCCTCTGCGCATCCGTCAAAAGCTGATACCGGAGCAGAAAACAGAGCTCCGTCTGCGTCATTTCCTCAGCAAAATCTCCCTGCAGATATACCTTGTCAATGTAATCACGAAGCGACGCAAAGAGCTCCTCATATGCCTTCTGATCTGCCTTCTCTCCCAATATTTCTGCCACTTTGCTCATGTAAGAGGCATCTGCCGCATACCAAAGTACAGACAGAAAAGTACTGTCTGTATCCTGCGCCCCCAGCCAGTCTCCGAGGAGATTCCCCGGTCCCATGTGCCCATCCTCCGGTACAAAGCTGCTGACAGATGCCAGGTATGCCATATATCGCTTCATCGACGGATACACACTCTCCAGCATCCTTTTGTCTCCGTACTTGTCATACACCTGCAAGGGCACCATAATACCCGCTTCCGCCCAGCCGCCATTGCCGCTGCCCGTCGTGACAGTCGCCGGAACCGTATCTGTGAATGCTCCCTCCGCTGTCTGGGCATCCCGAAGATCCCTGCTCCATTTTTCATAAAAGGAAAAAAGATCCTGATTGTACAGAGAAGTAGCGCAGAAGGACTGCAGATCTCCCATCCAGCCAAGCCTCTCATCCCGCTGCGGGCAATCGGTAGCGATCAGGGTATAATTATTGCGCTGGCTCCAGCGTACATTCTCATACAGGCGGCTTAGCTTATCGTTATCGCAGGTAAAGCTCCCCGTCTCAGGCGAATCATTACCGATACAGATCCCTTTAATCTGCGAGATGATGATATCGTTTTTTGCAGTTACCGAAAGGTAACGAAATCCGGTAAAGAAGAAGGAAGGACTGTATACCGTATGCTCCGTCTCATCGGTTACAACCGTTACTGTTGTTGTTGCGGAGCGGTAGTTTTTCCGATAAAGGCTCCCCGCCGGACCATCATTTCCCTTTTCCTCCCGCCCACTGTCATTGAGCATTTCGGCAAATTGCACAGTAATCTCGTTTTCCGTTTCTGACGAAAAGGCAAATTCGGGCACTCCCGCAATATTCTGCCCCAAATCCACGATCAGCGTCTGTCCGGCAGGAATCAATATGCCATCCTGCGGTTCTTCCTGCCACTTGGCAAGCTTTATCACCTCGCCGTAGGTTGATCCGTTATCCTGCGTTTTTTCATATAAGTATCCTGCAGTCATAAATCTGGTAAGCTGCGGTCTGCGCTTATTCTGATACCCGTAAAAGCTGTGAAAGCTGCCGCCAAAATCCTGACTGATGACCACATCCCGAAAGATAAGTTCTTCCGTTTTTCCTTGCGAAAGCGCTTTGGTATCCGGCTTGCGGTAATCCACTGTTTCCCCATTGAAAAAATCCGCAAACTGTACTCTCGTGTCCTTGACATATTGCCATGTCGAATCGGTACTGATTCTCTGCGTGCTGCCATCCGAAAAAGTCAGCACAAGCTCACCGATGAGCGCCGGTTGATGAAAGCCGTATGTCCCAAACGCATTACGTCCGCACCACCAGCCTGTTCCCAGCATAATGGCAATGTGATTTTCTTCCGCATTCTGTTCGTTTGTAAGCAGCGCATCCGTCACATCATACATTTGGTAGAGCAGCGTATCGTTATAATCCGTCCATCCCGGTTTCAATTCATCTTCACCCACGCGCCTTCCGTTGATCCAGACATCATAAATGCCCAGCGCGCTTCCCAAAAAGTACGCTTTTTCCAGTGTCTTTTCTTCCGCCTGAAATGTTTTGCAAAAGATTGGCTGACCGTCTCCATAGACATTTTCCTCACCCTGCATGGCAATAAAGTCCGCGTTTACAAATGGTTTTCCTTGCACATACGCTGTCTCAAAGCTTGCCTGCGGACTCATGTAACAGTTTTCCCCATCAAAGGACTGAATCGTATAACGATAACGCATAAGATCGCTAAGCGGCTCTCCCGCATACGCAACTTGTATCGTATCATCTCCCTGCACAATGCCGCTGTCCCATACACATTGCTCCGCTTCGTCCGTAACTGTAATACGATATGCCTGTTGCTCGTAGCCGTAGATTTCCCAGGAAAACGTAATATCCTGCGAGTCAATCCCGACCGGATTTGTCACATAATTCACTTTGGGATAACGAACATACCTTTCTGTCTGCTCCTGACCGCCCCGCACTTGCATTGTCTGCTGCCCCGGATTCTCATAGTGCGCAATCTGCCTGCTTTCTTTTACCGACCATGCCGTGATCAAACATAAAAAGAAAAATACAATTGCCGCCTGTATTTTATGTTTCATTCTTCTTTCTGTCCTTTCCAAAGCTTTTCTCCATCGTATCCGTTTCATCTGCCCATTTTATCAGACTCGGTCCTTCCTGCCACTGCAAGTACAAATCTTGCCTTATTATAACAGACTCTGCAAACGTCCACAATAAAGAAAGGGAACCGGCCACTGCCTGATTCCCTTCGCTGATTCCTCTTTCTGTTTTTGTGTATCACTCGACAAATCCTTTTCTTTTCCCCAAAACTTACCAGAAAACATGGTTGCCAATCTGAACACCTGTCGCGCCACTGCTTGCAGCCTTAAAGTGCGTCGCACCGCCCACATTGGTCGATCCGTCAATCGCAGCCTGTGCCGCCTCTACGCAGGAAGCACTCGGTCCCTTTGCAACCACACCTGCCACTTTTCCGTTTGTCGCCGGCGGGAACTGGGATGGTGCATTGATCACACCACTCACTGTGCCCGGGTAAGATCCGCTTCTGACACGATTCATGACAACCGCACCCACTGCAAGCTTGCCTTCATAAGATTCATTGCCGGCTTCACACTGGATCAGTGCTGCCAGAAGTGTCACATCGGATACTTCCACATCTACAGCGCCTCTGTTTGCGCTCAGTTTCTTTTTCTCTTCTTCTGCTTTTTCTTTTGCAATCTGCTCGTTTGTCTTTCCGGTCTCTACGACAAATGCAACTTCCACATAATCCGCACTGACATAACCAATTGTATCTTCATCGACAACAACTGCTACCCAGCCTTCGATTTCTTCGGTATCCTGTGCCGCCTCTACAGACTCACCGAGCTCGAGTAATTTGTACACCCCTGCTTCTTCGTTTGCTTCTTTCCGAATGCGAAGCGCATCTGTCTGCGATGTCGCTTTGTAAGCGCCTACTTCCTCGCGGAGTGCAATTGCTTCTTCTCCAAATAAAAGAAATTCATCCTTTGTCCAGCCTGTCAGCTCACCACTCTCAAGAAGTGTCCAGCCATCTCTGCGTTCTATCACGGTTCCGCCGCAATTCTTGTAAAGCTTGCCTGCCGTCTCAGCCTCTTCGCTCGGCTCAACACGTACATTCACGGCATCCTTTACATTCGCCATGACAACCTCGGCAGCTTCCCTCGCATCAGCATCAGCATCCGCTACTGCAATTTCAGCCATTTCCTCTGTATTCTCCTGCGCCAGATAAAGCGCTGCACCGGCCTGCAGGTCAATATCCTCGACCGTTTCATCGCTGCTGTAACCTTCATTGATCACAGCGGTTGCACCTGCGTGAAGTTCCATATCATCCTGCCAATTGTCTGCCAGAACGCTCATCTGCGTACCGCTCATCATCACTGCTGCTGCCAGCAGTCCTGTCAGACTTCTTTTCAGAATATGCTTTGCGTGAAACATAAAACCTCCCATGTCATTCTCACATGTTCATTTCTTAAATAATTTATAAGATGCGATTACATTTTTGTTTCATTTGTTACAAAAATGTTACACCCACATGGGATAATATAACAGATTCCTTTACAGTTGTCAACTTTTCCATTTTTTACATGTTTCTCGCCTTGTCCACACAGGCCTTCTGAGCCTCGATCACGCTGCTGCGAAAGCCCTTTTCCTCCAGCACTCTGACCGCCTCGATCGTTGTGCCTGCCGGAGAACATACCATATCCTTCAGCGCTCCCGGATGCATGCCCGTCTCCAGTACCATCTTGGCGCTGCCCAAAACCGCCTGCGCCGCAAACTCATATGCCAGTGCGCGCGGCATACCGTCCATGACAGCCGCATCAGCCATTGCTTCTATAAATAAGAACACATATGCCGGAGAACTTCCACTGACTCCGACAACCGTATCCATCAGATGCTCCTCCACTGCAAATGCCTTTCCAAAGCTCTCCAGGATTGTCAGAACACTTTGCATCTCTTCCTCTGTCACATTAGCAGACCGGCAGACTCCGGTGCAGCCTTCCCCCACAAGTGCCGGTGTGTTTGGCATACATCTGACAAGCTTCACATCCCTTTGAAACTGCTCCTTAAGCCATGCCATTGTCTTCCCCGGTGCGATGGAAACCACAACGGTACGCTCCCGCACCTCGTCTTTGATCTGCGCGATCACGCCCGGATACATCTGTGGCTTTACCGCCAGAATCAGGATATCCGCACCGGCTGCCACCTCACAGTTATCTCCCATAATGGTAATTCCGAAGGCGTCTTTTGCCTTTTTCCGGGATGCCTCGCTCCTTGCATTGCCGATGATATCCTCCGGCCCTGCCACACCCTTTTTTAAAATACCGCCAATCATGGCAGACGCCATATTACCAAGTCCGATAAATCCGATTTTCATGCTATATTCCTCCTGTTTGACATGCTTATATTTTCAATATCTTTGAAACGATATTGGGGTCAAAAGGCTAATCTATCTCTTCTGCCGATATGCCTCATACATCAAAATGCCTGCGGATATCGCAGCATTTAACGACTCCACCTGTCCTTCCATGGGAATCCTGATCTTCACCTGCGCCGCATTTGTCAATTCCTCCGAAAGACCATTCCCCTCATTGCCGATTAAAAATGCCGTGCCACCGTGATATTTTACCTTATCATAAAATTTGGTACCTGACAGATGCGCCGCATAGGTTGTGATTTCATGCTCCTTCAAAACGCTCATCAGCTTTTGCATATCCTCCACATAGCAGAACGGCACTCTGTAGACGGAGCCCATCGTAGAGCGGATTGTTTTGGGATTATAGAGATCCACACAACCCTTACTCATGATGATACCACTGATACCTGCGCCTTCACCGGTTCGCATCATCGTACCGAGATTTCCCGGATCCTGGATATCCTCAAGCACAAGATACGTCCCCTGCTTTGCCCCTTTTTGCTCGAGCAGATCCAAAAGGGCATATTCCATGCGTTCTACCACACACAAAATTCCCTGCGGAGTAACTGTATCACTCATCTTACGGAAGACCTCGTCACTGACCACCTCGAGTCTTTCTCTTGGAAAGGTTGACAAGACCTGCTGGTTTTCTTTCTTTTTCCAGAAATTTTCCGATACATAAATCTCGCGAAGCGCATCCCGCGGTGCTTCCACTGCCATGCGAATGCCCTCCACCACAAAGACATTCTGCGCTCTCCGCTGTTTTGATTTATTCAAAAGCTGGATCACATTTTTGATTTTGGCATTTGTAAGTGATGTTATCATTTCGTTCCTCTTGCATCCTCCCTCGTTACAAAGAAACCTGTTATCCTGAAAGGGGATAACAGGTTTTATTTCTGCATCTGTTATTATTTGGAAAGAATACGGCTGACTTCAAATTCGTATTCGTCGATATCCTTTTTCATGGCAAGCGCTTCATCGATATCATAGTCCACAAACTGTCCGTTCTTATAAGCGATGACACGATTTGTCTTACCCTCGCAGAGTATATCCGCTGCATATGCACCCATAATGGAAGCATAAAAACGATCCTTACAGGTCGGATTACCGCCGCGCTGCATGTAACCAAGTATCGTCGCTCTCGTCTCAATGCCGGTAGCCGCTTCAATCCTTCTTGCCATAGAGGTGGAATGACCGATTCCCTCCGCATTGATGATCAGATGATGTGTCTTGCCGCGTTTTCTGTTATTAATGATATTGTTGATGATCTCCTGCTCGTTATAATTGTATTTCTCTGGGAGAAGGATATCCTCAGCGCCGTTTGCAACGCCACACCATAACGCAATATAGCCGGCATTTCGTCCCATAACCTCAATGATACTGCATCTCTCATGGGAAGAAGAGGTATCACGTACCTTGTCAATGGCCTCCATCGCTGTATTGATCGCAGTATCAAAGCCTATCGTATAATCTGTACATGCAATGTCCAGATCGATCGTGCCGGGAAGTCCGATGGTATTGATACCCTGTTTGGAGAGCGCCTGTGCGCCGCGATACGAACCGTCTCCGCCAATGACAACAATGCCGTCAATGCCATGCTTGCGGCAAATCTCAGCACCTTTTTTCTGTCCTTCGACTGTACGGAACTCAGAACATCTCGCTGTTCCCAAAATCGTACCGCCCCTCTGGATCGTATCAGAGACATCGCGCCTCTCCATATCAATGATTTCCTCATTTAAGAGCCCCTGATAGCCTTTTTTGATTCCTTTTACCTTTACACCGTTACCGATTGCTTTCCGGACAACCGCACGGATTGCCGCATTCATGCCCGGGGCATCGCCGCCACTTGTCAGTACACCAATTGTTTTGATCTCTTTTTTCATATATCCTCCCGTATCTGCCGGCAGAATGCATCCCGCACCTGTCTTTCTATCTGCATGCCATACCGGCTTACCTTTCTTTTCAATGTTTCATGGAAAGCGGCTTTTATACGGCAAAACCGCCAGCTAGGTGTATTTTAGCCTTTTTTTCACGCAAATGCAATGTATTTTCCATAGCTTTTACAGAACTTTCACATTGTCCTGTCCAAACTTTGCGGCAAGTTTTTCCAAAAGCGCCTCTGTAATCTCCACATTCCGGTTCGGCGGCAACACCTTCTGTGCCCGCTCTGCGCGCAGCACGATCGCCACGGAATCCTTCCCCTCGCTATCCGCAAGCAGAGCGTCCAGTTCTCCCGCGCGGCTCAGATACTCCTGCTTATCCGCAAAATAAACAGCCAGACGCCTCGGCATTTCTTCAAAGAAAAGCACCTGTGAGCCGATCAGCTTTCCGTCCTTTAGATCCTCCACCTGGGCACGTCCCTTCACGAAAACTCTGGCATCCACATTCAGCTTTTCCATATTTCTCTCATAATCGCGCGGAAACAGAATGACCTCAAGGCTGCCATACATATCTTCTATCGTCAAAAATGCCATTGTCTTATTATTCTTTGTATATTTCAGCCTTTTATCCGTCAGAATACCGGCAATTGTATATTCCTTGCCGTCCTCTACCCGCGTGGTTCCCGTCTCCTCATCCAGATAAAAATCGGAGGTCTTTACCGCTGTCCGTCGCTGTATGAACAGGCTGTACTCCTCGAGCGGATGTCCGCTGACATAGAAGCCCACCACTTCCTTTTCAAACGCCAGAAGTGTCTCCTTGGGGAACTCCGGCAGATCCGGCAGCTTTTGCTCCATCGCTTCCTTCTCTTCTGCCGATACCAGATCAAAGAGGCTCATCTGTCCCGCAAATCCTGTTTTTTTATCACGCACCTGTGCATCGAGAATTTCCGCGTAGACGGAAAGGAGCTGTCTGCGGTTGCCCGGAATGCTGTCAAAAGCCCCCGCCTTGATCAGGTTCTCAATCACGCGCTTGTTGACATCGCAGTCCACGGTCCTGTCGATGAAATTCTTCAGAGAAGTATAGGGACCGTTTTTCTGTCTCTCGTCCACAATCGCCTGTATGACCGGTCTTCCTACGCTTTTCAGTGCCGTCAGCGCAAACCGGATCTTGCCGTCCTGCACGGAAAAATCCGCCTGCCCGGCATTGACATCCGGCGGCAGGATCGTAATGCCCATATTGCGGCAGGTGACAATATATTCCGTCACCTTTGTGGAATTGTCGATCACGCTGGTCATCAGCGCCGCCATAAACTCCACCGGATAATAATATTTCAGGTATGCCGTCTGATAAGCCACTACGGCATAGCACGCCGCATGCGACTTGTTGAAAGCATATTTGGCAAAATCCATCATCTCATCATAGATATGGCTCGCCACCTGCTCGCTGATTCCCTTGCTGATACAGCCCGGCACGCCTTCCTCCTCATTTCCGTAAATAAAGTTGGCGCGCTCCTTCTCCATGACTGCCTGTTTTTTCTTGCTCATCGCGCGGCGCACCAGGTCGCTTCGCCCGAGCGTATAGCCACCCAGCTGCCGCACAATCTGCATGACCTGCTCCTGATAGACGATACAGCCGTAGGTCGGTGCAAGGATCGGTTCCAGAAGCGGGGTCTCATAGGTAATGGAATCTACATTATTTTTACCGGCAATGTATCTGGGAATAAAGTCCATAGGACCCGGACGATACAGGGAAATACCGGCGATGACATCCTCAAGACTCCGGGGCTTAAGCTCCTTCATGAAGTTTTTCATGCCGCCGCTTTCCAGCTGGAACACACCGTCCGTCTTGCCGGTACCGATAAAATCATAGACCTTCTTATCGTCATAATCAATCTTGTCCATATCCAGCCTTATGCCATGACCGGCCTCAACCAGATCGACCGCATCCTGAATGACCGTCAGCGTGCGAAGTCCCAGAAAGTCCATTTTCAAAAGACCAAGCTCTTCGATCGTCGTCATGGTAAACTGCGTGGTGATCGAACCGTCAGAGCCCCTTGACAAGGGGACAAATTCGTCCGCCGGCTTCTGGCAAATCACGACACCCGCCGCATGCATGGAGCTGTTGCGCGGAAGTCCCTCCAGTTTTTTGCACATTTCAATCAGCTCATGCACCTGCTCATTTGTATCATACAGCGTGCGCAGCTCCTGGTTCATTTCAAGCGCCCTCTCGAGCGTCATATTCAGCTCGTTCGGCACCATCTTGGAAATGGAATCCGCAAAGCTGTACGGAATATCCATGACTCTGGCCACATCGCGGATGACACCCTTGGCACCGAGCGTACCAAACGTCACGATCTGTACCACCTTGTCATCCCCGTATTTCTTTCTGACATACTCGATGACTTCCTGTCTGCGCTCGTAGCAAAAATCAATATCAATATCGGGCATGGACACACGCTCAGGATTTAAGAACCGCTCAAACAGCAGGTTATAGCGGATCGGATCGATATTGGTGATTTTAAGGCAGTAGGACACCAGTGCCCCTGCTGCCGAGCCACGCCCCGGTCCCACCGGAATACCATGCTCCTTCGCATAGTTGATAAAATCCCACACAATCAAAAAATAGTCGACATACCCCATCTTCCGAATCGTGCCAAGCTCATAATCCAGCCTTTCTTTCAGCGAGCCGTCATCCTCAGGGAAACGCTCCTTCAGACCGTCCAAGCAAAGCTTATTTAAATACGTCCACGAATCATATCCATCCGGCACCTCGAACCTGGGCAGCTTTGTCACACCGAATTCAATTTCCACATGACAGCGCTGTGCAATCTTATGCGTATTTTCCAGCGCCTCCAGCGCATAGGGAAACAGCGCCTTCATTTCCTCCTCGCTCTTGATGTAATACTGACCGCCCTCATAGCGCATGCGGTCCTCATCCGTAAGGAGCTTTGCGGTCTGGATACACAAAAGCACATCATGCGCCTGCGCATCCTCCGCATAGGTATAGTGCACATCGTTCGTTGCGACAAGCGGGATGTCAAGCTCCCTGCTCATGGAGAGCAGTGCATTGTTGACCGTCTGCTGCATCGGGATTCCGTGATCCTGAAGCTCTAGAAAGTAATTGCCCTTGCCAAAGCATGCCTCATACTTTCTCGCACATGCCTTTGCCTCCTCGAGCAGCCCTTTTTCAATATAGCGGGGCACTTCACCGGCCAGACAGGCAGAGAGCGCAATAATGCCCTCATGGAACTGCTCCAATATCTCAAAATCGACACGTGGCTTGTAATAGTAACCTTCCGTAAAGCCCCTGCTGACAATCTTCATCAGGTTGGCATAGCCCTGATTATTCTCGGCGAGCAAAACCAGGTGATGGTATCTGTCCTCGCCGCCTGTCAGCTCCTTGTCAAAGCGTGAATTCGGTGCCACATATACCTCACACCCCAGGATTGGATTGATCCCCGCCTCTCTTGCTGCGCGATAAAAGTCAATCACACCATACATCACGCCGTGATCTGTGATGGCGCAGGAATCCATGCCCAGCTCCTTGACACGCTTTACGCATTCTTTGATTTTATTGGATCCGTCCAGAAGGCTGTATTCTGTATGCACGTGCAAATGTGTAAATGCCATAATGTCCTCCAATTCTGATCAGTTCCATCTGTTTATTCGATACTGTTCATTCAGTACTGTTCATTCGGTACTATCTATTTCATTCTGTTCCTTGCGGATGCGATTTTCTGCTTTATAAAGGCTCCGCTTGCGACATTTTTTTCAGGTTCGGAATGATCTGTGCGCAGAATAGTCCCATCACGCTTCCCAAAACAACACCTGCGACAAGAAGCGCCGCAAGGTAAAAAAGAATACTCATGCTCTGCACCACAAATGCAGCAATCAGAATCTGCCCCGCATTGTGAAGTGCCCCGCCAAAAGCGCTCACGCCAATCACACTGTATTTCTTTTGCCGTTTCAAAAAGACCATACCGGCAAAGCTTACAAGTCCGCCTGCCAGACTATACCAAAGCGACATCCCGTTTCCGAATAAAAAGCCCATCAGTAAAATACGAACAAGCGAGATAAAAAAAGCCTCCCGCTCACCTAGGAGGTACAGTGCCGTCACCACTACAATGTTGGCAAATCCCGCCTTGATGCCCGGAATTCCCAAATGTAGCGGAAATAGTGACTCTATATAGCTAAAAATCATGGCAAGCGCTGCCAGCACTCCCATTTTTGCAATTTTCCCAGTCATTTTTGCCCTCTTACCCACTCGAAAATCATGCTGTTATCGCAGCATCCGCGCTTCGCGCTCTCCGATTTTCTCGTTGTACGCTCGGTTGAAACCAAATGTCCGCTTCGCGGCCGCTTGGTTTCCTTCCTCGCTACAAAAACAAATCCGTATCCGGATACCATTGTATCACAGATACGGATAATTTTCTTCTTTTTTCTTTCAATTTTAATATGCCACTGCATCCGGCATTTGATTTTCTGTTTCCCCGGCTCCCTCTCCCGTCACCTCGACTACCAGCTTATGCGGCAGACAGATGATCGTCTGATGCAACTTTTGGACCGCGCCCTGCCCCACGCAGTAATGATCCGGGCAATCTGCCTCCTGCATCCTTACGCATCCATCCTCTATCACAAGGATATTCGTTCCGTAAGAAGTCGAAATGGTTACAGTCTGATTCTCATCAAGCGCATATGTGCCATACGTTTTGCCATCCACTGTGACAACCACGCTCACGCCGCCACCACGCATGGCGAAAAAGCCTGCGACAAACAGAAGCACTGACACAGACAAAATGCCTGCAATCAGAAAGATATCATGTTTACTCAATTTCATTTCCATTGCAGGCACCTCATTTCTTTATGCAATTCTAATTCACGACTTATCTTTTTTAGCCTAATTTTGCCTTCAGCTCGTCCACTTTGTCAAGCTTTTCCCAAGGCAAATCAAGGTCATCGCGTCCGAAATGTCCGTAAGCAGCCGTCTGCTTGTAGATCGGACGACGCAGATCCAGCATCTTGATGATACCCGCCGGGCGGAAATCAAAGGTCTCCCTTACAATCTGAGTCAGCTTTTCAT
This sequence comes from uncultured Lachnospiraceae bacterium, assembly GCA_945949085.1. Lineage (GTDB taxonomy): Bacteria > Bacillota > Clostridia > Lachnospirales > Lachnospiraceae > CAG-194. The sequence continues at coordinate 26,955 of CAMFDJ010000016.1, read as the reverse complement.
CAGATACCTTGCCTGTTCCAAAGGTATCGATCATGACAGAAGTCGGCTGTGCCACGCCGATGGCATAGGAAAGCTGAATCTCACACTTGTCCGCAAGACCTGCAGCCACCACATTTTTTGCCGCATATCTTGCCGCATAAGCTGCGCTTCTGTCCACCTTGGTGCAATCCTTGCCGGAGAATGCACCACCGCCGTGACGCGCATAACCGCCATACGTATCCACGATGATCTTACGACCTGTCAGTCCTGCGTCACCATGCGGTCCGCCGATGACAAAACGACCTGTCGGATTGATGAAATATTTGGTGTTTTCATCCACCAGTTCTTTCGGAAGAACCGGCGCGAAAACATATTTCTTAATATCCTCGTGAATCTGCTCCTGCGTCACATCCGGATCATGCTGGGTAGAGAGCACAACAGCCTCCAGGCGTACCGGCTTGCCGTTTTCATCATATTCTACGGAAACCTGGCTCTTGCCGTCCGGACGAAGATAAGGAAGGGTACCGTCCTTGCGCACCTGCGCTAACTTACGCGCCAGTTTGTGTGCCAGACTGATCGGATAAGGCATCAGCTCCTCTGTCTCATTCGTCGCATAGCCGAACATCATTCCCTGGTCACCCGCGCCGATGGCTTCGAGCTCCTCATCTGACATTTTATTTTCTTTTGCCTCTAAGGCCTTGTCCACGCCCATGGCAATGTCTGCTGACTGCTGGTCGAGTGCAACCATGACAGCACAGGTATCTGCATCAAAGCCGATCTTGCCGCGGTTATAACCGATCTCATCCACCGTCTGTCGCACGATCCTGCTGATATCAAGATGCGCCTTTGTCGTAATCTCGCCTGTCACCAGTACAAATCCCGTACAGCATGCCGTCTCACATGCCACGCGGCTCATCGGATCAACCTCCATGCACGCATCCAGGATGGCATCGGAAATCGCATCGCAGACCTTGTCGGGATGTCCCTCTGTCACTGATTCAGAAGTAAATAATCTTTTTTCCATTTCTGGCTCCTTTCTCTTAGGTTTTCTCTTCTCTCATTCACTAAGAAGGGTCCGCAATATGCGGACCCATTACATTTCATAAAATAAGTCCTCTTATTGTTCGATGATTCGCTCAGGTTGGCACCTTCCCTTGCGGGGGTTGCCGTGGCTTCACAGGTCCTATGTACCTCCACCACTCTGAATAAGAGAGAATTTTACCTATATTTATTTTATTGTGTTTGTTACATTTAGACTATACCCCATATACCGAATATCGTCAAGAAAAACATAACGGCATCGCCCCGGAACATATTGGTGCGTACCGATTGACATTTATTTGCAACAATTTTATAATAAATACATCTTTTTTCTTGATTTTTTGCACATGATATACAAAAGGGGATTCCATGAAACGAGTAAGTTTAGCTAATCTGGTGCCGGGCATGGTCACTGCAGAAGACATTTTCACCTATAATAATCAGTTGATCGTTGCCAAGAATACACCCTTGACAGACAAGATCATTACGAGACTGGAATTCTATTCCATCATGAGTGTGAGAATCCACGATGAACCGGCGCAAGGCCCCGCAGCACAGACCCCTTCCGATGCCGGTTCGCAACCCGAAAAGGGTGCAGACAATCAGAGCCTCACCTATTCCGAGCAGATTCAAAACAGTCCGCAGTTCAAGGAGTTCAAAGCGAACTTCGAACAGTCCATTGACGAACTGAGGGGCAGTATCAATGATATTGTGGAAAAGGGTGCTCCCATTGATGTCAAGGCATCCTTGGAACAGACCACAAGGGTATTCAATAAGAGCAACGGCAATTTCAGCTTCTTCAGTATGCTGCATCACATGCGGCAATATGATGATCTGACCTATGCCCACATGATGAATGTTTCCCTGATCTGCCGCATTCTTGCCCAGTGGCTTCATTTTTCGGAGGAAGATGTTGAGATGGCCACGCTGTGCGGTCTGTTTCATGATATCGGCAAGCTGGCTATCCCGGACGAGATCATCAAGAAACCGGATAAGCTGACGAACGAAGAATATAAAGTGGTTAAGACACATACCGTCCAAGGATACAATATTTTACTAAAGCAAAATGTCAACGATCACATCAAGCTCTCCGCATTGATGCATCACGAGAGATGTGATGGCGGCGGCTATCCGCTCGGTGTCAAGGCAGACAAGATTGATAAATTTGCCAAGATCGTTGCCATCGCCGATGTCTACGATGCCATGACTGCCGCGAGAGTTTACCGTGGTCCGCTCTGCCCCTTTACCGTCATCGAGATTTTTGAAAAGGAAGGCTTGCAGCGCTATGAAACAGAGTACATCCTCTGTTTCCTTGAAAATGTTGTGCTGACCTATATCAAAAACCGCGTGCGCCTCAGTGACGGACGCGAGGGAGACATTGTAATGGTCAACAAAAACGCCTTCTCCAAACCACTCGTAAAGGTCGGAGAGGAATTCGTCGATCTGCAGAAGGAGAAAGGGTTGTCAATTGTAGAAATATTGTGAGATAACTAATGAATCACTTAAAAAAGAGGAAGCCGTATCATTACGACTTCCTTTTTTATTCGGTTTATCTGATTCCAACTCTCAACCAATCTTCAATTTAAACTTCTGCACTTCTTTGTCGGTTTTCACCTTTTCAATCTGTGCGCCGAGTCCCTGCAGCTTCTTGCTGAAGTCCTCGTACCCTCTCTGGATGTAAATGATGTCATCCACAACGGTATAACCCTCTGCCGCCAGACCTGCTATCACAAGCGCTGCGCCGGCACGCAGATCCGGGGCACTAAGGTGCGCTCCCGTATATTTCTCAACGCCATCAATGATGGCTGTATTGCCTTCTACCTTAATCGTAGCCCCCATCTTGGCAAGCTCGTCCACATATCTGAATCTGTTTTCGAAAATACTTTCCGTTACAATACTGGTTCCCTTGGAAAGAGCAAGTGTCACAGTAATCTGTGGCTGCATATCCGTCGGAAATCCCGGATATGCAAGTGTCTTTACATGTGTGTGGGAAAGCGGTTTTGAAGCTACCACACGCACCGCATCATCCGACTCTTCGATCTCACAGCCAATCTCAATCAGCTTGGCGCTGATAGATTCTAAGTGTTTGGGAATGACGTTCTTGACTGTCACATCTCCCTTGGTTGCTGCTGCTGCAAACATAAATGTACCGGCCTCAATCTGATCCGGAATCACGGAATATTCTGTACCATGCAGACGCTGTACGCCTTTGATACGAATAACATCCGTTCCGGCGCCCTTGATATTGGCTCCCATGCTGTTTAAAAAGTTAGCCAGATCTACCACATGCGGTTCCTTGGCTGCATTTTCAATGATCGTCTGTCCCTCCGCAAGGACTGCTGCCATCAGAACATTGATCGTCGCACCGACGGAAACCACGTCCATATAAATATGTCCGCCCGTCAGCTTCTCCGCTGTGGCAACAATCTTGCCATGCGCGATGCGGACATCTGCACCAAGTGCCTTAAAGCCTTTGATATGCTGGTCAATCGGTCTACTGCCGATATTACAGCCGCCGGGCAAAGCCACCTCCGCCCTTCTGTATTTTCCAAGGAGTGCACCGATCAGATAATAGGATGCACGAATCTTTTTGATATAATCGTTATCTACAACAAGATCCCGAATCTGTGATGCATTCATCTTGACCGTATGGCGGTCGAGATGTTCCACATGGACACCGATTTCCTCCATCGCCTGCATCAGGACATTTGTGTCACGCACATCGGGTATATTCTCTATTTTTACGGTTTCATCCGTCATGACAACTGCTGCCAGAATCGGCAGAGCCGCATTCTTAGCGCCGCCGATCTCGACCTCGCCAACAAGCGGATTACCACCTTTGATCACATATTGTTCCATTACACACCTCAAAATTAGTGTTTTCCATATACTTTTTTATTATATACCAGATGCTATCCCTTTGTAAATCGGCAAATATATGAAATCTGACTATAGAAAAACATTTTTTTCTTACACATTATTACTCAAACATCTGCCGATCAATCGATTTCGCCATGACAGATTGCACATCCGCATATCATGCTGCGGGTTAATTGCCGCTAAAATCAGTTCAGGTACTCCAGCGGATTGACCTGAGAACCGCCGATCAGAATTTCAAAGTGCAGATGCGGTCCCGTACTTCTTCCGGTATTTCCGGAAAGTGCAATCTTCTGTCCCTGTGACACCTGTTGTCCGGGCTTTACAAGCACCTTGCTTAAGTGTCCGTATCTGGTCTGTCTGCCATCGGCATGGTTTAAATAAACCACATAACCATAGCCGCTTCCCCAGCCTGCCTTGGCAACCGTTCCACCGCTGGAGGCCACGACAGCCGTTCCGACAGGTGTTGCCCAGTCGACACCTCTGTGGTAGGTGGACGCGCCCTTCTTCGGCGCTTTCCTGCGGCCAAATCGGGAGGAAAGTCTGCCGCCTGAGATCGGCTTGATATAAGTGGGTGGGATTTTTGTGCCCTTCTCAATGATCTTGGGCACGGCAGCCACCGTAATCTCTTCCTTTAAAATCTCCGTGGAGATTTCTTTTTCATTATGGTACGTTTTTAATGCCGCAACTTTACGGTGTCCCGCAGACGGTTGCTGCAACACCTTGGTATCCGTGGTATACCAGTCATCGTTGTAAACATACTCAATCTCCGCCTCGTAATCTTCCTCATAATACAATTCTTCCTGCCATGTGACGGAAAGCTCGGGCTCCGGCTCAGTCATTTTCAGTTCATCGCCGACGCGGATCAAGGAGTTCTCATCCTCCAGATTCTCGTTGAGTGCGATCACCTTGTCGAGCGGAATATTGTTATTGATGGCAATCTCAGAGAGCGTATCTCCCGCCACCACTTCATAAATGATCTCTTTTTCCTGCAGCTGTGTGACAAGTGAGACCGCTTCCTCCACGGTGACGATCTGATCCCGCGGCAGATATGCCTCAACGATCTCAACCTTGTCCTCATAAGCAATCTGTTTCAGTCCGTAATCAAAATCATCAAAGTCTTTTTCTCCCGCTGCCTGTACATCCTTCAGCATGTCAGACAGTGCAAGGGAAACACCTGCGTCAAGCACCGGCGGAACCGATTCCTCCTGCCTGATTTCCTCTGTCGCTTTCGTCTGCGCAGTCAGTACATTGAGCTCTCTGTCGGCATCAGGTCCTAAGGAAACCACAAACTGCTTGGTATCCTGATACGCATCAAGCGCCGCCTGCAATACCTGCTCCACCTCATCAATCGTCTTTAAGCTGACCATGAGCTGATTGATCTTGATTGTGTACGCCGGGCTTTTGGCATCCTGTTTCTCAGTCAGAAGCGCCTGCTTCATATTTCCAAGCATTTCTTTCTTTGCCGTGAAGTTCACAAAATAGGTTTCTCTGCCGACAGCAGTCAGATCAGCGGTTGTCAGGAGCATACCGTCTGTCTCCTTTGCCAGCTGCCGTCTGGCACGCCACAAAAGCTTTTCAGCCTTTTCCACCTTGGAAATACATCCTACATAGGTTCCGTTTACCGAAATATCAAAGACATTATCTCCGGTGCTCTGTACCTTCACATAATTTGGCAATAAAAAAAAGCTTATCATGATAATCAAAGCCGCCATTCTCAAATATGTGATTTTCACATGTCTGTAATACTTTGTTATTTTCATCGTAAGCTTCTCGAATCCTGTTTCTTCATGTAACGGAAATTATTTTAGCAGTTTACAAGCCCTCTGTAAAGTCCCTTCTGATTACTTCTTCTTTTTTACACTGAACCCGAACTTTCCAAGGGGCTCTCCCATGGTAAAGTAAGTCCCGTGCGAATATACAATCGGCTTTGCCGATTCCAGATGGAAGGTTCCCCTCTCATCCATGTAGGCATCATCCACACTGACAGCCACCACTCGTGCCAGAAACAGGTCATGTGTCCCAAGCGGAATCACCTGCTCTACCTTGCACTCAATATTGACGGGACTCTCCAGAAGGCGCGGTGCCTTCACAACCTTTGACGCAAGCTTTGTCAGTCCAAGTTCCTTCCATTTGTCAATGTCGCGCCCGCTGCGCACCCCACAGAAATCGGTTGCATAGGCAAGCTTCTCTGTCGTCAGATTGATGACAAACTCTCCTGTCTCCCGGATCATGTGATAAGAATATCTTTCGGGTCTGACCGATATAGAGACCATCGCCGGGTCAGAGCATACTGTCCCCGTCCATGCCACTGTAAACAGATTATCATTTCCCTGCTGATCTGCCACGGAAACAAGTACCGCCGGCAGGGGATACAACATATTTCCCGGTTTAAATTCTACTTTTGCCATTATAAGATACCGAGCATTGAAACGACCTGCAGTACCACACTTGCACCTGCAAGCAGGAAGGTCAATATCAATAATGCTTTGTTTCCTTTGCTCTTTTTCACTTCTTTTTCCAGTGCATCAAACCGATCTGCCGTATCGCGGAACCGGTTTGTCAGCTGTTCTGACAAGTTTGCCTGCACGTTTCGATACACCTTGACATCTTCCTTGTGCACAGAATCCTCGATTGTCTTGCGCACTTCATCCTGGTAGAGACGGAGATTCACAATCATCTCCTTGATCTGCTTTGCCGATTCCTCCATCGTCTTTTCACTCTTTTCGAACCCTTGCGCAAGAAGCTGTTCCATCGCATCTGTCCCCGCACTCTGCGCAGCGGAGTCTGCAATACTCTGCTGCAGATCACGCAGGCGGCTTTCCGTTGTCTGTCTGACAACAGTCACCTCATCGCCCAGCTGGCTAATCGATGCTTCCACGCGGTAAGACGCATCTGTCACTTCCTTGATCACTGCAGATTCGCTGTTGTCGATCCGAAGGGCAACTCCCGTCAGCTTATTCTCCACTTCATCGCTGATACTGCCCTGAAGCCTTGCAAGAAGCGTTTTTGTCTCTTCCAGATCTGTTGCCTGCTTTGCAAGCAATTCTTTTACCTCGGAAGACCACATTTCCTTCTGTGCATAGGATTCAAACTGTTCAATTCCGCTGGCAAGCATCTGAGAAACCTGCTCTGACATCTCGGCAGTCTTTAAATTCAAACGGCGTACTTCCTGTAAAATCTGATCATACTGCGCCAGCTGCTGACGAAGCCGCTCTGTTTCCCTGGCTTCCGCCTCTCCGTTTGCATGAATGATTTCACCTGCATTAAATCTTTTGGACAGTTTATCTATAAAGTTATCCATGAGAGTCCTCCTGATAATTTGTTCTGCGATCTGTTGTATCAATTGCGTTTGATATCTCCATCATTTTATCATTTTCTGCCTTTATTTACAACACGTTATCCGGCAAGGTTTTTTGTGCGTTTTGCACATACTTTTTTGTTTTTTCTCTTTTTATTTGTTGATATTAACTCATTTTTCATACGGTGTTCATAATTTGTTCATATTCCATTGTTATACTTTAGATAAATCAAACATCAATCTTGAATTTCACATTAGATAAATTTTTTCATAATAGCCGCGGGGTCGCAAGATTCCGCGGCACTCCTCATTTTATCCGGCATATTTTTAATAAATAATCTCGCTTGCGAATAGGAAAATCCCGAAGAAATTTCCTATCAAAAGAATCAAAAGAATCGCACGACAGATATATAGGTACTGTCGTGCGATACATGGTTTACTCCGTTTTCTGTTTTTCTTTTTTCCGCTCAGATTCCTTTTCCAGTTTTTGCCTGATCACCAGCTCCTGAACTTCTTCATTTAAGGAAAGCATCTTGCCGTCCAGTTCGGAGACCATCTGCGCACACACCGCAAGCTCCCGCTTGATATGTTCCGGCGCATTGCCCTCAAATTTGTACTGGATCTTATGCTCAAGACTTGCCCAGAAATCCATCGCTACCGTACGGATCTGTATTTCCACCTTCGTATCCACCACGCGATCGGACAAAAAGATCGGAACCGTGACGATCAGGTGATAGCTCTTATATCCGCTCGGCTTGGGATTTAAGATGTAATCCTTGACGGATACGACCTTGATGTCATTTTGATTGATCAGCATCTCCGCAATCTGGTAGATATCGGATGTAAAGGAACAGATGACACGGATACCCGCAATATCATTCACATACTTCACCATATTCTGAACTGTTGATTCATAGCCATGCTTTTTGAGCTTTTTTACAATGCTCTCCGGCGATTTAATTCTTGTCTTGATATGCTCAATCGGGTTGTACTTATGTACATGCTGAAATTCATCATTCAGAATCTCAAGCTTTGTTCCGATCTCCTTTAATGCTGAATTGTAGACGAGGAGCACCTCATTCCAGCTGTCAATATCATCTCTAGTATTTGGCACAAATTCCATAGTAAGCCCTGCTTTCTGTTTCCTCTATATCTCTCAGATTTTCTGTCACTATCGTACTTACTCACATCATATCATACTTCTTCGCGAAAATCGGTTTTTTCACTGTTTTTTTAGAATTCTCTTACTTTCTTAATCTTCTTCAATCATCTGAATCTCAAGATAATCAAACGGAATCTCTTCGACAAAACTATCCTGATCAAATCTTGCACGACTGTGCTGCTGAAATTCCCTGACCGTTTTGTCAAGCCAGATCGGTTTCCCCAGATCAAACCGGATAATGATTTCATCAATTGCCGCAAACACCTTCTGTGTCCGCGTTTTTTCCGAAGCATCACAGATAACCGTATCCTGCAGCATATGATTGTCTTTCCAGATTTTTCCCCACATACGAAACATATCTCTCTCCTATTTCTGTTGTATTACCATTGCAACCATTGCAAACTCACAAAATTATCTTGACATTCAAAATAATCTGCGTTACTATCAAAACACATCAAGTAGTTTTTAAAACTACATTGTGAAGTTTCGATGTATATTTCTCATATTTTTGCATACACTGTTTTGTAAGACATTGATACGTATCATGATTTCTTTTGATTACTTTCATTCTTACTTATTATGACTGATTATCACGCATTACGATTCATGCAAACCCAATATCTGCACCAGGCAGATTTTACCAAAGGGAGGTCTTTTTTATGCAATTAACAATTCGCGAACCGGGAAGTGCCATCACTCATTTTGTTGCCATGCTGCTCGCAGCAGGTGCTTCCGTACCGTTATTACTCAAAGCCGCGGGGCTGGGTGGTCTTTATCTGATAGCCATGCTCATTTTTATCACCAGCATGATCCTTTTGTACGGTGCCAGCGCCACCTATCACAGTGCCAATCTCTCCGCAAAGGCCATCAAACGTCTGCGAAAACTTGACCATGCGATGATCTTCATTTTGATCGCAGGCTCTTATACCCCTGTATGTCTTCTGATCTTGAAGCCTTCACAGGGAATACCGCTACTTACTGCAGTATGGAGCATCGCTATTATCGGCATCGGTATCAAACTCTTTTGGATCACATGCCCGAAATGGTTTTCTTCCCTCATTTATATCGCAATGGGATGGATGTGTCTTTTCGTATTCGGTCCAATCATGCATACCCTGCCGAGAGATGCATTTCTCTGGCTCCTTGCAGGCGGTATCATCTACACACTCGGCGGTGTCATTTATGCCTTAAAGCTCCCTATTTTCAATGCGCGCCACAAATACTTCGGCTCCCATGAGATTTTTCACCTGTTTGTCATGGGGGGAAGCTTTTGCCATTTCATCTTTATGTACCTGTATGTGATATAACGCACGATTATAAAAAAGGGGATGATTTGCATGGTGATATGCATCCGCAGCAACACCGGCAAATGCCGGATCTGAGGCATTTATAAAGTAATTCCGTTCTTTACAAGGAGGGCTCTTGCAGTTTCCACACTGTCCGTGCCTTCCTTATTTTTGATTGGTGCAAACTCCTGCTCACGTACCACCTCATAAGGCAGACAGCTATCCATCTCATGAATCATATCCAAAACAAGCTGCTCAAATTTGTATCCGTTTGGTTGCTCCGGCTTGACCGGATTTCCATTCTCATCCATATACGGAATCTTTTTCTCTACTGTATGAAGCGGCAAAGCCTTTGCCATGATCTCCTCGAGAGCCGGAACGCGGAACAGATAATTTAAGATGACACCGAAATTGTAGACATACTCACCGGCTTCATCCTTCTGCCGGGCCATTTCATCGGTCAGTTCATAATATTCGACAATGGAAGGTCTGCCATCCTCTAAGCAAACGACACCAACCTTTTCTGCCGGTGTCACCTTGCGGACAACCTTAGCGCCCACGCTGCAATCTTTCTCAATGCAGGCACCCACAAAGGCAGGGTCTGCGATTTTCTGCAGGACGTTATCCACTGCAAATACATTCAGCCATTCAATTCCTTTTTCACGGATCAACTGCGTAATGCCGGCTCTGTCCATTGAAACAAACCAACCGCCGTTTCCATTCGGCGAAGTCGCGATTTTCCCTTTTTCCTCAAGGAGCACTTTGCCGTCATAACCGACTGCCGGCGCCATCTCCTGCTTGAAGAAACGGACATATTCCTTCGGATAACCAAAATAGGAATGTTCCTCAAAAAAGGCTACGGTTGTCTCATGATTTTTATCGCTCGTCATGACAAACAGATATATATAATGGTCTGCTTTTCTGACAACCTCCATCAGGTTATGAATCAGACATTCAAAGATATAAAGCGGTTTTGTCACACCGATATCATAAACGCCTTTCGGTGCATCGCAGCCGAGTCTGGTCCCCATGCCTCCCGCCAGAAGGACTGCCGCCACCTTATCTGCACGGATTGCATCAAGTCCTGTTTTTTCAAATGTCTCTTTGGATACTTCGATTTCCGGAATTGTCATGGATTTCAGGGGCGCGATCTCACCCTTCTTTTCCTCTCCTCTGTGAGCCAGCGCATCAATCACAGAAAAATCTGTCTGCTCAATCTGCGCAAGAAGCTGCTGCTTTTGCTCCTGCGTCAATTCTTCATAATAGCGAAGGACATGGGTCTGTCCAATCTTTTCCAATTTTTTTACTGCCTGTTCATAATTCATGGTTGTATCTCCTTTCCCTCTCTGTCATACGGATATCCGCCTCTATTTTTTGAGCCTGACTGCCCTGATGGCACTGAATGCACCATACTTTTTGGTGCTGCCCTCTTTCACATATGCCCTGACCTTATAATAATACCTTTGACCGGCACGCAGCTTACTATTCCGAAAGCTGTGCGTACTGCTCCGCGTTATGGTCTTAATCTTCTTGTAGGTACCCTTTTTTGATGTTGCCCGCCAAATCTCGTAACCGTCACATTTCTTCTTTGTCCATGTCAGTCTGACAGAATGCGTTGTCACCTTCGATGCCTTTAATCCGGTCACCCTGGAAGGTGCCTTGCTGTCATTGTCCTGCTGCCCGTCTTGCTGCGTCTGCCCCTGCTGCGCATCCTGATCGGTCACATCTGCCAGAATATCAACAGTCATTGTGACCTGCTTTCCCTGATACGAAACCTTGACGTTCTGCTTTCCGGTCCGGGCAGATTTATAGCCGGAGCACATTTCTGCTATCACAGGCACATAGCTCTTCCCATGCCGGGAACAGGTTACCGTCAGGTAACGATTCATGTCATCTATTTTTGTTCCTGTCCGGTAGGTCGCGGCAGTTTCATTTACCGCAAGATCTGTGACATTACAGCCGCCTACAAAAATCTGTACCCAGTTCTTTCCATAGGAACCGCCCTCCGCGTATCCAATGCCGACATGGTCAAAAGACGCATTCAGTATATTGCTCTTATGTCCGGGACTGTTCATCCAGCCCTGCATGACTGCAGCAGGATTCTGATATCCGGCAGCTATGTTCTCCCCCAAATAAGAATACGGAATGGAATACTCCTGAATGACAGAAAAGCAATCGCTTCCATCCGGTCTCTGATGGGAAAACACGGTTTTGATTTCCTTCGCTCTGACTCCGGAAGCCTTCTGCAGATCCGAAAAAATGCTCACAGCCTCTTTGCCATCCGATAATCGCTCGCGGTTCAGAAGCTTTAGCACCTCCCATTCGTTTGCATTTGAAATAGCCTCATAGGGTTCCTTTGCCTGTACGCTCCGGGAAATGCCAAGTATCAGCAAAGCTGCTCCAAACAGAAGCGCCACGCATTTCAGACATCGTTTCTTCCAATCAGTCATACCAATCCCCTCCTCTATCCCTTCTGTATCCACTCCTGGAAGATCTGCAGTATGGATTTATAATAGTGATTGCCTTTTTCCTGTGTAAAAGCACGTACCAGCGCTGTGTTAAAACTCTGTTTGTCATATGACGCAAGCATGCAGGCATAAATCTGCTTGTATACACCGCCCTGCAGATTTTCCGTCTTCAGCACAGCTCTGATCTTTTTACGCACACTCTCCGGCACACTCTTTGGCACGGCCGGTTGTGCACTTTCCGGCTGACCGGCCTGCGTGCTCTTGTCTTTTTCTGCTGACAGCACATCTGCATCCGTCTGCATGGATGCACGCGCATCCGAAACAGGCACAGATTTTCTCTTTGCAGGGATATCGCTCTCTGCCGCCGGCTGCGGTTGTATCTGCACTGCAGGCAGTATCTGAACTTCCGGCTGTTGCTGCAGTTGTTGCTGCGATGCCGGCTGCGGCTGCAGCTGACCCGGCTTCTGATTTTCGGTATTGCGATTATGTGTTTTCTCTTTCTTGCGTTTCTGCGCAGTCACAGAAGCATTCTTTTCCTGTCCGGCGCTCTGCTGCTTTCCGGCGAGCGTATCCTGTCTCTTGATCACAAGTCCTTTCTTGGACCAGAAATCAATCACACTGTCATAACCACTGTCCTTGCTGATCACATGGTATTCCCTGACCGGTGTGCTGGCGATCAGATAGCCAAGATACGTTGTCAACTGAAAATCCAGATAATTCTTGGCTGTTTTTGTTGTCTTGATATATTCCACATGTGATGCCGACTGTGAAAGCTTCACATGCTCATCAAACGGAATCGCACCTGTCTTCGGTCCGTAGAACAAAATGATCTGATCCTCCTCCTTTAATCTTTCTATGCCCGCAAGTCCTTTGACCCCGGTATTTTCATAATCAATCAGATAGATTGCCATCTTCTATTCCTCTTTCTTTTCATAAGTCTGCTCAAATATTTCCCTCTGGATGATATACAGATCGGTGGGGTCATCCAAGCGCACGGCAAGATAGTCTCCCTCTTTTCCGACAAAGTATTCCCCTGCATGACCTGTAAAAACCTTTGTCCTGCCGGTCAGCTTTTTCGCCCTGATCGATGCGCCCGGTCTTGGATAGCATAGCTGTGCCACGTCATCAATCGCAATGATCTGACCTGTTTCCTTCAGCGTGATTGCCGGAATATACATCATCTGCCGTTGAAAAATATCAAGCACCTGATCTGTCTCGACATAGCTCTGCGCAAATTTTTCAGCGGCAATGTCATACACCTCACCCATACACCCGATCATAATAAAAACATCTGCGTCAGCCATGATCGTAATGCCGGTATCATTTTCCAGAGTGCGGATCTCAATATGGGTTCCGGCGGGTGCAATGTCCGTTGTCCTGACAAAGCTCCATGGAATCTTTTTCTTTTGATAAACCGGAAAGCGCTGTATCTGCGGCGCATGGTGCGCCGCATAATCCGCTGCATAGATTGCGGTTTCCTCGTTCATGCAATCACTGATTCTCTGCATAAAATAGGCTGCCGCGTCCGAAGCTAGTGCCTCCTCCAAAAGGACACCCAGCATCACACCGGAAATGTTACCTGCCGCGAACTCTGCGTCTCCTTTTGTCATGCTCCCCTGCTCCAGAACGCTTTCCAAAAGCTCCAGTGCACGCGTGGATTTATCGCCGCTGTGGCAATACAGCGTGACATCTTCTATTCCTTCGGCGAGGAAAAATGCAATGCTTTTCCCTTCTCCCTGCACGCTCTCAATGAGCCCCCGAACGATCTCCACCTGCGCCCCGTGACGCTGATGCCCCGCAAGCACAAAAAACAGCATTTTGCCGTCTTCGCTTCGATAGACAGTCTCTACGCCTTTTCGCTCCCACCGGTCTTTTTCTTCTTCTGTCATCCGGCAAAAAATCATGCCTCATTCCCACCATACTGCTCCCAGAAATTCTGAGGCAGATACGTGATCCTTGCAAGGATTCCTTCCTCTGTCATTTCAACTACTTTGGCATACACATAATCTGCCGTTGCATATCTTGTCTGCTCCTGTGATACCAAGCCCGCGATCTCAATATTCTGGTAAAGCTGCAATTCTTCCCCGTGTTGTGTTCTCTCAAACAAAATGGCATCACCGGAATAGGCAAGTACTTTTCGCATCACTACTTCATCAAGCACGCGCTTGTCCTTTAGGATACGCACAGGCAGGCAGAGATTTTCTGCTCTGGTCATACGGCCGCATGCCTTTTGTCTGTGCTCATATATGCGGTCTGTCACAATGGAAAGCACCTCATACACACGAAACGGACTGCGGATTCCCTTCATGGAGATTTCCAGCTCTTTGTCCCAGCGAACGGTATTTGGAATGCCCCGCAGGGTGTCCTGTGATACCAGAATCTGTCCTCCGACACTATAGCTTTCAATACGGGAGCAGAGATTGACCGCATGTCCGATCACATTATACTGCATCCGGTTTTCAGACCCGATATTGCCAAGGAATACCTCACCCGTATGGATACCGATACCCATTTCTATGGCGGGATAGCCCTTGGAGGCGCAATATGCGCAAATCGCATCCATGTGATTTTGCATCTCAATCGCCGTAATAACTGCCGTTTCTTCGCTACTCGCAAGCATGACAGGGGCTCCGAAAACTGCCAGTATGGCATCACCCATAAATTCGATCACCGTACCGCGGCGCCTCCGGATCAGCTCAGTCATCTCTCCCAGATAACAGTTCAGAATATCGATCACAGCATCTGCAGACATGCGCTCCGAAAGGGAAGTGAATCCTCGCAGATCAGCCAGTAAAACCGTCACTGCTTTCTTTTCTCCGCCGAGAGCCGCACCCTGTGGATCCTCCAGTATGACCTTTACCACCTCATCAGAAAAGTATTTGCCGAAAATACGATGCAAAAGGGCGTTTCGGTTTTCAAGCTGCTCATTCAGCTGACGGATCTGCCTCGCCATCTGAAGCTGCTGCGTCTGCTTTTGCAGCGTACGCTCATACATTCTGGTTCTGTCATACTGACAGGCCGCTTTCTCCATACGCACAAGATCCGCTTTCGAAAATGGTTTTTGAAGTACAACGGTTGCACCCAGATCATAGCAGAGCTCATCCTGCTGCCGCGTTTTACAATCCGTCACAAAAAACAGCGGTACACCTGCAAGTGTCTGACACTGCAGGATGGAAAGATACTCCTTTTCCTTCTCATACATGGCAAAATCCAGAAGCAGCAAAGACGGATGCTTTTGGCTTCCCTCTTCTTCCTCTTGCAGCAAAGCAATCTGTGCAAGCAAAGCGTCGCGCGACAGCAGACAGACAGCCCGCATACTGCCTTCCCGGTTGATATGCTGCTGTGCCATGACCATATCCTGTTTGCTGTTACCAATTACCCAGACTGTTATCTTCATGCTTTCGGTCCTGACATTTCCTCGTTCACAAGTGCTTCTTTTGCGCATCTACAGGTTATCTGATCGGTTCTCGGTCCCTATAAAACGATATCTGCTCTTTCCATCACCGGATGCAGGTTTCACTCTTTTCTCCTTGCAGGTGACGCACAGCATCCCTGTGCGAATCGCACAGCCGCATCCCGCACAGGTTAAGACAACCGGCGAGCGGCGCGGAATCTCCAACAGCTCCTCCCGCAAAAAATATTCCACGCTGGCACGCGGCACTCCCGTCATTTTCGCAATCTCCGAAATCGGCTTGGGTCCGTTTTTTTCCAGATAATCACGCACCTTTTGATAGCTGTCATACATCATATTGCCGCATTTTTTGCAACGAAAACTCCCGCGCGAAATCTGTGCAAGCTCACCGCCGCATTTTTCACATACCACAGGAACCTCATTATGACGCAGTGCATTTATGCGCATTCTCTGTTTTTGCTGCTGCGTAAGCTGCACGGCTCCATTTTTATCCATCGGAGAAATATCACTGTTATGAGCACTGTCTGTTGCACCGTCCGGATTCGGATCCGCTTCCGCCATCGTGACAGTCTTACCTCTCTCCTTGGGCCTGGCTTTCATGACTTCTTTGTCGCTCTCCCCGGACTCCGCCGTCAGAATGGCAAGTCGCTGCGTCAAATGCAAAAGTGCCTTCTCTCTATTCACCGTATAATCAATGACCTGCACATTATTGAGATAAAACCGGAACAGCTCGCTCATCTTGCCTGCGCCGATTTTAAGCGGTACGATAGGTTTGCGACAGTTAATGGCACAGTCGAGTTCTTTTTCCACCCAGATGGATTGCTGTGACTGCTCAGATAAGACAAGCAGAAACACCTTGCAGGCAGAAATGGCCTGCGGGATCTCACGTGCATAGTTAGAACCTGCCGGAATCATCTCCGGTGCCTTCCAATAGGAGATTCCCGCCCGGTGAAGCGCCGCAAGCACCTGCGCGACCTCTTTGCTGTTTTGTGAACTATAGCTGATAAATACAGATGCTGCCATACCGCTTTGCTCCTTCTGCCTGATTGTACCTCATAGTGTATCATATTTGGCGCAGAAAAAAAAGCATGTGCTTGTAACTGCCCATGCTTTCTTTTTCCTCTATTTCCGACCGAAAAAGCTCCTTCTATGACACATCGTACTTTCTGCGCTGTTCTTCCACGATCTGCTTCATCAGAGACTGCTGCGCCGCTTCGCTGACATCTCTCATCCCGGTCTGCTCGCCGTCTTGCGTTCCCATCTCTGTCACTGCACTTTCCGCAGCCATCTGCATGCCTTGCGATGGATCTGCCTCCTGCTGCTCCGCCTGCTGCAGAAGCGCTTTTCCGGCCTGCCCGACAGCCGATTCATCCGCGAATCCCTCAAACAGCTCTGTTTTTCCTTTCAGGATGTCCATGATGCGCTCATCCACCGTCTCATCCGCAAGGAGCCTGTGCACCACAACTGTCTGTGTCTGTCCCATGCGATACGCTCTGGAGATTGCCTGTGTCTCTGTGGAAGGCTTCCACTGTGGCTCGCAGATAATGACCACGCTGGCTGCCTGAATGTTCAGTCCTGTCCCCGCTGCAATGATCTGACACAGCAGGACACTGCCCGGCTCCGCAGTCGAAAATGCATCAATGATCTCCTGTCTTTTTGCCGCAGACACACTGCCTGTAATCGGTCCGAAGCACCGCCCCGAAAGAAGCGCCTGCACCTTCTCAATGACCTCCAGAAAGAAGGAAAATACGATGATGCGCCGTCCTTCCTCCTTTGCCTGCTCGCAGATTTCCATAAGGCGCGTTGCCTTGGAGGAACAGGTTATGTCCGGTACATTCCAGGATACCTTCCGCACCTGCATGTAACCACCGTCCGCAAGGGCATCCCTGTAAGCGGCAAGCTCCTCACGGCCCAAAGTGCACCACTGCTCCTTTTCTATTTTTTCGGGAAGTTCTGTCAGGACATCCTCCCTGACACGCCGCAGATAGACGGGAGCCACCTTTTCCCGAAATGCCTGTGCCACCTCAAGGCTGTTCATATTCTTGATCTGACCTGCAATTTCCTCGTTCAACATGCCGATCAAAAAGCTCATTTCCTCCACTTTATTTTCCATCGGCGTGCCTGACATAAACAGAATATGTTCCGAGACAGCTGCGATTTTCTGCAGTGCGATTGTCCGCTGCGCTTTCGGATTCTTCACATAATGCGCCTCATCTACCACCAGCATGTCGACCGTCACCCACTCAGAAAGAGACAGTCTTGTGATCGTCTCGAAGGTTGTGATCGCAATACCGCCGTCAGAGAGCCACTGCTCATATTCCTCGCCTCTGTCAGACCCATGGATCATCACTGCATGCATCTGACTGTGTTTTGCGATCTCTCTGGTCCAGTTCACCATGACACTGACAGGACAGACCACAAGAAAATGCGTTTTCTTTGCCGCCATCAGATGTGCCATGGCAGCGATTGCCTGCATTGTCTTACCAAGACCCATTTCATCGCCGAGTAACACCTTCCTCTGGTGAAGGATATATTTTGTGCCAAACAGCTGATAATGGCGAAGCGTCGATTTCATCAGGGACAGATCGATCGGATATGCATCAATTGCCTTTACCAGCTCCTCCGGGAGACCTGCCGCCGTCTTTGCCTCATCCGGCCTGATGCCGATAATCTCTTCCAGACAGGCATAAAAGGAAGCCGCATCCGCCTCAAATGCCTTCGCTGCCTGATTCCCTTTATATGACCTTTTTTGTTTTTCGTAAGCTGACGCTAACTCCTTTGCCTGCGCATAGAGCCGCTCACTGTCCAGTGCATCAAGTCGCTCATATGCTGACAGTTTCTTCTCTTTTTCTATTCTGGACGAAAACAGCCATCCCACGGAGGATTTTAATTTTTTGACCGCAGGCAGATACCCTGTAATCAGCTCGTGACTCTCCTTATGCAGTCCCTGTGCCTGCTGCGCCGGCTGTTTTGTTGCAAGCAGAAAGGCAAGCGCCGAGAGCACCTGCTGCATATCTTTGTTTCTGCTTCCCGCATCCAGCCTGACCTTCGCATACCTCATACTGCTCTCCCGAAGCTGCGCTGCCTTACCCAGAATTTTCTGTGCGCTCTCGGCACCGATCCCGTCGATAGATGCGGAAAGCTGCGTGGCTGTCATGCCGGAAAGGTCAGCCACAGTCGTGATGCCGTGGTCTCGCAAAAGCTGGATACGGATGCCGCTTTTATCCCTGTTGAGCTCCTCCACGGGAAGCTCCCGCAGCTTTTCCTCTGCCGCACTCTCCTGCAGGGCATGATATGCCGTAAATACCTTTCCCTTCCATATCTCCTGCTCCGAAGCAATTGCCGATAGCTTCTTGTCAGCCTCCTCCAGATTTCTGATCATTTGGGAAAGCTGTGCTTTGTCCGGTCTTGTCATATGATATCCATTTCCTTTCTGCAAGCAGAGAATAGCTCCCTGTCCTAAACCAATTCTTCTGTTATTATGACACCTGCCTCCCTATTTCACCTCATGGAACGTCTCTTCCCCCTGCGCGAAAGCACGGACACTCTCAAAGACCCCCTGCACCATATGGGAGACATTGGTCAGCGTATAGAAGGCCGTATGCGGGCTTAAGATGACATTCGGGAAGGAGCGCAGAATCGCCATATCATGAATCGGCAGATCTTCTCCCATCCGGTTGTAGTAGTACAGACCGTTCTCATTTTCCAGCACATCAAGCCCTGCGCCTCCGACTTGGCCGTTCTCAAGGGCCTCGATCAGCGCCTCAGAATCAATCAGCTTGCCTCTGGCGGTGTTGACGATGATCACGCCGTCCTTCATCTTCGCAAGGCTTTCCCTGCAGATCATATGATAGTTTTCCTCCGTGGCATTCATGTGGAGCGTGATGATATCCGACTCGGCAAACAGGGTATCCGGGTCTGTGTAAGTGGCATAGGAAGCCGCTTTTTCGTTCTGATACGGATCGTAAGCAAGGAGCCTGCAGCCAAACATGGAGAGATTGCGCAGCACTGTTGTACCGATCTGACCTGTGCCGAGCACGCCGACGGTGCAGGTACTGAGGTCCAGCCCTATTTTCCCTTTCAGGGAATAATCCTGCACTTCAGAGCGTTTCATGATGTGGCTGATCTTCCGGGCGCACATCATCATCAGCATGATGGCATAGTTGGCAACGCCGTCCGGCGGATAGCAGACATTGGACACGCGCATACCCAGTTCATGGGCTTTCGCAATATCCACATGGTCATAACCGATGGAACGGCAGGCTATGTATTTCACCCCCACCTTATGGAAAGCTTCTATCATGTCGGCCGCCATATAGCAGGGCGGCATGCTCGCCGCATCACATCCGTCTGCAAGGCTCACATTTTCAAATGTGGGATAGTCTGCCGTCCATACAAAGTCAATGCCCATCTCCTTACTGAACTGCTCACAGAACTGCAGCTCGTCATACTCTCTCAGTGCATAAAAACAAATTTTCATTTCTTTTACCAGCTTTCTTTGATTATTATTCAAGTTTCCTTCCTGCTACACTCATAATTCCTGTCGCTTCGCGCCAGCCGGTGCTTTGCACCTCTACGAATTATTCGTATACGCTCGGGTGAAACCAAATGGCCGCTTCGCGGCCGCTTGGTTTCCTTCCTCGCTATACAAAGTCGATACTGTCCTGTGATGTGTTAAACTGAAATTTTCGTCTGTAGGAAACGATCACATCATAGACCAGCGAATGGTCGGCAAGGATTGCCTGCGCCTCCCACGCTTCGATCTGAATCTTGTCATTCTCATATTCGATATAATAGACGCCGTCCCTGCGAAGCAGCTTCGGCGGTTTTTCCGTTTGTGCTTCTTTTTCCAACTCCATAGTCCGCATTTCCTCCTCTTGTACTCTCTATTATATTTACGAAGCATGCCGTAAGTCAGATAGCAATGTACACGTTTCATAAATCCCTGACAGGCCACATGTTATCCTACTGTTCCATAGCCTCTCACAGCGCAAACTGCGCAAACACATCCACCTTCTCAAAATGCGCTTCCTTGTATTTGAGCAGAAATGCCTTGGCCTGCGCAAACTCCTGTCCCATGTCTAAGAGGATGGCATCCAGATTATCCGCCGTGACACATCCCACCTTGGCAAATACCTCATAGTAGGAGACATCGCCGTCAAAGTCTTCAAAGAGCGCCAGCCATGCTTCTTCCGTGGGCTGTCCCTTCGTCAGATTCTTCAGATACGAGACAAAACAGTCTCTCATTTCCTGCGACAAGTGCGACCTGTGCTTAAGGCGGATCAGACACAGGTCGCATTTCTCTTTGCGCTTCTTTTCCATAAACTGGGACATGTTGAGCATAATGTCCTCCTCGCCGCAGAGCGCCAGCTTCATATAGCCGTCCTCATCAGACTCCGCAAGAAAGCCCGCCAGCTTTTTGTCCCATTTGTCATACCACTCCCTGCTGCCGCGACCCTCGTCTGTCAGCAGGTATTCCGCCTCCATCCGGCAGGCAAGTGTAGCGAGCAGAATCGACAGATCGTTTTTTTCTTCCGTTCCGATACAGATATTTTGCAGATTCTCACAGAGATTAAAAACGCCCTTTCCAAGCTGCAGTCTGCTGTTATGCGCTGTGAACAGTTCGAGGCCCGTGCACTGGGCAAAGCCCCATTCCTCCACATACCGGCACGAAGCGGGCAAAATCACCTGCCGCAAACCGGTCAGACCGACAAATGCCTTCTTGGCAATCCCTATGACAGGCTTGCCGTCTATCACATCCGGTATTTCCAGAATGCCGTTTGCCCGCCTAGCTCCGGTCAGTACAATGCCGTCTTCCTCTGCCCTGTATGAAATGATGGCATCCCCGATACGGATGTCCTTTTCTCCCATTGCCATGTTTTTACTCCAAATCCAGCTTCAAAATCGTTTCCTTCATCTCGTTCTGGCGCTCAGAAAGCATCAGAACCCGGTTAAATTTATGGTAATCTTCACAGCCGAACAGGTTGATATACCGTGCGCTGTAGTCATTGACTGTCAGCTCTGTCACCAAAATGAGCATTTCATTGCCCTGCGCAAATGCTTTATCCGCAAAAACAAACAGATGGTGCAGCATATCAGACACCTCGCTCTGCTCCTGTTTCATCGCAGCCACCTGTCCGTCAAGCTGCTCCTTCACGTGCGCAAATGCCGGCGCGCCGTCTTTTTCGCCGCGCAGCAGAAGCTCTTTTTTCGTCTCTGTCAGGAAGCGGATCTGCCGCTTGAAAAGGAGCTTTTCATCTCTGGAGAGTGCATTTGCCCGCTCCTTCTTCTGCATCTGCTCCTGCAGCGCTTCTGTCTTGCTGCCAAGCGCCTCCATCACAGAAGCACTCTCTTTTACTTCACGCAAAAGGGCAACCAGCGCTGACAGGTAATCCCCTGTCGTGACCACGTCCTGCATACGGTTCTGCACTTCATCTAAGAGCAGTCCCAGAAGTGACAGTCTCTCGTCGAAAGGAGCCTTCTGCGCCTTCTCCACGGCAGTCTCGCTGATGTTTCCTGCCAGAATTTCCGCAACATGATAATCGTTTTTATATTTGTTGTACAGGTCATAATACGCACAGAATTCTTTGACTATGGTATCGCTGCGCAAATACTGCTCCACCAGGTTTTCGTCGACCTTAAGCCCTTCCTCCTCATACATCTGTATGATCTGGGACAGATCCTCCCAGCCGCGCGCCGTCACATAGGATCTGCCTGCTGCCGTTGTCTCCATATGATAAAAAAATTCTTTTTTCAGATCCAGAAAATTCAGAATTGCGCTGTGCACGCCCCTCTCTACTGCATATTTTTTCCAGGTCTCATAATCAGCCTCGACAGAAAGTACCTTCAGCCTGTCCATTGTCACCACATCAAACTCGCGGACGGATTTGTTATACTCCGGCGGATTGCCCGCAGTCACAATGACCCACCCCTCCGGCACTTTATGCTTGCCAAAGACTTTATACTGCAAAAACTGCAGCATGGAGGGTGCAAGTGTCTCGGACACGCAGTTGATCTCATCCAGAAACAGAATACCCTCATGCACACCGCTCTGCTCCATGGTCTCATAGACGGAAGCGATGATCTCGCTCATCGTATACTCCGACACATCCACCTGCATACCGCCGTACTGCTTCTGCCGGATGAATGGAAGACCGAGCGCGGACTGTCTGGTGTGATGCGTCATGGAATAGGAGACAAGGGCAATCCCCAGTTCCTGCGCAATCTGTTCCATTATGGCAGTCTTTCCGATGCCGGGTGCACCGAGAAGGAAAATAGGACGCTGACGCACCACGGGAATCCGGTAATCCCCAAATTCATCCTTCTTCAGATAAATGCTGACTGAATTTTTGATATAGGTCTTTGCCTCATTGATATTCATACAGTTCATCCTCCATCACCACCTGAATTGCCCAGCCGGGCACGGGCGGTCTTTTCTCGTCCTCATTCAAAAACGCAAAAATCACATCATATTTCGGCATTTTCGGCGGATAAAACCCGTAGCCGTCCGTGAAGTAGATCAGCCCCTTCAGGTTTGTAAATTCGCCTTTCTTTTTCAGGGCATCCACATAGGTGAAGACCGGTGCAAAGTCCGTATCACCAAATCCCCTGATCTTACCGTTTTTCATAAATTCCTCAAAATCACTGTCACAGGTGATCTTCGTATCCGTCTGCACCTGATTGTCGCACTGGATGATATGAATGTTCACCTTGCGGAAAAAGCTCTCCGACTGTTTCAGGATCTGATAGGTCAGCCGGATGAATTTTTTGATGGTCTCTCCCTGACAGGAGGCCGAGGTATCCAGTGCGATCACAAAATCCCGGATCTTTTGGTTCTCCTTATACTCCAGCGGCTCCACCAGAGGGAGATTTCCGTACAGAGAGAGTCCGTAGGTGTAATAGATATAGTCAAACTCATCGTCATTGACCGTCATTTCTTCTTCTCTGACCATGAATTTTTCCAGAATCTCCCGGTAATTGTAGCGGACGCGCATCGCCTCCTCCACATTCTTCTCAAAGGCATCCGAAGAAGATCTGCCACGCGAAAATGCCTTCAGCTCCGTCCGGATCCTGCGCGTGATCTTTTTCCAGTCCTCCTCGTCGATGAGCACCTCGTCGCGCTCCCCGCCGCCATGCCAATAACTGTGATAGTCAATGGTAAACAGGCGCACATATTCCTTTTCCAGTTCTTCGGAAATATCATTGATCAAAAATTCCCGGTATATTTTTTCCGCAGTCAGCTGCGGCACACGCTTTTGCAGCACATGAAGCTTGTCTCTCTGCAGACCGTCCCGCGACAAAGCGGCCGGCGCAAAACGCATATCCAGAATGATATTTTCCACTGCCAGATCCGTCGCCAGATTCCAGAACTTTTCGTTTGTCTTATCCGACTGGAAGGGATGGAAAAAGATCATATGCAAAAGGACATGCAGATAGACTCTGACTGCCACGCCCGGTTCGCTGACATATTCCTTGAGCAAAAAGGACGGATCGATCGACAGAACGTCACCTCGCAGGCAGACGCCCTTTAGTCCATGCCAGTAATCGATCTTCAGTCGGTGGAGCGCTGCGTCAAAAAATCGGAATCGCACCGTGATAGTATCTCTGGCAAGCCGCAAAAGGTCGTCTGCCAGATGCTCCATCTCTCTTCTTTTTTCCTCGCTCAGTTTCTTTTCTGCCATAGCCGTTCCTTACCGCGCTCTACTTTCTGTGTAACATTCCCTATGTCACGCTTCCTGCACCGCGCTTACTGCCTCCCAAGCTCCATGATCGTATGAAAGAGATCCAGATCCGACTGTTGCACTTTGATATTGGATGTAATCTTTTCCACACCCGGCTTTTGCACGGAAATCTCGATGATTGTTCCCTCTTCGATCCCACTTTGGAAAACATGTCCCAGGAAGGTTGTAAATTTGGGATGGTTAGCTGAAAACTGGTTTTTTGCCTGCATCAATTTCATGATGACTCCCGGATTCATATTCATTCTGCTCACTCCTTATGTTGTCATTTATGAGATATCCTATTTTGCTTCCTTCGGCATCACGCATTTGATCAGGACGAGCACGCCTGCCATCAGCATAATGGCAATCGGCAGTGCAATCCATGCCGACTGCACAAAGCCTGCAATCAGGTAGGAGACAAACGATACGCCCGCTGCCACGATGGCATAGGGAAGCTGTGTGGAAACATGGTTGACATGGTCGCTCTGCGCCCCGGCACTTGCCATGATCGTCGTGTCGGAAATCGGAGAACAATGATCTCCGCAGACAGCGCCTGCCATACAGGCAGAGATGGAAATGATCATCAGCTCGTGTCTTGCCGGATCACTGCCAAACACAAATACGACGATCGGAATCAAGATACCAAATGTACCCCAGGAGGTACCGGTCGCAAATGCCAAAAAGCATCCCACCAGGAATATGATAGCCGGCAGTAAATTGACAAATCCGCCTGCGACCTGCTTCATCTGGAATGCGACAAACTCTTTTGCGCCAAGTCCGTCTGTCATTGCCTTTAATGACCATGCAAAGGTCAGGATCAAAATTGCGGGCACCATCGCCTGGAAGCCCTCCGGCAGACATGCCATACAATCCTTAAAGGAAAGAACGCGGCGGCAGAGATATAAAATAATCGTAATGATCAGACCGAAAAAGCTGCCCAGTGCCAGTCCCACAGATGCATCAGACTGTGAAAAAGCTGTTACAAAATCGGTACCTTCAAAGAAACCGCCTGTATAGATCATACCGATCACGCAGCAAATGATCAGGCAGACAATGGGAATCAGAAGATCGATCACCTTGCCCTTTTTCTGCTCTGCATCCGTGACATATGCCCCGGCTCTGCTGCCGGAGGTGAACAGATCTCCGTTTTGCGCATTCTTTTCATGTTTTGCCATCGATCCGAATTCAATCTTTGCTACAATCATACCTACCATCATGACAAGTGTCAGGATGGCATAAAAGTTATACGGAATTGCCTTAATAAAAAGTGCCAGTCCGTCTTCTCCTTCCACAAAGCCGCTGACTGCCGCTGCCCAGGAAGAAATCGGTGCAATGATGCACACAGGTGCTGCCGTCGCATCAATCAGATAAGCCAGCTTAGCCCTTGAAATATTGTGCTTGTCCGTCACGGGACGCATCACACTGCCGACTGTCAGGCAATTGAAATAATCATCAATAAAGATCATAACGCCTAAGAGAACACAGGCAAGCTGTGCGCCCACCTTTGTCTTGATGTGATCCTGCGCCCATCGTCCGAATGCCTGTGAACCGCCCGCCTTATTCATCAGACTGACCATCGTTCCCAGTATCACAAGGAAGATCAGAATACCGACATTGTAAGTATCAGACAGGACACTAATAATACCGCCGTTTAAAATGTGCAGCACTGTCTGTTCCGGATTAAAATTAGTGTAAAATAACGCACCGACCACAATGCCGACAAACAGGGAGCTGTATACCTCCTTCGTAATCAGCGCCAGTGTGATCGCTACAATGGACGGTACCAGTGCCCAGAAGGTTGCGTACATATTTGACGTATTCTCAGCTCCGTCAGAGGCCAGAACGCCTGTCTGCTGTGCCAGCAGGAATAACAGTGAGAGAAAAAGCACACTGCAAAGTACTTTCCCATATCTGCCTTCCCTTTTGTTTCTCATTGTTGTCTTCTTTTGTTCCCCCATACATGTAACCTCTCTTTTGTATTCTTTTGTGCTCTTTTTGCCATCTTTCCGACAAGGGCACACACGCGCCTGTCACAAGATTTTTCGCTCCTAACAAGCGTACCATATCGGCAGAATTTGTCAAGAAATGTATCTGCCGCTCATTGCGGCTATTTATTCAGCATCCATGTCCCATAATTCAGATAGGCCGCAAAACTCACCCACAACAGATAGGGAAGCTGAAGTCTCCCCGCTTTCGTATCGAGCTGATTGAAATTCAGAATCATGGAAACAATCAATACCCATAAGGCAAGCAGCCATGAAAAAGCAAATCCGAATGCCTGCAGATTGAAAAATATGATGCTCCACCAGAAGTTGAAGAACAGCTGCATGGCAAAAATGCCGATACACCATGTACGCTGCTCGGATCTACCCGTTTTCCAGATCCGACCGATACCGATTCCCATCAGCAGATACAAAATCCCCCAAACGATCGGAAACACAATCTGCGGTGGTGTGAGCATTGGCTTTGGCAATGCCTGATAGGCTTTTACACCATCCCGGATGAGCCATCCGGAAAGGGCACCCACTGCCTCTGTTATGATGATTCCCACAAGATATGGTTTGTATTTGTCCTTCATTTTGTTTCTCCCTCCTGCTTATTTCGTTCTGTATTGTGCCGTTTTGAGATTGTCCCGGCATGAAATGTATGAATTTGCTAGCGTAAAATTTTATTCGGATTAAATGAAAAGAGAACACCACTTTGTGATAA
>CAMFDJ010000015.1 GCA_945949085.1 uncultured Lachnospiraceae bacterium | reverse complement strand
TATACTGATAACAATAAAATATGTCAATAGAAAAATAAAAGTTGTGCTTGCGCTATGATGGTGCTATACTAAACGAAAAGCATTTTTGTTTTTGGCATAATCCGAAGCTGATGGAGAAATGCAGCAGGCTGGCAGAGTATTCCCGGTTTATCCAGATATTAAATGAGTGCAAGGAAAACGAAAAGGATCTGAAAAAGGCGACCTATGCCGCCGTGGAGCGAGGGATAGAAGAAGGGATCCTTTTGGATATATTGATCAGACAGAAAGCGGAGGTGTGTGCCGTGGTACTGACAGAGTATAATGAAAAGAAGCATATGAAGACTTTATTTAGGGAAGGTTATGACTGTGGTTATGGGAGTGGTTATGACAGTGGCATCTTAGAATATAAAAAGAAATTGATCAGAAATCTGTTACGCAAGGGTAATACATATGAGCAGATCGGCGAAATTGTTATGTGTGACGAGGGACTGATTGAGCAGGTACAAAATGAGATGTTACAAAACAAATAATTACAGAGACATCGTACTTCGTTGCGTTGTATAATGAAAAGAGAAGAGACTGGAAGGAGAATGAGAGAATGGATTTTTTGCAATCAGAGTATTTTATGAATATCTCCAATTTTATTTGCAATGTTGGAAGAAGATATTGCAGTGATTAAGCCAATTTATGCTGAGATAATGAAACAGAAAACCAATTAGAACTTTAGTAGAAGTAAAGCGTTTTAAAGACCGCTTTAATCTCTTTGACAAGCTGGTCAAAGATTCGGCACAGGTAGGAGAGAATGTTCTTCCCGGTTTAATTCGTTTTCTACCTGTATCTTAAGAACAATGGCAACAGTATCGGGACTGATTACTGCAAGAAAGAATAGCAGTAACTGAATTGCTTATTGTGTAAGCGGTTATCTCACATATATCTATAGTTTTTGTCTGATACATTTCACGAAAATCCATGTTTGCAAAGAACAGAGTGTTGCGCACCCACATTTCCCTTGACAATCCGGCTGATATTGGGAAAAATAGGAGTGCAGGCTTTGTGAGAGCCTGAAAATGTCGATATAATGGTTCTGAAGCAGCCGGCACCCATGCCGGCCGGGTTATTCTGCGGCCGTTATATCAGAAAATGATGAGGAATACTATGCAGCTTACAAAGGATATGCTGGATCAGCTCCGGAGCAGATATGTGTCGGATTTTGATGCAACAAAGAGTGAAAAATTGCGAACGGTCAGACAGGCGGAGGGGCGATACACGAACCTGCGCACGGCGGTGCTGTCTGCAAAGGAGAAGGATAAAATTCTTGCCGGAGGACTGAAGAAGGATTGTGCATATCTCCTTCATTTTTACAAGGGGATTCGCGATCCGGAAGCGGCAAAAGAGACAAAGCATAAATACGATAAGCGTGCGGCTCTCTGGTATACCCGTACGCTTTCCATGCGCGATACCATTATCAGTCTTGACCTGTCTTTTATCATGCAGAGTGATCAGGCCGGCAATTTTGCGCAGTATCTTCTGAAACACAAGGAGAAAAATCTGGCAACCCTGACTATCCGCAACCTGTATCAGGATTTTGCAAAGGAGGAAGGCAAAAAGCTCCGCAAGACAATTCTCTCCATGGTGCAGACAGATGCAGAGATGGAATATACCGAGGCAATGGCAATGGACAGGCATTTCATCCTGCACATTGGCGGGACGAACAGCGGAAAGACCTATGAGTCTATCGAGCGGCTGAAGCAGGCGCAAAACGGGGTATATGCAGGTCCCTTACGTCTGCTGGCGCTGGAGATTTATGACAAGCTTTTTGCGGCGGGTGTTCCTGTTTCCATGGTGACCGGAGAGGAGCAGGTCGTGGACCCGGATGCCAGAGTGACCTCCTCAACGGTGGAGATGGTGGATCTTCGGCAGGTCTATGACGTGGCAGTCATTGACGAGGCTCAGATGATAGCAGATCCTTTCCGCGGACATGTCTGGTCGCGTCTTGTCATGGGTATCAAGGCAAAGGAGATCCATGTCTGTCTGGCACCGGAGGCGGAAAAGATTATCTGTACCATATTGGACAACTGTGATGCAGAGTATGAGATTGTCCGTCATCAGCGCAACACGGAACTGATCTTTGAGGAGACGCCCTTTGATATTGAGACGGATGTACAGAAAGGGGATGCGCTGGTACTGTTTTCCAAGCGTGCCGTTCTCGATGTGGCGGCGCGTCTTGAGATGAAGGATATCAGCGTCAGTGTGATCTATGGCAGTCTGCCGCCGCAGATCCGCAAGAAGCAGTTTGAAATGTTTCTCGCAGGGGAGACAGAGGTGGTCGTTGCCACAGATGCGATCGGGCTGGGTGTCAATCTTCCCATCAGGCGCATTGTCTTTATGGAAAATATGAAGTTTGACGGGCAGGTCAAACGTTTCTTAAATGAGTTTGAAGTTAGGCAGATCGCAGGACGTGCCGGAAGGCGCGGCATGTATGATCAGGGCTTTGTAACGGCGACAAGTGAGGCGGCACTTGCGCATCTGAAGGAGTCCTATCAGATGAACCACAGCATTGAGTATGCGCGCATCGGATTTCCACAGATTTTGTTGGAGATTGATCAGCCAATTGATACGATTCTGACGCAGTGGTATCAGATAAAGCCTTCTATGGATGTGTACCGCAAGATCGATATCGGCGATTATATCACCAAGTACAAAGCGCTTTTGCCGATCAAAGAGGAAATTGACGGATTTGAGGATAAGCAGACGCTGTTTGGACTGATTTCCTGTGACGTGGATCTCAAGAGTACGCAGTGTATGGATCTTTGGAAGGAATATTGCCGTACGTATACCGCGGGACCTTCTGTCAGATTTCCGGAATGGGAGCTTGTGCATGGACAGACGGGGCTCGAACGGGCAGAAACATATTACAAGATGCTGGATTTGTACAATCTTTTTTCCTCTCGTATGGGGAAAGTCATGGATGAAGAACGTCTCCGCAGAGAGCGGATTGAGACAGAGGAGACGATTTTGTCAGAGCTTCGCAAGAATAAGAAGAGCTACCTGAAACGATGTCGGTATTGCCGAAAGGTGCTTCCGCTTGGCAGTGCTTTCTCATTATGTGAGAGGTGTTACCGGATGTATTGATGTCTGACCGGTAAGCTGCCGGTATGGCAGTTTCTTAAGCAGAAGGTGAAGTGGAAGGAGAAAAGCGATGCAGATTTATTTTGCACCGATGGAGGGAATCACAGGCTTTGTCTGCAGAAATGCATATGAGGCCTGTTTTCCCGGGAGTATTCGGAAATATTTTGCGCCTTTTATCACGGCAAGCAGCCGGAAGGCACTTTCCAATAAAGAAATCAGAGATCTGAGCCCGGAGAATAACACTGGCATTCATCTGGTGCCACAGCTTCTTGCAAATGATGTGGATGCCTTCGTGCAGACGGCGGAGAGAATCTGTGCCTATGGGTACGATGAGATCAATTTGAATCTGGGTTGTCCTTCCAAAACTGTGGTGACCAAGAAAAAGGGAGCGGGACTTCTGGCATATCCGAAGCTTTTGGAGGAGTTTCTGGACGGAATCTATACTTACGGAGAAAAGAACGGAATTTGTATTTCCATAAAGACGAGGATCGGCATGTATGAACCGGAAGAATGGGACAGGCTCCTTGCACTTTATGAGAAGTTTCCGGTATCGGAGCTGATCGTACATCCGCGTCTGCAGACGGAGTACTATGAGGGAAAACCGCATACAGAGTGTTTTGAGCGTGCGCTGTCAAAGAGTTGCTGCCCTGTGATTTACAACGGAGATTTATTTGATAAAAATGCACTTACACAGTTTGCGGCAGACTTTCCGCAGCAGGAGACTGTCATGATCGGCAGAGGCTTTTTGATGCACCCCGGTTTTTCGGACAGACAAATGCTATGGCGCTTTCACGATGCCGTTTATGCGGGATATTGCGAGCAGATGCAAGGAGATACGAACGTGCTGTTTAAGATGAAGGAATTGCTCTCTTATCTTCAGGTGGGAATCCGGGAGAATTGTGTGCGAGAAGATGAGGCAGGCGGTTTGTCCGGGGAAACAGATCAGGTCGACAGACAGATTGCAAAGCAGCTTAAGGAAATCCGCAAGTGTAAAACGAAGCGGGAATATGAAAGGGCAATCCGAATGTTAAGGCAGTTCTAGAATTTGGGTTGCGCACTTCTCTAAAAAGTTGTACTATCATACTGTGGGTGTGCGACGGAGCAGCCTGCGCAAAGATGAGCAGTTTCTTACATGAAAACATGATGAATCTGCTTATTTTATGTGAAATTTTGCATACGAAAAAACCGGAAAGGGGCGAAAGAATGAGACAGATTTATAAGACAGAAGACGGCGTTTTATCAAAGCTTGACGATTTTGAACAGGATATATGGGTCAGTCTGGTCGCCCCCGATATGAATGAGATTGTGGAGACTGCCAAGCAGTATGGGATTGATGTGGACGATATGAAGGCCGCTCTCGACGATGAGGAGAGTTCCCGTGTACAGCTGGAGGACGGTTACACATTGATTTTGGTGGATATTCCGTCGACTGAGGTGCGTAACAACCAGAATGCGTACACAACGATTCCTTTGGGTATCATACTGGTGAAGCATGCCATTATCACGGTATGCGGCGTGGAGACCCCCATTCTGACGCATTTTTCCAATAATCTGATGCGCGGTTTTTCCACCAAGAAAAAGATGCGTTTTGTCTACCAGATTTTGCTGCGGACGACAAATCTGTATCAGGCATATCTGCGTGTCATTGATAAGAGGCGCAGTGAGATTGAGCAGAGAGTCAGTATGGATGACACAGAGGACACTGACCTGATCCATCTGCATGAGCTTGAAAGCAACCTTGTCTACTTTGCAACTTCCTTAAGTGCAAACCGGATCGTTTTAGAGCGTCTGACACGCTACGAGAGAATCAAGCAGTATCCGGAGGATAAGGAGCTTCTGGAGGATGTCATCATCGAGAATAAGCAGGCAATCGAGATGACAAATATCTATCGTGACATTATGCATGGTGCAAGGGATCTGGTATCGACGATGATCAACAACCGGTTGAACAATGTCATGAAGCTGCTTGCTTCCATCACGCTTGTGATGGCTATTCCGAC
The DNA here is from genome assembly GCA_945949085.1 of uncultured Lachnospiraceae bacterium. Classification (GTDB taxonomy): domain Bacteria; phylum Bacillota; class Clostridia; order Lachnospirales; family Lachnospiraceae; genus CAG-194. The sequence continues at coordinate 64,461 of CAMFDJ010000015.1, read as the reverse complement.
AATCATTTCGGGAATTTACGGCATGAATGTCAGCGGAAAATGGATGCCGCTTGCAAATACTCCTTACGGTTTCTATATTATTTGCGGCGTGATTCTATGTATCTGTATTCTGGTCTATGTGGTTCTGCGTAAGAAGAAGTTATTATAATTCGTAATTCCGTCTGCTTCGCAGACGCCGCGCTTCGCGCTTTACGAATGCTACTATTATAAATATAAAGCACCGGCAGTCATATGGCTGCCGGTGCTTCAGGTGAAAGAATAACAATACGGAAAAACTGCGGATACAGTTCTTCACGATGTTACAAGCTTGTAAACATACCTATCATATCATCATTTCATAGAAAAACCTAGAGTGATTATGCCCACACTTTTTTTGCGAATCTATCAATAATGAACAAAAATTTGCCAAACGTTCTGAATGGAAGTATAATGGGGAAAAATGATTTTTCGCAGTAGGGTGGGAGTTTTGTTGTGATCTTTAATTCAGTTGATTATCTGATATTTTTTCCAATAGTTGTGATGCTTTATTTTCTGCTTCCGCAAAAGCTGCGCAATTTCTGGCTTCTGATCGCAAGCTATTACTTCTATATGAATTGGAATGTGCGGTATGCGGCATTGCTCTTTGGCTCCACGCTGGTGACCTATCTGTGTGGGGTGTTCTTAGACCGGATGCGGGAGCAAAAACGCACAGCCGGAAGGAAGCTTGTGCTTTTTGTGAGTTTTTTGCTGAATCTGGGCATTCTGTTTGTATTTAAGTATGCGGATTTCTTTTTCGACAATATGAGTGCTGTGCTTGGTGTGTTTGGAATGGATACCGGTATCAGGCGTTTTGATTTTGTGCTGCCGGTCGGCATTTCATTTTATATTTTTCAGGCACTTGGTTATACCATGGATGTCTATCGCGGACAGACGAGGGCGGAGAAGAATTTTTTCAAATATGCGCTGTTTGTATCCTTTTTTCCGCAGCTTGTGGCAGGACCTATCGAGCGTTCGCGCAATCTCCTTAAGCAGTTTGGGCAGAAGCATACTTTTGAGGTAGAACGTGTCAGAAAAGGACTCCTCATGATGGCATGGGGACTTTTTATGAAGGTTGTCATTGCCGATAATCTGTCTGTTTTGGTACAGGCAGTCTATGAGGATTATCTGCAGTTTACCGGGGTGGAGATTGTTTTTGCCACCATTTTGTTTGCCTTTCAGATTTATTGTGATTTCGGCGGATACTCTTATCTGGCGATTGGCAGCGCCAAGGTGCTTGGCTTTGCGCTGATGGATAATTTTAAGGCACCGTATACGGCTGGGAGCGTACATGCATTCTGGAAACGATGGCACATCTCTCTGACGACCTGGTTTACGGATTATCTGTATATTCCGCTCGGTGGAAACCGCAGAGGGAAGGTGCGCAAATATCTGAACGTGATGATTGTCTTTCTGGTCAGCGGGCTGTGGCATGGCGCAGACTGGAGTTTTGTGGTCTGGGGCGGATTAAATGGTCTGTATATGGTTTTGGAGGAGCTTACAAAGCCGCTTCGGGAAAAGCTTTTTGTAAGCCTGCATGTGGATAAAAGGAGACTGTCCTACCGTTTTTTTGCCTGGCTTTATACGTTTGCGCTGGTGGATTTCTCATGGCTTTTCTTTTGCGCGAAGGATATGGATACGGCTGTCGGTATGTTGAGACAGATGAAGGCGAATCCCGGACTGAATGGATTGTTTTTCGGATTTTTGGAGCACTTCCCGCTGGATGTGACAACGGCAGTTGTCCTCGTGCTTGCGATGCTGGCACTTGCTGTTTTTGATAAGATGCTGGCAGATGGCAGAAGCATGCTTGATGAAATTTTGAGGCAGGGAGCACTTTTCCGCTACCTGGTTTATGCGTTTCTATTGCTTACCATTATGTGTTTCGGTGTGTATGGGTATGAATATGCCCAGACGGCATTTATCTATTTTCAGTTTTAGGAAGGGGCATGCGGATGGTTATGAAGAAAAAAATGACTTTCTTTCTCAAATGCGGCATACTCCTGTTAGTGCTTTTTTGCTTTTGCTTTTTTGTGGTCATGCCGCAGTATGAGGGCAATTATCAGGCGGCAACGCAGGATAAGGTACGACTTTTGAAACAGACGAAAGGGCCAAAGATTGTGCTGATCGGCAATTCCAATCTCGCATTCGGGATTGACTCGTCGCTGATCGAGGAGGCGTTTGGCATGCCGGTCATCAACATGGGTGTGCACGGTGGTGTAGGCAATGCGTTCAATGAGCAGGCGGCTCTTTTGAATGTGGATGAGGGCGATCTGTATATCATCTGCCATACCAATTATGATGATGCGGATGTGATCAAGAATCAGAAGCTGGCATGGATTACGATAGAGAACCACCCGGAGCTCTATTCTTTTATCAGACTGAAAGACTGGCCGGGGATGATAAAGGCATATCCCACATATCTGCGGGATTGTCTTGTGATGTGGCGGACGGGAACCGGAAATCAGGAGACAAATGATGCTTACCGCAGGAGTGCATTCAATGCATATGGAGATAATTATTATCCAAGGCCCCGGCAGGGTGAGGATATTGATTTTTCACCTGTGACGATCAATCATATCAATGCGGAAAGTGCTGCGCGGCTGAATGCGCTATGCGACAAGCTGAAAGCGCAGGGGGCGGATATGGTCATCGCGGCTTATCCGATTGCGGCATATGAAAACGCACCGACGCCTGAGGAATATTATGAGATGGGCGTTGAGATGAGCAGGGCGCTTTCCTGCAGTGTGATCTCTGATTTCAGGGATTACATGTATGATACATCATATTTTTATGATTCACATTCCCATCTGACGGATGCGGGTGTAAGAATTCGGACGCAGCAGCTGATTGCGGATATCCGCAGATACTTTGAAGGGGAGAGTGTTTATCCCAGGTAGTTACTTAGAAGGGGAGAACATCTATCCCGGGTAGCATGCTCAGGGTGGGGTGTATTTCTGTCAAGAAGGAAGACAACAAATCGTTGTTTTGCCGGAAACAAATTTTATAAACAAGGAATATATAGGAAAAGTAGGAGGAAAAGTAAATGATTTCACAAAAGTTCAAGGACATGCTCGGACAAAAGTCCGTCATCAGAGAGATGAGTGCGGCGGCACACAAAATGGGAGAGGAGATCGGATATGACAATGTATTCGATTACAGCCTGGGAAATCCCAGTGTTCCGGCACCGCAGGAGATCAACACAGTCATGAAAAAGATCATCGATGAATCGGATCCGCTTTCCCTGCACGGGTACAGCGAGGGACACGGCATCCTCTCCGTCAGAAAAGAGATTGCCGCTTATCTGGCAAAAACCTATGATATGCCATATAACTACAATCATATTTTTATGGCAAGCGGAGCTGCAGGTGCGCTGGCACATGCCTTCCGCGCAGTTGTCTGCCCGGGGGAGGAAATCATCACTTTTGCACCTTTCTTCCCGGAATACAGACCTTATGTGGAGACGACAGGAGCTGTTTTAAAGGTGGTACCGGCTGATACCGAGAGCTTCCAGATCAACTTTGAAGCATTTGAGCAGGAGTTGAATGAAAAGACAGCGGCAATCCTGATCAACTCTCCGAACAATCCGTCCGGTATTGTCTATTCCACAGAGACGATCAAACGTCTGGCAGATGTTTTAAAGAGCGCACAGGAAAAATACGGACATGATATCTACATCATTTCAGATGAACCCTATCGCGAGATCGTGTTTGCAGGAGTAGATGCACCATGTATTTCCAAACTGTATGACAATACGATCATGTGCTATTCCTACAGCAAATCACTCTCCTTCCCGGGAGAGCGTATCGGTTATGTGGCAGTAAGTCCCGCGTGTAAGGATGCTGAGCTGATCGTGCATATGTGCACGCAGATTTCCAGAGGCATCGGACACAATTGCCCCGCATCTCTGATTCAGCTCACAGTAGCACAGATGCAGGGGAAGACTTCTGAGCTTTCCGTATATGAGGAAAACTGTAACATTTTATATGAAGAGCTGACAAAGCTTGGTTTTGAAATTGTGAAGCCGGGCGGTACCTTCTATATGTTCCCGAAGGCACTTGAGGAGGATGCCAAGGCATTCTGCCAGAAGGCACTAAAGTATAATCTTGTGCTGGTACCCGGTGACAGCTTCGGTTGTCCGGGCTTCTTCCGCATTTCCTATTGCGTGCCGACCGAGAAGGTAAAACGTTCGCTTGAGGCATTTAGGAAGCTGGCAGAGAGCTATCGTTAAATTTGAGCGGATATCCGCGAAATATGAAAATGTGGACGCAGATGTACAAGTTGCATGAATCCCAAGCAGGCCGTTTGACTTGCCGGTACTTAGCGAGGTATTTTCGAGCTTAGTACCGCTGCAATTCATCGGAGCGCGAGCGTCCTGCGGGGATTTGTGCAGATTGGACATCTGTCTCTATAAAATAGGATTGTTTCGCAGAGATCCGCGTAAGCAGAAAAAGAGAGGATTGTCAGCATGATGTACGAGGCGGGACTGGTACTGGAAGGCGGCGGTATGAAAGGCGTATATACTGCCGGCGTTCTGGATTATTTTATGGAAAAAGGTATCACTTTTGCAAACTCCTATGGTGTTTCCATGGGGGCATGTAATCTGTGTAGTTATATCTCGGGGCAGAGGACCAGAGCACTGCATACGATCATCGATCATCTGGAGGATAAAAATTATTTTGGCCTGTATAGCTTTCTCACAACAGGGGAAATCTTCAATGCAGATATGTGTTATAACCGGATTCCCAATGAACTGAACCCGTATGATTATGAGACGGCGAAGAAGTTTCCCGGCAGAGCGGTCGCGGTGATGACGGATGTTGAGACGGGAAGAGCTGTGTACTATGAGCTGAAAGACATGCATAAAGATATTATTGCAGTGCAGGCTTCTTCTTCCATGCCGCTTGTTTCAAAGCTGGTAGAGATAGATGGCAGAAAATATCTGGATGGCGGCATTGCCGATTGCATTCCGATCATGCATTCCTTAAAGGAGGGAAACCGCAAAAACGTGGTGGTCATGACAAAGGAGGTCGGCTATGTGCGAAAGCCGTTTGAGATGCTGGGACTGGTCAAAATCCGGTATCATAACTATCCGCATCTGATCCATGACATGGCAGTGCGACATATCCGCTATAATCGGACCGTTCAATTTCTGGAAAAGGAACAGGCGCGTGGCAATGTGTTTGTGATCAGACCCCGGAAGGTCTCTAAGGTTGGCAGAGTGGGAAAAGACAAAGTGCGATTGATCAGCCTCTATCAGGAAGGATATGAGGATGCGAAACGCTGCTATGATGAAATGATTGCATATCTGGAAAAATAGGAGGAAAAGAAATGCTTGAGATCATAAAAGCAATTTTGTTTGGTATCGTGGAGGGAATCACTGAGTGGCTTCCCATCAGTAGTACGGGACATATGATCATATTGGATGAATTTGTAAAGCTGAATGTCAGAGAGGAATTCTGGAATCTGTTTTTGGTGGTGATTCAGCTCGGGGCCATTCTGGCGGTTGTACTTTTGTTTTGGAATCAGATATTTCCCATCAATCTGACAAAGAAAGAGGAGCCGTTCTGGAAAAAGGATATCCTGCTTTTGTGGGTCAAGATTCTGGTTGCCTGTGTGCCGGCAGCAATCGTGGGTGTCCTGTTTGATGATACGATTGATGCGTACTTGTACAATTTTCCGTGCGTGGCAACGGCGCTGATTGTTTTCGGTGTTTTATTTATTATAGTAGAAAAGCAAAAAAAGGGCAGACCTGCGGTGATCACACAGGTGAGCGAGCTTACGGTCCGGCTGGCTGTCTGGATCGGTGTGTTCCAGCTGATCGCTGCGGTATTTCCGGGAACCTCGAGATCGGGGGCTACGATCATCGGTGCACTCATGCTTGGGGTATCCCGCACGGTGGCGGCAGAATTTACATTTTATCTGGCAGTTCCGGTCATGTGCGGTGCGAGTCTTTTAAAGCTTGTTAAATTCATGATGATGGGGCTGAGCTTCACCGGAATGGAGCTTGTGCTGCTTTTGGTGGGTTGTGTGGTTGCTTTTGTTGTGTCAGTTTTGGTGATAAAATTTCTCATGGGTTATATCAAAAAACATGATTTTGTCCCATTTGGCATTTACAGAATCGTTCTGGGTGCAATATTATTGATATATTTTTTTGCAAAAGCATGATCATTTTTGTTTAAAATAGAGAAAAAGCCTATTTTTCAAGGTTTTTGGGCGATAAAATTTGACATCACATTTTTTTTGCGTTATAGTGTTTGTCGTAAAACAACTGAAAACCATGCATACAATGTATAATCATACTGTGTGAAGGGAGAAAGAAAAATGGCAGACGTAAAGAAAGCAATCGCTGCTGCAAAGCCGGCAGCAAAACCAGTAGCAGCTGCAAAAGAAGTAAAGGCAGAAGTGAAAACTGAAGCAAAAGCACCTGCTGTAAAGAAAGAAACTGTTAAGAAAGAAACTGTTAAGAAAGAAACTGTTAAGAAGGAAACTGCAAAGAAAGCACCTGCAAAGAAGGCAGAGGCAAAGGCACCTGCAAAGAAAGCAGAAGCAAAAGCACCTGCAGCAAAGAAGGCTGCTTCCGCTGTTGTTCATGTACAGTTCTCCGGAAAAGAGTACAAGATGGAAGATTTCGTAAACATCGCAAAGGATGTCTGGAAATATGATTTAGGAAAGAAAGCAGCAGACTTCAAGAGCGTTGAGTTATATGTGAAGCCGGAAGAAAGCAAGGCTTACTACGTAATCAACGGTGAAGTAACAGGTAACTTTGATATCTAATCCTGTTCCATCTACATAATAATGACCAAGCGCGTAAAACTGTCACAGATTCTGTGGCAGTTTTTTACTTTATAATTCTTTTAGAATTCTAATGAAAGAAATCGTTGACAATATAAAAGTGGAGTGATATCTTAATACATGAAGATGTTAGCACTCAAACCAAGTGAGTGCTAACAAACAGAAAGGAAGTGAGCGGCGTGATCGATGAAAGAAAAATGAAGATACTCAAAGCAATCGTCAAGAATTATCTCGAGACGGGTGAACCTGTCGGCAGCCGTACCATTTCCAAGTATACGGATCTGAATCTCAGTTCTGCAACGATCCGAAATGAAATGGCAGACCTTGAGGAACTGGGGCTTATCATACAGCCGCATACTTCGGCAGGGCGTATTCCTTCCGATAAGGGGTATCGCCTTTATGTGGATGATATGATGGCGGAGAAAGAGAAAGAAGTTAATGAGATGAAGGAGCTTCTTTTGCAGAAGGAAGAGAAGATGGATCATCTCCTGAAGCAGGCGGCCAAGGTGCTTGCTGATAATACCAATTATGCAGCGATGATCTCGGCACCACAGGTCAGAGGCAATAAGCTCAAGTTTATACAGCTTTCCAGAGTGGATGAGCGTCACCTGGTAGCGGTGATTGTGACTGAGGGTAACATTATTAAGAATAATATGCTGCAGATTGCTTCTCCCATTGATGATGAGACACTTTTGAAGCTGAATATTCTACTGAATACATCTCTGAACGGACTGAGCATAGCACAGATCAATCTGGGTATGATTACAGCGCTTAAGCAGCAGGCCGGAGCGTATGGCGATATTGTCGGTGAAGTCATTGATGCTGTGGCGAAGTCAGTTACGGAAGAAGAGGATCTGGAGATTTACACCTCCGGCGCCAAGAACATTTTTCAATATCCTGAGCTGGCGGATTACGAAAAGGCGAGTGAGATCATCAATACCTTTGAGGAAAAGGAGATGCTGACTTCCCTTGTGCAGGAAACACTCTCCAATTCGGACAGCAAAGGCATTCAGATATATATCGGTGATGAATCGCCGGTTTCCACCATCAAGGATTGCAGTATGGTGACTGCCACCTATGAGCTTGGTGAAGGTATGAAGGGAACTATCGGCATCATCGGACCGAAGCGTATGGACTATGAAAAGGTTGTGGATTCCCTAAAGGGACTGATGAGTCAGCTTGACAGTCTGTATGAGAAATCGTAATAAAGGAGGAACGTTCCTATGGCACAGGAAAAAGAAGATATCATAAAGAAAGCAATCAAAGAAGCGCAGGAGGAAGCCAGAGAAGCAGCCACCGCGCAGCAGGAGCCTGCAGATGCAAAGGGAGCTTTTGAGGAAGCAGAAGGTGACGATGCGGCAGAGAAAGAGACACCGCAGGCTGGGGAAGCTGTGACAGAAGAGGAAGATGCAGATGAAGCTGCGGCACAGCCCACAGATGCAAAGAGTGAGAGAGCAGCAGCAAAGGAAGCCAAAAAGAAAGAAAAGGCTGACAGGAAGAAGGAAAAGGATAAGACAAAGGAACGCATCGAGGAACTGGAGGATAAGGTAAAGAGACAGCTCGCTGAGTTTGAGAATTTCCGCACCAGAAGTGAGAGAGAAAAGGGTCAGATGTATGACATGGGAGCAAGAAGTGTTTTGGAAAAAATCCTTCCGGTGGTAGATAATTTTGAGAGAGGTCTGATGGCTGTTCCGGCAGATGAGTCGGCAAAGGGTTTTGTGGACGGCATGAACATGATTTATAAGCAGCTGATGACAGAACTGGAAAATATGGGTGTCAAGCCAATCGAAGCAGTCGGATGTGAATTTAATCCGAATTTCCACAATGCCGTGATGCAGGTGGAGAGTGAGGAGTATGAATCCGGCACAGTGGCACAGGAGCTGCAGAAGGGTTATATGTACAGAGACACCGTAATCCGTCACAGCATGGTTGCGGTGGTACAGTAGAAAGCGCAGCAATAGTCAGGATAGAACATTTATAAGGTAAAAAGCTGCTTTGGCAAACGCAAAGAGCAGTTTTCTATAGAAACACAAATCAATGAAACAAAAATCCATGGCAGACATGGATAGCAGAAATAGGAGGAATCTATTATGAGTAAAATTATTGGTATCGACCTTGGAACAACAAACAGCTGTGTAGCAGTTATGGAAGGTGGTAAGCCGACCGTTATTGCAAACGTTGAGGGCGCAAGAACAACACCTTCAGTCGTTGCTTTCACAAAGAACGGTGAAAGACTTGTCGGTGAGCCTGCAAAGCGTCAGGCAGTCACAAATGCAGATAACACGATTGCATCCATCAAGAGAGATATGGGTACAGACCGCGGTCGTACCATCGACGGCAAGAAGTATTCACCACAGCAGATATCCGCTATGATTCTGCAGAAATTGAAAGCAGATGCAGAGAGCTACTTAGGTGAGACTGTATCAGAGGCAGTTATCACAGTTCCTGCATATTTCAACGATGCACAGCGTCAGGCAACAAAGGATGCCGGTAAGATTGCCGGTCTTGATGTAAAGCGTATCATCAACGAGCCTACAGCAGCAGCGCTTGCGTATGGTCTTGACAATGAGAAAGAACAGAAGATTATGGTATATGACCTTGGTGGCGGTACATTCGATGTTTCCATCATTGAAATCGGCGACGGTGTCATCGAAGTATTATCTACAAACGGTGATACACATCTTGGTGGTGATGACTTCGACCAGAAGATCATTGACTGGATGATTACAGAGTTTAAGAATGCAAACGGCGTGGATCTGTCTAATGATAAAATGGCTCTGCAGAGATTAAAAGAAGCAGCAGAGAAGGCAAAGAAAGAACTTTCTTCCGCTACCACAACCAACATCAACCTGCCGTTCATCAGCATGAATGCATCAGGTCCGCTTCACTTTGATATGAACCTGACAAGAGCAAAATTTGATGAGCTGACACATGATCTGGTTGAGAGAACAGCAATCCCTGTTCAGAATGCGTTAAAGGATGCCGGTCTGACCGCAGCAGATCTTGGAAAGGTACTTCTGGTAGGTGGTTCTACACGTATCCCGGCAGTACAGGATAAGGTAAAACAGCTGACAGGTCACGAGCCTAACAAATCACTGAACCCTGATGAATGCGTTGCACTGGGTGCTTCCGTACAGGGTGGTAAGCTTGCAGGCGATGCAGGTGCAGGTGATATCCTTCTTCTGGATGTTACTCCGCTTTCTCTTTCCATTGAGACAATGGGCGGCGTTGCAACCAGACTGATAGAGAGAAATACAACAATCCCGACCAAGAAGAGCCAGATCTTCTCTACAGCTGCCGATAACCAGAGTGCAGTGGATATCAATGTCGTACAGGGCGAGAGACAGTTCGCAAGAGATAACAAATCTCTCGGACAGTTCCGTCTGGACGGTATCGCACCGGCTCCGAGAGGAATCCCGCAGATCGAGGTTACATTTGATATCGATGCAAACGGTATCGTAAATGTATCCGCTAAGGATCTTGGTACAGGTAAGGAACAGCACATTACGATCACAGCAGGCTCTAATATGTCTGATGAGGATATTGAAAAGGCAGTCAAGGAAGCTGCTGAGTATGAAGCACAGGATAAGGCAAGAAAAGAAGCCATTGATGCAAGAAACGAAGCAGATTCCTTCGTATTCCAGACAGAGAAGGCTATGAGCGAGGTTGGAGACAAATTGTCTGACAGCGAAAAAGCACCTGTACAGGCAGATTTAAATGATCTGAAGTCCTTCCTTGAGAGCACAAAGGATCAGGAGCTTTCCGCAGATCAGGTAGCACAGCTGAAGGAAAAGAAAGAGAAACTGACAAACTCTGCACAGACGCTCTTCACAAAGATGTATGAGCAGGCACAGGCTGCAGCAGGTGCCGCAGGAGCAGGTCCTGATATGGGTCAGGCAGGTCCTGATATGGGAACGCAGAGCAGCGGCGCAGCCGATGATGTAGTTGACGGAGATTACAGAGAGGTTTAAAATCTGAAGTTGAGATTGACAGACAGATGTGGCAAGAGGGCTGGTGACAGCGTCTTGTCACTTCTGTGGTTACGGAAACAGAATGAATAACGATAGACGAGGCATAGAAAATGGCAGAACAGAAACGAGATTATTATGAAGTGCTCGGCGTGGATAAAAATGCGGACGATGCCGCATTAAAAAAAGCCTACAGAGTGCTGGCAAAAAAATATCATCCCGATATGAATCCCGGCGATGCGGAGGCGGAAAAGAAATTTAAGGAAGCTTCTGAGGCCTATGCGATCTTAAGTGATCCGGAGAAGAGACGTCAGTATGACCAGTTTGGGCATGCTGCCTTTGAGCAGGGCGGCGGTGGCGGCGGCTTCGGCGGTTTTGACTTTAACAGCGCGGATTTTAGCGATATCTTTGGCGACATTTTCGGCGATATTTTTGGCGGTGGCGGTGGCAGAAGAAGAGCCGGCAATGGTCCTATGCAGGGAGCCAATGTCAGAACGAGCGTGAGAGTGACCTTTGAGGAAGCGGTCTTCGGTGCAGAGAAGGAGCTTGAGCTGACACTCAAGGATAGCTGTCCTACCTGTCATGGAACCGGTGCAAAGCCCGGTACCGGCAAGGTGACATGTTCCAAATGCGGTGGCAAAGGACAGGTGGTATTTACCCAGCAGTCCTTCTTTGGAACGGTGCGAAATGTACAGACTTGTCCGGATTGCGGCGGCAGCGGGCAGATCATTAAGGACAAATGTCCGGATTGTCATGGAAGCGGCTATATTTCCAACCGTAAAAAGATACAGGTATCCGTTCCGGCAGGTATTGATAACGGACAGAGTATCCGTATCCGTGAAAAGGGAGAACCGGGCGTCAACGGAGGACCGAGAGGAGATCTTCTGGTTGAGGTTATGGTACAGCGTCATCCGATTTTCCAGAGACAGGATTACAATATCTACTCTACGGTACCGATTTCTTTTGCGGTTGCAGCGCTTGGCGGTGAGATTCTCATTGATACTGTGGATGGCAGAGTGGTATATGATGTCAAGGCAGGTACGCAGACAGATACCCGTATCAGATTGCGCGGCAAGGGTGTTCCGTCTTTACGGAATAAAGAACAGCGCGGCGATCACTACGTGACACTTGTGGTACAGGTACCCGATAAACTCAGTCATGAGGCAAAAGAGCTTCTGCGCAAGTTTGATGCCGAGACAGGAGATTCCCTCTCTGCGGTTAAGAAATACGCAGATGAGAAAAAGAAAAATGAATCAGACAGCCCAAAGGAAACGGGAACCGGCTCTGATAAAAAGAAGAAAAAAGGATTGTTTAAGTAAACGTTTAAGCCCCAACGGCCAAACAGGCAGTTGGGGTTTTTCCGCGCATGCATGAGGCAGTGTATGATTCGAAAGAAAAGTCACGCAATTGTCTGTAAGTATGCTATACTATACAACAGTCAGGCGTTCTCGCTAAATTTTGCGAGTCAGGAAATCAAGCGACCGCGTTCTACTACAAAATAAGTCATGTATGGAAAAAGAGCAGGAGAGAATATATGAAATGGAATAAAATCACGATCAAGACAATTGCAGAGGCAGAGGATATCATCATCAGCACGATGTACGATATCGGACTGGAAGGGGCACAGATTGAGGATAAGGTGCCGCTGTCTGCATGGGAGAAGGAGCAGATGTTTGTCGACATTCTGCCGGATGTGCCGGACGATGACGGTGTGGCATATCTTAACTTCTTTGTGGAAGTGCCGGAGGAATCTGCTGCAGCACGGGGGGAAAATGAGTCACAGGGAGGAAAGGCAGAAAAGGAATCAGATACTGCATCCGGGCAGGAAAAACCGCTTGCGGCAGGTCTATCTGACGGTGTGGACAATTCTTATTTTGCTGTCAGCAGCGGCAAGACAGTTGATTTGGATGCCCTTGTCACGCAGGTGAAAGCAGAGCTGGACGATCTTCGCATGTTTATGGATATCGGGGAAGGCACCGTGACGGTATCGGAGACGGAGGATAAGGACTGGGTCAATAACTGGAAGGAATTCTTTCATCAGTTTTACATTGATGATCTGCTTGTGACTCCCTCATGGGAAACGGTAAAGCCGGAGGATGCGGACAAAAAGGTGCTGCATATTGATCCGGGCACAGCGTTTGGAACAGGCATGCATGAGACGACGCAGCTCTGCATCCGCGCGATTAAAGAACATCTGACGCCCGAGACAAAGATTCTGGATGTCGGAACGGGAAGTGGCATCCTGGGGATTGTTGCGCTTATGTATGGCGCAGACAGCGTTGTGGGAACCGATCTGGATCCATGTGCGACAGAAGCAGTTCGGGAAAATCTGGAAGTAAATGGGATATCTGCAGATCGTTTTGAGATGATGATCGGAAATATCATTTCGGACAAAGAAATTCAGGACAGAGTCGGGTATGAAAAATATGACATTGTGGCAGCGAATATCCTGGCAGAGGTTTTGGTGCCACTTACACCGGTTATCGCCTGCCAACTGAAAAAGGGAGGCGTTTATATCACCTCCGGTATCATAAACGGCAAGGAAAAGCTGGTGGCAGATGCATGCGGGCAGGCAGGTCTTGAGGTGCTTGGTATCAGGCAGCAGGGCGAATGGATGAGCGTGGTTGCGCGCAAATAAATTGTAACGATTCATAGGCTATGTCAATTTCCGAAATCAGGAATCATCCGTTTGCATGAACGGACCGGATAGTGGAAATTTACAGAGGGCTGAACAGACAAAAAAGAGATGTACAAAAACAGGAGAAAAGACATGTATCAGTTTTTTGTGGCTCCGGAGCAGATTGTGGGAAACCGTATTTACATCACAGGCAGTGATGTGAATCATATCAGAAATGTACTCCGAATGCGGATTGGAGAAGAGTTAGCTGTGAGTAACGGAGTGGACGGAAAAGAATATAGATGCGGTATTTTGTCTATGACAGAAGACGAAGTTCTGTGTGAGCTGCGCTTCATCAAAGAGGATGCCGTGGAGCTTCCGGTCAGGATTACACTCTATCAGGGGCTTCCCAAAGCGGACAAAATGGAGCTGATCATTCAAAAGGCAGTGGAGCTTGGTGCCTTTCGCATTGTGCCCGTTGCGACAAAGCGCGCGGTGGTAAAGCTCGATGCCAAAAAAGAGAAGAGCAAGCTTGCCAGATGGCAGGCGATCAGCGAGGCGGCAGCCAAGCAGAGCAAGCGCGCTGTGATACCGGAAATTGCACCGGTCATGCGATTTGCGGATGCCCTGCAGGAGGCGCAGACGATGGATGTACGTCTCATTCCCTATGAGATGGCGGAGAATATGGACAAGACAAGAGCATTGCTCGAAGGCATAAAACCGGGTCAGCAGGTGGCGGTTTTTATCGGACCGGAGGGAGGCTTTGCCGAGGAGGAAATTGCGCAGGCACTGGAGAGACAAGTGGAGCCGATTACGCTCGGCAAGCGCATTTTGCGGACAGAGACTGCCGGAATGACAGTGCTTTCCATTTTGATGTATGAGATGGAAGGAAAGGGGCAGAATGCATAACAATCAGCCTTTGGTTATCATATATTAGTTATATAATGAATTGAGCAATCGCAAGTTTGGAATAAAATCACGGGAAAGGAGATCACAATGGAAATATATTTGGATAATTCCGCAACGACCATGGCTTTTAAGGAAGTGACGGATCTGGTTTCGAAAGTGATGTATGTAGATTACGGAAATCCGTCCAGCATGCATCTGAAGGGTGTGCAGGCAGAAAAATATGTACGTGATGCCAAGGAGACATTGGCAAAGCTGTTAAAGGTACAGGAGAAGGAAATCTTTTTTACCTCCGGTGGTACGGAGTCAGACAACTGGGCGCTCATGGGGGCTGCGCAGGCAAACAGCAGAGCCGGCCGGCATCTGATCACGACAAAGATTGAACATCCGGCAATCCTGCAGACAATGGAGTATTTGGAAAGTATCGGTTACGAAGTCACCTATCTGCCTGTGGATGAAAATGGTGTGGTCAGGCTGGACGCATTAGAGGACGCTGTCCGGAAAGATACCATTCTGGTATCTATCATGCAGGTCAACAATGAGGTCGGAGCTCTGCAGCCGATCGAAGAGGCGGGTAAAATCATTGAGAAGAAAAATCCGAGGACGCTGTTCCATGTGGATGCGGTACAAGGGTTTGGCAAGATAAAGCTCTATCCGAAACGGTGCAACGTGGATATGCTGTCGGTGAGCGGACATAAGATTCATGGACCGAAGGGAACCGGCTTTTTATATATCGATGATAAAGTAAAGATCAAACCCATCGTATTTGGAGGTGGGCAGCAAAAGGGAATGCGCTCAGGGACGGAAAATGTGCCCGGTATTGCCGGTCTGTCCCTTGCTGCGAAGATGATGTACGACGGAATGGACGAGGATGTCAGAAGACTCTTTGCGCTGAAGACATATTTTCAGAAAGAACTCGCAAAGATGGATCGCGTGATCGTCAACGGACCGCTATACGGCGAGGGTGCCCCGCATATTGTCAGTGCTTCCTTCACGGGAGTCCGCAGCGAGGTACTTTTACATGCGCTGGAGGAGAAAGGAATCTACGTATCAGCGGGAAGTGCCTGTGCATCCAACAAGCATACGGTCAGTGCCACACTCTCTGCGATGGGAATTGCGCAGGAGCTTTTGGACTGTACATTACGTTTTAGCTTTAGCATCTTTACAACACGCGAGGAACTGGATTATACTTTACAATGTCTTGGCGAGATTTTGCCGATGCTAAGGCGCTTTGTGAGAAGATAAAAAATACAGAATTAGGAGAAAGAAATGTTTACAGCTTTTTTGATCAAGTACGCTGAGATCGGCGTAAAGGGACGAAACAGATATTTGTTCGAGGATGCACTTGTGGAGCAGATCAAGTTTGCACTTGCCAAACTGGACGCAAAATATGCTGTTCGCAAGACACAGGGAAGAATCTATGTGGATGCGGTTTCAGAGTTTGATTTTGACGAGACTGTGGAAGCCTTAAAGAAGGTATTCGGTATTTCCGGAATCTGCCCGGTGGTCTATGTGGAGGATGAGGGCTATGAGAAGCTTGCGCAGACCATTGCAGAGTATGTAAACCGCGTATATGGCGGACAGCAGAAGACTTTCAAGGTGTGTGCAAGACGCGCCAGAAAGAATTATCCCATGAACTCCATGGAACTGAACCGTGAGCTTGGCGGTGTGATCTTAGACAATTGCCCGGGCATGACGGTGGATGTGCATGACCCTGATTTTGAATTGAATGTCGAGATCAGAGAAAAGATTTATATTTATTCCGAGATTATTCCGGGGCCGGGTGGTATGCCGGTCGGCACAGGCGGCAAGGCAATGCTTCTTTTGTCCGGCGGCATTGATTCACCGGTGGCAGGCTATATGATCAGCAAGCGCGGCGTGAAGCTTGAGGCGGTTTATTTCCATGCACCGCCGTATACCTCCGAGCGCGCCAAGCAGAAGGTAGTAGACCTGGCGAAATACGTTTCCGCTTACGCAGGACCGATGAAGCTTCATGTGATCAACTTTACGGATATTCAGCTTGCCATTTATGAGAAGTGTCCACACGATGAGCTTACCATCATCATGCGACGCTATATGATGCGCATTGCAGAGACGATCGCAAAAGAGACAGGATGTCTTGGACTTGTAACGGGTGAGAGCATCGGGCAGGTGGCATCCCAGACGATGCAAAGCCTTGCGGCGACCAATGAAGTATGTGAACTGCCGGTCTACAGACCGCTGATTGCTTTCGATAAACAGGATATCGTGGACATCTCGGAGAAAATCAACACTTACGAGACCTCAATCCTGCCATTTGAGGACTGCTGTACCATCTTTGTGGCAAAGCACCCTGTCACCAAGCCAAACGTCAATGTCATCAAAGGACATGAGAAGAATCTGGAAGACGTGATTGACGGTCTTGTGCAGACGGCGCTTGAAACGAGAGAGATTATTGAGATTGGGTAACATATAAACTGCGGGAAGCCTTATAAATGAGGCTTCTCGTTTTTTTATTTTTTACGTTTTCTTTTCTTGTATTCATATTCATATGTATTCATATGGGTCATATGTGTCATATGCGTGGATTATTATTTTGCTGACAAACTCACGTGTGAATTTGTTGCAAACTGGATATGCTGAATGTATAATGGTTTTCAAGGAGTGATAATTATGCCAAATATTAAACCAATATCTGATTTGCGAAATTATACAGAAATTTTAAAGGAAGTGGATGCGGGCAGTCGAGTTTATCTTACCAGAAATGGTCATGGAGAATATGGAATCCTTACGATGGCTGAAATAGATGAACTTGATCGATATAGAGCAGCATATGCAATGCTTTCTAAATTACAAAAAGCAGAAGAACGAGCAACGAAAGAAGGCTGGATAGACGCAGATGAGTTAGAGAAGGAACTGGGGGTAAGTGTGGATTGAAGTACAAACTGAAATACTCTCCGGATGCCAGCGACAAGCTTCGTAATCTTAAGAAACAGATTGCGACATCATATGGGACTCAGGCTGCAGCAAAGACGCTTTCCAAAATTTTGAGTGAAATAAGAGGACTTAGGGATAATCCGGAGAAAGGAGCATCTGTAGAGGCATTGCTTGGAATTTCTACTCCGTATAGATTTCTTCACGTAGAGCACAATTATGCATTCTATAGGTTGGAAGAGGATACTATATTTGTGACAGATATTTATAATGAACGGGAAGATTTTATGTGGAGAATGTTTCGAATAAAATTGAGAACCCAGGACAGTATTGATTTTTGGGGAGAATAATGTCATGAATATATTTTTATATCGCTAAGTGGAAAAATAGAAATTAGTTCCTTTTTTATGCTCTTACATTACCACAAAATGCACTTTTTTTCAAGACTTGTCATGTGGCGCCGGCGGCAGTATAATCAGCAGACCAAAGCCAAGGAGGTTTGCGGATGGAAGAGGATAAAATGCTACACGATCTGATGGAGATGGGAAGCCAAAAAGATGAGCTGCAGGTCATCACAAATACAAATTCATACACGCAGCAGTTTGGACTTAAGCTGACAGATGCAGATGCAAGGGAATTGCTCAGCCGTCGCAGAGAGTGCCTTATGCAGCAGCAGAGGGTGGAATTTGGAGGCGGTGTTCTGGATAAGCTCATCTTTGCATTTTGTGATTCGGACTTTATCGATCAGGACAATTACGCCGAAACGATCGCAAGGCTACAGGATATTTTCTATTTGTACAAAAATGAATCCATGGATGAGCTTACGGATGATGAGCTGATCGAAAGAATGAGGGAGGCCTTTGACGGAGAATGTCAGGGATCGCTTGTCTATCTGGAGGAAACGTATCTGGACCGGTTTGCGAGAGAAATCCGCAGGGGTACGCGAAAGTTTGTCGGGAGGTATCAAGACGAATGAAAATGTCCGATGTTACAAAGCTCTATCGCATGGAGGAGCTGCTTCCCGTCGTCATGCAGCTCATGCAGGAATTTACCGCCAAAGAGAGCAGTTCCGTCACCTATGAGCGCGCAAGGCAGCTTATGGAAGCAGTCATTTATTGTATGGCACATGCAGATACGGGAAATCTGCTGGCAGCAGAAAACAGACCGGATGCCGGGCAGGCATACCTGCGCGGGTTAGACGACGTCGTGGAAAAGGTGAGACAGACACAGGAGAAATATAATAAGCTGATGCGCTTTTTTGACCATTACGGCAATGAGAATTACAGGGATACTGTAGAGAAAGCGCTGCCCGGATTTTTCTTGTACTATGACGTGAAATTCGCGCCCACGGAAACAATCATCACCATGGATTATCCGGTGTTTGGGCTTGATATGGATCTGGAGGGAATCGACCGGATCAGACAGTACATCGATGCCATCTGGGAGGAACAATGTTACCTGCTTCTTTTTTCACGGGATGATGTGATCCGTACGCTCCGCAGCTTTCATCCGAGGTACGAGAAGGAATTTTTCAATGTGAAGGAAATTGTGCAGCGGGATCATATGTCCGCTGAAATTTGACGAATTCTCCTGCTTGGTTTAATATAAGAATATTGGAACATGCATACATCCTGATTCCGCCGGGAAACAGAGAAGTCATTTCATTTTAACAGTAAATAATGTATGCAAAATCCGAAAACAGGAAAAAGTAGGAGTGTTGGATTCTTGAAAACCGGAGAAAGAAGAGCGGAAATCGTCAAAATGCTGCGCAGTGCGGATCAGCCGATTGCGGCAAAGGATCTGGCAGCACAGTTTCAGGTGAGCCGTCAGGTGATTGTACAGGATATGGCTGTGATTCGTGCCTCTATCCCTGAGATTATCTCGACGAACCGAGGGTATGTGATTCAGAAGGATGAAGTGTGCAGCCGTGAGTTTAAGGTGTGCCATGGGCAGGACCGCGTGGAAGAAGAACTGAATATTTTTGTGGACTACGGCGGTATTGTGCGTAATGTCAGCATCAGCCATCGCGCCTACGGACGCATCACGGCAGAGATGGATATCCGCTCCAGACAGGATGTTTGTGAGTTTATCGCCCGTCTTGGCAACAGCAAATCAACACTCCTTGGCAATGCGACCTCCGGGTATCATTACCATGTGATCGAGGCAGCCAGTCAGCAGCGGCTTGATCTGATCGAGGAAAAGCTGAAGGAGGCAGGATTACTTGTTCCGCTTCTTCCATGGGAACTCGAGCAGAAGCCACAATAACAGAAACTTCCGGCTTTACAACTGTTTGGGGCTGTGTTAGTATGAGAAGGGATTTGGAGCTACATGGAAGTATGATGTACATGCTTTGGGATCGTTACATGGCTCTGAATTGTTCCTATAATTTCATAAATACTTCAGGGCGGGGTGAAATTCCCCACCGGCGGTATAGTCCGCGAGTGACTGCCTTTGGCAGGAACCGATCCGGCGAAATTCCGGAACCGACAGTATAGTCTGGATGAGAGAAGTGGTAGATTGCTTACGCGCACTGGAATGATTGCATTTCAGTGCTGTTTTTTTCAGATGTTTATTTGTCGTGCCCTGTGGATATCCGCAGGGCATTTGTAGCGAGGAAGGGAACCAAGCGAAATGATGCACAAAACATACATGCAAAGAGCCATTGATCTGGCAAAAAAGGGTGCCGGCTGGACTGCCCCCAATCCGATGGTGGGCGCAGTCATTGTCAAGGATGGCAGGATCATCGGTGAGGGCTACCATGAAAAATGCGGGCAGTTACATGCAGAACGAAATGCCATCGCATCGCTCACGCAGTCCGCGGAGGGAGCGACGATTTATGTCACATTGGAGCCGTGCTGCCACTATGGCAAAACGCCGCCCTGTACGGAAGCGATTCTGGAGCAGAAGGTCAGTACCGTCTATATCGGTTCGAGGGATCCGAATCCGCTTGTGGCCGGAAAAGGTGTCCGTTTCCTGCGCGAGCATGGTGTTACGGTCATTGAGGATTTTATGCGGGAAGAGTGTGATGCCTTAAATCCTGTGTTTTTTCACTATATCACGAAGAGAACACCGTATGTGGTGATGAAATATGCCATGACGATGGATGGAAAGATTGCGACAAGAACCGGTGCTTCCAAATGGATCACGGGAGAGGAGGCACGCGGCCATGTACAGACGCTCAGAGGGCGTTATGCATCGATCATGGTCGGCATCGGAACAGTGCTTGCGGATGACCCGATGTTAAACTGCAGGCTCCCGGGGGCGCATCAGCCGTTGCGTATTGTGGTGGATTCAGACCTGCGTATTCCGCTCACCAGTCAGCTTTTGCAAACTGCCGGGGAATATCCGACTCTGATTGTCTGCGCCAAAGAAAGCCTGGCAGAGAGCGAAGCGGCAGAGAACATCCGAAAGCTGGGAGCAAAGGTGGTTGCCCTTGGGGATGAGAACGGGAAGGTTTCGATGGAGCGACTGATGGAATACCTTGGCAGCAGGCAGATTGACAGTGTACTTGTGGAAGGCGGTGGACAGATCCATGAAGCCTGCCGCAATGCCGGCATCGTCAATCATATCTGCTGCTATATCGCACCTAAGATCTTAGGCGGAAGAGATGCCAAGACACCGGTGGAAGGCGCGGGTGCGGATACGATGGAGGATGCAATGATGCTTTCTGAGCCGAAAATCACGCGGCTTGGTATGGATATTTTGCTGGAATGTGACGTAAAGGAGGCAGATACATGTTTACCGGAATCATAGAAGAAATCGGATCAGTCAGACATGTGATATCGGGCTCCGTTTCGGGAGAAATCAGAATCGGTGCTTCGAAGGTGCTTCAGGGAACGAAAGTCGGGGATTCCATTGCAGTCAACGGCGTATGTCTGACAGTCACGAGACTGCTTGGAGACGGCTTTACTGCGGATGTGATGCCCGAGACATTGCGCAGGACCAATTTGGGAAGGCTGGGCGGCGGTGATCTGGTTAATCTGGAGCGCGCCATGGCAGCGGACGGCAGGTTTGGCGGTCACATTGTTTCGGGACATATAGACGGAACGGGAAAGATCACGCAGATGCGCCCGGAGGGAAATGCTATCTTGGTCACCATTACAGCGCCGCAGGAGATTATGGCACTGATTGTGGAAAAGGGCTCTGTAGCCATTGACGGAATCAGTCTGACGGTAGTTTCTGCGACGGATGAGGGCTTTCAAGTCTCTGTGATCCCGCATACCGGAGAAGAGACAATTCTTTTGAAAAAAAGAGTAGGAGATGCAGTCAATCTGGAAAATGATGTGATAGGGAAATATGTACAGAAGTTACTTGGCGCTAACTTTAAAAACGCCGGTGTATATGGAGGTATGCAGACCGGCAGACAGGCGGAGAAACAACCGCAGAGCAGAATTACGATGGAATTTCTGGCAGAACACGGATTCTAGAAAGATACAATCCGATTGATTATGGTACAGGTATATAACATGTCATATTTCAGATCACATAGTATGTCATATATTGCAGAATATCATGATGCAGGACAATATTATGATACAGAAGGAGGCAACTAAAAATGAGTTTTCAGTACAATACGATAGAAGAAGCGCTTGCGGCGCTCCGAGAAGGTAAGATCATTTTATGCACGGATGATCCCGATCGTGAAAACGAGGGTGATTTTATCTGCGCGGCGCAGTTTGCCACGACAGAGAATATCAATTTTATGGCAAAATACGGCAGGGGATTGATTTGTACGCCCATGTCAGACGAGGTGGCACATCGCTTGAATCTGCCACAGATGGTTTCTGAGAATACGGATAATCATATGACAGCTTTTACGGTGTCGGTAGATCATGTAGATACAACAACCGGCATTTCCGCCGAGGAGCGCGGCTATACCTGCAGAAGTCTTTGTGATGAAAATACAAAACCGCAGGATCTGAGAAGACCGGGACATGTTTTTCCACTGGTGGCAAGAAAGGGTGGCGTCCTTGTGCGAAACGGTCATACGGAGGCGACAGTGGATCTCTGCCGTCTGGCAGGACTTACGGAGTGTGGCATTTGTTGTGAGATTATGCGTGACGACGGCACGATGATGCGCACGCCGGAGCTTCAGGAGCTGAGCCGTGAGCATGGTCTTGTGTTTATTACCGTCAAGGATCTGCAGGATTACATCAGACGGTATGAGTGCCATATGAAGCGTGAGGCATGTGCGATGCTGCCGACCACACATGGAGATTTTCAGATTTACGGCTACGTCAATGACATTACAGGCGAGCATCATGTGGCGCTTGTCTGCGGCGATATTTCCGATGGGCAAAATGTGCTTTGCCGTGTGCACTCCGAATGTCTGACAGGTGATGTGTTCGGTTCGGGCCGCTGTGACTGCGGCGCGCAGTTGCAGACCGCCATGGAAATGGTACAGAAGGAGGGACGCGGTATCATCCTGTATATGCGACAGGAGGGGCGCGGCATCGGTCTGATCAACAAGCTGAAGGCTTACGAACTGCAGGAGCATGGCAGAGATACGGTGCAGGCGAATGTAGAACTGGGATTTGCGCCGGATCTGCGTGAATATTGGTGCGGTGCACAGATTTTGCAGGATCTGGGGGTAAAGACACTCAGACTTATGACCAACAATCCAAGCAAGGTGTATGGTCTGGAGGGCTTTGATTTTGAGATTGTTGAGCGCGTGCCGATTGAAATTGAACCGGGGAAATACGACAGATTCTATTTAAAGACAAAGCAGGAAAAGATGGGACATATTTTTAAGTCCATTAAGCTCGATCAGTAAAGAAGTATCGGCAAATCACACGGCTGCTTAGGATTTATACAGAGTGTACAGTTTTATCTACGATATTGTAACGTTTCGCAAAAACCTAAAATAAGAAATGACAAGGAGGAAAACAAAATGAGTATCAACATGATGGAAGGAAAGGTAATTGCACCTAAAGGAATGAAGGTAGGGATCATCGCATCCAGATTTAACAGCTTTCTGGTAGAGAAACTGCTGGATGGTGCTGTGGATGGTCTTGTGCGCCACGGCGTGGAGGAAGAAAATATTGATGCATGCTGGGTGCCGGGAGCATTTGAAATTCCGGTTGTGGCACAGAAGATGGCTATGTCAGGCAAATATGATGCAGTCATCTGTGTGGGCGCTGTGATCCGCGGTGCAACGACACACTATGATCTTGTTGTCAACGAGACGACCAAGGGTATCGCACAGGTCGGTATGAAAGCCGGTATTCCGGTACTGTTTGGCGTGATCGCAACGGAAAACATTGAGCAGGCAATCGAGCGCTCAGGCTCCAAGGCAGGCAATAAGGGCTATGAGTGCGCACTCGGTGCCATTGAGATGGTCAATGTGATGAAGCAGATCGGATAAGCGAATGATACTTGTATTTGACTTTGACGGAACGCTCCATGATACGGCAGCTTTGTATGGGCGTGCGGTGCGCAGCGTACTGCCGGAACTGGAAAAGGACGGTTATGCCGTGCCGAAGGAGTGTTCCGATCGGGACTTATCGAAATATCTCGGCATGACGGGGCAGCAGATGTGGGAGGATTTTATGCCTGCGCTTCCCACAGAGCTTCGGGAGATGGCAAGGGAAAAGGTCGGACAGAACCTGCGAACGGGAATCACCGAAGGGTATGCAAGGCTCTATGACGGTATCCCAGAGCTTTTGTCAGATTTAAAGGAGCAGGGACATACCCTTGTCATTTTGTCCAATTGCAGAGAGGCTTATCTTATGGCACACCGCGCTTATTTTTCTCTTGATCAGTGGTTCTCAGGCTATTATTGCAGCAGCGGATATGAGAATGCGCCAAAGGAAGTGATCTTTGAAAGCATCAGGTCTGATTTTCCGGGAGAATATATTATGATCGGAGACCGCGCATCTGACATCCGTGTGGGTATTGTGCATCACATTCCTACAATTGCCTGCAGTTATGGATTCGGACGGGAGGAAGAATGGCATGGTGCCGATTGCGTGGCTTCCTGCGTACAAGAGCTCGCAGAGAGTATTTCCATGGTGCAGGGGATATATCGGCTGCAGTAAAAATAGGATAAAGATATGGATGGATTTCTTCTATTTTGCAAAATAACAGGAAGAATTCGTGCAGAAAGGCGGAGGTGACAGACAGATGATGACAAGAGAAGAAATTCTGGCATATGGTCTTTCTTTTCCGCATACCTATCAGGATGCGCCGTTCCATGACGATAACTGGCAGCTCGTGCGCGTAAAGCCGGGCAAAAAAGCTTTTTTGTGGACCTATGAAAGAGACGGTTCTCTCAATCTGAATGTAAAGGTAAGCCCCGAGTGGCGGGATTTCTGGCGCACAGCTTACGCAGCAGTGGTGCCCGGCTGGCACCAGAACAAGGAACACTGGAACACCATCATTGTGGATGGAAGCATTCCGGATGAAGACATTTGCCGGATGATTGCAGAGAGCTATGACCTGGTGACGGACAGCCCGTCAAAGCGGATTTATGAGGCGGTCAAAAAGATTCCAAGAGGTCAGGTGGCGACCTATGGTCAGGTGGCGTTTCTTGCGGGGAATCCCAAGATGAGCCGGGCTGTGGGAAATGCGCTGCATCACAATCCGGATCCGGAAAATATCCCGTGCTATCGCGTGGTCAACGCAAAAGGGATGCTGGCAGGCGCATTTGCATTCGGCGGAGAAGAAGTGCAGGCGCAGCTTTTGCGCGCAGACGGCATCGAAGTGACAGATGGCAGGGTCGATCTGGAAAAGTACGGCATGCAGACAGAAAATAAATAGCACAATCTTTATATTTCCTTAATGCCAAAAGAAAATTCCTAATACAAACTTTAAGTCAAAAAAAGGATAATGAAAGGGAATCAGGAAAACTTTTGGCGAAGAGAGTAGAGTAAGATGATACGTTACGGGAAGAAAAGATTGAGCTCATTTCAGCTGATCATTATCGGCTTTTTATTTGTAATTTTAACGGGGAGCATTTTGCTGATGCTTCCTGTTTCTGCGCAAAGCGGCAGAATGACGTCATTTGAAGAGGCACTTTTCACCGCTGCTTCTGCGACCTGCGTGACGGGGCTTGTGGTGCATGATACAGCAACCTACTGGTCTGTCTTCGGACAGATTGTAATCCTGTTTCTGATCCAGATTGGCGGTATGGGTGTGGTCACGATTGCCGTATCGCTTGCTGCCATTTCGGGGAAAAAAATCGGACTGAAGCAGAGAACCACTATGCAGGAAGCCATTTCCGCGCCTGAGGTGGGTGGTATTGTGCGGCTGACCGGTTTTATCCTAAAGGCCACTTTTGCGATTGAACTGACAGGAGCATGCCTGTTACTCCCTGCCTTTTGCAGGGACTTTGGCATCCCGAAAGGGATTTGGTATGCGATCTTTCACTCCATTTCCGCATTTTGTAATGCAGGATTTGATCTGATGGGAGTGCGCACACCCTATTCCTCTCTGACTGACTATCAGACAAATGGCCTTGTCAATGCAGTGATCATGCTACTCATTATCATTGGAGGAATCGGTTTTCTGACCTGGGCTGACATCTGTAAAAACGGAATCCATTTCAAAAAATACCGGATGCAGAGTAAAGTGATTTTATGCACTACGGCGCTGCTTTTGCTGATCCCGTTTTTTTACTTTTACTTCGGTGAGTTTTGTAGGGGATGCTGGCAGAATCTTACATGGACTGATAGGCTGCAGGCTGCATTTTTCCAAGTGGTTACGCCTCGTACGGCAGGATTTAATACAGTGGATCAAAACAGGCTTAGCGAAGCCGGACAGACTATCACGGTTATCCTGATGCTGATCGGCGGCTCTCCGGGTTCAACGGCGGGCGGTATGAAGACAACCACATTTGCGGTTATGCTTATGACCATGTTTGCAGTGTTCCAAAGGAAAGAGGACACAGAGTGTTTTGGACGCAGGATCGATCCGGATATCGTCAAATCCGCTGCGACCATCCTTATGATGTATCTGACACTGTTTTTAACAGGAGGCATCCTGATCAGCATTGCAGAGAAACTTCCGATTTTGACCAGTCTCTTTGAAACGGCATCGGCAATCGGGACCGTCGGGCTGACACTTGGTATCACCCCCACACTTGGACATTTCTCCAGAATCATCCTGATCCTGCTGATGTTTCTCGGCAGGGTAGGAGGACTGACACTGGTATTTGCCGCTTTTTCGGATAAGGAGCACAAGAAGCTGAAGCTCCCCAAAGAAAAAATCACGGTCGGTTAAAAAGGAGGAGGGTGATACAATGGAAAATATGATGTGGCTTTTTATCTTGTTGTTCGTGGCGTTCACAGGGTATTTTGCGGTGCGGAAACTGGATGTTTTTCTGGATGAAAATGCATCGGATTGTGATTTTTCTCCGGAAATTGGTATTGCTGCAAAGGAAGAATGTGAGGAAAAAGGCTGGGAAAGTGAATTTGCAGACGCGACGGATCTTGCGAAGGAACAAAGCGGAGGATGGTTTCATCTGGCTGATCTGCTAAAGAGCATAGGCATGGTCATACTTGCAACTGCGGTAGGCTTTGGTTTTTGGCAGCTTGGTATGAGTGAATCCAACATTATTATGATGTATATCCTTTGTGTTCTGATCATTTCCGTGATCACGACACATCAGATTTACAGTCTGATTGCTTCTATCGTATGTGTCTGTCTGTTTAATTTTTTCTTTACGGAGCCGAGGTATACACTGCTTGCCTACGACAAAGATTATCCTGTGACCTTTATCACCATGTTTGTGGCTGCATTTTTGACAGGGTCTCTTGCCATCCGGTTAAAAAGGCAGGCTGCAAAGGCTGCGCAGGATGCCTACCGTACAAAAATTTTGTTTGATACCAATCAGCTGCTTGAGGGTGTGAAGGAAACCGACCAGATCATGACAGTGACAGGGCAGCAGCTTGTGAAATTGCTTGGCCGTAACATGCTTGTCTATCCGGCTGAAAAAGACAGACTGCTTGCACCCGTATTTTTTCCGGTAAATGGAGAGTCGCTTATGGATGAATATATATCAGGCAAAGAACGGGAAATTGCACAGTGGGTTTTTACCAATCATCGCCACGCAGGAGCAACGACAGATACAATGCCGGAAGCTAAATGTCTGTACCTTTCAATCCGCACTCCCGATTCCGTATACGGAGTCATTGGTATTGCGATTGAGGGAAGACCGCTTGATTCCTTTGAAAACAGTATTCTTTTGGCCATTCTTGGGGAATGTGCACTTGCACAGGAGAATGCGCACAATGTCAGAGAAAAAGCAGAAGCCGTGCTGATGGCGCAAAAGGAGCAGCTTCGCTCCAACCTGCTTCGT
Organism: uncultured Lachnospiraceae bacterium; assembly: GCA_945949085.1. Taxonomy (GTDB): domain Bacteria; phylum Bacillota; class Clostridia; order Lachnospirales; family Lachnospiraceae; genus CAG-194. The sequence goes on along the minus strand of CAMFDJ010000015.1, from coordinate 36,953 downwards.
TCCTTTTCCCATGATCTGCGGACACCACTGACATCCATTTCCGGTAATGCCAGCAATCTGCTGACGAACGGAGAAAAATTTGATGCGGAGACAAAAAAACAGCTTTATCTGGACATCTATGACGATTCCATGTGGCTCAATAACCTGGTGGAAAATTTGCTTTCCATGACTAAAATAGAGGAGGGAAGCTTAAATATCCGTTTTCAGGCAGAGGTTTTGGACGAGGTGATCACCGAGGCATTGCAGCATATCACCAGAAGAAGTTCGCAGCATCATATTGTGTTTGAGGCATCCGACGATCTGATTCTTGTCAGGGTAGATGCAAGACTGATCATGCAGACCATCATCAACATTGTGGACAATGCAATCAAATACACACCCGCAGGTTCCAAAATTACCATTACGACCGGCAAAAGGCAAGATATGGCTGTTGTTCAGATTGCAGATGACGGGCCCGGTATACAGGATGAGATGAAAACACTGGTCTTTGACATGTTTTACAGCGGTGCCAAAAACATTGCGGACAGCAGAAGAAGCCTTGGTCTTGGATTATCCCTGTGCAGATCCATCATCACGGCGCACGGAGGTGAGCTGACACTTACGGATAATCTGCCCCATGGCGCTGTCTTTACATTTACGTTACCAATCGAGGAGGTTGATTTATATGAATAAGACATTAATCCTGGTTGTGGAGGATGACCGCTCCGTGCAGAATCTGATGGTCACTACGCTTAAGGCACATGATTACAGATATCTGATTGCCAATAACGGAGAAACTGCGATTTTAGAAACATCATCCCATAATCCGGATATTGTGCTACTGGATCTTGGTCTGCCGGATGTGGATGGTATTGAGGTTATTCGTAAGATCAGAACCTGGTCCAATGTGCCTATTATTGTGATCAGCGCCAGAAGTGAAGATACGGATAAGGTAGAAGCGCTTGATGCCGGTGCGGATGATTATCTGACAAAACCGTTTTCTGTAGAGGAGCTTCTTGCAAGACTCAGGGTGACGGAGAGACGACTTGCCTCGATGCAGGCAGATCAGGTATCGTCCTCTGTATTTATCAATGGCAGCCTGAAAATCGATTACTCGGCGGGGTGTGTTTATTTAGATGGCGAAGAACTGCATTTGACTCCGATTGAATACAAGCTTTTGTGCCTGCTCTCCAAAAATGTCGGCAAAGTTTTGACCCATACCTTTATCACGCAGAATATCTGGGGACACAGCTGGGAAAATGATGTGGCATCCCTGCGGGTATTTATGGCGACACTGCGTAAAAAACTTGAAAAAAATGATGATGCCGTCCAATATATCCAGACACATGTGGGTATCGGTTACAGAATGATGAAGGTCGAATGACCATCATCATTCTTTTTTTTCCGTATATACAGATTTGACTTGCAAAAGTGAGGCAGAACCTTTACGATTGCTGTAGAAAGAAAAACGACAGAAGGAAGATGTGACACAATGAAATTGCAGCTTGAAAACGGAAGACCGGCTGACCTTACGGGCAGGCTGGAAAAGGAAATACGGACTTATGATAAGTTGGGTGAGTTAGGCATTGCGTATGAACGCGTGGATCACGAAGCGGCAGAGACGATGGAAGCATGCGTGGCGATTGACGAGGCGCTTGCTCCGGCTGCTATCTGCAAGAATTTATTTTTGTGCAATGCACAAAAGACAAAATTTTACCTTCTGATGATCCGCGGAGATAAGAAATTCAAGACAAAGGAAATCTCGCATCAGATCCAGAGCCCGAGATTGTCGTTCGCACCGCCGGAATATATGGAGCAGTTCCTTGATATCACACCGGGGTCTGTCAGTGTGATGGGATTGATGAATGATAAGGAAAACAGGGTACAGCTTCTTGTGGATGAGGATGTATTGCATGCGGAATATGTGGGGTGTCATCCATGCATCAACACCTCAAGCATGCGCATCAAAGCAAAAGACATTTTTGAAGTATTTTTGCCGGCGGTCGGTCATGACTACAAGACGGTTGTGCTTGGAAACGGCGAGGAATAGACGCTTTCAGAGTTAGAACGCGCAAGCTGAAAAGCCAATTATTCTGATAGATGAAAGAGCAGGAGGAAAATATGACACAGGAACAGATCATTGCACTTTTACAGGATATGTCGCTGGAAGAAAAAATCGGACAGATGGTACAGATGATCGCCTCATTATATGATGCAAAAGAACAGGGGATCATCACAGGTCCCATGATGGAAAATATGAAGGTGACGGATGCGCATCTGCAAATGGCCGGATCGAGCCTTTTGCTCTACGGTGCAGAGAAGCTCAGTCGCATCCAGAAAAGCTACATGGAAAAACAGCCACATCACATTCCGCAGCTTTTTATGTATGATGTAATCCACGGGATGAAGACGATTTTCCCGATTCCGCTGGCACAGGGCGCCAGCTTTGATCCGCAGCTTTCCGAGCAGTGTGCACAGGTGGCGGCAGAGGAAGCGGCAGCGAGCGGCCTGCATGTGGCTTTCACTCCGATGGTAGACCTCGCAAGAGATGCCAGATGGGGAAGGGTCATGGAATCGACAGGAGAGGATCCATATTTAAATGGTGTTTTTGCCGAGGCGATGGTTCGCGGCCTGCAGGGCGATGACATGAGTAAGCCCGGCAGGGTGTGCGCCTGTGTAAAGCATTTTGCAGGGTACGGCGGTGCAATTGCCGGCAGGGATTACAATACGGTGGAGGTTTCGGAAAATTCCTTCCGCAATGACTATCTCCCCGCTTACGAAAAAGGAATCCGCGCGGGCGCAGGAATGGTCATGACCTCCTTTAATACGGTAGGCGGCATTCCGGCAACGACCAATCAGTGGCTGATGCAAAAGGTACTCCGCGAGGAGATGGGCTTTGACGGTGTGCTGATTTCTGATTTTGCGGCAATTTATGAGACAATCGCACATGGTACCTCTGAGGATGCGACAGATGCAGCGTATCAGGCAATGCTTGCCGGTGTGGATATTGATATGATGACGGAATGCTACCGCATCCACCTGCAGGAGCTTGTGGAGCAGGGGCGTATTGAGGAGCAGACGATCGATGAGAGCGTGCTGCGCATTCTGACACTGAAAAATAAGCTGGGGCTCTTTGAGGATCCTTACAGGAGTGCAAGCCCGGAAAAAGAAAAGCAGGTACAGCTGACTCCGCAGCACAGGGCGCTTGCGCGGAGGGCAGCGGCAGAGTCTTTCGTCCTTTTGAAAAACGATAACAATATCCTGCCACTTGATACAGAATGGAAAATTGCTTTTATCGGTCCCTATACAGACAGTAAATGTCTGATCAGTACATGGGCAATTTCCGGAGATGTGCAGGATTGTGTGACGATAAAGGAGGCGGCTGAAAGAGTATTTGCGGCAGAGACAACCCGGTATGTGCAGGGCAGTCCGATGATGCCGGAGGGATACACGTTTGAAGGCTTCAATCAGGCAGGCAATATTTTGCCGGAGGAAAGATCGCAGGAAGAACAAAGTGCCATGCTTCGCGAAGCTGTAGCAGCTGCAGGGCAGGCGGATATCATTGTCATGCCGATTGGGGAATACTATCTGCAGAGCGGGGAGGCAACAAGCCGTGCCGATATTACAATCCCGGCGTCACAGATGGAGCTGTTTGAGGCTGTATCAGCAGTAAATCAGAATGTTGTGGTGGTGCTCTTTAGCGGGAGACCGCTTGCTATTCGGGAAATCTGCGCAAAGGCAAAGGCAGTGCTTGCAGTCTGGCTGCCGGGCACTGAGGGCGGCAATGCGATTGTGGATGTGCTCACAGGAAAGGTAAATCCTTCCGGCAAGCTTCCGATGAGCTTCCCTTACTGCGTCGGACAGCTTCCGGTGTACTACAATCATCTTGCGACCGGAAGACCGAATCATCCGGATAAAAAGGAAAGATATCTATCCAAATATCTGGATATCCCAAATGAACCGCTTTATCCGTTTGGATATGGTTTGTCTTATACAAGCTTTGAGATTTCGCCGGTCAGCCTGAGCGCAGACCATCTGACAAGGGAATGCGGTCTGCAGGCATCCGTTACCGTCAAAAATGCGGGCGGGGCACCCGGCAGCGAGGTGATCCAGCTTTATATCAGGGATCTTACGGCCAGCGTGGCAAGACCGGTCAGGGAGCTGAAAGGATTTCAGAAGATGGAATTGCAGCCGGGAGAGAGCAGACAGATCAGCTTTGAGGTCACAGAAGAAATGCTGCGCTTTGTGCGCGGGGATGGAAGCTTTGGCAGTGAGCCGGGCAAGTTCCGGCTGTGGATCGGGAACAGCAGTGAGACGGAAAACTGCGCAGAGTTTGTGCTATTGTCATAGCCGGGATATATGTTTTATATGAAGTCACAGAATGAAATAAAGAAAGGAAACAAATATGATCTACATTGGCAATCATTTATCATCTTCAAAAGGATTCTACAACATGGGGCAGGAAGCCTTAAAGCTCGGCGCAGACACGTTTGCGTTCTTTACAAGGAATCCAAGAGGCGGCAGCGCCAAGGCAATTGATCCGGAGGATGCAAAGAAGTTGATCACATTGATGGAGGAGCATAAATTCGGGCCATTGGTTGCCCATGCACCTTATACGATGAATGTTTGTGCGGCAAAAGAAGATATCAGAGCATTTTCACGTAATATGCTGGCGGAGGATCTGCAGCGCATGGAGTTTCTTCCGGGTAACTTTTATAACTTCCATCCGGGCAGTCATGTGGGACAGGGTGAGGATGTGGCTATTCCTCTGATTGCAGATGCCATCAATCACGCGCTCAGGCCGGAGCATCAGACAACGATCTTGCTTGAGACGATGGCAGGCAAGGGTTCTGAGGTGGGACGCAATTTTGAAGAAATTCGTGCTATCATCGATAGAGTAGAGCTGTCTGAGAAAGTAGGTGTCTGTCTGGATACCTGCCATGTGTGGGACGGCGGATACGATATTGTCTCTGATCTTAATGGCGTTTTGAAACAGTTTGACGACATCATCGGACTTGACAAGCTCAAGGCAGTTCATTTGAATGACAGCATGAATGTACGCGATGCACATAAGGATCGCCACCAGAAGATCGGAGAAGGTGAGATCGGCAGCGAGGGATTGCGGGGTGTTGTGACACACCCGCTTCTGCAGGGCAAACCATTTATTTTGGAGACACCGAATGATGATGCGGGATATGCGAGAGAAATCGCACTTGCGCGGGAGTGGATGCAATAGGAGCGCGAAAAGAGAAGGGAATCATAATATGGAGAGCAGGGCAGATAAAGAGAGCCGTATGTTTGTTTTGACAGACAGGGCATACCGGGAAGTGAAAGAAAAAGGGTACCGGACAGTTTTTTTGGAAGGGACTCTGTTTGAAACACTTTGTCAGATTGCCGCAAGAGCGCAGCATGAGCGAATAGAGTGCATTGGAATTTGTCAATATGATAGATATTTTCTTTCCTGCGGAAGACTTCTTTCTATGTCGGATATGGAAAATCTGCTTTCAAGATATGATGTGGTTTTTCCCACAGAGCAAACGGAATGTTCTCATCCAAGGGCTTGCATGTTGTTGATCCATTGCAGGCAGCTGAAAGCGTTTTGCAGTTGGGGAAAGCAGCAGGAAACACACATTTCGGATGACGGTGTGCTGCCACTGCTTCACAAATTTGCCGAAGTTCATGAGCTTAGCGAAGGAGTCTTTGAAACACAGCAGATTGATACGGGTCGTATGCCGGAAATGTATGAGCGGATAGAGAATCTGACAAAGGATTTGATTACGCGATACCAAAGGGGGGACTATCTGAGACTGCTTCCAATTGACAGAGCGGTTGGCTTTGGTGGCAAAATGCCTGTTTTTGTCTGCTGGTGGCAAGGCGTAGAGGGTGCTCCGGTACTTGTACAGCGCTGCATACATAGAATCCAACAGTTTTTCTCGCCGGATAAGGCGGATGTCAGAATCATTACGTTTGATAATTATCAGCAGTATGTTGCGTTTTCTGATGTGATTGTGGATCGATTCAACAGTGGAGCTATATCACTTACGCATTTATCTGATATATTACGCGCACAGCTCCTTTGCCGTTATGGGGGGCTATGGATTGATGCAACTTACTTTATCTGGGATAACAGATTTATAGACGCGTTGTATCAATTCCCATTCTTTACGCAAAAGCAGGGTGGAGAAGAAAATGAACTGGATATTGTTTCCGGCAGATGGGCAAATAACTTTATGAAGGGGCCTGCAAATTTTCCTCTGTTTGGTTTTTTGGTGGAAGCCTATGAACAATATTGGTCAAAATATGATGTCATGCAGAACTATTTTTTGATCGATTATATTACCGCTGTGGCATATCAGAATGTAGATTTGATTCGGGCGATTATAGATGCATGCCCTGTGAATAATCGCGCATCACAGGTACTTGCGGATTGGGGAAATCTCCCCTATGACGAAGAAAAAATGCAATTGCTTTTGCAGGATACATGGCTTTTTAAAATGACCTATAAGAAAGAATTTGTGACAAAAACGTCAAGCGGAGAGCTGACATTCTTTGGTAAACTGATGGAAAATAAGAAATTTTGCAAAAAATAGGGTTAAGTTTCCCCAAAACCCACCGATAATAAAAGTAAGAAACAGCATGATGCATGGAAGGAGGAGTCAAAATGCGTATTGATGCTTACGCGCAGATACAGCAGGTTTATAATACAAAGAAGGCAACGGGCGCGCAGAAGACAGCAAAACCAAGCTTTCGGGATGCTGTTCAGATTTCCAGCCAGGGCAAAGATTTTCAGTTTGCAAAACAGGCTGTTGGTGCAGCTCCTGATGTCAGAACGGAGATGACAGATCCAATCAAAAACAGTATGCAGGCCGGCACATATCATGTTTCTGACAGTGATTTCGCTGATAAATTACTTGAAAAATACAGTGCTCTGCTTGCACAGTAAGCTGTATCGAAAGATGAGGGCAAAGCTCTTAAGACGGGTGTCTGTGCCATATGGCAGGGCACCTGTTTTTCGCTAAGGATATATGGCAGGAGCGGCCTTCGGACCGTATGAGTGATAAGGAGAAAACAAGATGGCCAGTTTGATGGAAAACCTGATGGAACTGCTTGAAGAAGAAGCAAAAGGCTACGAGGAGCTTTTAGAAATCTCCAAACAAAAAACAAAAGTGATCGTATCCAATGATGTCAATGCTCTTTTGCAGATCACGGAAAAAGAACAGCCGGTGGTAGACCGCGTCAATGCAATTGACAAAAAAAGGGTTGAGACCATGCAGGATATTGCAAATGTGATGAACCGGAATGCGGCAGAATTGACATTGCCGGTGCTGGTAGAACTCCTTGGAAAGCGGCCGGCAGAGCAGGAAAGGCTGGCACAGGCCACCGATCATTTAAAGCGTGTGGCAGGCGACACTGCCCGCATCAATGATCAGAACAGGGAACTGATTCAAAATGCGCTTGAGCTTGTGGAGTTTGACTTAAATATCATCAGAGGACTGAAGGCGGCACCGCAGACAGCAGAGTATACAAGAGGTGCACAAAATGCCGGCAGTCGGATGGGAATGCCGGTTTCGGGCAGATTTGATGCCAAACAGTGAAAACAGAAGCAGCAGACAGATGAGGTGAGACGATGTCTTTATTTGGAAGCTTATACACAGGTGCTTCCGGTATCCAGACCGGACAGAACGCACTCAATACAATTGCACACAATCTGGCAAATGCGGGGACCGTCGGTTATACCAGACAGCAGATCGCGCTGACAGACAGAAATTATAATACCTTGTCTGTGAATCCCAAAGCGGCTGCCAACAAGCAGGTCGGCCTGGGTGTTACCTATGCTGAGGTGCGTCAGGTCAGGGACAGCTTTCTCGACCAGACCTACCGGAAGGAAGCGGGACGCAGCATCTTTTATGAGGTCTCTTACAATACACTGACTGAGGTGGAGACGCTGCTCGGTGAATTGAACGGAGAGTCTTTCAGTAATTCCATCAAGAATATGTGGGAGGCAGTACAGGAGCTTTCCAAGGAACCTGCCAGCTCTGTGACACAGGGACTCCTGATTCAGAGATGCTGTCAGTTCGTGGAACAGGCAAATAATGTTTACAGTGCACTGAGTAATTATCAGGACAATCTGAATCAGCAGGTAAAGGGCTATGTCGATAAGATCAATTCTTATGCAAACCGGCTGTACGATTTAAATAACAGTATCATCAAGATTGAATGCGGCGGTGTGGAAAAAGCAAACGACCTGAGAGATGAGCGCAATCAGCTTCTCGATGAGCTGGGCAAGCTGGGAAATATCACCTATGCGGAGGATCTTGACGGCGGTGTGTCTGTAAAATTTGAAGATCATATTCTGGTAAACCGGGCACAGACTTTTGAAATCGGAGTGGATACAGATCCCGACACCGGTTTTTACACGCCTTACTGGCAGCTCGATGCCAAGAAACTGCCGCAGGAGAACGGAACAGTAAAATACGATATCTCCAACTGTAAGTTGTATGATATGTCCAGAGTCATCTCCACAGAGTGCGATACGGATGTGGGAGGATTGAAGGCAACACTTCTGGCACGTGGTGATCACAGAGCCAATTTCACCGATCTTGAGGATGCGACGGAGTATAACGAAAGCATTTCCTCTTCCATTATCATGAATGTGCAGGCAGAGTTTGATAACCTGATACATAATATTGTGACGCAGATGAATGGTGTATTGGAAGAAGCCGCCGTAAAAGAGGGCGCACCGTATTTGCGTAATGAGGATGGTACAATATTGCAGCTTTTTGAACGTATCAGCAGTGACGAATATGACGCGGCAGGAGATCTGATTCGCGAGGATCTTTCTCCTGGCAATGAGAACACTTTATTTACAATCGGTAACCTTGTGGTAAATGCAGATCTGATCAAGGAACCGACCAGACTCGGTTTTATCAAGAACGACAGCAAGGAAGATTTTGCGGTAGCGGTAGCGCTGCAACAGGTATTTGAGAAGAAAGAATACACACTCAACCCGAATGTCACAACGAAGAGCAATCTGGTGGATTATTATTCCAATATTGTCAGCCAGGTGGCCAATACCGGTTCTGTATTTAAGAGTGTCTACGAAAATGAGCAGACGACAGTTGCTTCCACGGACAATGCCAGACAGCAGATTGTCGGTGTATCCGATGATGAGGAACTGAACAATATGATCAAATTCCAGAATGCTTATAATGCAGCCAGCAGATATATCAATGTCATAGATGAGATGTTAGAGCACATTCTCACAACGCTTGGCAGATAGTAAAGGAGTGATTCAATGCCTTCAACATTCTTTGGTTTAAATATCGCTTATACCGGGCTGACAGCAGCCAATGCAGCGCTGAATACAACAGCCAACAATATTGCAAATGTGGAGACGGACGGATTTTCCAGACAGACTGTGACGCAGCAGGCGAGCAATGCAATCCGTACTTATACGACGTATGGCTGTGCCGGGGCCGGTGTGGATACCATTTCCATTGACCGCAACCGGGATGCTTTTTATGATTTTAAATACTGGAACAATAATAATAAAGTCGGGGAGTATGAGGAAAAGCAGTACTACATGAAACAGATTGAGGATCTGTTCTGCGATGACAAGACGATCAAGGGCTTTAACACAATCTTCAATGAAATGTATAATGCGCTCGAAGAACTGCAGAAAAACGGCGGCGACAGCACCACCAGAGCACAGTTTATCGGGTATGCCAATAACCTGGCCTATTATTTTAATACGGTAGCGGAGAATCTGAAAAATATCCAACTCGATGCCAATGCGGAAATCCGGAATAAAGTGGACGAGATCAATTCCTATTCACAGGAGATTGCATCTTTAAATGAGCAGATCAATGTCATTGAGCTGACAGGTACTACTGCCAATGAGCTGCGTGACAGACGTGATCTGATCATTGACAAGCTGTCAAAGATCACCAATGTGGAAATCAATGAAACGCCTGTCTACGATACCAATAATCCGGGCAGAGATACCGGAGCTACCCGCTATGTGGTCAAGATTGCAGGTGGGCAGCTTCTTGTGGACGGCAGTTCCTACAATGAGCTGGAGTGTCAGGCACGCGCCAACTATGAGGCAGAGAACCAGTCGGATGCACTGGGACTTTTTGATATCGTCTGGAAAAATGGCAATGAATTCAGTATGGGAAGCCAGCAGATTGGTGGTCAGCTCCAGGGTCTGATCGCCGTGCGCGACGGTAATAACGGCGAGAATTTCAAGGGAACTGTTACGGCCGTTGATAAAAATGCCCAAACAGGAAAAAATGAGATCACGATTGATGTATCGATGCCATATCTGAAGGACTTAAACAAGTGCACCCTTCCGCAGGAGGGCGGCGTCATGCAGATTGGCAATCAGGAGTTCTATTTCGATTCCTTCAAGGTGATCTATAACAGCAATAATGAGATCACAAGCTATGTGTTTGAAATCAGTGATGATGTTGCAAAAAACCAGTATCAGCCGGATACAAGCCGCATCGGCAAGGATGTATCTGTCGGAAAGACGATCGATTATCAGGGTGTGCCGTATTATCAGCAGCAACTCAATGAATGGGTCAGAACCTTTGCAGAGGCGTTTAATGAGATACTGACACAAAAAGGGGCAGTGGACGGCTATGGCAATCCTTCCGATGTGCTCTTTGCAGCAAACGAGGCAACGGATGATGCGCAGAGAAAATTCCTTGATGCCAGAAATATGACACCGGGCACGCCTGTGTCAAGCAATGATGATACCTATTACTATCTGACGGCATCCAATTTCTCCATCAGTAAAGAATTAATGGAGGACGCACAGCTCCTTGCTACCCGTACGGATGCTTCTTCCGGTCAGGATAAATACGACGTGGTAGAGGATCTCATTGCGCTTCGCACCGATAAAAACAAGATGAGCTTCAGAGGCTGTAATGCGGGGGAATTCCTGCAGTGTATCCTCTCAGATGTCTCCTTGAATGCCAGCAGTGCCAATTCGTTCTCTGAGAGCTATGAGCAGATTTCAAAGGTCATTGATACGCAGAGACTTTCCGTAAGCGGTGTGGACACGGATGAAGAGTCCCTAAATCTCGTACAGTTCCAGCATGCTTACAACCTGGCATCCAAAGTGATCCAGACACTGTCTGAAATGTACGACAGACTGATTACGGGAACCGGTGTCTAGGCAGTGTGCGCTTGGCAGACCGATGATTTTGTAAAGGCAGTAAAGCATTTTCTCCGGTAGCAGAGCTCTTTACAAGACAATACAACAGAAATGAAAAATGTGCCGAGAAGATTGCAAAAAAAGTATAAGGAAGAGGCGGAAAAAAACCGATACATATACAAGAGACGAATCTATGCGGCATGGAGGCCGCAGATAAAAAACGAGTCGGCATGGAGGCCGCAGCAAAATAGTGCGGAGGTGTCCCATGAGAATCACGAATAAAATCATTTCCAATAATTCCGTGACCAATATCAATAATAATAAAATATATGAGGACCGGCTGAACACGCAGCTCTCCACAGGCTCCAAGATCAATCGCCCATCGGATGATCCGGTCATTGCCATCCGGGCGCTGCGTCTTCGGACCAACTTAAATGAAGTCAGCCAGTACTATTCCAAAAATATTCCGGATGCGGAGTCCTGGTTGGACGTGACGGAAAGTGCCGTTGATACAACAATTGATATCATCAAGGATATGTATGCCAACTGCACCAAGGGCGCTGCCGGTTTCAACACTTCTGAGGATCGCGCCAAAGTGCTCGATAATATCAAGGCATTGCAGAAGGAGGTTTACGCAACTGCCGATGCGGATTACGCAGGCAGATATGTCTTTGCGGGATACCGCACAGATACACCTGTCACATTTGGGCAGGAGACGGATCGGACCTATACCATAACGGAACAGGTGACCAGTGACAGAATTGATGAGATTACCTACGTGAACACGGCGGGACTCGATAAACTGACTGCATCGAATGCGGAAGGGCTTGGCATTACGGAGCAGAATGTAGACGACAGCAAGGTATACCGGCTCAGACTTGCCTATGATAACTGTGAGGCGGGCGTAGCACCGACAATCCAGTATTATGATACGGACGGCACACAGAAGACACTGACAGCAACGGCAATTTCCATCAATGATGATACGCAGAACCCTTACCTTGGCGCAGACAGTGCGGCGGGCGGTATCGTATATATTCCGGAGACGGGAGAACTGATCTTAAGTGAGAATGTCTATAACAAACTCGCCGGGACGAAGGATAATGCGGCGACGACTACGATCGATGAGGGAGAAATCCGCATTACCTATGAAAAATCAAAATTTGATGCAGCAGACATCAGACCGGAGCATTTCTTTTACTGCGAATCAAATGGCATTGCATACAACAGTGAATATCTGACAGGTGATAAAACTGATGCGGCCAGACAGTATATCAGCTACGATGTCGGTTTTAACCAGAGTGTCAGAGTCAATACACTGGCAAGTGAGCTGTTCTCACCGATGCTCAGCCGCGATGTGGATGATTTGATCCATTCCATTGAGGACGTGGACGAGATGGAAGCGAACATTGCCACGCTGGAAAAGCTTCTCAAAGAGGATCCGGATAATGCAGACCTTACGGAGCGACTGGATGCGGCCAAGAAAGCCAATACACTTCTGACAGATAAGATGCAAAAGCTCTTTGAGAGCAGCATCACCAAGATGCAAAAGCATCTGGATCAGGCAAACGGTGCACTGACTGCGGTCGGCAACAGGAGCTCGCGTGTAGAGCTGGTATCCAACAGACTGGCGAAGCAAAAAGTGAATTTCCAGGAGCTGTCTTCTGAAAATGAGGATGTGGATCTTTCGGAAGCAGCCATTCAGCTTGGAAGCGTGGAGCTTGCTTATCAGGCAGCGCTGATGGCGACCGGAAAGATCAGTCAGACGACACTTTTGAATTACATATGATACTAGGGTCAAAAGGTCATAACACACATGAGCTTGCTCAGATGTGGGTTAATGACCTTATGACCCGCCAAAATATGAGCATAAAAGTGGGACGTAAGTGCCACGATATGCGAATATTTTGTAGGATTGTGGGAGTACGAAGTACGGAACAATCCGCAGGTATCATAGACTGGAGCTTTTGAATATGACATCTTATAATTATAGAAAGAGAGGATAAATAAATGGAAGTGAACTCAAGAATTTTTGGACAGATCAGTATTGAAGAAGAAAAATTGATCCATTTTGTAAACGGGATTGTGGGCTTCCCGGAACTGACAGAGTTTGCACTGATTCATGATGAGGAGAAGAAGGGAGGCATCCAGTGGCTGCAGTCCATGCAGGAGCCACAGTTTGCACTGCCTGTCATGAATCCGCTTGACGTGATGGAGGATTATAACCCGCAGGTTGAGGATGAACTGTTAAAACCGCTTGGTGATCTGACACCGGACGATATGCTGGTGCTTGTGACTGTGACGGTGCCATCAGACCTTACCAAAATGACGGTGAATCTGCGAGGACCCATTGTGGTCAACACAGCAACCATGAAGGCGAGTCAGGTGATCACGGAGGGCGATGCCTATTCTGTGAAATATCCGATTTACGAGATTCTTCAGAGTAGAAAGGCGGGTGAATGATATGTTGGCATTATCCAGAAAAAAAGGCGAGGCAATCGTGATCAACAACAACATAGAAATCACCATCCTTGATGTGAAGGGAGATCAGGTGAAGATCGGTATCGCAGCACCGAAGGAAGTACCGGTCTACCGCAAAGAGGTCTATGTACAGATTCAGGAATCCAATAAGGAAGCCATGACAGTTTCTGATCTGAGTGCACTGCAGAACCTCTTTTAAGAACGATAAAGGAATAAAATGATGCAAAAAAGCAAACGAAAGTCTAAAATTTCGTTTGCTTTTGCCGATAAAAGAGGTAAGATGTAGTTATCACGTAACACAATCACATGGAGGTGGAATTATGGCTATGGAACCAATTGGCAGTGTGATGTCTCTGCAGATGCAAAACATCACACCGGTAGAAACAGCAAAGCCTGTAGCACAGAGCACGGATGCGACTGCACAGGAAACGGGCGCACAGCTCGATCAGACGACAGCCGCCGTTGCCAAAGTACAGGAGAAGGAGACGAATACGGATTCGGGCTCCCAGAACAGTAATCAGGAGACTTATGCCAATCAGGCAATGCAGGCTTCCCGCGAGCAGATCAAGGAAGCTGTGGACAAAATGAACAAAAGGATGGAAAATTCGGAGGCTGTCTTCGGCATTCATGAAGGCACGAACCGCATTACCATCAAGATTGTAGATAAGGACAGTAAGAAGGTCATCAAAGAACTGCCGCCGGAGAAGACGCTTGACATGATCGCCAAGGTCTGGGAGATGGCAGGCATTTTGGTGGACGAAAAGAGATAGGAGGGATAGCATATGCCAATTCGTATCACAGGTATGAATTCCGGACTTGATACAGAGTCGATCATCACGCAGCTGGTATCTGTCCGCAGTGCAAAGAAGAACAGCCTGGTGAAAGCACAGACCAAGCTATCCTGGAAGATGGATGCGTGGAAAAATCTGAACAGTAAGATTTATGGATTGTATACCAATACCATCAGTGATATGCGTTTTTCTTCCGCATATACACAAAAGAAGACATCTGTTTCCAATGCTTCGGTCGCATCTGTCATTGCAGGAGCTGAGGCGGCGAACGGGGTGCAGACACTGAAGGTCAATTCCCTTGCCAAATCCGGCTATCTGACAGGAGAATCCCTGACGAAGGATGATGACACGACTAAGGCAACTTATACCGCATCAACCAAGCTCAGTGATATGTACAAGGCGAATTTCGGGGAGGGAGATTCCCTGAGTCTGACGCTGAAGGCCGGCGGTAAGGAAACTGCAATTGAACTGACCGGTTCTTCCACGATCGGAGATGTGGTCAATAAGCTCAAGGCGGCAGGCGTCAATGCCAGCTTTGATGAGAATTACCAGAGATTTTTCATCAGTTCGACAGCAGCAGGGAAAGATGCAGATTTCTCCCTGACAGCGAATGATGCAAATGGCTTTTCGGCGCTGACGGCACTTGGTATCAATGTGCTCGATGTTGCGACCAGGAGTGAGTATACGAGACTGACAGGTATGTCAGATGCGGATAAGACTGCATACATAGAAGAAATGACAAAAAGTCTGTCCGAGAAGGAACAGAAAAATATCGATTCGGCACAGAAGACCATTGAAGAGAAACAAAAGCTCATTGATGAATTCTGGAGTAATACGGTTGATAGTGAGCTTGACCGCAGTAAGCTGACGAGCGCACAAGAGATTGAGGATGAGAAAACTAAATGGGAAGCGCAAAGAGATTCTCTGAAAGAAGTTCCCGAGAATGAGACGGAAGAAGCAAAAGCGACCCGTGAGGCGGAGCTTAAGGCTGTGGAAGCCAGAATCAAAAATCTTGAGGCTCTTGACAGCTATACAAAAGCAATCGAGGATGCAAATAACAGTATTGTCACATCAGAGGCACGTCTTGCAAATGACGGTGCTATGATCAGAGATGAAATTGCAGCAGGACTTGATAGCAAGATTGCCATGGCGCAGCAGGCACTTACAAGTGGCAGCGGATATTCTGCCAAGGCGACCAGAATCGAGGGGCAGGATGCCGTGATCCGGCTGAATGGTGCGACATTTGAGTCATCCTCCAATACCTTCAGCATCAACGGGCTGACCATTACGGCGCTCGCCGAGTCGCAGGATGAAGTGACGCTGACGACCAGTAACGACTATGAAGGTGTTTACGATACGATCAAGAAGTTCATCAAGGGTTATAATGAGCTGATCAATGAGATGGATTCTCTCTACAATGCAGAATCCTCCAAGGGCTATGAACCGCTGACCTCCGAGGAAAAGGAAGCCATGAGTGACAAGGAAATCGAGGAGTGGGAGAAGAAGATCAAGGATTCCCTTCTGCGTCGTGATTCTACAGTCAACGATGTGGCGACGGCATTGGAAGAAGTGATGGCATCCGGATTTGAGGTTGGAGGCAAAAAGTTGTATCTTTCCAGCTTCGGAATCAATACCTTGGGATACTTTACTTCTGCAGATAATGAAAAACATGCTTACCATATTGATGGTGATAAGGACGATGCGTCTACATCTGCCAACGCGGATGTGCTCAAGAGCATGATCGCAAGTGATCCTGAGACTGTGACAAGCTTTTTTCAGAAGCTTTCCAACAGTCTGTATGATACATTGACGAAAAAAATGGCTGCCAGCAGTATGAGCAGTATCTACAAGGCCTATAATGATAAACAGATGCAGTCTGAGCTGGATAGTTATAAAAGCAAGATTGCTGATGAGGCGGAAAAGGTCACAGAATATGAGGATCGCTGGTATTCCAAATTCAGCGCGATGGAGACAGCACTTGCAAAGCTTAATTCCAAGACGAGTGCCCTGTCCGGATTATTAGGAAGCTAAGGAGAATAAGATATGGCATTACCGAACGCTTATGCACAGTTTGAACAGTATAACAGAAATAAGATCATGTCCGCGTCGCCGGCTGAACTGACCTTGATGCTGTACGAGGGCGCAATCAAATTCTGTAACATGGCAATTATGGGCATTGAGCAAAATGACATCCAGAAGGCGAACAACAACATCAAAAAGGTACAGCGTATTATTGATGAATTCCGTGCAACGCTGGATATGAAATATCCGGTTGCTGAAGATTTTGACAGAGTTTACAAATATCTGCTCAGTCGACTTCTTGAGGCAAATATCAAGAAAGATAAAGAGATCCTGGAGGAAGTCAATACGCATCTGCATTCCATGCGCGATACGTGGAAGGAAGTCATGAAGAGGGCAGGAAATGGAAGATAACAGACAATATCTGCAGATCATGACAGAGAGTTTGCAGAAAAAGAAGCAGATACTTGGCGAGATTATGCAGGCCAATGATGCCCAGACAAAAGTGCTTGAAGCAGAGACACCGGATTGGGAGGCATTTGACGGCTATGCGGACAGGAAAACAGAACTGATCAGTCAGCTTGATACGCTTGACGAGGGCTTTGATAGCCTGTATAATCACATTAAAGAAGCGCTTGCGGAAGAAGCCGGGAGACAAATGTATCAGGATGAAATCAGAACGATGCAGCAGCTGATCAAGGAGCTGACGGATCAGAGCATGAGTATTCAGGCATCTGAGGCGCGCAATAAGCAAATGGTGGAACAGAAATTCGCCAGACAACGTCAGCAGCTCAAGGCAGGACATCTATCCTCAAAGGCTGCCATGGATTATTACAGGAATATGCGCCAGACAGGCAATCTGCAGGCACAGTTTCTGGATTCTAAGCAGTAATCCGGTTTCTTGAAAAATTTCAAAAAAATTTTTATTTCGGTATTAAGTATTCGGAGATCCCTCCGATATATAATACAAGTAAAACAAATACTTATTAACCATTGAAAAGGGAATCGACGGAGCGTACGGCCAGAGAAGACTTTTTCAAATCGATGATCGTCAAGGATGACGACATTCAAATTCAAGGAGGAAAATATTATGGTAGTACAACACAATCTTACAGCGATGAACTCAAACAGAATGCTCGGTATCACAACCGGACAGCAGGCTAAGTCTACAGAGAAGTTATCTTCAGGTTACAAGATCAACCGTGCAGCAGATGATGCAGCAGGTCTTGCAATCAGCGAGAAGATGAGAAGACAGATCAGAGGTCTTACACAGGCTAGCGCAAATGCTCAGGATGGTATCTCTTGCGTACAGACAGCAGAAGGTGCACTTACAGAAGTACACGATATGCTGCAGCGTATGAATGAGCTGGCAGTTAAGGCAGCCAACGGTACACAGACAACAGCAGATCGCGGTTACATTGATCAGGAAGTGCAGGCACTTATCTCTGAAATCGACCGTGTTGCTTCAACAACAACTTTCAACGAGAAGAATCTGTTAAATGGTAATTTCACAGGTGTTGGTCTTCAGGTTGGAGCAGAAGCTAGACAGCTGATTACATTGTCTATCAGTGCAATGAACTCTACAGGTCTTACATTGACAGGTGTGGCTGTAACAACAGCAAGCACAGCACAGTCAGCTATCAGTACAATTAAGATTGCTCTGGCTCAGGTTTCTAAGCAGAGATCCGATCTTGGTGCAGTTCAGAACAGACTTGAGCACACAATCAAGAACCTTGACAACGTTGTAGAGAATACAACAAGTGCTGAATCTGCTATCCGTGATACAGATATGGCTTCTGAAATGGTTAAGTTCTCCAACAATAACATCCTTGCTCAGGCAGGACAGTCAATGTTGGCACAGGCTAACCAGAGTAATCAGGGTGTATTATCTTTATTATAAGATAATCAGACAACTACATAAGAACTACCAGGGAAGGCCGGCTATGCCGGTCTTCTTTTTGCTGCGAGGAAGGAAAATGAGCACGAGCAAAGCGAGTATTCATTTTCACCCGAGCGTGCACGAATAATTCGTAAAGGCACGAAGTGCCGGCTGACGCGAAGCGGCAGGAATTATGAGTGACAGAGGAAGGAAAAAATTAAAAATCTTCAAAAAAATAAAAAAAGGGGTTAAGGAACGGCCAAATCCTCCGATATATATAACAGTTAAAAGAAAAACAACCTGAGAAGTAACGGATGACTCTCAGCCCAAACAAATTAAGGATGATGAAGCGGAAAGGATTCCGGACAGATCAAGGAGGAAAATAGTATGGTAGTACAACACAATCTTACAGCGATGAACTCAAACAGAATGCTTGGCATCACAACCGGACAGCAAGCAAAGTCAACAGAAAAATTATCTTCCGGTTACAAGATCAACCGTGCAGCAGATGATGCAGCAGGTCTTGCAATCAGTGAAAAGATGAGAAGACAGATCAGAGGTCTTACACAAGCCAGTGCAAATGCTCAGGATGGTATCTCCTGCGTACAGACAGCAGAAGGTGCTTTGGCAGAAGTGCATGATATGTTACAGCGTATGACAGAGCTGGCAGTAAAGGCGGCCAACGGCACACAGACAACAGATGATCGTAGTTACATTGATCAGGAGGTACAGGCTCTCATTTCTGAAATCGATCGTGTTGCTTCCACTACAACATTCAATGAGCAGATGTTATTGGATGGATCGTTCTCAGGTGTGGGACTTCAGGTAGGTGCAGAAGCGAAGCAATTGATCACCTTGGACATCAGCGCAATGAACTCTGCGGGTCTTACATTGACAGGTATGGCAGTAACAACGGCAAGTGCTGCGCAGTCAGCTATCAGCACGATTAAGGCTGCTTTGTCAGAGGTATCCAGACAGAGATCAGACCTTGGTGCAGTTCAGAACAGACTGGAGCATACCATCAAGAACCTTGACAACGTTGTAGAGAATACAACAGCTGCTGAATCAGCTATCCGTGATACAGATATGGCTTCTGAGATGGTAAAATACTCTAATAATAATATTCTGATGCAGGCAGGTCAGTCTATGCTGGCACAGGCAAATCAGAGTAATCAGGGTGTATTATCATTACTTGGCTAATCAGAGGATAAATCAGTTACATAAAAGGGTTTCCTAACGGAAACCCTTTTTTCTGTATCGCTTTTGTAGTAAAAATTGAGAAGAGCGCAATCTGGGATATACATTGAAATAATAGAAAAAATGGTGGCGGATATGAGAGAAACGGTTCTGTTTTTAGAATGGAAAAGCTTTGGTAATGATTTTCTGCTTCGGGAATTGAGAGACAATGGGTATGAGATTGAGATGTTTCCTTTTCCGAGAGAAACGGAAGATGTCAGAAATGGTGCGGGATTAACAGAAAAACTTGCAGAGAGGATTTTGGCAATCAGACCGCAATTTGTGTTTTCATTTAATTATTTTCCCGTTGCCGCGATTGCCTGTAAGGCATGTCGGACAAAATATGTGACATGGGTTTATGACAGCCCCTATATTTTGTTGTACTCACAAACGATCTTTTATGATACCAACAGAGTGTTTTTGTTTGACAGTTATGAAGCAGAAAAATTAAAGGGGATGGGGGCTAAGAATGTCTTTTATTTGCCTATGGCAGCGGCTGTCGATTATTATGATAGTTTAACTGTTACAGCGCAAGATCACAGAGAATACGATAGTGATATCACCTTTATTGGTTCTACTTACAGTGAGGAGAAACAGCATATGTTCCGGCATTTAAAGCAGCTGGATTCATACACCAAGGGCTATCTGGATGGAATCATGCTGTTGCAAAAGAATCTGTATGGTATGGATATTCTCGAAGGTGCGCTGACAGATGAAATCTTAAACAATATGAAGAAGGTATGTCCGATTCACGCGCATGGGGATGGACTGGAGACTGAGGCGTGGGTTTTTGCAAATTACTTCCTTGCAAGAAAGGTTACGGCTATGGAGCGGCAGGAGATACTCAGTCTTTTGTCGCAAACATATGAAGTCACTTTGTTTACGCCGGAAGATACGCCGCAACTGCCCAAGGTGCATAATAGGGGAAAACTTGACTATTACACGCAGGCCCCGCTTGCTATGAAATGTGCGAAAATAAATTTGAATATTTCACTAAGGAGCATCCATTCCGGTATGCCACTCCGAGCACTTGATATTCTGGGGTGTGGCGGTTTTCTGCTCACAAATTATCAAGCGGACTATGCAAAGTATTTGGAAGCCGGAAGAGATTATGTGTATTATGAGGATGTCAAGCAGATTCCGGAATTGGTATCCTATTATCTGCAACATGAAGATGAAAGGAAAGAGATTGCCAAAAACGGGTATCATAAGGTGAAAGAGTATTTGAATTATAGTCTATTGGTTAAAAAAATTCTGAACCGGATTTAAAACGGTTCAGAATTTTTTATGGTAGCTTCCATTTCCTGTGTCAGCTCTGTTGTCTGTGCAATGGAGTCGATTTTGGAAAGTGCTGTGACTGCAGGTTCAAAATCACCACACCTGAGCAGGAAATCGCGGGCTATCTCTGTGCTACCAAGAGATGCATAAATCAGTCCGAGATAATAATAGGCAGATCGTCCATTGCAACCTTCCACAAGATATTTTGTGAGCGTTGTCGCACGAATAAATTGCAGTGCTGCCTTCAAATAGTCCTTGGTATTCATGTAGATAAACCCAAGCAGAAAAACATAATCAGCCAAATCAGAGTATAGATCATAGAGTTTCTCAAAGAAAAGTACGGCATCCTGAAGTCGATTGAGTCGAATGAGCATGTAACCATAATTAATTATCATAAACTGAACATAGTCTGCCTGAGGATCAAGATCAAATGACAAACCAATCTCAAAATATTCGCATGCCTTTTCCCAATTTTTCATCATGGAGTAGGATTGCCCAATCTGGTAGTAGGTATAGGCATCCGGATAATCGTTTGCGCAGGTAAGTAGTAAATCAAGATTTCTTTTCGCTTTTATTGCCAATTGCTCGGGGGTACCGACATATCCATCATGTTCGACATGCAAAGGAATCATAAAGTTTTTTCTGGTAATATTATTATGGATGGGTACCAATTGCTCATGGATGGGTCGCTCAAAATGATATAAATCGCGCCTAAATAGGCGAGCAAGGCGATTGATAACAAAGGAACTTGCGTTGCTATCCAGACTACGGATTTCTAAATGCCCAAGTCCGCTTGGATTCTCCTCCATAAGTGAATAAAGATCTTCTAAATTAAGGTCTGTAATATATTCGTCGCTGTCCAGACTTAAAATCCAGTCATTGCTTGCTTTACTGATTGCATAGTTCCTAGCGGCGCTAAAGTCATTGATCCACTTAAAATAGTAACAGTTTTGGGTATACCTTTGAATGACTTCAAGAGTGTTATCGCTCGAACCCGTATCAACAACTACAATTTCAAAAGGATAACGACTGATGCAGGAAAGGCATTTCTCAAGTTTTACTGCCTCGTTTTTTGTGATGATGCATACTGAAATGGGAATCATATGCAGTGGCCTCCTGTTATGTTTGGTTTGTTAAGGATAGCAGTTTTTCCTTGGATGGCGCATAATCGCCGGCTTTTCGGAAATATTTGATGGCTTCCTCTGTCTGACCGTGTGCCTCGTAGATGCAGCCAATACAGTGGAAGGCTTTATAGGAATTTGTCCCCTCATCAAAATGCTTATGGAGTGACGTAGCACGCAAATACTCAATCAATGCTTTATCATATAAGCGTGCATTTAAATAGATATTTCCCATTAAAAACACAAAATCTGCATTTGATTTAAAGGAATCATACACGTTAGCTAAGGATAAGGCTTTCTCAATCCGATTGGTGTAAAGTAGAGTATAGCCATAGGAGATGATCATACGCTGTACATATTCCAGATTTTCATCTACCTCCAAATAAAATCCTTTATCAAAGTATTCATAGGCAGATTCATAATCATTTTTCAACATATAGCTTTCGCCCAACTGGTAAAAAAGGTAGGGATCATCCGGATGGTGTAACAGCTCATGTTTAAGCAAGGCAATATTTCGCGCTGATTTGGCTTCTAAATCCTCCTCGGTGCCCAGATAACCGGTATGGGAAACTGTTAGGGGTACCTCAAAACCATAAAGCTGCTCGGAAGAATCGTAGCTGACAACTTGCTCATGAATGGAACCTTCATAATGAAAACGTCGTTTGTCGAAAAGTCGCTCTGTCAGACTAAAGCTGTGTACAATGTTATGAGATTTGTCATAGCAGAGATTGTCGTGTTTGATGCGCCCAATGGCATAGGGGAATTCCTGTATCAGTGACTGTATTTCAGAGTAGTCGATTTCCTGAATCACTTCATCACAGTCAATTATCAGCACCCAGTCATTTGTGGCTTGCTGCAAAGAATAATTTCTTGCTGCAGAAAAGTCATCAACCCATTCGAAATCAAGTACTTTATTGGCATATTTGGCTGCAATTTCTTTGGTTTTGTCTGTAGAGCCGGTATCTACAACTACAATCTCAAAAGGATGTTTATAAATTGCCTTCAAACAGTTTTCAATATTCTTTTCTTCGTTTTTTGCAATGATACATACGGAAATAGGAATCATATTGTCTCCTCCTGATTTTTCTAAATCTCACGCCAGGGAACAGGTGAAATATAGAAATCCAGCGTGTTACTGAGCAGTGCAGCAAGATAACAAAATGCGCTGTTAGAAAGAATCATACCTTTACACATGCTCAGAAGCTGCATGTCAATATAGTTTTTGCCGCCTACATTCCCTCGAATGAAAACGGTATCCTGAGCCAAAGAAAAACCAAGTTCATCAGCATGTTCTTCGCACCAGTCCGGATCATCTGAGAAGATGAAGAATGTGGAATCGGGATCTGACGCCAATATTTGTCTTGCAGAATTATAATAAAACTCTGTTTCCAAAAATAAGCCGTGGCGCAAGTAATCTCCTCTGCGGATATGGATACCCACAGACAAGGTAGATTTTATTTTTGAGGCATAGGCAATGTTCTTGGCATCAGTTAATGCAGGGAAAGTTAGTTCTGAAAGAAGCTGATCCCGATATTTAGAAATCCAGTTTTTGTTAATCCAATAACCAAAATAATAAACGATTTCATCTTGAAAATCCAGTATTTGAGGATGGTACTCGTTGCACGGAATGGTATACACCTGTCCGTGGTAAGGGTTGTCGGTTTTGTAATTTGAAGCTTCGGTAATCATGGAAACCTTAAATCCCATAGCGGATAGACTATCGGCTAAACCGATTCCCTTTTGCCTGTTTGCAATCAAGACATCCCATGCACTAGAATCAATATGATGACTCAACAGATTGGGTTTTAGTTCAAATACATTTTCAAGTTCATAACCATTATGTTCCTTTTTGAAAAAGAAAAAGGAGTCATCTAAAAACCATTCATTTGGGTTGTTGGAATACAACTGACCATAGCGATAAAATATATATTGGAATACCTGATTGGCCAGCCCACCATTTAAATATTGAATACGCATAAAAAATCCTCTGTATGTTTCTGTGCAAACTATTATAACATTGTTATACGCAAATGTCAGCCTGTCACCCTAAAATACGCACAGAAGGCGTTCTTAACTTGCAACAGCTCGCTCTCTGTTACTGGAAGTTTTAATAAGGATAAAATAAGCTGATATATCTCGGGAACATTGGTTTGGCAATAAGAGATTGCCGTGTAATCGGGAATATACTGTAATGTTTTTTTCTTGAGTTCTAAAAATATAGGATAGGGGAAATTGTCATATCGCATACATAGCGCTTTGAAACAAGGAAGGTATAGGGTCATCAGAAAATCAAAGCGCAGTTCCTCACCGTATTTTTCAAAAAATCCTCGTTCTTTGATAGCTTCCCATTTTAACTCATTCACTCGAAAAATATCAAGATGATATTTCTCATTTTTCTTTAGTACAGTTGAGGATGGATTCACATAATAATGGTAATAGGCTCTCTCAACAATAGCTGCCCTTGTAACGTATAAAGAAAGTAATGAACCAAAATAAATATCTTCATATGTCAAATGAACCGGAAAATCAATTGCGTTGTCAAGTAGGAATGATTTGCGATATAACTTGTCCCATACGACATGTCCGAGCGTGTTTTCTACAATGATACGCCGTCTGTCATCATCCGAGCTGATGACAATTGGTGTATAAACAAGAGGGGCATTCTCACTAAGAATTTGATTTTTATTTTGCTTTCCGTTGTCTCTGATGTGTCTGCAATTGACGAAATCACTATCTGATTCAAAAAGAACCCGGTGCATTACCTCATACATTTCAGGTTCGACCCAATCGTCTGCATCCACAAAACCGATGTATTCACCTTTTGCAATAGAGAGACCAAAATTTCTGGCACCGCCCTGGCGCTGATTTTCTTCAAAGTGTGTCAGAACCACATTCTGCGGATAGTCGGCTTCTATTTGTGAAAGGATTTCCCAGGTATGATCCGTGGAGGCGTCATCGATAAATATTAGCTCCAGATTTTCTATTCCAATCGTTTGATTTTTTAAACTTTCAAAGCAACGCATAATATAGTTCTCGACGTTATAGCAGGGTATGATTATACTGATTAGTGGCATTGTGCATTCCTCTTTCTTTTATTTGGCATATAGGTAGAGTTATTATTTCGTCTGATCATAAGACGGTCTATTTTGTTGTTGAGGGACAAAGAATATTCAGTCTCTGTATTGCAGGTGTGAAATGTTGGCATTGTTTATAACTATCAATAGCCTCAGCAATTTTTCCCGTGCATTCCAAAATAACACCTTTATTATACAAAGCGCGGAAACTGTTGGTGCCTTCTACGCTACAGTTTGGAAATGTAGTTGCTTTATCAAACTCCGAAATAGCTTCTTCAAACATGGCATTATTCATATAGATAAGTCCCATCAAAAACACAAAGTCAGCAGTGACTGCAAAGGTATCATAAATTCCTTGAAAGGAAAGTGCTTGCTGATTCCTTTTTAGAGCCAGTAGGCTATAACCATATGCTTCTACCATAGACCGCACATATTGCAGTGAGGGATCCAAATCAAAGGAAAGTCCTTCTTCAAAATAAGTGATGGCAGTTTCGTGTTCTTCTAAGGTTGCATAAGCGTTGCCAAGCTGATAAGCGAGATAGGGTTCTTTTTCTTTGTGGTACTCTTTTTCGAGTAGGGCAATATTCCGTTTGCATTTTCTTTTTAGGATTTCAGGGGTACCATAGCCCATATGATTGAATGTTGCAGGCAAAAGTATGTAACGGTCGGAGGAAATTGACTCAGTAATGGCATGACTGGAGTGTATATCCGGTTTACCTGATACAAAATCTGAAGTGTTCCCTATAGTCAGTTGCTCATGAATTGTGCCTTCATAATGATAATGATTCTGGTTATAAATTCTTCCTAATTTAGCGATGGAAAAGGTCTCAGTTCCCTGCAAATAAAAGGTGTTCTTAAGGGAAATCGTGCCAATTTTATTCTGATTTTCGGGATTTTGTACAAAGGAAAAAATCTCATCAACAATACAGTCGCAGATAATTTCATCTGCATCGATCATCCAAATCCAATCGGAATTTGCCTGCATAGCACAGTAATTTTTCGCAGCGGAAAAATCATCACACCATGTGAAATGACAGAGCTTGTCCTGCTGAGTAAGCACGGATTTGATGATGGCTACAGTTCGGTCTGTGGAGCCGGTGTCTGTAACAACAATTGGAATTCCGAAGGATTGTAAGGCCGAAAGACAGGATTCTATATATATTTCTTCATTTTTACAAATAATGCAAGCAGTAATCTGTGGCATTCTAAAAAACTCTCCAAATAAAATCTCATTTAAGGTGATACTCTATTTTATCATATTTAGGATGGATTTCCTATAATAACAAAATTGTGATACAATAATTTTGAATATACATGTACTTATACTGATTTTCTGACTACGTCTTTTGTATAAGGGATCGTTTAATATAAGAGGGAAACAATGATTGAAATGAAGAAACTGGGAAAGATATCCATTATTATTCCCTGTTATAACAGAGAAAAAACCATAGGCCGATGCATTGACAGTATCCTTTCGCAGACACTCCCAAAATGTTTGATTGAGGTTATTGCAGTGGATGACGCCTCAACGGATGGTACCTTAGATATCTTACATGCATATGAAAAACGCTTTCCGGAGTTGATTCTCCTAGTCTGTCTGGAAAAGAACAGTGGAGGTTTTGTTGGAAGCGTCCGTAATATAGGTCTTTCCTATGCAACGGGTGATTATGTCCTGTTTATGGACTCCGATGATTATATCGCACCGAATGCATTAGAAAAAATTCTAGAGAAAGCAGTTGTTTTTCAAGCTGATATAGTAGATGCAAATTATGGCATTGAAAAGAATGCGGCAGTGGTAAACCACTCTGCAAAAAGGGAACGGTATCTTGTGGTCTCATCAAGGGATGAAAGACGTCTTTTGCTTATGCTCGAGGCGATAGAGAGGTCGGTATGGGGAAAACTCTTCCGTAAAGCTTTTTTGGACGAGCATTCTATTGTATTTCCGGAAGACATTCATTTGGGAGAGGATAGTTACTTTCATGGAATGTCACTATTTTATGCAAAGAAATATTATATTATGGAGGATATTGTATATTATTATGTCATTCAAGACGACAGCATTTGGAATAGCATGAAAGCAGCTGATTATATGAAGGAGAGCTATCTGGTTATTGCAAGGCTTTGGCAATACTGTCAGGTGCATGGGCTGGCATATTTGCAACGTGAGATGGAGTGGCATGCATATACAACGCTGTTTAATATTATCGACAAGTGTGAAAAAATGGGACGGAAGGATTTAGGGGAGAATTTGATAAAAGACATTAAGAAGAATATCAGGGATACATTTCCTGAGCTGCTGAAAAATAGGTACATTTATCAGGATAAGAGCGATGCAAATAGAGAGTTGATACGTCTGTTATTTGAGGTGTATTCGTAAAAGTAAATTTGCTACTCTGGTTGTGGGTGGTTGGAACGAGATAATACTTTAGTACTGTTGATTAGTAACCGATATATTTTATATGAGGTGGTCAATTGTAGTTTTAAAAAATACAAGATAATATCTGTGCAAAAGAGGAAATTCTCATGAAAAAGGTTATTACATACGGAACATTCGATCTGTTCCATCAAGGACACTACAATTTGCTAAAGCGTGCAAAAGAATTGGGCGATTATTTGATCGTCGGTGTTACCACAGAGCATTTTGATGAGTCGCGTGGAAAAGTAAATGTTGTGGATTCAGTTTTGGAGCGCGTGGAGAATGTGCGTAAGACGGGTTTTGCAGATGAAATCATTTTAGAAGATCACATGGGACAGAAAATAGAAGATATCCAGAAATATAAGATTGATATTTTTACGGTGGGTTCCGACTGGATCGGCACCTTTGATTATCTGCAGAAGTTTTGTAAGGTAGTCTATCTGGAACGGACACCGGATATTTCTTCAACCATGCTGCGGAAAAGCCGGTTTCAGATTGTCAACACCGGTATCATCGGGACCGGTCGCATCGCACCGCGTTTTGTCTCAGAGGCAAAGTATGTCAGCGGTATCAACATCTGCTGTGCCTATAATCCGGTTCCGGAGAGCGGCAAGGCATTTCAACGGAAGCATGACATAGAATGCGAGACAAAAAGTCTTGATGCGTTTCTGGAACGCGTGGATGCGGTTTATATTGCGTCACCGAATGAGACACATTATGATTACGCAAAAAAAGCACTACAGGCAGACAAGCATGTGCTCTGTGAAAAGCCGGTGGGTTTCACCAGAAAGCAGACAGAGGAGCTTTATGAGCTTGCCAAGGAGAAGGATAAGGTGCTCCTTGAGGGAATCAAAACGGCTTATTGTCCGGGCTTTCAGCATCTGATCGATGTGGCACTCAGTGGCACGATTGGTGAGATTCGGGACGTGGAAGCCTGTTTTACCAGGTTGGCAGATGAGAATTCCAGAGAGAGAAGCGATGCGTCTTACGGCGGCAGTTTTTTGGAATTCGGATATTATTCCCTCCTTCCGATTTTAAAGCTGTTGGGAATTCAATATGACACCTTTCAGATAGACAGTATTTTGGGAGAGGGCGGCATTGATCTCTACACGAAGATACAGCTTAGCTACAAAAATGGGATGGCGACTGCAAAGATGGGAGTCGGAGTCAAGAGTGAGGGGGAACTTGTGATTGCCGGAACGAAGGGTTATATACTGGCACAATCCCCCTGGTGGTTGACAAAACATTTTGAGGTGCGAAGAGAAAATCCGGGCGATATTGAAGTGTACGAACCAGCTTTTCAGGGAGACGGTTTGCGCTATGAGATCAGCGAGTTTATTTCACAGATCAATAAAAATGCCAAGAACGGTTATAAGCTGACAAAGGAGGAGGCAATCGCCATGTCTGTTATTACAGAGGCATTTATGAAGAAGAGAATGGAGAACAAAAGGTGAGAGCGGGAGTACAGGTCAGTTTGAAAGATGCGCAGGAGATACTTGCAAAGACAGATTTCTCGCAGGTAGAAATTTTGTATGATCGATGTGATTTTGATGAGTATGCATCAAATGAATTACTGCGAGGAAGAATCACAGGTATTTGTACCAAAATGGAAGAACTTTGCAAGCACACAATTACATCGTGTATTTCTTTTTTGGAAAGGCAGCAGGGCTCCTACTTTGTGATTGCAACGATGAATGGCGAGGAAAGTGTACATACACTTGGGCAGTTGCTTTGCGATTGCCGCCGAGAAATAGAAAAGAGTGGAATTTGTGTCCTGATTGAGAATGGTTGCAGGAAGCTTTCGGAGGATTATTATTGTAATACGACCTTGTCAGATGCTGCCGGTCTTCGTAGGTTAATAGAAGATGTGCAGACCCGGATGCCTGCGATCCATATCGGCATCTGCTTCAATACGGGTATTGCAAATCTGACCGGGCAAAATATGAGAGCAATGCTTGCGGATCTGGGTGACTTGGTAAAGCTTGTGCATGTCAATGACAATGATGGAAAGCGCGACATGAGACAGATTCCCTACTCCTTTACGACGGGAAGGGGAAGAAAATCTACCGATTGGACGCGTTTTGTGGGACAGCTGATTCGGCAGAGATATGAAGGCGATATGATATTTGATACCACAGGACTTTTTGCATGTGCGCCGAGGCCTTTGCAGAAAGTCTTTTGTCAGTTATTGTATCGCATCTATCAGGAGTGGGAAAAACAGTACCATTTTGAAGATGTCTTAAAAAAGGAGTCAAATGGGTGGATCCTGTTTGGCGCAGGGCAGATGAGCAGGCACTTTTTGGAGCGATGGGGCGAAAAGTATCCTCCGTTTTGCCTGACAGACAATAATGAGGATCTGTGGAACAAAGAAAAAGATGGTGTAAGTGTTATCGAACCATCCCGGTTGGCAGAAGCACCGTACTGCAATCACAGAGTCCTGATCTGTAATCAGTATTATGCACAGATTCGCAGGCAGCTTGAGGAAATGGGAATTGCATACGATTGTTATTATGACGAGTATGATTTCTGATTTTGAGAGTTTCACAAAAGAGTTGCGGGGAGCGAAAAAGAGATTCTTTCATAGAAAGACAGAAAGAGGAAACGAATGGAAATAGGGGTACAGACAAAAGGATTATATCCCGAAAGAAGCGCAATGCAAGCACTGGCACTAATTCGCGAGGCGGGATTTACAAGAATTGATTTTAACATTGATACATTTCTGCTCAATACCGATGTCTACGCAGGCAAGATCAATTCTTTTTTCGAGCAGGACATCAAGCAGCTTAAGAGCTATTTTGGTTCGCTGAAGGAAGCTATGCAAACATACAAAATCGAGGCATCCCAGATGCATGCACCGTATCCGGTCAAGATTTTAGGAAGAGAGAAGCAAAATCAATTTATGCTTGAGCAGGTGATTCCCAAAAGTCTGGCAATTGCATCCTATCTCGGAATTGAGTGGGTGGTGGTGCATCCGATCAAACTGCAATATAGCTTGGGAATACAAAGAGAGAGAGAAGAAAATATGGTATTTTTTCAGTCACTGATTCCGCTGCTGAATCAGTACAAGGTGAAGATATGTTTGGAGAATTTATACGAGGGAGTGGGAAACCGTATTACAGAGGGTGTCTGTGCCGATCCGCAGGATGCAGCAGATTATATTGACAGACTGAATGCGATTGCGGGGAAAGAACTCTTTGGTCTTTGTCTGGACAGTGGTCATTTGCAATTAACGCATCGCGATCCCTATGCGTATCTGCAGAAATTGGGAAAGCGAATTAAGCTCTTACATTTGCATGAGAATGATGGCATTGCAGATCAGCATCAGATGCCGTATTCTTTTGGCTACTGCAAAGCAGGCGGACAGAATTGGGAGAGGCTTCTTTGGGGGCTCAAAGAGATTGGTTTTGACGGGACGCTCAGCTTTGAGACATATCCTTGTATGAACAGCTTTCCGGATGAAATGGCAGGACAGGTACTGAAGACCATTTATGCGGTTGGATGCTATTGGAAAGACTGTTTGACGGGAAAAGAGGAACTATCGACAGGGGGAAGCAGATGATTCGAGTTGGCATGATAGGAACAGGGCGCATTGCAGCGCGTTTTGTGGATGAGCTTAGATGCGTAGTGCAGGATGGGCAGATCAAGCTTACATGTGTGTACAATCCGCATCCGGGAAGTGCGGCTCATTTTGCATCGCAGCATGGTATTGAGCGGTATACGGATCAGCTTGATGAGTTTCTGTCGTTGGTAGATGCCGTATACATCGCGACGCCGCACGAAACACATGTACCCTATGCGCAAAAGATGCTTGCAAGTGGAAAACATGTTTTGTGTGAAAAACCCTTAGCATTGCGGGAAATGGATGCGGCAGATCTTTTTGTACTCGCAAAAGAAAAAAATCTGGTATGCATGGAGGCGATAAAAACAGCATACTGTCCGGGATTTTTAGCACTGCAAAAGCTCATTGAGCAAGGCGTGATAGGACGGGTACACGACGTCGAAGCATGCTTTACCAAGATTGGTGCGGCAGCAGGAAGAGAGAGTTGGGGAGACTATGCGGGGAGCTTTTTAGAACTTGGAAGTTACTGTCTGCTTCCGGTTGTACGCCTTCTCGGCGTAGAGACAAAGCAGGCACATACATGGTCGCTGAAAAGCGTTACGGGTTGCGATTCTTACACGAAGCTGCTGTTTGAACACGAAACGCAATGCGCAACAGTGAAGACCGGACTTGGGGTCAAATCCGATGGGGAATTGATGATTGCAGGAGAAAAAGGATATATCCATGTCCCATCTCCCTGGTGGCTGACTAAGAAAATAGAAGTCAGACATGAAAACCCGAATCAAGTCGAAGTGTATGAATATCCGTTTGAGGGTGGTGGGCTTCGCTATGAGATTGCTGCTTTCATAGAGCATATTCGAATGAAAAAACAGCAGGCAGAACAAGAGGATGAGAAGCCGGATCATCAGCAAAGCAATTCCAATCTGACAGAAGAAGAGTCCATATGGATGGCGAGGCAGATGGAACAATTTCTGCTGCAAAGGAAGTGCGACTATAATAGTGAGCGCGTAAAGGAGCAAAAAGAAGTAACGGCAGAAAAGCAGCAAAACAAACCGAAAATCTGGGCGCATAGAGGCTGCAGCATGCAATATCCTGAAAATACACTGCTTGCCTTTGAAAAGGCGGCACAAGTTACAGGATTAACCGGTATTGAACTGGATGTGCAGCTGACACAGGATGGACAGCTTGTGGTGATTCATGATGAAAGGCTGGATAGGACGACGACAGGCTCCGGATATGTCAAGGACTATACACTCTCTCAAATCAAAGCGTTATCCATTACGCCTTCCGGAGAAGATGAGCCGTATGTGCATCATGGTACCTATTTACAGATATCAACACTTGCAGAAGTTTTTGACCTGTTAAAGCCTTATTGTGTGAAAACCGGTCTTCAAATCAATATAGAACTGAAAAACAGTGTTTTGCCATATGAGGGAATGGAAGAAAAAGTACTTGCGATGGTAGATGCCTATGAGCTGGCGGACTTTGTCATTTATTCTTCTTTCAACCATGCTTCAATGGGACGGATCAAACAGCTTTTTCCGGAAGTGAGAACCGGACTGTTATCAGGAGACATTCTTCAGGCAATGGAACATCTGCAAATGTATCAGGCGGATGCACTTCATCCTTGCAATACAGGAATGGCAATCAACTATGAAACGGTACAGCAGCTTTTGGAGAGCAAAATACCTATCCGTGTATGGAATGGATATGAGCCTTTGTTTGGACAAAAAAAACCATTGGGAAACTGCGATTTGGAGAAATATATGCTGCTTGGTGCAACCGATTTTATTACTAATGTGCCGGAAAGATATTTACAGTAAGAAGGCAGAGAAAAAGAGAGCGGAAAGGGAATTGTATGATACGTGAGACAATAAAAAAACAATTGATCTCAATCCTTAATATGATGATTCAGTTACATCACACGAAAGAGATGGAAAAGCCGGATACAAAGGTGGCGCTTCTTTCGCAGTGTCAGGAATCGGCAATTACAGTTGGAAATATCCTGGAACAGAAGGTGGAAGAGGCTTCCAAGATTGTACTGCTGTTGGAATTTTACTGCGAAGCAGTTTATGCGATAGCAGGGGAAGAAACCACAGCGGGACCGGACGATTTTGAAAAGGTGGATGCTATTCTCTATGATGCGATTGCAGCAATTGAGGAGGTTTCCGAGATTTATCAGATCGTTTTTATGCCCTATAAGGCAGCCATGTGGGATTCGCTGGAGAGCATCTATCTTGCGGCGGCGGCTGACCCGCGCTGTGAGGCGTTAGTAGTACCGATTCCGTATTTTAGCTTTGATCAGAAGAAACAGGAATGGATTCCGCATTATGAAGGCAACCTTTTCCCTGTAAATATTCCGATTACTTCCTATCAAACCTACAATTTGCAGGAGGAGAGACCGGATGCGATTTATGTGCATAATCCCTATGATGATGCCAATATTGTAACAACTGTACATCCGTCTTTTTATTCCAAAGAACTAAAGAAATATACCCGGAAGCTAATCTATGTTCCCTACTATGTCACGACGGGACCTGTTTCGCCGGAGCATACCGTATTACCGGTGTATTTACATATGAACTATGCCATTGTGCAGGGTGAGTATTTTAAAAGTGGATTTCAAGGACTTCCTTACGCAGACAAGATCAAGCCTTTTGGTTCTCCAAAGCTTGACCGTGTCATTCGTATGTGCCAAAGCGGAGAGGTGAAAATGCCTGCGGAATGGGCAGATATTATGCAAGGGAGAAGGATACTGATGCTCAATACCAGTATCAGTTGTCTGCTTGGTGAAGGAAGTGTATTGCTAGACAAATTGATGTCGCTTTTTCGAAAGATCAAAGAATATCCGAATCTTGCTTTGATCTGGAGACCGCATCCGCTTCTTTACTCTACCATGCAATCCATGCGCCCTAAGCTACAATTACAATATGAGGAATTGGTAAAATATTTCAAGAAGGAAAAAATAGGTGTGTTTGATGATACACCTGACATTACGCCGACAGTCGCTTTGGCAGATGGATATGTCGGTGAATTGGGAACGTCGGTTGTTAATCTGTTTGGTGCTGCCGGAAAACCAATGTTGATTCTGAACGACTTTATCACCGAAGAGATGACGGCAGAGCAAAGACGTCGTTTTCCGATACAGGACATTTATGAGAAGGGTGGAAAAATATGGGCTGTATCGCGATGGTTTAACGGCATTTTTTCGATGGATAATGATTTGGAACAGGTAGAGCTTGCGACAAAAATTCCGGATCAACAAAAATGGCAGATGGGTAGTTATCATATGGTTGAGAATGCGGAGCGGCTCTACTTTTCTTCCTATATGATGACAAATCTGTATTATCTGGATGAAAAAGACCAGCTGCGGAGCGTTCTTTCTGATAATTTGAATATGTCATTACTTTGTTATAGGGCATATGCGTATCAGAATTATATTTTTTATCTTCCGGCGCAAAACGGGTGTATCATAGCATATGACATTGAAACGGGTGAAGTGAAGTTTTTTGGCGAAGCAATTGAGGCATTGAAGGCAACCGTTATCGACAACTGGGGAAATGTAGATGAAGAGACATGGGATTGCGCGGCTATTGGAGAAAAGCTGTATATCACGGCAAATTATAGTAATAAATTGCTTTGTTTTGATATGGAGACCCTGCAATATGAAATTCTCGCAGGACCGGAGCAACAGGATACCTATACAGGGATTGTCTCAGATGGTGAGAATCTATATTTGGCCGGTGGATTTAGCGGCGCAGTTTATAAATGGAATCCAAAGTCTCAGGAACTGATATATCGGAATGATATGCCTGATACAGTGCATTCGTGGAAGTTTAGCAACGGAAGATCTTTGGTGCACCGGGCACTGGTCAGTGTTGGTGATTGGATCGTCACGGTGCCGGGGCTTTGCGACGGGATGCTTCGAATTGAGAAAGAAAACGGACGGGCAACGTGTATTGCGACAGATTTTTGGAAGGATGCAGGAAGTCCTGCTAACAATTATCACCCTTCATATCTGTATGCTGCCACCTTTGGGAAAGCATGGGGGCAGGATAGCCTATTGGCACAGCGAGGCAGCGACTATGCGCTGGCAAAGATAGATGTCAAGCGTGATACCTTTTCGAGCACGAATCCTATGCTGACAGAGTCTTCCTTTGCTAAGCTGATAAAGGACGAAGACGGATTTGAAAAGCCATTTGAAAAGTGGACATTTATGTATCAGGAGAGTCCTTTATTCCCGGTAGATGGTTTTTTGCATCTGATGCAGGGGGATGCGGAGAAGCTTGCGGAAATATCAGAAAGACAAAGAGATGCTCTTGCTGATATTGCAGCAAATCTCGATGGAAGTTGCGGGGGAAAAACGCATGCATTTGTGATGGAAGAGCTTATGCATGAGAAATTATGATAAGGGAAAGTAGAAGTGGAATTTAGTTTTACATTCAAGAGAGAAATCCAGCAAAGAATATTACATATTAAGAAAAAGGACTTATTTGCCGATATATAATTATAAGATGTGTTGACTATGTGCAAACGGAGTTGCTAGGTAGTGTAAGCGAGAAAAAGACTGCACATATTGTGTGGTCTTTTTAAATTGTTGAATGAAGGAAGAAGCATATTAGATTAATGAAAGAGAATAATTATATTAGATATCGTAAAATAAAGGCATTTTGTAATAGTCTGTGTTTTTATGTGTGCCGAATTTTTCCTGTTAAGAAAAACAAAATTGCTGTTTGTACTTTTGAGGGTAAAGGAGGATTTGGCTGCAATCCCAAGTACATTATTCAGGAATTGCATAAAAGGAATGCGGAATATGAAATTGTTTGGTTTATAAATGATATGAGTAAGGATTTTCCTGATTATATCAAAAAAGTGCCGAATACTTTGTGGAGTAGAGCGTATCATCTTTCAACGGCAAAAGTCTGGATTGATAATTATCGGAAACCGCTTGGAACTAAAAAGAGAAGGGGGCAATATTATCTGAACGTAAATCATTATACGGTAGGGATGAAATGCACCGGGTTGTGGCGTGGAGATGGATTTTCTTACATGGCATATCTTGTCAGCAAAAATGACTCTGATATGATTGACCACCTGGTAACAGATTCAAAGTGGAGTTTAGAAGTTAGCCCCAAAGGGCTTGTATATGATGGAGCGTATTTAAATACCGGAGCACCAAGGTGCGACGTGCTTTATGGAGATCGAAGTGAAAGGAGAAAGAAATTTCATGAAAGATACCATCTGCCGCAGGATGCGAAGGTGGTTATGTATGCGCCGACTTTCCGTGAAGGGGCGAAAGATGGGAAACGCCACGTGTTTTCGGAGGTCTGGACGATAGACTTTGATAGACTTCTTGCAAATCTAGAAAAGAAATTCGGAGGAGTTTGGTATTTGTGTGTGCGCGTACATCCACAGCTTGCTCCTACTTTTCAGGAATATAAAGATACGAAAGTGCAGGATCGTTTGATTGATGAAAGTCAGGCAGATGATATGTATGAAATACTTGCTGGGATGGATGCCTATATTACGGATTATTCCAGTGCGATATTTGAGGCGGGATTTGCGCATATTCCATCATTTATCTATGCAGATGATATACAGAAATACAATCAGGCGCGTGGAAATTTAATGTGGAATATCGCATCGGATCCACATGATCACGTGACGAATAATAAACAAATGACACCAGATATGGATGTGACACTTCCTTTTCCGATTGCGTCAGATAATAAGGAACTTGAACAAACTATCTGGGGATTTGATTGGCAAAGATATGAGGAACGGTTAGACCGTTTTCATCGTGATATTGAGCTTGTGTTCAATGGAAATGCGAGTCAGAAAATTGCGGATGAGATTGAGGGGAGAATAGAAGCATGAAAAAAATCATGTCAAGATATTTGATATGGAGACCAGCTATGAAAAGTCAAGCATAAATTAGCTGGAAATTTCAAAATTCTTT
>CAMFDJ010000014.1 GCA_945949085.1 uncultured Lachnospiraceae bacterium | reverse complement strand
CAGAAATGGCACTCATCATATCCAGATTATCAAGACTGGCATCCCTGCCCAGATAATCATAGGTCTCGCCTTCGTTAAAGGTAAGAGAAATATTCGCAAGATCCGCCATCCGCGATCTTGTATCCGGCGCAGATGCATATTCTTTTTGTAATGCTTCCACAGATTGTGAGGCTTCCTTCTGCTTCTTTTGTTCCTCATCCTGTCTGCGTACTTCTTCAGTCGATACCTGTTTGATCTGTGATACTCTCGACTGCTGATAAAAACCGCCATATTGACCATATCCCTGGATCTGCATATTTCTCACCTCCTCTGTAGCTTTTCACTCATTTCATGTTTCCAAGTGTTTTCTTATCATGTATATCGGACAAAACGCAACTCATCTTAAGTATACTTCTAACGATTTAATACTTTTTTCAGCTCGTCCATAAATGTGTTAATATCCTTAAACTCGCGATAAACAGATGCAAAACGCACATAAGCGACTGCTTCTAAATCCTTCAGCTTATCCATGACAAGCTCACCGATGACAGCGCTCGCAATTTCCTTGTCTTCCCGGCTGAAAATCTCCACTTCCACCTCGTCCACAAGCTGGTTGATCTGATTGGCGCTGATGGGCCGCTTATGACATGCCCGCAGAACCCCTGCCTCGATCTTTGATCTGTCATAGGTCTCTCTGTTATTATCCTTCTTAATGACGATCAGAGGGATTGTCTCTACCTTCTCATAAGTGGTAAAACGCTTTTCACACTCATCACATACGCGCCTTCTCCTAATGGAGCTGTTGTCATCCGCAGGTCTGGAATCAATGACTCTCGTATTCTCATGTCCACAAAACGGGCATTTCATAACAAATATCCTCCTGATCTTAAAAAGTTATCTCAAGTATAACGAACTATTTGAATTATGTCAACGTGAGATTCCCTTTTATTACCAAAAAATCCCCTGTTTATAGGGATTTTTGTACCTCTTTTATTACATACTGTCTTTTATCGTCAACCAAATCATACATCAACCAAAATAATATCCGGTCCGATCTGTTTGATTTTACAAAAGGGGATGCAAATCTCCTCCCCTACATTCCAAAAGCCCCAGAAACCACAATGCTCCCGCACGATGATCTTACAGATACATCCGCTACACTCATCAAATTCCAAATTGTGAACATTTCCGAGCTTTCTGCAATCCCGGATACTGATCACTTCTTTTTCACAGAAATCATCCAGAAACATGCTTATCACCGCTGTTTTCTTTATCATACGCAGAGAATACCGTGTTGTTGCCTGACTCATTCGTTTTGTTGTATCTATCACAATCTGACCGCAAAAAGACACATTCCAATAATAGGAATGTGCCTTGTAAAATCGCGGTTTTTGAAAAAACTATATTGTATCACCGATTCTGTGAACACTATCTTGTAAAGGAATACTTTTCATCAGGCAGTTTTGCTAATGCAGCATCCTTTGTCAGATTTTCTTCCCATGATTTACCGTCAAAGTAAACAGCATTATCGCCCTCATAGTAAACCACCTTATCCACTGTCCATGCATCATGATTTGCCTTTGATGCCACGGCCTTGGCAGCCTTCATGGTAAATGCTGCTCCACTGCCGGTTGGAGTATCTGCTGTGTCCTTTACAGACTGCATGTATTTGGCATCTGCACTTGCGCCAAAGAAATCATCAATTGTCTGTGTACTGTTTGCAATACCATAGCAGTTGGAAGCCTCCGCCTGTGCTGCGGTCAGAACGCTCTTTCCGTTTAACAGAAGCTGGGAGCCCTTTGCCCGGTCAATGTAACCCAGCAGCGCCGGTACCAGGATGGCAGCTAAGATTGCCAGAATGACAAGCACTACAATAAGTTCTACTAATGTGAAACCTTTCTGATTCTTTTTCATGTTTTCTTCCTCCTTAGTGTCTCATGATTTTATTTTTCTTTCACCTTATCAGTCTCCTTTAGTATAACAGACCTGTAAGGATTCTTCAATTCTTTCTACGTAATTTATCGGTCGTTTTTCCGAAATGTTTAGTACTTTTCCCGCTAATCATAGTAGGAAACCTTGATCAACTCCTCGACGGTTGTGACACCCTGTTCAACCAGTTCAAGACCACTCTGCTTCAGTGTCTTCATGCCCAGGTGATCGAGTGCATATTGCTTTATTTGTTCCACGGTCGCACCCTTAGTGATCATCTCCCGCACAGTCTTGTCAACCGGCAGGATTTCATGGATGGAAATACGCCCTTTGTAGCCGGAATTATTGCACTGTCTGCAGCCTTTGGCGTGCTTCACCATGGGAATCATCTTACCTGCAATAGCCTCCTCGTCAGGTGTCATAGGTTCTTCTACCGCACAGAACGGACATACTTTTCTGACCAGTCTCTGTGCAATGATTCCAACCAGAGAACTCGCAATCATATAGGGTTCCACGCCCATATCCACCAGACGCACAACAGAGGATGCCGCATCGTTGGTATGCAGAGTCGATAGCACCAAATGGCCTGTGATGGCTGCTCTCACCGATATGGATGCCGTCTCCGCATCACGCGTCTCTCCTACCATGATGATGTCAGGATCCTGACGGAGCAAAGCCCGAAGCCCGACCTCAAAGGTTAATCCCGCTACATTGTTAACCTGCATCTGATTTAACTTACCCACATTTTTTTCCACCGGATCCTCAATCGTGGAAATATTCACACTCCGTTTCGCCAGATCCTCCAGTATCATATACAGCGTCGTTGACTTTCCGCTGCCGGTAGGTCCTGTCACATAAATGATACCGTTGGGCGACTGCAGCATCTTTTTCACAGTGGCATAATTGTTATCGGTCATGCCGAAGGTTCCGAGATGATCTATATTTCCTGCAGTTGCCAAAAGTCTGAGAACCGCTTTTTCGCCAAATACCGTTGGAATGACTGACACACGGATATTTAAGTTAACGCCTTCAATATTGATCCGGAAATGTCCGTCCTGTGGCACACGCCTCTCTGCGATGTCCAAATCTCCCAGGATTTTGATACGCGCGATCAGTGAAGCATGGATATTTTTCTGCAATGTCATAAAGTCTGTAATGACACCATCCATTCGCATGCGGACCGAGGTATACGTCTCAAACGGTTCAATGTGTATATCAGACACATTGGAATTATATGCGCGAATCACAATATTGTTGAAAAGATTGATGATCGGAGTGTCATCATCTCCCTCCTCAATACTGATCTCGATCGGTTCAACCGACTGGGTACTTGATGCAGCAGCCTTGCTGGCAGCCTTCCGGGCAGATACTTCGGAATAATAGTACTGAATGGCATTTTCGAGGGATGTTTTCTCGCAGAGAGAAATCTGAAGATCCATCCCAACGACCTGTCTGATATCTTCAATTCCGTAGAAATTCAGCGGATCGTTCACGAGGATATACATCACGCCATTCTCTTCGCGGTATCCCATCATACAATATTTTTCGGCGATGACTCTCGGTATCTTTTCCACTGCCGTAATATCGACCGAAATGTCTCCGACATGGACCAGGGGATAATTCAGTCTTCGCCCAAGTGCCTCGAGCATCTGCTGTTCCGTGATAATTCCAAGCGCAATCAGGGCACCGCCCATTCGCACGCCTTTATGCTCCTTCTGATACGCAACTGCCTGTTCGATCTGCTCTGCGTTTACATATCCGAATTCCTGCAGTACATCACCGATTCGGATATTCTGATTTCTTCTGATTTCCATTCTCTTCTCCTTATTGTAACGCTTCAAAAGCTGTCTTGCTTACTCTTCGCACATATAGATCTCAATCACGATGTTTAATACCTTTTGGTAGCGGATATCATAATTTCCGGCGTCATCGATCGTAATATCACTGTCCGTATCCCATTGATAAGAGACAAGCCGCTGTTGCTTGGAACTGACAGACAGATCATCAATCAGCTTCTGTAAAACTGCTTCCTCTCCACCCAGTTTCATCTGGATGGTCGCCGCATAGATCCCGACCATTTTGTCCTCATAATACTGGGAATCATCCGGATCTGACCCTGCGGTGGTGTCTGTCTCTGTCGAATCGCTCTGATCCTTCCCGTCAGCAGCTGTCGCATCCTCCTCTTCCAGTGCATCCTCCTGCTCCTGATCTGCGAGGTATTTTTCGGAATACGCATATGCTTCCAGCTCTGCCTGTTCCGTCGGCATGGAAATATCCATAGAATAGGCATACAGATTATAGTCCAGAGCCATCGTGGTAAACAGCTTATCGATCTCATCTGCATTCATCATCTCATAAAAATCACTTTTTGCCTTTTTGATGTCCTCTTCATACTCTTCATTTTCTTTTTCGATCATAGGAAGCTGTGCCAGCTTCAGATCGTTCATCTCACGAATCTGTTCTTCCTCAATGGTATCATATTTGATCTGATTCATATCCTTGACAATCGGAAAGATTCCCCAGTAGCCGATACAGACTAC
Source organism: uncultured Lachnospiraceae bacterium (assembly GCA_945949085.1). GTDB lineage: Bacteria > Bacillota > Clostridia > Lachnospirales > Lachnospiraceae > CAG-194. The sequence continues at coordinate 69,063 of CAMFDJ010000014.1, read as the reverse complement.
GATCACAAAAATCGCAAGAAAAATAAGTAACTTCTTATCTCTTTCGGTCATTTCTAATTTCATGGATTACTTATTCCTCCTCTCTGCCCACTTTTTCTTTTAGGGTACATGTGACATGAATGTCCCACATACCGATTTCTTCATTCCGGTTATATCCGGTATAATCTACCTTTGTAAAAATGGCATTATTCATCAGATTTTTGATGAACTTATTGATATGATCCACCTCATCAGAAGTTGCCACGAATACGATGGAGCCACTGTTTGAATCGAAGGATTCAAATGTAACCTGGGCATAGCCCAATGCACATTTTTCTATTTCCTCCAGCACCTCCTGATTCCCGACCGGATAAGTATGCAGATTTTCTCTCAGATCATCCAGAGACTGAAACTGTCCCATCAGAAAAGCATTTCGCTCCGACAATACATCATACCGGCTCACATCAGCCATGACCATCGGACTGTGATTGTACTCATAAATCATCCGGTACTGTGCCCGTTTGGTTTCGCGCATCACCATCACTGCGGCAAGCAGAGCCATCATGCACACAAAACTTGCACCAATCACCAGCAAAGAAGATTTCGTCGAACCGGTCTTTCCGCTTTCCTTCTCATTTTTTACCGTCTGATAATGCAGCAGACAATTCTGCCACTTTCCGTTTTGGAACAGACCGCTGGTGGCGGTGATATATGACTGCATATCCTGAATCGTATTCAGATAACTCTGGTGAAACATTTCAACCGATGTCGTGATTCCCTGTGCCTCGATCGCATCCATATACTGGTCTAAGTCTCTCGCATCCACACCGGCAAGGAAAATACTTTCCAGAGGCGATTCAATCTGGTTTGCCTGCATGAACTGTGTCAGCTGACTCAGTGTTCTGCCCACATCCTCTGCATATTCAAAGGTTCCCTGTTCATGAAAACAGCGCGATGTATTGTAATAATAGAACTGCCCCTCCACAAACAAAATGATTGTCAGTGTGATCTGATCTGCTCCCAGATACACAAAGGTTTTGTTGCGTTTTGCAAGCGTCTGGGCGATCAGATTGATCTGCGCCCCCTCCGCCGAGTAGATTGCCTTTAGCCTGATACCGATTTCCTGAAACAGTTCCACATAATCTCTGATAAATTCAGGATCAATACCTTCCGCATAGATTTTCTGCAGCTTTTTGTCACTTCCCGGCAGGGTAATGTACGAATACACCATTGCTTCATCGCGTCCCATGTCCTTAAATTCACGTCCGATGTATTCCACTATCTTCTTTTCTTTCATGACCGGCAGGGAGATGCTTTTGCCCAAGAATTTCGTACTGTTAATCACCAGATACACATCCTTAGCCGAAAACTTCTGCTTTTCCCAGATTTCCTTCATAAATGCGGAAAAGGTTTCCACATCCATCACCATACCGTTGATGATGCTGCCTTCCGGTGCCTCTGCAGAGAAAACCGACTGCACAGAAACATTCTTTTTTCCCATAGCTCCGGTAATCACCTGAACCTGCTGATTTGCTAAGTATACGATTGTACTCATTTTTCTTTCTCCATCCTTTAGTTTGCATTCGCCATTGACGCATAGGAGCCGTAAATTGGCTGGATAACCGCTATCATAATAAAGCCGACGATGACGGCCATTACAACAATCATGACCGGTTCCAAATAAGCAACCATTTTATTTAGGGCAATCTCGGAATCGTATTCCATCTGATTTGCCGTTGATACAAGCATTTTATCCAGACTGCCGGTTTCTTCCCCAACACGCACGGTGGAAGAAAGCTTCTTGGTAAATCCGTCCACCTTATCAAGCGAATCGCTTAAATTTTCTCCCGCACGCACGTCCGCGATCACCTGCTCAAACTGTTTCTCAATATACTGATTTCCGATCGTTGACTTGGCAATCACCAGACAGGACATGATTGGAATACCGGCAGAATACAGACTCGCCAGGGTCCTAGCAAAGCGTGCCGTATAGACCACTTTTCTCAGCTTCCCGATCTTGGGAAGATGCAGTTCGAGCTTATCCATAAAAAACTTCACCTGCGGAATGGACATGAGCAGCTTACCTGCCATAAACAGCACCACACCGACAAAAATGCAGACATACCACCGGGTCTTGACAAAATCACTGATCGCCATCAATACTCTTGTCGTAGCCGGCAGACTTTCCATCGTGGCAAACAGACTGTCGAACTGTGGAAGCACATAACCCATGATGACAGCCACCACCACAACGATCAGTCCGCCCAGGATTTTCGGATACGTCATGGAACTTTTGATTTTCTCATTGAGACGATAATCCTTATCATAGTAGGTTGCCATCTGAAGCGCAATTTCATCGATATTGCCGGTTGACTCCGAGGATTTCATCATATTGATGAAGAGCGGAGGGAAAGCATCTCCCTGCATCTCAAGTGCCTCCGACAGGGAAACACCGGAGCGAATCTGCTTGAGAATCGCCAGGTATACCTCCCGTTCCTTCGGTTTGATGGACTCATCTTCCGCAATGATCTTCAGGGCATGTACCAGCGTGATACCGCTCCCCACCAGTTCTCCGATATTTCTGGAAAACTCCGAGATGACATTTGACTTGAAGCGTTTTGTCACCACTTTTTTATTTGTCTCTTCCTTGACGCTGACCAGATATTTTCCTTCTTCTTTCAATCTGGCATGCAGGTCAACCTCATTGATGGCATTCATCACACCTGTATAAGTTCTACCCTTTTCATCCTTTGCTTTGTATCTGTAATATTCCATACCTGCAATCCTTTCTGTCCCGTTTTTCTTCCTGCTGACTGCTATGACTAATGACCGTCATAGTGCAAAATGGGAATCACTAGGTCAATGGTATACTCATCCTCTTTTTCCTCATTGTATCGATATGTAACACGGTAATGTCCGATGGTATAAATGAACCCCGTCACCTTGCGCTCTTTCTTCCGATAGGCTGTGATCATCACATATCCGTCATTTTCCAGGAGCTGTGAAATTCTTTCCTGTACCCCTTCCGACATACCGTTCAGCCTGCCCGGGTCATATACACTCTTCTGATCGGCATAATACTCTATCTCGAGCATCTGGAATGCCAGCTTGACATTCTTCGCCTCCCGAAATGCCCTGTGGCCTTCCGTTGATATCCGAAAGCAGGTAAAGGCAATCCCCGCGATCAACAACACCAGCAGAACCGCCTCTGCGATATGCCATATTCGTCTCCATTTTATTTTCTGTATCTCCCTGTTCATATGTTTCCCTTTCCACCTTTTACATAAGGCGGTATTTAATGATACTGCATCTGTGTGGCCTTTACGGCTTTGATATAGTAAAAAGAGGTATAATCTCCGTATTTTTCACTGTGAAGTGTCATTTCCATTTTGACAACATTATCCGGATATTCCGATCCCGGATCCCGAAATCTCAGGTTCGTCACCACATAACCTAAGTATGCCTTTGCATCATACCTGAAATCTGTTTCCTCATAGTTAACCGCCCCTTTTTGTGCGGGATCGTAATGGATTGTCAGATAGGGACCCGTCTGCCGGCCTTTTGCATCGGTGACATACTGCGAACTGATTGTCACCACACTTTCCGTTGCATCCGTAAACCGTATGGAATCGGAATCCGGATATGCGTTTTGCACAATCTCCGGACTGTTCACAGCACCTTCAATCATGCCGATCAGCTTATTGGACAGCATGGCGGATACCTCAAGCCCTGTTGCGCTTCCCTTTGCCTGATAGTAGATACTTGTAGTATAGGAAATGACTCTGCTTGCCGCAACCATAAAAAGGCTCAGAAGCGCAAATGTGACAATCATCTCCACCATCGTGGTTCCTGCATGATTCTGTTTTCTTCTCCCTCTGCCGTAAAAAAACTTCATTCTTATTCAACCTTCTCAAACAGACGTATTGTGACAAATGTATCATTCACATCCGGATCCATTCCTCCCAGCTCGTCTGTTATAATATTATAATATGCAATCTTCAAATTGACACTGTTTCCGTTTTTCAGGCATGCCGGCGCGGATGTCTCTTTCTGATTGACAGACTTTGCGGGTGTGATAACCTTAAGTTGCAAGGTGTCCTGCCTTTCAGTCTGTCCGCTCAGCACATCCTTTTTATAGATGTTTTCCGTGACATGCTGCTGTGCTTTTCTCATGTCCACCGAACGCAGATACATATTTTTGGCAAACGCAATGGAGCCGCTCAGTCCGCCCAGAAGACCGACTAAAATAACAAAACCTACCAGTACCTCCACCATCGACATTCCCTTGTTGGCGCGTCTGCTCACCCTTCTGTTTTCTGCCAAAATCCTTCTTTTTCCTATCTGCATGCTGCTTTCCTTCTTCTGTCTGTTCTCTTATTTTCCGTTCACGTATGATCTGCTCTCTTTCATTGCATTCTTTGCTCCGGCTTCCCACTATTCTGTCTGTACGGCAGGAATTTCCAGATGACAGACAACGGTATAAGAGTCGGGATTCGTATCCCCCAGCTCTCCCCTTACACAGGTAATCACAAACTCGGCGTATGTACTGCTCTTTCCGCCGACATCGTCATCTCCGGTATCCGGATCCCCGGTTTCGGCTCCGCCTTCCGCTTCGTTTTCCTCTCCGCTACCTTCTTCCTCCTGCTCATCCTCTGCCAGTTCATAGGTCGCCGCAATCCGTACCACAAACCCTTCCACATCCTCCATCGCAAGCAACAGCTCCGTTCTTGCTCCGGCATCATAATACGGATCGTTATTTTCATCGGCATCTATCGCCTGCCATCTTTTCTCTGCATCCTGCTCTTCCATGAGTTCATTCAGATATTTTACCAGATCCGATGTATCGTCTGCGAGCTCTTTTTCGAAGCTTTCCGCAAAGCTTTGCGCCATCATTTTGCATTGCATCTGCGTATTTTGTCTGGAGGTCTGTGAAAACAGCGTATACGTGACAAGCAGCAGCATCAGGCACATGGTCATAACCACAACACAGACCACCAGAGCAACGATCATGGCAGATCCCGCATTTTTATTCAATTGTTTTCTCCCCGTCGTGTGCTTTGGTATCATGTTGCTCCTTTTCTATCTCATGGAATTATCCGAGACGATAAACTGCTCTTTTGCAGGCTGCGTCTCACGCTGCAATGCTTCCGCCTCCTCAGCTTCCGTCTGCAGTTTCCTGTCCAGCTCTGCCAGCCACTCATTACTGTCTGTCTCATCGAATGGATATCGCTCTTTCGTGTAAATGACATCCTGCGTTCCATCCTGTAACATTCCGATATTCCGGTACAGCATTGCCTTTGGCAAAACATAGTTCTGCTGCGATCCTGCAAGCAGTTGTTTTTGTACCAGTATCCGGGAAATACCAATATAGTCATCTCCCCTGCGATCCGTTTCGTCATCATCGATTGAAAGAATCTCCGGCAGTATGATTCTGAATACCCCCTGTGCTCCTGCCGTCTGTCGATAGCAAAGCAGTGTACCGGTCTTTACTTCATCCTTTCCTTCGGAAAACAGCAGAGAGATATCATCCAGAAGAAGCTCTGATGCGGTTTGTTCCTCATTTTGAGATGCTGCCCCGCTCGTCTGCCCGGCGGCTTCATCCGTTCTGTAAGTTCCGATATTGCCGATATATACTGCCGCCTCATTCCCCACACATTCCGTCAGGATCTTACTTCTGTCTGCCCCAAGCGTAATGGTGTTTCCGATCACATATCCCTTACTCTGCGCATTCTGTATTGCCTTGTCAATGGAAGTATAAGCGCTGCCAGGCGCCAGATAGACATCCCAGGTTCCGTCAAAATCCTGTTTTCCATCCCGCTCTTCATAGGATTTTTGCAGATACAGCTTATACACCGGTGTGTAGGTCAGCTGTTCGCTTTCCTGTTTCTTTCCGATTATGGTCATCTCATAATAATCCGCACACGGATCCTCCTCCACTTCCATGACCGGCATCGTGACAGTCGTATAGTTGCCATCATCCGGCTGTGTAAAGGTAATCTGTCCGTCCGCAAGATAAGCGCTGACCGGTCCGACTTCTTCCGCTTCTTCCAGTCCCGATACCTGAAGCATGGTATCATCCAACAACAGCTTCGGAAGATGAATCCATACATAATTGATTGTTGCATAATCCTCGCTGTCCTGATCGGACCACTGCGAATCGATACGTGTCGCACTCTCTGCCTTTATGGCAATCTTAAGCCATTTGCCGGCAAACTCTCCCGTGTAACGTTCCAGTTTTAAAGTCTCCATATCCAGATGACAGATATCACCGGCTTTGGCATAGCCCAAACTGAATCCCTCCGCCTTTGGATAAAGTGTCCGATAGGCTCCGCTGTTCCAATAGATCTTCCCATCACTGACAGACGGGGCATCCTGCGCAGATACCATCGACACATCCAGCTCTCCATTCTCCGGTTTTTCGTCAAACACGGCAATAGCTAGTCTGATTTTTGCCGTAGGCTCCTGACTGTAGCTTTCATCATCCGGCTGATACCGGAAAGCCAGTCCTTTTCTGTATGCATCCGTCGTCACCACATGTGAAAGCGTTTGCGGCTGCTGACACTCACCTGTCTCCTCATCTACATGCGTAAAGGTCTGTGTGCACGACGCACTTTCATAATCGGGCATTCCGCCATTCTCTCCTGCCACCAGTTCAAGCTTGGATGCCTGCGGAACTGCCAGGCGGCTTGGAATCGTAATCTCCGTTTCTACACCGTCCGCTCCGTCCTCATAGATAACGGCATGCTTTCTTGCTATCGCCTTGACAGACAGTGTGACAATATCACCCGTCTCATAATCCGACAGATCAAGGTATGCGGTTCTACCGTCACCCTGCATCAGATAATCTTCGTCCTTGATTTCCACAAGTACCCCATCGGAAAGAAGTGCTTTCCTATCGAGTCCTATCTCATCCGTCAGGAGTGGATTTCCTAACTCTTCTATATAATAATAATGTGTTTTTGCCTTCACCGGACGCGTATTATTTTCAGAAGCCTTTACCGTGATCAGGTATCCGCCAAGGTCATCCAATTGTGATTCATCCGTGATTGCGCCCCAGTCCACTTCATATCGCAGGGAATCGGTGACAAACTGCCCGTTTTCCTTTGACAGTGTGACATTTGGCTTTGAAATCGAATCCAGGGTCAGCTTCTGCTGCATTCCGACTTCTGTATAGCGGGGCAGAATATAGACTGATCCGTTGGAATCTGTTCTTGTATTTCCGTTGTTATAATCAAAAGCACTGACAGAACTCATGCTGCCAAGGCGCATGATACGGGCTGTAATGACGGGATAACGGTTCCATGTATGCTCCACATCGGTAAAGGAGTACGTGTACTCCCACACATGATAGGTCGTCTCTTTTCCGCCTTTTGTCACAGGCACACCCACCGTATGGTTCGCATTCTCGATTTCCGTCACATCCGGAAGCTGCATTGGCTGGTCGACCGTTGCTGTCGACAGAACCACTTCCTTCCCGTCCAGTGTCGTACCGATCAGATCAATTCGATAATTGGCCGTGCGGTAGCTGTTGTAATATGCATTCATCAGTCTCCTGATTTGTGTATTTCCAACAGCGGAAAGTGCTGCATGATTCGCATGCTCCAGATACATATCCCATGTCGGGAACAGCTTCTCCGGCGGATTGGTTATCCCATTATCATTTGTATTTTGATAACGGTTTGACCGCGTGTCAAAGCATGCCGTATCCTGATAAAATCTGTCCCATCGGAAGCTGTAGACCGCATTTCCCTCGTTGTCCGTTGCCGCCGCTGCCTCTTCCACAACCGGCGCAGTGTGTATTTCCTGCAGATAGCGTTTCTCATTGCTGTCTGTCTTTGTATTGTTGTATGTCTGTTTATCGGTCTGCCCTCTGGACCAGAAGGATTCCTGGTAATCTGCACTGTTTACGAGAATATTGCCTGCTGTCTCAGCGCCCATCTGACTGTAAATCCGATAATCCACGTCATACCTGAAATATTCTCTGTAAGGATCATTTTGTTCTTTTGCATATTCCTTAGACATTTCAATGACAGCACTGTAAAAGACGTTGTAAGTACCGTCATCCTGCTTCAGCAGCACATATCCCGGCTTCAGATCCTGATTTTCAGCATCCCAGATACAGTTGCTCACAGCCTGACTTCCGTCTGCCGGAAAATAATCGTTGTCGTATATTTCCGATAATATCCTGCGGTTTTCTTCCACTGTCTGGTCCAGAATGATTCCCTCTGCCACATCATGCCCGTAATGAATGATATCATACTGGGAATGATACGGATATGCGCGCGCGATGATCTTATCTGTGCTTTCTGCCGAGAACCATTCCTTTGGCAGATTTTTGAGTGTGGATGTAAACTGCACGCTTCCTCCGCCACTATAGCTGTTCGCCGCATGCGTGATCTCGGAATCATAGGCAACGGTTGCTCCTACCGTTTTGTCATAAGCAGAGATATCCGTCATCAGATAAGTGTCCTGACTGTTCAGAGAAAAGACAATCTGATACTCCATGCTGTCTGCCTGCGTTCCGTAAAATCCCTGAAAGTTAGTCGTACAATAACGGTCCTTGTACGGGAGAACATTATTTCCATGTCCCTCGCCTGCCTGTACATACTTCCCGGAAATACTGTAATCATTCTTAAGCGATTCGTTCGGCTGTGCGTAATAGCTGATGTTTGCCAGCCCGCTATTGTCCGGCACATCCACTGTTCCCGGTATTCTGTATTTTCCGTTTTCTGCCACGTTCCAGTTATAGGGCTCTCCATTGTAGGACAGAACAATCGTACAATCCGTACAACCTTCCTCTACATATTCCTCATAATTTTCCAACACAAAGGTTGTCCGGTTGCCTGCCACAATTTCTAAATGGATTTTTGGCTTTGGCAACGCTTTCTTTACTACTGCTCCCATACTTGAGTTCCAGTCGGAATCATATTTTTCATAGTCAGAATCATAGTCGGAAGCTGTTTCATCCTCATGATCCGGATGATAAGCGTTGATCGCTCTGACAAAAAATTCAATCTGATTGTTCTTCCATGCCGGATCGATCGGGACAGCATAATTGAGCTGCAAACTGCCGATGGTTTCCTTCTCCGACTGATAGATGACCTTTCCCGCCTCGTCTGTTATCTTGTAATAAACCTCATAGGCATACGCATTTTTCACAGTATTCCATTTATACTTCAGGTAGGACTCCGCTTCTACCAGTGTAAGTCCTGTCGGCATATCCAGTTTGTTGTATACTGTGCACAGATTCCTTGTCAGATCCATGAATTTGGGATCCAGATCCAGATAGGTATCAATCCGGCTGCCGCTGTCTCCCGTTTCAGTCTTCGACTCCGTGTAATCTGTCTGATCCGCATAATACGTTTCTGCGACAGGCTGATTCGAAGCATGCGTCATTTGAAAACCGCTCTCATACTGATAGGGCAGATAGATATAAGCAGGAGTCGTACTATTGTCCACCTTCAAATGAATATTCTTTTTATTCCCGTTGCCATACCACCGGTCGTAAAAGTTATTGTTTGTCGCAGCAGACCCGGCTGCCATCTTCTGCTCCTTCGTCTGTCCCTTCGGAATCCAGCCAAAGCCGCGTAAGTAGACATATCCGGCATTATAATTTGTCTTTAAAATTCCATTCGCATCTATCCACGTATATTTATCCGACTTAATATGAAGCTGTATGGAGGTGATGACAGGGTCAAGCCCCTCAGGAACAGGAACCTGTTGCCTGCCCTTTTGCAAAGCATTCCCCACCTCCGGATCATAGCCGATGGCCTGCTTCATTTCCGTGGTTGCCGTCTTTCCGTTCCGATCGGTAAAGGTCACGCTGTAATCATAATAATAGTCTGTCCGGTCTTTTTGCGCAGCACTCGCATTGATATTATAATTTGCCACATAGAAGACAAAGGAATCCATTCCGGGCGCATTCTCCCCGTTTCTGACATCAAAACTGATTTCCCCTGTTTCGCCGTGGCTGACTTCCAGACGGAAATGAGAATAGTCCGTCCAGTCGATATCCATCACATCATCCGGATAGCAATACCCGACATCGGCAGGCAACACTTTTCCAAAATAAGTGATCTCAATGAAGTCACCTGAACTCTTTGTCTTACCGAGCTTTTCAATATGGAAGGTCGTATCATTTTTTCTTCCCAGATAGGTGCATACCGCCTGTTTTCCCGTAGCGCTCTCCGCAACAGGAATGTAGCTCAGTCCGCGCAGATTGATATTTTTGCCCTGATTGTTGAATTTAATTCTGACCTTCACCGGTTTTTTGTCCGCCGAAGGATTCTGCAGAATGATCTGTGCCTGCGGATCGATCCCATAAAAGCCGGCTTTCGTCTGCTCTTCCGTCATAATTGACGTACCATCATTATAAAAATATGTCGCACTGACCGTATAGGTACCGCTCGGCGCACTGTCTGACTTATCACTGCCGTTCCACAGATGGACGACCATGCTTTCAAGCCCCTGACTGGCAGAATCATAGTCCAGACTGATATTCAGCTGTTTTACCGCACTCCCGTAAAGGATGATTTTATTGGACTTATCCGGCTCTGCAAACAGGTAAGACGGATCCTTTAATGCATCTTTATAGTTGGCGTCATTAAAACTAAAATTCCCGTTAGGTCCCTCATGAACACTGAAATAGACCCCATAATCCTTCTGACTGAAAGTTGTCCCGGATTCTCTGTCCAGATAAAACAGATTCGTATTCCACCCGTAGCCGCCTCCGATTGGAGAGACATCCAGATTTCTGGTCTGATTGCCACTGTCATCCAGACAGTTCTTAAGGCGCAAATCTCCACTTGCGCCGACCAATCCGTTGGCACTGACCTTGGTGTTATAATTGCGGCATTGCTCCAGCGAGATTCTGCTGTTAGGCTGTCCCACAAAGTGTCCTACCTTGTCATAAGGACCAGTGCCGTCTCCCTTTTTTACCAGCCCCGTGTTCACGCAGTCATAGAGGTAAGATTCCACCTTGTCATCCAGGTTACTGAATGCCTTTTCCTCTCCTCCGATAAAGCCGCCTGCTGCTGTTGCATTTTCTTTCTCCAACGTAACGTTTCCATGATTTGCACAATGCCTGAAATCCGTTCCCTGTGAATAGGTATGATGGAGGGCGATAAAACCACCGCTATTTCTGGACATGGCCAGTACATCTCCCCAGTTGATGCACTCCTCAAAATCAGCTCCATTACTTTTCAGCATGCCAATAAAACCGCCTGCCGAACGCCAGGAGGTTAAATCCCCGTAATTTTCACATTTATAAAACTTTGTTTTTAAGCGATACTGCTGCTCTAATACACCGATCAGACCGGCAACATATGTATTACTCTGATAAACACAGGTAACCGGTGCATAATTGATCACATAGGACATATCCTCGGCAGAATCGGATTTCCCAATCACTCCGCCGGGTCCGCGGTCGTTTCCGCAACAGCGCTGCTCAATGCTCCAGTTCTTTCCGGTTGTCAGATAATGCTCTGTTTTTCCATCCTCATCCAGATAGCCTGAGATAATGCCATATGCGTAATTGTAGCCTGCAATTCCACCTGTTTCACCGGCAAACCCAATGATTTCGACCCGGTCCGAAGAGTACTTTGCATTATCACAGGCAGAAATTCTACCGTAATTATCTCCTGCAATTCCGCCCAGATACGCGTAAGACTTTGTATCGGTCGTACTCACCGATTCCGCCGTTTTATGGATGTAATCTCCCGCCGTAATATAAGTCACCTGCGAATCCTCTGTGCTGTTCCCTGCACTGTCCGCACTTCTGGCACCGATATGACATGCTGTAACGGATGAACCATATCCATTGATGCCGACAATACCACCCACGTGGGCAGGTGCCCCGGAAGAACCTGTGGCATTCAGAATACCGTCAAACGTACAGTTCACAATCTGTACGGGATAATCCACATCATGTTCCACCTGCTGTTTTAACAGCTTTTCTTTGCTTGAAAAACCGGAACAGCCAGCAATTCCACCATATCCGGTAAAGGAAGATCCCAGATCCCCCTGTATCGTCGTATCGACTGCCACATCGGAAATGTATCCTGTATTGACTCCGGCAACACCGCCGATATTGGCATAGGATGCCTTCTCCATCGTGATTTTCGGGCTGATGACAGAGGTGATCTCACCTGTTGTATCATCCACCGTTCCCCCAATCCTTCCGGCATTTGTTCCCGCAATTCCCCCTGCCTTGGAGTAATTGCTCTGCACAAGAATTTCACAGTTTTCCATCTGATCAGCTGACAGACGGCTGTCCGAAAGGACAATGATTCCTGTTTTCAGATTGTCGCCCGCAACCATTCCCATCGTGCTGTTTTTCACGGCTGTATCATTGGTAAGCTTCACATTCCTGAGCACATTGCAGGTAATTCTGCCCGCATTCTGCGCAGCGACTCCTCCCACCACCTTGGTTGAAGTAAATGTCAGTCTGCCGGCTCCTTCTTTTGCTTCCACACGGCAGTAACTGATCGTACCGTTTTCTTTGTTGACAGCTGCGATACCGCCGCACATGCCGTCCGGTGCACTGACAAGTCTGTCATTCACACACTTGGTGATCAGTCCATTGTTTGATGAAGTGATGCCTCCGGCATTTCCCGCATCCGTCGCGCTGACAACTGCATCATTGACACAGAAACGAATGATATTGGAAGCAGCATTTTCTCCGATCACACCACCGGCATTTCCATGCGTCGCGGTAACCTTTGCCTGGTTGGTATAATATTCAATTGCATTTCCCTCATTTTGGTTATACCCGATGAGTCCTCCGACCGTCTGATACCCCTGGATTTTTCCGTCTATGATCAGGTTCTTATCCGTTGCCTCTTTCGTTCCTTCCCGGCTGTGATACTCCGTTTCAAACAGGTTCCTTAATTCCCCCGCATTGTAACCGACAATACCGCCGACATAACGTCCGTTGGAATCGATATTGATTCCATTCACGTCCTGATCAAGCTCGATCACACCTGACTCGCCGTTATAGGCCGCATACAGACCGCAGACTCCGTCCCTGGTAGAATCATTCAGTCCCGCAACCAGCATCTTAGGTTTTTTCCAGCTGATCTTACGGATGGTACCAAAGTTCTCGCAGACCATACCACCGACCATATTGCGTCCGCTGACAGTCTTTCCGTTCATGGCACAATCCTCGATCAGACTCTTGTTCAGACCGCATAAGCCACCCACATAATCCGTCACACTGCTGCCAAAGCTCGATGCACTGCATTTGATCAGAGTGCCCTCGTTGATCTCGCAAAGACCGCCGGTATAGGTTCCCTTTGTCTGTACATCACCTGTTGAGGTATTCTGACAATCATTGACGGTAATATACTTCGTCACCTTACCGACAATTCCTCCGGCATAAGAATACTCGTAAATCTTATCCCTGCCGGCATAATCCTTGCTGCGATATTGCTCCCTGTTATTTTCATCCGTTCCGATCACCTGTTCCTTATCCACCCGAACGGCTTTCAGTGCAAGGATCGGTGTGGCATTTTGCACATGTTCAATGAAAAGGTGGGTATTTTCGTCATTATATCCCATCACACCGCCGACAAAAATCTGCCCCGTAATCTGACCAAAAGTTGTGGTAGTCGGTTCAGCCTCCTTACCGGAGATATAAATTCTTCTGTCTGACGGTTTCACCTCAACCTGCAGATTTCCATCCAGATCATCCACAATATCCTTTTTCAAGAGCAGTCTTTCCTGCTCATCCGTCGTCCCTTCGTCCACCTTGGAAAAAGCTTCTACCAGTTTTTTCTGCAGCACAAACACACCGCCCCGGTCTCCGTCTTCATCCGCAGTAATCCAGTCCGCATCCTTCGTTGCATCAAACAGAAGGTTATAACCGACAAAACCACCGACAAACTCCGTTCCGTCCAGGGTTCCGAGGAAGTTATCCGTCTTAAAGTAGGTCAGCACATCCGCCTTCACGTCGTTTTCCCCGGGATCGGGCGTTGCCGCTTCCTCCTTGCTGTTGTGCAGCTCCCGATCCCCATAATACAACACATTATTGAATGTAAGCGCCATGTGATCCGCAAAAAAGCTGTCAAACTGCGCCCTATCATTAAACTGGAACGTCAGCGTAAAGGATAGTGTATCACCCGGCTGTATGACATCGCGTCCCAAATTGATCTGATTGGAAAGCGGCTTTAACGTAACATTTCCGTTTCCGTCAATGTTGCTGTCTAATCCATACGTTTCACTGACACCGGTATATTGCAGTCCGGCCGGAATCTGAAAATCAATTCTCCAGTTCGGTAAGACGTTTTCCGACCTGTTCGTCATCTGAAAAGAAACCACAACTTCCTGATAGTAGTCGTTATGGGCATTTTTCTGCACATCGTATTGGAACGCACAATCCTCAGGATTTGCCGCATTGCCCCAATATTCTCCGTTTTTATTATTATCTGAGCCAAAATAATAGATTGGCAGCTGCTTTCCGGTGTAATTGCGGATAAAAGCATCTCTCTTTTCGATAGAAGTAAACGTAATTCTCCAGGAAGTTTCCGCATCCTGATTGGCAGGAAGCGTGTGATTGTATGACTGGCCTCCCCTGATCTCCTTTTTCTGTGAATCAAACACATAATTTGACAGACTGATTGTGTCCACTCCATCCACATCATCAAGCGGTACACTCCATGTGATCAGCGCATTTTGCGTACCGTTGTGCAGACAGAAATTACCATATATGGTGAGCGCATTCTCTCTTTCCCAGTCATTTAAATCCCGGAACGAAAAATATGCATATGCATCCTCTTTCTGAGATTCCGCTGCCGCCTCCTGCGGGTTTTTCGGAGTCTCTGACGGCTCATGTGCCACTCCGCCGGTAAATCCGTTGGTATTGATGATATTACCGCCGATATTACCGCCTACACAGTAACTGCCCTCCACCTTATTCGGATTGGAATAGATCATACGTGGCTGCTCATAGCTTTGATCCATCAACAGATCGACGGAAGCATTCAGTCCGGCATATCCGCCGACAAAGCAGCTTCCCTCATCCCCCAATACAGATCCGCTGGCAACTTCATAGTTCTCCAGAACAGAATCCACATCATTGTATCCGACAATACCGCCAACATAGTGATGTCCCTTGACATATGACACAGTAGAGAAACGTTCTCCTTCTGCCGCAACAGTACTGTCATACCCGTTATCGGCAATTATCCTCTTTGTATTCCCGATCACGCCGTTGTTATATCCGGCAATACCGCCGGCATAATTACCGGAATAAAGCGTATTAAAATAGGTTTCTGCCTCCCTGGCCTCCACCTGACAGTTACAACCGTAGATCGTCCCTGCGTTGAAACCGGTAATGCCACCGGAATACTGCCCTGTCGCAATGACAATCCCTTTATTCACCCAGTTGTCAATCTTAACAAACAGATTTCTCTGCGGGTCAGGTCTGAGCACACCAATCAGACTCTCCGGGTCCTTTCCGTTTGCTGCAGAAATATCATTCCCCAGGGAATCTGTCTGTAAAACATTGGCGTTGCAGCCGGTAATGCCACCGGCATATTCATACGCCACGATATGATTTTCATTTGTTCCTTTTTCATTGCCGCTCGAACCGACAATTCCGCTGGCAGGACCGATATTCATGCCGACAATACCGCCGACATAACGATATCCGATCAGATAACCATCCTTATCCTTTTCGGATTTTGCACTGCAACTGTTGATTTGTCCGAAGTGATTGTATCCGACAATGCCGCCGACATAGACACCGACCTGTTTATTCTCAAGCCTTTCCCTGTCTCCGAGAATGGTCAGAAGTTCCGTCTCCTCCATCTGCGGAGAACTGATGCAATTTTCTATTTTGATCTTTTCCGTATCATCCTGCGTCTGTGTGACCGTAGAATACTTGTTATAGCAATAGCCGACGATACCGCCGATATAGCGTGCCTCTGTCCCCTTTTTCTCGCGCTCATCCAAAGATGCGCCCAGGGTATTGGCATTCATTTGATTGTTTTCCGGCTCTGATGTATAGATTCCTTTCAGATTTTCCCTGTTACATCCCCAAACACTGCCATAGTTCTTACAATCTGTGACTTTGATGGAAAGCGCCTCCGGATTTTTCAGCACCTGTTCCACCTGTTTCGAATACCCCGGTAGCTTGTCGATCTCCATGTCCGCAAAGTCATTACGAACCATACCCAGAATGCCGCCGACAGCCTTTACGCCCTCCACTGCCGCTCTGTTTTCCAGATTTTTGATAGTAAGCTGACTGTCGGAAGGCATCTGAAAACCGATCAGGCCGCCTACATTGGAGACACCCGTAATCTTACTCTTCTGATTTGAATTTGCTGTGGAAAGATCTGTCACAGTTCCCGCATTGACTCCGCAGAATCCTCCGACCATATCAGAGCCGGATACACGGATATTATCAAGCGTCAGATCCTCGATCTCTCCGTAATTGACATGAAAAAGACCGACCGGCTTCTTCTCATCAAGCTGCAGAGGCAGATCAAGCGGATTGGTATAAATACCATAGTAGGCATCCGACAATTCCGAAATGGTCAATCCACTGATGCTGTGTTTTTTCCCATCCAGAACAGACTTCTCTCTCAGCTGTGAAAAAGAGGGGAATTCACAATTGAGCCTTGTCACGGCAGAAATCATCTGTATGTCTTCCGGCAAGGCACTCCCGGCTGCATCCACATCCACAAGCTTTTGATTCAGCTTTGACAGGCTCAGGTAGACATTGGAATCAAACAGCTGTTTATCTGTCTTTTGAAATTGACGAAAATCAATATCCGCATTCAGAATGTATGTAACTCCTGCGACCTGCATGACATCCTCATCTCCGCCGGCCTGTTGCACATAGCTGAGATCCTCATAATAACGCATATTGTAAAAATGACGTGCGTTTTTCAACCCCACCCGGTAAAGTGCTGCTTCCTCCGTCCCGGTGACAGTCTGCGACTCAAACGCACTGTTTTTTGTATTACTCTTTTTGGTGTTTGTGTCTTTAAATCCGTCCCCAAAGCCCTTTACTGAGGCATAGATATCTGTCACACCCACGCCGAAACGGAAAAAGCTGTAGGTGTCTGCAAACTTGCTCTTCTGCCCGACATAAGCCCCCTCTCCGGCATAGATCTGACCACCGCGTATTTTAGAAAGATCCTGTTTGTATAAAAAAGTAGTCGCCTGCACATCTGCAGCATCAAACAGTACACGAATCGTCCTGTCTTTTTCGATATACGCCAAAATAGGGAACGTACCGATCGCAGTACCTTCCGCCTCATAGATCACATTTCCGTCCGTATCTTTTTTCACCTGATGACTCTCATCAAGCGATGGTTCATAGCGAAGGACATCACAGTCAATCCTTTGCGCATTCTCTGCATTTTTTATCTTTGTCCCATCCAGCGTAAATGACAATCTGGCGCTGTCTGTCTCATCCTCAAAAAGCGTGATGTCATACTGCAGAAGCTGGCTTGCCTCCTTATGTTTTGTCAGCCGATAGGTAAGATACAGGGTGTCTTCGTTATGGAGAACCACCCTGGAAAGCTTTGGCTGGATCTGCTTATTTTCCGTGGAGGCATACAGACTGTCAACGCCATAAAAGCCTACCATTTTCTCTTTTCTCTGCGCATCCGAACGATTGCAAAGATCCGCAGTTCCTGCTCCGCCCTGAGAACCTGTATATGTAAATTTCGCGTTCTTCTCACTATAAAATACAGAAAAAACCTGTCCGTCTCTGGGGGTAAATTCAATACTGATGGCACCATCGTTCAGGATTGAGGTGTCATAGATGTATTCTCCCAAAAGTTCAAACACCCAGTAGGCCGCCTGATTTCCTGCCTGCTTTTTAAACTCCGAAGGATTGTTCAAATATTGGCTATATTGCTGCGCATCTGCCGTAATGGCGACAATCTTATCCTGATACAGCCTCGGATTTGTCTTTAAATAACTTTCCGGCCAAATGGTTTCATATTCATAATACGCATCACTGCCGTCCTCCTTCTGCCCGATGACCATGCTTTCCAGAACAGACTGCGTCAGTTCCATGCCCACCTGCACCGAGCCATCATCCACATCCAGAAATTCATCCGTCATTTTCCCAAGTTTTCCGTTTGCCCCATATTCCGCAAGCTGATTCTGGGCTGCGACAAAGAGACTTTGTGCGTACTCATTCTGCTTATTGAAGGTTGCCCAGTCCTGCCATGCCAGTATTCCAAAAATGGTCAGTCCAAGCAAAATGGCAGATATTGCAAGAACAACGATCAATTCCGTCAATGTAAAACCACTATGCTTTCCTACAATGTTCTTACCGTAGGATACGTACTGATCTTTTCTGCTTTCTCTATTTGATTTTTTCTCATAAATTTTTTTCATCATACAAGAACCACCTTTTGTAACCGACAAATCCCCGGCACCAACTACGATTCCCTCAAAAGATGTACCATGTTACAATGACATTGCATTGCCAAAAGGGCAGACTAAGCCCATTCACACATATCTATTATATCTATTTTATCGACAAATGAACAGTTTTTATTAACAAAATCCCCAAAAAAGCTTGTATTTTTTTGTATACAAATACATATTTGCACATTAAAACAGCACAGCCATACCACATGACTGTGCCAAAAATCCGTTCTCTAAAATTGACCGGGTCGGTCATCCTCTTGGATGCGTCTTTGCATACACTTCCCGAATCCTGTTATGGTTCATATTTGCATAAATTTGTGTCGTAGAAATATCAGAATGTCCCAACATCTCCTGTACACTCCTCAAATCCGCGCCATTCTCCACCAAATGCGCCGCAAAGGAATGTCGCAATGTATGCGGAGTAATATCAGCTGTAATACCGGCCTTTTGCGCATAAAACTTGATCAGTTTCCAAAACCCCTGTCTGCTCATAGGCTTTCCGGAGCAATTGACAAATAACACATCACTGTCCTGATCCTCAAGCATCTGCGCTCTTGTATGATCCAGGTATCTGGTAAGTGCCATTCTCGCCTGAGAACCAAATGGAATGATACGCTCCTTATGGGCATCTTTACATAGGATAAAACTCATCTGCAGGTTGACATCCGAGACCTTTAAAGAGATCAGCTCAGTCACACGAATTCCTGTTGCATACAAAAGCTCCAGCATTGCCTTATCCCTGATTTCCTTTGCCGAATCACCATTTGCCTGATCGAGCAGCGCTACCACTTCATCCATCGTCAGTATCTCAGGAATCTTTTTCTCAATCTTCGGCGCTTTTAGGAGAGCCGAAACATCCTTTGTTATGTTTCCTTTCGCTGACAGGAATTGAAAAAATGCCTTGATACTGGCTATATTTCGTGAAATTGTCGCTGCCGCCAAAGATTGTTTCTTAAGAAGCGCAATATAATCGTTCAGATGCTCTGCTGTCACCTGCGCAACATCACAAATCCCTTTTTCTTCCAGAAAATGGCATACTTTCAGGAGATCTCTTTTATAAGACATCTCAGTGTTTTGAGACGTATGCTTCACATTATGTAAATAAGCAATATATTCCAGCACGTCATTTTCCATGAAATTATGTAACCCTTCCTCACATACAAAAAGCCTTAAAAAAACTGTCTAAAAAACATTATAAGGGCAAATTCATGGAAAAGCAAACACTATTTTCTGCTGTATTTCCGCCATTTTTCATGCTTTTGAGAGAAATCGCAAGATGTGGAAGGACTGCAATTTCTTTCGTACAACATCTTGTGCGCTCATGTCATAATATTTTCATCACTATTTTTACCAGAATAGGATTTACATAACACTCAGATAAGATTCCCGTTATCGTAACCCCAATTGTAAATACAATTTGTTTCTGTGACATCATTCTCTGCGATAGCAGTAAATGATTGCCACGCCTGGCAAAAACCCTGTCATGCAGGAGTGAGAGAAATCTGACAATATAACAAACTGCCGGCGTATAGCAAATGATCTGCGGAAAAAAAAGCGCCAAAAGCAGCAATATTCCCTTCCCTCCATAATGCATCACCAAATATGTGCTCATCATTCCCATACTGATTCCCAAAAACATGACAAACGCACATAAAATATAATTTCCAATCATAGTCATTGCGCCGAATAGAAGCACCAGGAAAATCATACCTCTTCTCTTAAGCAGATAAGCAAGATACTCCCGGCGGTTTACGCGGCATAACGAAAGTTCCACCATACTCTGCATCCCCATATATGCATTCAGTTCCTCCTGTTCCCCTGCCGCGAAACACAAAAAAAGAACCCCTATCACAAATCCTGCAAGCCAAAACAGTAACTGCCTGCCAGATTCTCTTTGTTTCATACACAAAGCTCCTCTCCTGCTTTTTTGTACAGGCTGTCTGTACCTTTCATATATATGCAGGAAAGCTTTGATTTAGAAACAACAATATTTGTTCTTGTAAGCCAGAATTGCCGCCATTGTCTTGGCATCCTGGATTTTTCCGGCATAAATCAGCGCAAGCAGATCCTCGAGTGCATAAGGCTGCACATTGAGATATTCGTCCTCATCGAGATGCTGCACAGATTTCTTCAGATTCTTTACCACATACACCTCAATCTGCTCATCACAGAATGCAACTGTTGTTTTGACGGATATAAGGAATTCAAAGTCCTTTTTTTCGGCTCTGTAGCCGGTTTCTTCCTCGAGTTCCCGGCACGCGCAATCCAGATACGGCTCTGTTATACCGTCTCTCCCGCCGGCAGGGATCTCCAACGTTTCCCTGTCAATCGCATTTCTGTATTGTCTGACCATAAGGATTCTTCCATCCTCCATCACCGGTACAACCGCTGCTGCACCTTTATGCCCGATAAAATCCCACTTGGCAATATTTCCGTTTGGAATTTTGACAGTATCCGTATAGATATCAATGATTGCACCCTTATGTATCAGTTTCCTGTCCAGGCGCTCTACCTTTAGTCCATTTTCCATTTTTAATCACACAATCCGATCATTGCACAAAAGACTTATGCAAATGATCGGATTTTTCCTTTCTCACTCTATCTCTCAGTCACTATTTTTCAGCCAGCAGCTTCTCAACACTCACTAACTTGACGCAAAGAACAAACAGCTCTGTTGCCTGCTGCATTTCCTCCGGTGTTGGGAAGGAAGGCGCAATTCGAATATTGCTGTCCTTCGGATCCTTTTTGTAAGGGAAAGTTGCTCCTGCTCCGGTAAGCACCACACCGGCTTCTTTACATTTTGCCACAATTTCTTTTGCACAACCGTCCATCGCATCAAATGAAATAAAATATCCGCCGAGTGGCTTTGTCCAACTGCCGATTCCCAGTCCGCCAAGCTCTTCCTCAAGAACATGCAAAACCGCTTCAAATTTCGGTCTCAGACTGGCTGCCTGCTTCATCATATGCGCCTTCAATCCATTGATGTCTTTAAAATATCTCACGTGTCTGAGCTGATTGATCTTATCATATCCGATGGTCTGTATCGTCATGGATTTCTTGAACCATTCCAGATTTTTTGCAGATGTTGCCACCGCTGCGATACCGCCGCCCGCAAAGGTAACCTTGGAAGTGGAGCAGAATTCAAATACCATATCGGGGTTTCCGGCTTCTTCGCATGCGGAAAGAATATCCATAATCTCTATCTGCTGATCCTCATATAAATGATGCACCACATAGGCATTATCCCAATAAATTCTGAAATCAGCCGCAGCCGGCCGAAGCGTTGCAAATCGTCTGACCACCTCGTCCGAATAGCAGATGCCTGAAGGATTTGCGTATTTTGGTACACACCAGATCCCCTTTACTGCCGGATCTTCATTGACATATTTCTCAACCAGATCCATATCCGGTCCGTCTTCCCGCATCGGTATCGTAATCATCTCAATACCAAAATGCTCTGTGATTGCAAAATGTCTGTCATAACCGGGTGCTGGACACAGAAATTTCACCTGTTCTAATCTGCACCAGGGAGTCTGACCGCACACGCCATGTGTCATGGAGCGGGACACTGTATCGTACATGATTGGAAGTGACGCATTTCCACATACAATCATATTTTCCGGTTTTGTACCAACCATATCTGCCATAAGCTTTTTTGCCTCAGGCAGTCCATCCATTCCGCCATAATTTCTGCAGTCTGTACCATCCTCTGCATGCAAATCGGATGCACTGCCAAGCACATCCAAAATATCCATGGATAAATCAAGCTGTGCGGCAGAAGGCTTTCCTCTTGCCATATTCAGCGATAATCCCTTCGCCTTTGCATCCGCATATTCCTGATTCAGTTTTCCTGCCAGTGCAAGCAGTTCATCTTTCGTTAGTTCCTTGTATTGCTTCATTTCTGCCACCTCTGTATTTGTCTTATGAAAATAGATTTTCCCGGCCTGAATGCATTTCCTGCATCACCTTGATTCATTCTATTATTTGGATAATTGTATACAATTATCCGTATTCCGTGTCTATTTTACTACATGTGTCTTTCTGTGGCAAGCATTTGTTTTTTTTGACACATAAAAAATCACCAAGACTTGCCTTAAAGTTTTGGTGATTTTGACTATTTCTTATGAAATCTGCCGGAATAAATCAGACTATCAAATACCGGATTCTCAATCCTCAATATCCTCACTCGCAGCAACTGCCGACGATACTGCTGACACAACGGCAACAATTACCGCAACAATAATAATCAGTAAACCTCCTGCCAATAACAAAAACATAAATCCGTTCCTCCTTATCCATCTGATCCTATTATAAACATATTTTATCCAAAAGAAAATATTAATGCATAAAATTTTTCAAATACAGATCAACCATCTGTATTCCAAGACCGCCATACATCGAAACTGCGATTCCAATACAGAGGAAGGGGCCAAATGCAAAATGGTCTTTTCTCCCTCTCTTTTGGGTGACAAGTGCAAAAATACCATACGCACCGCCAAGCAATAACCCAATTCCAAAAGCTGCAATGGTCGCTTTTACGCCCAGCAAAAATCCGGCAGCAGCCATTAATTTGATATCACCGCCACCAAATCCTCCCGGGACAAATAATGTGATGACTTTCAGCGGAATACTGATTACCAAACTTCCGATCAGCCGCTGCAAAATCGTCACTTCCGGAAATAACCAGATTGCCGGAATTCCAAGCAAAAAAATGATGAGATTCAAAACAGGCGGGATAATCTGGGCATCTATATCAATATAGGTAATAAAAATCAATATCAGATAGAGCGCCAGCATGATCAGAAGCTGCAGTGAAATACCATATCCATATCCGGCCATACCAAACAAAACAGCGCCTGTGACACCTATCGCTATCTTTTTACCCAAAGTATAAATCGGTTCCTGTAATGGTTTCTCCAAAAAATCCCACTCATATTCATTTAATTCCTCTAATGTGGGTGACAGTTTGGTTCCTGTCAGAAAAGCGCCGATCCTCTGCCAAATACTGAAGCTTTCCTCTTTCTCTTCAGGATGTTCTAATCTGTACTTAGCCTTATCCACATACCCCTGCCATTTTATGTACTCCTGCTCATATTCTTCTCTCTCCTCGCGCATTTCTTTGCAGCTGATCTGACAAATATACTGACTCAGAAAGAAAAAACAGACAAAACCAATTATTGCGAAAATAATACCTATTGCGATCTGCATCATATAGCTCCTATATCCCCTTTATCCGTTTCATACTCTGTTTCATACTCTACAGTTTCTGTTACAAACACATAAAACATTATAAGGGAATTATCACAAAAAAACAATCAAAAATCCCCAAACAAAATGTTTGGGGATTTTGTGTTTTATGCAAGTTTACAAGTTTTCTTATTTCGCGTAATCTGTCACACGAGATTCTCTGATCACATTGACTTTGATTTGTCCCGGATATTCCAATTCCTGTTCAATCTGTTTGGAAATATCTCTTGCAAGAATCACCATGTCAGTATCTGAGATCTGTTCTGGAACTACCATAACACGAACCTCTCTACCTGCCTGAATAGCAAAAGATTTGTCTACACCTTTAAAATTGTTGGTTATGTCTTCTAATTGTTTTAATCTGCTCGTATATGTCTCTAAAGTCTCTCTACGTGCCCCCGGTCTTGCTGCGGAGATTGTATCAGCTGCCTGTACAATACATGCAATCAAAGACGTTGGTTCTACATCACCATGATGAGACTCTACTGCGTTAATTACAATCGCAGATTCTTTATACTTTCTGCAAAGTTCTGCTCCCAACTGGATATGAGAGCCCTCTCTTTCGCGGTCAACAGCCTTACCAATATCATGTAATAAGCCTGCACGTTTCGCCATCCTGATATCAAGACCCATTTCAGCCGCAAGTAAGCCGGATAAATGAGCTACCTCAATAGAATGCTTGAGTGCATTCTGCCCATAGCTTGTTCTGAATTTCATCTTACCAAGCAGTCTGACAAGCTCCGGATGAATACCATGTACACCAACTTCGAGTGTAGCAGCTTCACCTTCCTCTTTTATCATGACTTCGACTTCTTTCTGTGCCTTTTCAACCATCTCTTCGATTCTGGCCGGATGGATTCTACCATCCACGATCAGTTTCTCAAGAGCAATTCTGGCAACCTCACGTCTGATCGGATCAAATCCTGATAAAATAACAGCTTCGGGTGTATCATCAATAATCAGATCCACACCTGTCATAGTTTCGAGTGTACGTATATTACGTCCCTCACGCCCTATGATGCGTCCTTTCATTTCATCGCTCGGAAGCTGTACGACTGAAACAGTCGTCTCAGATACGTGATCAGCCGCACATTTCTGAATCGCTGTGACCACATATTCCTTTGCCTTCTTATCGGCTTCTTCCTTCGCCCTGCTCTCCATTTCTTTAATCATGACAGCAGTTTCATGTTTTACTTCATCTTCAACAATTTTCAGCAAATACTCTTTTGCCTGTTCAGAGGTCAATCCTGAGATTCGTTCTAGTTCCTGCACCCTTTGCTCGTTCAGAGAGGCAATTTCTTTTTTCTGCTTTGCCAACTCTTCTTCTCTTGCCACAAGTCCTGCTTCCTTTTTCTCGATTGCATCGGCTTTTTTATCGATGTTCTCTTCCTTCTGCTGTACTCTGCGTTCAAATCTCTGCACTTCGGCTCTGCGTTCTTTGATTTCTTTATCCAACTCGTTCTTGGTACGAATGGATTCTTCTTTCACTTCCAGCAGTCCCTCACGCTTTTTTGCCTCTGCAGTCTTTAAAGCCTCATCAATGATCTCTCTGGCCTTCTCATCTGCATTGCCGATTTTACTTTCTACTTCCTTTGCATATTTGGAAGTCGCAATTTTGGCAGTTACAGGAATTGCAATTGCAAGAGCAACGATTACAGCTATAATCGCAATTACAAACCCCGGCATGTACAGGAGCACCTCCTTATTCATTTTTCATTGTACTACTATCAATAGAATGTATGTAGAAGACATTCTAATATCAAATTTACAACACCTCAATTTTAAACTGAATTAGATGTTATGTCAAGTATTTGTCCGATTTTCCTTAGTTCAATTGTATATTTCGTCCAATATGCCATCCTCATTTACCGCTTTCAGTGCATTTTTGACCATATTAGGTGAATATCCTTTCCGTTGAAAAAACTGCATCATCTTCATACGGTCTCCGGGTTCCTCCGGCATCCTTCCATCATACCTTTTATGAAAAAGACTCATGATCTGCTCCAGTTCCAGTTTCTCCTGCCCCATCGGACATTCCTTCTCATAAGCCAACCTGATTACTTCCTGTGAAATGCCCTTCTGCGACAGTTTTGTCTCAATCTGTTTTCTGCTCATAGAACTACTGTGATAATTGATAAAGTCGCACGCATACTGTGTATCATCGATATAACCATATGACTTTACATATGCGATCGCAATATCAATACATTCCTCCGTATACATACTCTCCTGAAGCTTTTGGCGCAGCTTCCTCTCTGTATAAGGTCTCTTTGTCAGCAAATGCATGGCACGCAGTTTTGCACGTTTGGGCAACACCTCACCTGTCAGAAAATCATAGATCTGCTGTGAAATCTCCTCTCCCTGCCGGATATTGTTTTTATGAATTTCGCCTTTGTATAATACAAAGGCGAATTCATGATCAATATATATTTTTGATTTCGTTTTGTTGATTTCCGTAATTTCAGTTACTGTCATGACTTAACTTCTCTTCGATCGTGTCGAATCGTTTCCTTATTTGTTGTTCTTCTTCTCTTCTTCCAGTGTATTGCCCTGCGCTTTTAAAGCCGGATCCGCATCAAGGCCAAACAATTCTCTGACCTTTGCTTCCACTGTCTGTGCAACCTGTGGGTTATCCTTTAAAAACTGTTTCGCATTTTCACGTCCCTGACCGATTTTATTTCCCTCATAGGCATACCATGCACCGCTCTTATTGATAATGCCATTCTCTGCCGCAAGATCAAGGATATCTCCTTCCTTAGAAATCCCCTGTCCAAACATGATATCAAACTCTGCCTCTTTAAACGGCGGCGCAATCTTATTTTTTACAACCTTCACTCGGGTTCTGTTACCAATCGTCTCCCCACTCTGTTTCAGTTGTTCGATTCTTCTGACATCCAGTCTGACAGAAGAATAGAATTTCAATGCACGTCCACCGGTTGTTGTCTCAGGATTTCCGAACATAACACCAACCTTTTCTCGTAACTGATTGATGAAAATAACGGTACAGTTAGATTTACTGATGACTGCAGTGAGCTTACGGAGTGCCTGTGACATCAGTCTGGCCTGCAGACCCACATGGGAATCCCCCATATCGCCATCGATTTCAGCCTTCGGTGTCAATGCTGCAACCGAGTCCACAACAATGATATCAATTGCACCGGAACGAACCATTGTCTCAGTGATCTCCAGTGCCTGCTCTCCGCTATCAGGCTGTGAAATGTATAAATTATCAATATCTACACCGATATTCTTTGCATAAGTAGGATCCAGCGCATGCTCGGCATCAATAAATCCGGCAATGCCGCCTCTCTTCTGAACCTCTGCGATCATATGAAGGGTTACTGTCGTCTTACCGCTGGATTCCGGTCCGTAGATCTCCACGATACGTCCCTTTGGAATACCGCCAAGTCCCAATGCAATATCCAGACTCAACGATCCCGTCGGAACCGTTTCCACATTCATTTGTGCCGTATTGTCTCCGAGTTTCATGACGGCTCCCTTTCCGTACTGTCTCTCAATCTGTGAAAGTGCCGCGTCTAATGCTTTCAGTTTGTCTTCTCTTTCCATTTCATTCTCCTTATAAGAACATTTGTTCCCTTTCTTTTTCTCATTCTAAAACAGATGTTCGATTTTGTCAACTGTTTTTGCTCTTTTACCAGATGTCTCTCTTTTGACCGGTGTCCGATTCAAATCTGATTTTCAGTCTGATTTTCGAGCTGATTTCATGATACACTATTCATAGTCCAATAAAATGTCTCTATTATGATTGTACAGCCTCATAACGCAAATAGAAAGCCTGATCTCTCACTTTTATGGATAATTTGGCGAATTGCCGGATTTGTAAATACGGACTATGGATATCTTGATGTTATAACATCAGATATGCCATCCTACAATTGATTGTTTTCATGATACCTTAAGAACTTCCTGCCAAAGCCCATGCCATCTCTGAACCGTAGCATAACTGATCGCCCCCTTTCTCTATCATGCACTGTCATTCACATGTCATCATAGAGAAATCAGGTTCTCACTCGTTTTCTTTAGCTGTTATATAAAATATATCACAAACAAAACATCCGTGCAAGCTTTTCTTTTTGCCTGCACGGAATCATGATAAAAAATCATTCTTGCATCTTGTTCAAAGTGTTTTCATATAGTTTTCATAATCCTGCATGGAAATCGTTACCCATCCCGTATATCCGTCTTTCTCATACGAATAACCGAGTTCCAGACCGATAGGTGTATAGAAAATGATAATGGAGTCCTTTTCTTTCAGCATAGAAACAATTTCCACATTGGAAAACAGCTCAATTCCATACGTGCTTCCATTCTGCTTATTGCTGCGCTGACGGAATTCCTCGCCAAACGAATCTTCCAGCTGAAGGATCTGTGTATTATCCATAATTGTACCCATCTTCAGGTTCACATTGATTCCCCGGATTCCCATACTTGTGTCGTAACAGAAATTGGAAGTATACTCAACGGCGACACTCAACGTCTCATCATCATTAAATGTTACAAAGGATTTTGTATCAGACCGAACCCCTGCTTCATATTTCTTTGCAAGTTCCTCATAATCCGTCTTTTTTTCCTTGAACCACTCCAGATCCGAAAGTGCTTCGCTTTTTAACTGTCTGTTGATCTCATCGACATTCGGAATATCTCCCTCGATCTGCACATAAGATGCCCGAATACAGATATTATAGGATTCATCCGCATATTCTTCAAATTCTCTTGTGATGCGATAGGAAACAGTCTCATCAATACAATCCACAAAATCTTCATAATATGGTTCCGAAAATTCAGAAGCATCATGATTTTGATAAGCCTCTTTCCAGCTCTGATCGTCAAAGTCCTTCTTATCAAAATATCCGGAAGAAGCAGAATCCTCTTCCTCCTGCGCATCCTGTGAAGACTGCGGCTCATCCTGTTCTTTTTCCGCATCTTTGTCTTCTTCACCAAGGATTTCAGCCCAAGGGTCATCTGAGCTGCTCTCGTATTCCACATCCTTTTTTACGTGAAGCCGGTCGATTCCTTTCGATAATGTCACCAGCACATAGATGCACAGTCCTGCAAGAAGTGCAAAAAGCAGTACCATGACGATGACCATCGCCTTATTGTTGTTTTTTTGCGGCGGATCGAGCGGCTTATATTGTCTGACCGGTTCTTTATATGTGGTATCCCAGTCATAATCCTGCTGCGCTGTGACATCATCCTGTTGCAAATCGTTCTCACCCCCGGGCATCTCCACCTCATCTTTCTCTTCGGGCGGCTTTTCCATGTCCCCCCTGTCTTCCTCTTCAGCTGGCTCGCCTGCATCCATTCTGCCATCATCAGCCACTGTATCTGATGTCGATTTGACCATCACAGGTTCCTTCTGTCCGGATTCTTCATCCCAATTTGTCTTTTCCCAATCACTCATATTTTTTCCTCTGCATCTATAATGCCATATGTTTATTTTTTCTTACCAAATGTGACTTCACTGATATACTCCAGAACACATTCGCGCAAAAGGACAAGTGCCTGCGCAACTGTGTTTTCCCTGATCTTGCTTCTGTCTCCCGAGAGATGATATTCCTTCACGGTGAGATTGCCCTTCACATAACAACCGATATAAACAAGACCGACCGGTTTTTCCTGCGTGCCTCCGTCAGGACCGGCAAGTCCTGTGATTGCCACAGTGACATCGGCTTTTGTCAGTGCGGCCGTACCCTTTGCCATTTCTCCGGCAACCTGCTCGCTGACTGCCCCAAACCTGTCAAGTGTCACCTTCTTGACACCGATCATCTTTCTCTTGGCTTTATTAGAGTATGTGATCACACCTCTTTTAAAAACCTCAGAGACACCGGGCACATTGATCAGTCGTCCCGCCAAAAGTCCTCCCG
The DNA here is from genome assembly GCA_945949085.1 of uncultured Lachnospiraceae bacterium. Lineage (GTDB taxonomy): Bacteria > Bacillota > Clostridia > Lachnospirales > Lachnospiraceae > CAG-194. The sequence goes on along the minus strand of CAMFDJ010000014.1, from coordinate 39,559 downwards.
TACAGGATTCCGCCGTGGAGATTGTAAGATCATTTGCCACCAGCAGATCTACCACCGCCTTTTCCAGTGTCGTATCTGCATCTGTGCTATAAACATTTTGTCCAAAACGTTCCTTCAGCTGTTTGACCATCGGTTTGATCAGCTTCTGCGCCTTTTTTTCATCCTCGGCCGACGCTGTCACGCGCAAATGGACTTCCCCTGTCTTGGCGTACGGCGCAAGTGTGGGATTTGTCTGATCCTCAATCAGATCCGCAATCATCGTCTCGGCCTGACTCTCCCCGATTCCACAGATTTTGACCGTCTGTGAAACGATGACAGTATCGCTCTTTTGCTGCAGATATGGTTTCACCTGCGCAAGAAACATGGGTTTCAGCTCTCCCGGAGGTCCCGGCAGCAATACGATCGTATTCTCGCCGGTCTCTAAAATAATGCCGGGCGCAGTGCCATTCTCATTATCCAGAACCATTGCATCCTCCGGAACCATTGCCTGCTTCCAATTATTATCGGTGGGTTTCTTTTTTCCCTTCTTATCAAAGTAAGCTTCTATCCGCTCCCGGGTATGATCATCCATCACAAGCTTGCGATCGCAGACCTTTGCGACTGTCTCTTTGGTCAGATCATCCTTTGTTGGTCCAAGCCCCCCCGACAAAAGAATGACCTCCGCGCGCCCCATTGCATTTTTCAGCGTCTCAGAAAGGCGCTGTTCATTATCGCCTACCACCGACTGGTAATAACAGGATAATCCGATAGACGCACATTCTTCCGCCAGAAATGCTGCGTTCGTATTCACAATATTTCCCAGTAAAATTTCTGTACCAACTGCAATGATCTCCACTTTCATGCAATTTCATCTCTCTTTCCCGCAATCATGCCTCTGTTTCTTCTTATGCACCGCAACCTAATTATTTTCCTTCATGACATCTTTATTCTTTACCAGATAATCCACAAGGGACACCACAGTCAATATCAATGAAATCCAAAGCAAAACCTGACTGATGATGACAAGTACCTCATAGACACCTGCCTGTGTCCGGAAGGAATCACCTGCAAGCGCAGGTCCAAACCCATGTACATTCACCAAAATGATCATCATGGCAAGCGTCACCATGGTAAAGGAGGTTTTCCATTTTCCCCACCAGCTTGCGGCTATGACAATGCCTCTCTCCGCAGCAATCAATCGAAATCCGCTGATGATGAATTCCCTGCTGATAATGATAACCGTCATCCATGCCGGGATATCTCCCATTGCCGTCAGACACACAAGCGCCGCGCTCACCAGGAGTTTATCTGCAAGCGGATCCATGAATTTCCCGAAATTTGTGATCAGATGATATTTTCGGGCAATGTGGCCATCCAGAAGATCTGTCAGCGACGCGACAACAAAAAGAACAAACGCAATCCATTTCATATAGGGATACTGGTCCGTCAGTAAAAGAAATGCCACAAAAAAAGGCACCATGATAACACGAAGTATTGTCAGTTTATTCGGTAAATTCATTTTCATCTGTCAGTTCTCCTATCAAATCATACTCATAGCTGCCGGTGATCGTCACCTGCACAAAGTCACCTGTCATAAGTTCCGTCGCGGTATTGATAAATATCAGACCGTCAACATTCGGCGCATCCTTATATGTTCTGCCGACATAGGCGTTTTCATCGGCGACCTTTCCTTCTATCATAGCCCAGACCTTGCGTCCTTTCATGTTCTGCGCTTTTTCAAAGGCAATCTCCTGCTGCAGCTCCATCAGCTCTGCCTGTCTGCCTGACTTAACCTCCTCCGGGACCTGATCCGGGAAGGAAGCTGCCGGCGTATCCTCTTCCGGTGAATAAGGAAATACGCCAAGCCGGTCAAACTCCATTTCATTCACAAAGCGGTATAGCTCCTCATGATCCTCCTGCGTTTCCCCCGGGAAACCGGTGATCAGTGTAGTGCGCAGGCAAATATCCGGAATTTCCTGCCGGAGATATGCAATCTTCTCGCGCAGTTGCTCCTGATTGGTCCGTCTGCCCATGCGTTTCAAAATGACATCTGATGCATGCTGAATCGGAATATCAAGATAATGACAGATTTTCTTCTCATTTTTAATTGTTTCAACCAGCTCCGGTGTAATCTCCTCCGGATAGCAGTATAAGATACGAATCCAATAGAGACCCGGAATCGCAGCCAGTTCCTTCAAAAGCTTTGGAAGTGTTTTTTCCCCATACAGATCCACGCCGTACAGCGTCGTCTCCTGCGCCACGAGAATGAGTTCCTTCACTCCCTCTGCCGCAAGCGTCTGCGCCTCCCTGACCAGCGTTTCCATCGGGATGCTGCGATAATTGCCACGTACCTTTGGAATAATACAATAGGTACAGTGCTTTTCACACCCTTCGGCGATCTTCATATAAGCAAAATGACCTCCCGTTGTCACAAGTCGTTTTTTACCTGCGACCGGAACGGCATTGATGTCAGCCATATAATCAGACTGCTTTTTCTGCTCCCACGCGTCAATGGCGTCTGCAATTTTATCGATCGCCATGGTTCCGATGATGACATCAACTTCCGGAATCTCCGTTCTGATCTCATCATGGTACCGCTGTGCCAGACAGCCTGCCGCAATCAGAAGTTTTGCTTTCGCTGTCTTTTTCAGCTCTCCCATCTGCAGAAGCGTATTGATACTCTCTTCCTTGGCGTCTCCGATAAAGCAGCAGGTATTGACAACAATCACTTCTGCCTCCTGCTCGTCATCCGTAAAGGTATGTCCACGCTGCGAAAGAATACCGAGCATCATTTCCGTATCGACAAGATTTTTGTCACATCCAAGTGAAATAAATAAAATTTTCATAAAATCAATCAAATATGTGAAAAAAGAGAAAGATTACTCTTCCTCTTCTTCACTTTCGTCTCCCATTATTTTGATTGCGCCCTGATATAACTCTTCTACAGCGGCTGATAACGGTTTTTCATCTTTCCCGTCAACCAGAGGCTCCTCGCCTGCTATAATCTGTCTTGCGCGCTTTGAAGTAGCCATTACAATAGAATACCGACTGTTTACTACAGGAACCTCTCCCGGTTCAACCTCACTGTTGACTACTTTCATTAATTCTGAATAAGATGGATGTATCATGCTCTATTCTCCTTTTTATCTATTATTGTCCGCCATTCATCATTCCGGCAGGTTCTTAAGCTCTTCCTTCATCTGCCTGATAAAATCGGCATTTGCCGATGGTCTGTGCCGGGCAGCCTCAACGATTGTATGAATATCCCCAATACAATCATCCAAATTATCATTTACCACAATATAGTCATAAATGTCAATACCCTCTGCTTCTTCTGCAGCGCGATGCATGCGTTCCAAAATCACATCGGCACTCTCTGTTCCGCGACCGGTCAGGCGTCTGCGCAGCTCCTCAGCACTCGGTGTCATCACAAACAAAAGCACTGCGTCCGGATACTGCTCGCGCACCTTTCTGGCACCCTGGATCTCGATCTCCAGAATGACATCTTTACCCGCTTCAAGATTCTGCTCCACAAAATCGCGCGGCGTGCCGTAATAGTGTCTGCAATAACCGGCATATTCAATCAATCCGTTACTTGCAATCTTATCCTCAAACTCCTGATCACTCACAAAATGGTAATGCACTCCGTCGATCTCTCCGGGTCTTGGATCGCGCGTCGTCATGGATACGCTGAGTGCATAATGATCATATTCTGTTATCAGCTTTTGTACCAGTGTGCCCTTTCCGGCTCCGGAAAACCCGGATATTACCAGTAAAACGCCTTTTTTATCCATTACCATCCCTCTATTTCCTGATCGATTCTATTTTGTTCCTTTTCCATCTGCTCATTTTTTGCCACCCTGGCAGAAATTGTCTCGGGTGTGAGTGCCGACAGGACAACGCTGTTTTGATCCATCAGAAGAACTGATTTTGTCTTGCGCCCCTGTGTGGCATCGACAACGGTTCCGTTCTCTTTGCCATGCTGCACGAGTCTCTTGACCGGTGCCGAATCCGGCTGCAGAATCGCAACAATCTTATCCGAATTCACCATGTTTCCAAATCCCACATGTAAAAGTGTATTCACGGCCGCCTACCATCTCCTATTTATGTCACACAATGTTCCGATTCTATCTGATTCCATCTAACGGTACATCACTCAATATTCTGAATCTGCTCTCTGATCTTTTCAATCTCTGTCTTAAGCTCAATTGCATGATTGGAGATATCCAGATTATTGGCCTTTGACAGTGTCGTGTTAGCCTCCCGGTTCATCTCCTGCGCGATGAAATCCAGCTTACGACCGATACTGCCACCCTCAAGAAGTGTCTGCCTCGTCGTCTCTATATGGCTTCTTAAGCGTACAATCTCTTCATCGACGCATATTTTATCCGCAAACAGTGTGACCTCCATCAGAATACGATTGTCCTCCGCCTGTGCATCCGTCAGCAGTTCTTTCACTTTATTGTAGATTTTTTCTTTATATTCCTCGACAATCTGCGGGGAGCGCTGCTGGATATAATCCACATGCAAAAGCATCCCGTCCAGTTTACCAAGAAGGTCATCACGCAGATTCTCTCCCTCTTTGACACGTGATGTCACAAACTGCTCAGCCGCCTGTCTGATCGTCTTCTCAAGCAGCTTCCAGATCTGTTCCTCATCGACTGCAACCTCTTCCATGGTAAACACCTCCGGATATCTGGACAGAGTCGATACGCGAATGTCATTCTCAAGCCCAAAGTCGTCCGCCATCTGTCTTAAATAGTTCAGATATTCGCCCGCAACCTCTTTATTGTATTTGACAGTCACGTTATTTTCGGAGGAATCTTCATAGGTGATAAAAACATCCACCTTTCCTCTCTGGATATATTCTTTCAGCAGATTTCTGATGGATGCCTCAAAAAAATTCAGTTTTTTCGGCATCTTGATGTTGACATCCAGATATCTGTGATTGACTGATTTGAGTTCTACTGTAAATTTGCGTTCGCCTTCTGCCAGTTCGCAACGGCCGAATCCTGTCATGCTTTTTATCATATCCGTTTTCCTTGTCTTATCTGTTTCGGAAATCTCATATTTCCCGATGCACTGCCCTCTCGCACAGACACCAATGGCATATGTGCATTTGTCGTTACAATCTTAAAAAGTATATCATATCACAAACAAATATGCAACATAACGGGTGACATTCAAGGGGTTTCTATTCCACGCGTCTGATCTGCGAAATATCGGCGTCGATCAGCAGGGAATAATTGGTGTAATACACCACAAATCCCGGCTTGCCGCCTCCCGGCTTTTTGACATGTTTCTTCTCAATATAATCCACCTCGATCCGGTCCATCCCCTTTGCCTTGGAAAAATGGGCTGCCAGCCTTCCGGCCTCCTCAAAGGTGCTGTCTGGGATCTCCCTGCCTCCGCTTTTTACAATGACATGGGAACCGGGCATTCCCTTTGCATGGAACCACCAGTCATTTCCCTGTGCCAGTTTGAAGGTGATCTCCTCATTCTGGAAATTATTTTTCCCCACATACATGTCGAAGCCATCGCTCGAGACAAAATGCATCGGCTTTGATGTGATTTTTTCTTTCCTGCGGCCGCCCTTATAGCGGATATAGCCGCTCTGGATCAGCTCCTCCCTGATCTGCAAAAGGTCTTCCTCCGCCTGCGCAATATCAAGCGCATTCATGACGGACTCCAGATGCGTGATCTCATCCTTCGTCTGCGCAAGCAGCTGCGTCACAGCCTCGTTTGTCCGTTTCAGTTTGCCGTATTTGTCGAAATATTTCTTTGCATTTTCCATGGCCGTAAGCTCAGGATCAAGCGGAATGGTAAGCTTTTCACCCGTATAATAATTGTCCACGGTGAGACTCTTTTCTCCCCCCTGCGCCTGATAGCCATAGGTGTGCAGAAGTTCTCCGTAAACCTTATATTTCTCCCGTTTTTCCGTATCCTTCAGCTGCTTTGCCTGCAGATCATATTTCTTGACGTTGCGTTCCAGTGCCGTCGTCACAATCCTGCGCAGATCCACTGATTTCTGCCTGATGCGCGTTCTGGCACTTTTTTGGGCATAAAAGGCGGCGAGCACATCGGAAACACTGTCATATGCTTTGCAATCGTTCTGTGCATAGATGGAAAACGGCAGCACACCGAATTCCACAGGTTCTCCGTGATCGTATATAATACAGGCAGAAAAATCGCCTTTTCTCACCTCTGCCATATACCCGTCAAACGCATCATAAAGCTTTCTCTTCCCGTTTTCGTCCATCGCGTTTGCAGGAAAATCACCGTCCACTCCGGCGCGATAACAGATTTCCTGTGCAACGATCGGAGAAATTCCGGTAAAGCCGGAATATATTGCCTTGTAAACAGGCATGGCTTTTGACAGAAGCCGCTCACAAAACTGTGTGTATGAAACGCCGTTTCCGACACACTTTTCTTCATCTGCACCAAACGCTGCTGTATCAACTGTTTTCTGTTCAAGATCCGCAGCGCCCCCTTCCGGCTTCCTGGTACTCATCGCAGCATAATGCGCACCCGAAATCGGATCGAGCTTATCCATGGTCTCCGGGATAAAATAAGTGCGCCCCGGCAATACTTCACGGACAGAGGAAACCGCACCCGATACGTGCTTGATGCTGTCCAGGATCATCCCGTTCTCATCGTGGAAGATGATATTGCTGTGCTTTCCCATCAGCTCCATCACAAGCGTCTTGTGTCTCAAATCTCCCATCTCATCGAGATGTTCAATCTCAAACCCGATCACACGTTCCAGTCCCGGCTGACTGATTGCAACAATCCTCCCGTTCTGGATATGTTTTCGAAGCAGCATGCAAAATCCCGGTGCCGTCAAAGGACTCTTCTTATTCTCCTGTGTCAGGTAAATAAGCGGCAGCGAAGCATCTGCGCTCATCATCAGGCGATACTGCCTGCCTTCATTTTTGATTGTCAGCAAAAGCTCATCCTTTTCCGGCTGTGAGATTTTGGATAACCTCCCACCAAGGATTGTACTTTGCAGTTGTCTGACAACTGCTGCCACTGTAATTCCGTCAAAAGCCATTTCTCTCTCCTCAAAAAGACCGGAGCCTGCGCTCCGGTCCCGATAAATGTTCTGTTTAGTATCCGATCAGCCAGTCATACATCTCCTGATATTTCTTTGCTGCCACATCCCAGGAGAAATCTGCTGCCATCGCACGATCCACCATCTTATTCCATTCGCGTTTCTTCTGATAGAACACATACTTGGCATAACGGATGGTCGCAAGCATTTCGTGCGCATTGTAATTTTTAAAGCTGAATCCTGTTCCGGTGCTTTCAAATTCATTATAAGGCTGAACAGTATCCTTCAGTCCTCCCGTCTCACGAACGATAGGCAGTGTGCCGTAATGCATCGCCATCAGCTGTGAAAGGCCACACGGCTCAAACAGGGAAGGCATTAGAAACGCATCGGCAGCTGCATAGATTTTGTGCGAAAGCGCATCCGAATAATAAATATTGGCAGATACCTTGTCGCCGTATTTCCAGTCAAAATGACGGAACATATTTTCATAGCGCTCCTCGCCGGTACCAAGCACAACAATCTGTACATCCTCTCTGCAAAGCTCATCCATGACATAAGCAATCAGGTCAAAGCCCTTCTGGTCTGTCAGCCGGGACACGATACCGATCATCATCTTTTTATCATCCTGTGCCAGCCCAAGCTCCTGCTGGAGTGCACGTTTGTTCTTTACCTTCTCCTTGCGGAAATTAGCCGCATTATACTGCGCTACAATATGTTGATCCGTCTCCGGATTAAAGTCTTCATAATCAATTCCGTTTACAATACCCCTCAGAGAGTTTGCCCTAGCATTGAGCAGACCGTTCAGCCCTTCGCCGTAGAAATCTGTCTTGATTTCCTCCGCATATGTATCGGAAACTGTCGTGATGGCATCTGCATACACAAGACCGCCCTTGAGCAGATTGGCATCCTTGTAAGCCTCCAGTTTATCCGGCGTAAAGAAATAATCGGAAAGACCGGTGATATTCTTGACATCCTTCACATTCCATTTGCCCTGGAATTTCAGGTTATGGATTGTCATGACAGTCTTGATGCCCCGGAAAAACTCCCCGCCTGCAAAACGCTCCTTTAAATAAACCGGAATCAATCCGGTCTGCCAGTCATGACAATGGATCAGATCCGGTCTGAATCCCGTCAGAGGCAGTGCAGACAATGCAGCCTTACAGAAAAAGCTGAATTTCTTGATCTCATCCAGCACATTGTCACTGTAAATGGAAAATCCACTGAAATAAGATTCATTATCAATAAAGTAATAGGTGATTCCATCCACCTTTGCTTCAAAAACACCCACATATTCGCTCTTCCAGTTGAAATTCAGATAAAAATGTGTTTTATACTTCATTTTATCTTTCATTTCCTGCTTGATACAAGTGTATTTTGGGAGCATGACACGTACGTCGTAGTATTTTTTATCAATACTCTTGGGCAATGAACCCACAACGTCTGCCAAACCTCCTGTCTTAATAAAAGGTACCCCTTCTGAGGCAATGAACAAAATATTTTTCATCCTCAATATCCTCCAATATCATTCGTTTGCACCTGATACCCCATCAGGCAATCGATTTTTTTTATTATACACCATCGGCATTCTTTTTGAAAGAAAAATTTTACATTGCACACTTGCGATACTGCAATCGGATTCGATCTGCAATCAGGGCAATAAACTCGGAATTTGTCGGTTTCCCCTTTCCTGTATTGATTGTATAGCCAAACATTTCATCGAGTGTCTCCATCCGTCCTCTGCTCCATGCCACTTCAATCGCATGCCTGATGGCACGTTCCACACGGCTTGGTGTTGTCTGAAATTTTTTTGCAATCGTCGGATAGAGGATTTTCGTGATCGAACTGAGCATCTCTACATCTTCCACCGCCATCATAATAGCCTCACGCAGATACTGGTATCCCTTGATATGTGCCGGCACGCCCAGCTCATGGATCATGTCCGTCACATCCTTTTCCAGATCCCGCTGCTGCATCTGCAGCTGTCTCGTCAAAAGCTCCTGTTTTTGACTCTGTGAGTCATTCATCTGCTGTGATTCCACCATATAGTCCACATTCTGCGGTCCCACTGTTTTCCTTCCTGCACCATTTTTCTGTGGCACCTTTATCACGATCTGGAATTCCTTATCCGCTTTGACCAGTTCCGTCAAAATCTGAACCATTTTCTCATTATCCTGCGTAATCACAACATCATTCTGCTGCATTTTTTGTTCCTCCATTTCTTATTGCGGCATTATGCATTTTTCTTAAAAATATTTCTTATGTAAGCTTATATCTGCCGCATATTCCAAGGACATTAGCGCCTTATGACATGGATTATAACAAAGTGACATTTTCCTGTGCAAGCCTATCTTATCGCACAAAATTTTCTCCATTTACATTTTCATCCAAAAAATAACATAAGACACCGGCAATGCTGTCCTTTGCCGATGTCTTATGAAAAAAATTGCGATATCTTTCATTTTTGTCGTTTTCGGTACACCCACAGAAAGCTGCAGAAAACCAGGAATATTGCAGCAATCGGCCAGATCCAGACGGGTATCCGGTGAATATTAAAGCATCTGACACGAATCCACATCTGATTGATATCCCGGCTCTGCGCCTCATCAAAGTATACCATGATAGAGGAACGGGTAATCACTTCTTCAGAAGGGTACTGCGCTCCAAGCTGCCTTTTCAGCTGCTCCTTGGGGACTGTCAGCGTATAGCGGTCCTCATCCTCCAAAGACGGATCCGCAAAAAAGTAATCCAGCGGATAGTCGACACATGCTTCCTCTGCCGTCTCCTCATCCGCACTGTAGTTCCATTCCAGATACGAAAAGATCCTGTCATCTTCACCACCTGAAATCACGGATGTATAACCAATATAGTACATATTCCGGATGACATTGTCCGGTCTTGACAGGAAGTTGATGAAAGCCTGCGCCGCATGTCGTTTGGCTGCATCTTCTCCGACACCGTTTTTCAACATGACCCAGCCGTCAAAATAAATGTTGGTCGCTTCTTTCGGGACGGCAAAATTCAGATAAAATCCATCCTCCTGCGCCTGATCCATCGTATATACGGCATCTCCCGACCACTGGTAATTGGCAACCACCTTTCCTGTGATCATATCCGCTTTACCGGAGTCGGACTCGAAAGAATACACATTGTCCTTCACCTCCTGCAGATAGGTCTGTACCCGGGCGATCGTTTCAGGAGACGTATCATTCATCTCTTTCTCAAGACGCTGCTTATAATCCTGTGCCTGCGTAAATGCGGGTGAGGTCAGAAGATCTGACTTTAGCGCACCAACTGCCGCAAAATAGGAATCACGTACATTATCTTTGATTGTGATCCTCCGGTTATATGCGGGGTCATCCAGAATCCTCCAACTCTCAGCCGCTTCCTGCGGTACTACCTCCGGATTGTAGACCATTCCCGTAATGCCCCACATATAGCCTGCCGCATATTTGCTCCATGCCTGCCCGCCAATCTCGTGACTGTCAAAAATATCCCGGATATAAGGCGATACCCCTCTGCTGTAGTAATTATTTGGATCTTCCGTATCAAAAAAATCATCTGACAGCGGCACAAGCTTATCCTCTGCCATCAGTTTCATAATCATGTACTCCGAAGGACAAACCACATCGTACACATCTCCAAGCGTCAGCATATTGTAAAGATCCTCATTCGTACCAAAGGTAGAGTATTCTACATCCACTTCAATCCCATAGGTTTCGTAATACCATTCTTCAAAATCTTCCACCAGAGAATTTTCCCCAATGATATCACCGCTTTCCAAAGAAATGACCGCATCCTCATCCCAGCCGCCTTCGTCAATGTATTCCTCCCAGTTGCAAACGCGCAGCGTCACATGAGGCACCTTAGCATCTGACCTGCCCACTTCTGCCGCATAGCCTTCCGCAGTGTCATCTTCTGTCGCAAGATCCTGCGCCGTCTCCACCTCCGTGGCTGTCACCCCGATTGGGAAAGAAGCTGTCACAAGAACCGGGCAAAGAAACAAAAGCGCCATGCCATGCAAAATCCGTTTCATCATGCCTCACTCCTTTCCTTCTCAGGTTTTTCAGCCCGGAAATTCATTATTGTCACCACCACAACCACTGCCAGGAAAATCACCGTGGAAAGCGCCCACAGTGCCGTCTTGATCGTCGTCTGTGAACCCTTTGTCGCATTGACCACATACGTACTGATCGTATCAAAGGTTGCAGGCTTTGTATAAGTTGCAATAAAATAATCGTCCAGGGATAGCGTGACAGCCAATCCAAAACCGGAAAGAATGCCCTGTGTGATCTGCGGAATGACGACCTTCACAAGTGCCGCAGCCGGCGTTGCCCCCAGATCGAGAGCCGCCTCATAAATACTCGGATCCATCTGCCTGATCTTAGGTACAACGGAAAGATACACAAACGGCGCACTCAGTGTGACATGACCCACCAGAAGCGGAATGAAAGTTTCCTTGCTAAGCCCGCATACCACCACAAGCAGAATACAGATGGAGAAACCTGTCACTACATCTGCATTGACTACCGGTATCTGGTTCATGGTCGCAATCGCCTTTGAAACACTCTTTTGGGAATAAAATGCACCGACTGCCCCCAGAGTGCCCAAAAGTGTTGCAAAAATTGCCGACACGATTGCTAAAAGCAATGTCCCGAAAATCATCTGCAGAAGCTCCGGCGTGGTAAACAGCGTTTTATAATTATGGAGAGAAAAACCGCGAATCGCACCGATATTTGTCGCATCCGTAAAACTGTATAATGCCAGAAGAAAAATCGGCAGATACAAAAAGAGGAGTACAAGAAGGAGACAGCTCGCTTTTCCAATCTTACGCATCATAACAGCGCACCTCCTCTCGCACTGCTTTCCTCCGCCTCACCGTTTAACAGCGTAAACAGGCAGATGATCGCCAGAAGAATCAACGCAATCATGGAACCGCCATGCCAGTTATACGCAGAGAAATAGCTGCCGATCAGACTGCCCATGATATACGTGCTGTTATAAAGCATGTCAAGCACAACATAATTGGTCATTGCCGGCAAAAAAACCATGGAAATACCGCTTAATATACCCGGAACAGAGAGCGGAAGTGTCACATGCAAAAAAGCCTGCACGCTTCCCGCACCCAGATCCAGCGCCGCCTCCAGCAAAGCACTGTCCAGTTTTGAAATTGTCGTATAGATCGGCAAAATCATAAACGGTAAAAAATCATAGGTCATACCGATGACCGTATTAAAGAAAGGATATCTTGCAAGATTCCCCTCCAGCAATGTCAAAACTTCCTTCAGCGCTGTGATGCGCAGTGAAAAATTGATCCACATCGGAAGCACAAACAGCATCACAACAACTGATTTTGTTTTAAAATGTCCGGTCGCAAGGATATAAGCAACCGGGTATGCCAGCAAAAGACATACGATCGTTGTCGCTATCGCAATCGCAAAGCTGTAACACAGTGTCCCGAGGGTATTGGGATCTGTAAAAAAACCGGTCAGATTACCACAGGTAAACCTCCCCTGCCCGTCTGTAAAGGCATAGTAAAATAGGACAAGGAGCGGTGCTACCACAAACAAAATCAAATACAATGCATACGGAATGCATAGATTTTTTCTGGAAAACCGAAAAAAACGCAACCTTCCTTCCTCCTTATCTCTTTACCGTAAAAGTCATTTTTTCAACCGGCATGATGAGTCCTACCGAATCATTCATGTTCCACAGATACTCATCATCCACCACAAAATCCTGTCCGATATCCGTGTGGATCACATAGCTGTAATGATCCCCTTTGTAGATCAGATTGCTGATCGTGCCATGGACAAGCCCCTGCTGCTGATCGTCCGTCATCGTGATATTCTGTGGCTGGATTGCAACCTGCACCTTGGTTCTGGTGATATCGACCACCTCTCCCGAAACATCAAGCAGTTCTCCGTTTTCTCCTCGTCTGCTGCCCGGGATCAGTCTCGTCAGACTGGTATCCAGAATCGTGTCATTGTACTCAAGCCGATAATCTTTATTGATATCCGCCACAAAGAAGTTCGTATGATCTTCCGCGATCATGATATGAATATTGTCAGGTTCCACCTGCATACCGACCCTCTCACCCACGCGGGCTGATTTCACTGACTGAATGACCATCTCATACCTTCCGGATTCCACTGTAATCTCATAGTGCATTCCTTTAAAGATGACAGAAGAAACAACTCCTTCGATGATTCCCTGCTCCGGCTGCGTTATAATCACATCCTCAGGACGGACAACCGCTGTAATATGGGTTCCTTCCTCCACATCATCCACACACGCGAATTCTCCGCCGCAAAAACGTGCCCGAAGCTTTCCTGTCATAATGCCGTTAAAAATATTACTCTGCCCGATAAAGTCTGCCACAAAAGCATTTTTCGGCTCATTGTAGATATCCTCAGGTGACCCGATCTGCTGCATTTTTCCCTTGGACATCACCACAATCTTATCAGACATGGTGAGTGCCTCCTCCTGATCATGCGTCACATAGATAAACGTAATGCCAAGCTTCTTGTGCATTGCCTTCAGCTCAAGTTGCATTTCCTGTCGCATCTTCAGATCCAGTGCGCCCAGCGGTTCATCCAAAAGCAAAATTTCAGGCTCATTGACAAGCGCACGGGCAATCGCCACTCTCTGCTGTTGCCCGCCTGACAGGGTAGAGATGCTTCTCTTCTCAAAACCTTCCAGATCCACCAGCGCAAGAACACGCTTTACCTTTTTCTGTATGATATCCTTCGGTGTCTTTTTCTGTTTCAGACCAAAGGCGATATTGTCATAGATATTCATATGAGGAAACAGCGCATACCTCTGAAACACTGTGTTGATTGGGCGTTTATTCGGTGGCAAATGTGTGATGGGACTGCCATTTAACAGGATTTCGCCACTCGTAGGGATATCAAATCCCGCTATCATGCGAAGCGTTGTTGTTTTGCCACAGCCGGACGGTCCTAAGAACGTCACAAACTCTCCCCTGCCGATCTCCAGATTAAAATCCTCCACGGCAGCAAAACCATCCTCGAATATTTTGGTAATATGTTTCAGTTCAATGATATTTGTCCTTTGTTCCATTTTCAGTTCTCCCTACTGACGTTTACTATCAGCATTATACAGGCTGCATTTCCATCATGCAAGAACATCCTTTTTCTGACATGTTTTTCTGTACCTGTTGTTCTGACCTGTTGTTCTAACCTGATATTCTTATTTATTACGCTTCATGCCTTTCATTATTCTGCGCAAAATATCCACCATGCAGATATATAAAAGAATCTCGCTTGTGAGATTCTCGCGCCGGGCGCGGTCGCTTTTGCGACATGATTCCTATCGCGCGAGTGCGCATCCTTCGCGGAGCGTTTTGTTTGACAGGAAAATTCCGGAGGAATTTCCTATCAAATGAAAAAGGCTGCGCCCCTATTTCCAAATGCACAGCCTCTTTGCAAGTCTACTCTAGTCCCGGTACACTGACCGGATACCTGTTCCATTAGTCATCAACCGAATTATCCGTTGCCTTTTCATAAATCATTTCAATCTCTTTTGACGGTGCTTTGTCAAGCAGTGAAACCACGAAGCAGAGGATCATACCCGCAACAAATCCAGGCAGAAGCTCATAAATGCCTGTCGGTCCGCTCAGGAAGATCAGCCACAGCACATCCACGAGAGCACCACCAACTACACCTGCGATTGCACCTTTATAGGTTGTTCTCTTCCAGAACAGAGAAAGGATGACAACCGGTCCGAACGAAGCTCCAAAGCCTGCCCATGCGTTCTCCACCATATTCATAATGGCCTGTGCACCGGTGCCCTTGCTGCTTGCGATCAGATATGCCACAACAGCAACCACCAGAACAACTCCGCGTCCTACCCAGAGCGTTTCCTTGTCACTTGCGTTCTTTCTGAAGATAGGTTTATAGATATCGCTGGTAAAGGAAGATGATGCCACCAGAAGCTGACTGTCCGCCGTTGACATGGAAGCCGCCACAATAGCCGACATCAGAAGTCCCGCAATAAATGCCGGGAACAGTTTTCTTGCCATGGCAATAAAGACAATCTTCTGCATACCTGCAGGCAGAAGCTCCGCACCAAACATGATACGTCCGAAATATGCCATAACCAGAGCCGCACCCAGACTGAGCACAACCCATATACTGGCAACAATTGCGGATTTCTTTACCATACTCGGTTTTTCAATCGACATAAAACGCACCAGAATGTGGGGCATACCAAAATAGCCAAGTCCCCATGCCAGACCGGACACGACCTCCTGCCATCCTGTTCCGAACGCATTCAAGGAGAATGCATATTCCGTACCGTCCTGCAGGTTGGTATAAACCTGCGTAAGAGCTGACGTGTCAAGGTTCTGTGTGAAAACAACCAGAATCGGTACCGCAAGCAGGGCGATCAGCATCATGATACCCTGAAAGAAATCCGTCCAGCATACTGCGCGATAACCGCCGAGGAATGTGTACACAATGATGATCACGGCAAATACTGCCATGGCAATTGATGCATCCAGACTTGGGAATACTGTTGTCAGCACCGTTCCTCCTGCCACAAATGCAGAAGCAACATAAACCGTAAAGCAGATCAGGAAAATAACTGCGCAGATAATCTGCAATACCTTTGTACCTGCTGCAAATCTGTTTGACAGATACTGTGGCAGTGTGATGGAATCTCCTGCCGCCTTTGAAAAACGGCGAAGACGTTTTGCAACCAGAACCCAGTTTGCTATTGTACCGATGGCAAGTCCGACTCCGATCCACACCTGACCGAGACCAAACGCCATAACACTTCCCGGAAGTCCCATGAGCAGCCAGGCACTCATATCGGAAGCCTGTGCACTCATAGCCGTCACCCATGGTCCCATGGATCTGCCGCCCAGGAAATATTCCTTCTCGCCACTGCCTTTGCTCTTAAAAAAGAAAACAAGGCCAATGGAAATGACCACAACAAAATACAAAATAAAAGCTACTACTTCAAGATTCAACATATTGTTTTCTCCTCTCCTATGAATCTTGCACAGTATACCATTCCTTTTTCAAAAACTCAATATAGAACGAAGTATAGAACACATACTAGACTAATTATAAAAAAATAGTGGCAAACACCTTATTTTAAAGCATTTACCACCTGTACGATTTATTGTTTTATCACCGAGAACAGAAAAAAAACTTTTTACAGAATCCGCAGCGGTTCCAAAAAAATCGGCATAATCTGCCCCGCATATGCCACCAGAGAATACTCTCCGCCCCTAAGGCACCAGTCATATAAAAGGGCACGCTCTGCCATGGTGTAGAGCTGCACAATCTCACTGATACTCTTCTCTTTTGTGATCTGCCCGCGCTCCTGTCCTTCTCCGATCAGTCTGCGCAGGATCTTATAATAGCTCCGGTTCCGGTCCAGGAGTTCTTTGTCTCCCTTTGTCAGAAGCTGTGAAGCATAGAGTCTTGTCAAAAGCTCCAGATCCACCGAATTCTCAATCATTTCAAAAAGCTGTTTGTTGAGAAACAATAGTGCATCAATCCGGTGCATATCCGGCGCGATCATCTCCTCCAGCTCATCATATCTCTCATCAAAGAGGTACGCGAGTGATCCCATCAGACTGTCCTTGCTGGTAAAGTAATGATAAAAGGAGCCCTTCGAAGTCCCTGATTTGGCAATGATTTCCTCCACCGTCGTCCTCTCATACCCTTTTTCATAAAAGAGCTGCCACGCAGCCTCAACGATCTTTGATTTTGTGTTCTTTTCTTTCATCTTTCTGTCTTTCCGTGTTCTGTTTTTCGGCGCTCTATCTTCCTGCGCCCTGTCTCCCCGTGTTCTGTTTTTTGTTTCCGCATAGAATTCCCGATTACATTTCCTGCCGTTTTTGCGCTATTTCCACATCTGTTCCTGCCGCTACCGGCGCAGTATCCTTTATGCGCTTCCCGTCTGCAGAGCTTACTCCATCCGCATACTGCAGATTGCCGACAGATTATCCTGAATCCCCTGTGCCACCTTTGCATTATTCATGGAATACACATGGATATTCCGGATGCCGCTTGCGATCAGATCCACGATCTGCTCCGATGCATAAATGATGCCCGCCTGCTGCATGGCATCCTTGTCTGTGCCGAATTTATCCACCATGTTTTTAAATCGCTCCGGCACATTACAGCCTGAAAGTTTGACTGCATTTGCGACCTGACTCTTTCTTGTGATCGGCATGATACCCGGAATCACAGGCACCGAAATCCCTGCCTCTCTGACACGATACAAAAACTGATAAAAGATGTGATTGTCAAAAAACATCTGCGTCGTCAGAAACGAACAGCCCGCATCCACCTTTTTTTTCAGATTTTGAATGTCTTCATCTTTGCTGGAAGCATCCGGATGCCCCTCCGGATAGCAGGCTCCCCCGATACAGAAGTCTCCAAATTCGCGAATGGTTTCCACAAGCTCTGATGCATAGTGGTAATCCACAAATGGTTCTCCCTCCATCCACACCGGCTTATCCCCCCGCAGGGCAAGGACATTTTCAATACCGGCATTACGCATATCCGTAAGGGATGCCCTGATCCTGTCTTTCGTTGCACCCACACAGGTCAGATGCGCCACTGTCGGCACATCAAACTCTTTTTGGATACCTTCTGCGATTGCCAGCGTATTACCGCTTGTACTGCCCCCTGCTCCATAGGTCACACTCATATAACTCGGGCGAAGCGCAGCCACGTCATACGCTGCCTTCCTCACCGTCTCAAAGTCGGAATCCGTCTTCGGCGGAAATACCTCAAACGATATCGTGATTTTTTCTTTTTCCAGTAACTTACTAATCTTCATCTGCTTTTTCCCCCTGTATCTGGCTGTAATATGCCATACTCCGATAAACTGCATACACTGCGCCGTTCTATACTGTACTATTTTATACGATGCCGTATCACCGGACAAAGTTCGCTCACTCTTCCTTCAGCATCTCCAAGAACATATCCTCCGAAATGATCGGAATGCCAAGCTCCTTGGCCTTTTTGTTCTTCCCTGATGTTGAAGCGATATCATTGTTGATCAGATAATCCGTTTTGGAGGTCACGCTTCCTGTTACCTTACCTCCCTTTGACTCAATCAGTTCCTTCACCTCACCCCGGTTGGCAAAATGCATCACCGATCCTGTGATGACAAATACCTTTCCCTCCAGAGTCTGCGCCCCGGTTGTCTGTACGGGCTTTTCAACCGACAGCTCCGGCAGCAGACTTTCCAGCATCTCCCGGTTCTTTTCGTCGCCAAAATAAGCGACAATCCCTTCTGCAAGGACCTCACCGATCCCTTCCACCATTGCCAGCTGCTTGGCATCTGCACTCTGTATCCGACCAAGCTCATAATTAAAAAATTTGCACAAAAGCTTTGCATTTGCAACACCGATTCCCGGAATTCCCAGCGCAAAAAGAAGTCTTGGCAGTGTTGTCTCTCTGGCCTTCTCCACACTCTGTATCAGATTTTCATAGGATTTCTGCCCAAAGCCCTCCATCGCAATGATCTCATCTGCAAACCGGTCAAGATGAAACAAATCATGAAAATCATGGATGAAACCGCGCGCGATAAACTTCTCCAGAGTTGCCTCTGACAATCCGTCCATGTTCATGGCATCCCTGCTGACAAACAATGTGAATGCCTTGATCTTCTTCGCCGGGCAATCCGGATTGATACAGTATAGTACC
Source organism: uncultured Lachnospiraceae bacterium (assembly GCA_945949085.1). Classification (GTDB taxonomy): domain Bacteria; phylum Bacillota; class Clostridia; order Lachnospirales; family Lachnospiraceae; genus CAG-194. The sequence goes on along the minus strand of CAMFDJ010000014.1, from coordinate 20,836 downwards.
TCAACATCATTTGCCGCCTTAATCTTTGTATTTCCTCCACAAGCCGGACAAGTATCCGGTATATCGAGTCTGCCACTGCCGGTCAGATTTTCAGCAATCTGTGGAATGATCATATTGGCTTTATAGACTGTAATTTTATCTCCGATTCCAAGCTTCAGGCCTTTCATCACACTGACATTGTGTACACTGGCACGACTGACCGTCGTCCCCTCCAGCTCTACCGGCTCAAAGATTGCCACCGGATTGATCAGTCCGGTACGACTGGGGCTCCACTCTATTTCCTTAAGGACCGTTTCCGCCACCTCATCCTGCCACTTAAATGCAATCGAGTCTCTCGGAAACTTTGCCGTCTGTCCAAGAGAGGTAGAATATGCCAGGTCACAATAGGTCAGCACAAGTCCGTCCGACGGAATGTCAAAAGTCTGTATCTCTTTTTCGTATTCCGCAATGGCAGACTGCACCGTTTCAGCAGTGACGCGCTTATATGGCACCACATCAAATCCCAGCTCCCTTAAAAACAAAAACTGATTTTCCCTATCATTGGCAAAATCCGGTGCTTTTCCGCTCTCATCAGCCTGTACAAAATGAAACGCATAAAAGCGGACATTTCTTTTGGCTGTGATTTCATTGTTGAGCTGTCTGACAGAACCACTGCACAGGTTCCTTGGATTTTTATATTTGGCGGCAGTCTCCGTAATCTGCGCATTGATCTTCTCAAAATCAGCATACGAAATGACAGCCTCCCCCCGCAGGATCAAGGTTCCCCGATAGGGAATCCTGCCCGGTACATTGGCAAACACCTTCGCGTTTGGCGTAATAACCTCTCCCACTTCTCCGTTCCCTCTGGTAACTGCCTTGACCAGTTCTCCGTTCTCATAAGTCAGCACAATGGTCAATCCGTCCAGTTTCCAGGAGAGCAGTCCTTCTTTATCCGCAAGCCACTCCTTGAGCTCTTCTCTGCTCTTTGTCTTTCCCAGAGACAGCATCGGCTTTTCATGACGCTCCTTTGGCAGACTGTCTACCGCCTCGTAACCTACCGCCTGCGTCGGCGAACCGGACAGAATGATGCCGGTCTGCTCCTCCAGACTGACCAGTTCGTCATACAGTCTATCATATTCAAAGTTGCTCATAATCTCCTCATCCTTGGCATAATATGCCTCGGATGCTTTGCGCAAAATGGCAACAAGTTCTTTCATACGTTCTGATGCGTTCATTTCTTTCCCTATTGACAGAGCTGTATAACAGACCTCTGCGCTCTCCTTCTTACTATTTTCTATTCTTATATTTCAAAATTCTTTCTTTTATCAGATTTTATGTGCATAAAATGTAATTCGTACGCCCAGGTTCACTCCCCCAAAAACTGCGCCGGAGGAGCCATTCCAACAGACCGATACAGCTGCACACTTTCTTCTTTTGTCAGCTTTCTCGATTGTCCGGGCAAAAGTTCACCGAGCGTGATATTCATGATACGAACTCTCTTCAGTGCCTTTACATGATACCCGCATGCCTCACACATCCGTCTGATCTGCCGGTTCATTCCCTGCGTCAGAATAATACGGAAGGTATATTTGCCTGCCATCTGCACCTTGCAGGGTCTTGTCGTGCGGTCTAAATCCTTTAAATAAACACCTTCCCGCAATCGTTCCAAAAAATCCTCCTGCAGCTGCTCCTTCACCTTGACCACATACTCTTTCTCATGGGCATGCGATCCCTTCATCAGGGCATGGATCAGATCCCCGTCATTTGTAAGCAGCATCAAGCCTTCGGAATCCTTATCGAGCCTCCCCGCATAAGTCACACGTGTTCTTCCTTTTACATAGTCAAGGACTTTTTTGTCTGCAAATCTGTCCTTTTCCGTACAGGTCACACCCACAGGTTTATAAAATGCCAGAAGCACCTTCTCCTGACTATTCTGAACTGCTTTCCCACCGATCACCACCTGATCGGACGGTCCGACCTGCGTTCCGGGCTGTGCTGGTGCACCGTTTACAAACACCTTTCCCTCTGCAATCAGCACATCGGCCTGTCTGCGCGAGCAAAGCCCTGCCTGTGCCAGATATTTATTTAACCGCAGCTTTCCCTGCTGCCCTGATCGTTCCTTTTCTATACTCATCTTTCTTTCCATTTCTATCTTTTCTGTCATTCCTGTCTGTTTCTCATTATACCCTGTTTTGAACGAAAAAAATATCCCTGTTTTAAGAAAAAAGTCATCTCCACACAACTCATTTCTGTCTGAGAAGTGTGAAGATGACTTATCGTTTCATTTTATCTGTAATCACAGCCTTATCGTCTATGCTTCCACATTTTGCTTGGACGCATAGTAATCATCAAACAGCTTATTTGCCGCATCCATCGTCCTCTGGCTGATATCCGGAAGCTCGCTGCCCCATGTCTTTGTCGCCAGTTTGAAGCCCTTCTGCATGGCTTCCTGCATTTCCTTCATCTTTTCTACGTCATCTCCGGCAAGTGCACTGGCAAAATCAAACAGTCTCTGGGAAGTCTGGGATACGCCCCAATAACCATCCTCTGCAATGTCTGCCTGCGCCTGTGCCTTTGTCTGGGCATCTACCGTGAAATCGCCTTTTGCAAGGAATCTCCAAATGGAATTCTCGCCATTTGCAATCCCATAGCTCTTTGCCTGCTTGCCCATCATTTCCTGCACCAGATTGACAAGACTCTGCTTTCTCTCAGCCTGTTCCGCCTGAAGCTGTTTGACAAGCGCCTCTCTGTCCGCTGCGCTCATCTTATTAACTGAGTAGGTTGCCTTTTTCTCAGACGATACCTCTGCCTTTTCATAGACTGCACCGGCCTGTGCATTGTCCTGCACTGCCTTTGTTCCGTCAGCCTTTGGTGTGGTCCCGGCTGCTGCATAGCTGCCGTACTCCATTGTGCTCTGTGTTCCCGATACTGCGTTTACGCTCATTTTATATCACTCCTTTGCTTTTGCGTAACGAGGTCAAAATCCGTTTGACCCATTCTTTTCTAGACTTCAATAGTATTATCGGTCAAACAGCCGTTTTTGTGAAGGCTTTTTCTCCCGTTTTCTCACATTTTCTTGCATATAATTCTAAATTCCATTGTATGATACCATCACACCATCCTATGGCAAGCTCCGGCACATTACCCATCTGCCCTCGCGGTATGCATGTGATGCCCTTTACGCCTCATGACTGATATCTGCGTTTCTTATTGCAGTACATCTCTTTATCCGCCCGTCCGATACAATCCTCAAATGACATCTTATCTCCCGGCTGTTTCACAAAAAATCCGATACTTGCCGATACAGAAAACTCCATATCACTTTCCTTATTTTTGCTATCCAGCAGCTTCTCAAACCGTTCCTGCAGCAAAGCACCTTCTTTTTGCCGCATATTCATGGCCAGCACGATGAATTCATCCCCGCCATAGCGCGCTGCTATGATATCCCTGCCATGCAGCGCATCAAGTGCCTGCGCAATCGCCACAATTGTATAGTCTCCTGCCTCATGCCCATACTGATCATTGATCTTTTTCAGTCCATCCACGTCCACAAACATGAAAAGCAGCGGATAGCCATACGTCTGACTTTCCTTACTGAGTATCTCCCAGTAATGCTGTAACCCGAATCTGTTGTATAATCCCGTCAAAGAATCTCTCATATAGAGATCGTTCAGCTTCAATCTGTCACGAAGGCTGCTGAGTGCATTGCTGATTCCCTGTCTCCATTCCCAATAAATATGCCCCATCAGAGGGAACGGGGAACCGGAAAAAGCAATGAAGCCAAAATCCGTTTCCCTGAAATGAATGGGAGAACAGAGATATTGATCGAAATGTCTACCGGCATGATCAATGCCCAGACGTCTCTCCCTGTCGCGGAAAATGATATCTTCAAACTGTCCTTCGCAATACGCAACCGGGACAATCACCTTTCCCTCATTCTCATGCAGACTCGTCTGATAGATCAGACCGTTCCTGATATGAAAATCCTCCATGAAATTCTCATAAATGCCGAAGAAAAATTCCTCGGGTTTTACCATACTGATGAAGTCGCAGATCGCTGTCGTATATGCCGCAAAGCTGTCTGCCGCAATACAGGACTGGATGCATGCCTTCGCCGCCATTGTGATAAGCTCCTTCTCAGAGAAAAACGACAACTGTGCATTGTACCTATGGACATATTGCTGCGGATTCATCCGGCAGCCACAGCTCTCACGAAAAGAAACCTCTCCGTCAATCGTGATACACTGCAAAACCTCCTTGCCTCCCCAGTAATCATGCAGCATTCTGACCGCAGTTTCTCCTACCAGCCTGCCATTTTTGGAAAAAGTGGTAAGCGCAGGTGAAAAAAGAATAGAGGCTTCAATATCATCAAAACCTGTCACAATGACATCTTCCGGAATGCGTTTCCCCCGCTTCATCAGTTCTTCATACACCGAAAGAGCGCCCATATCATTGGCGCAGACAATAGCCTCATACTCACAAGCCACCGGATCGCTGTCAAAATATTGTAAGGCCCGCTTCCCGTCTTCCACATAAAAGCTGCCTTCATAGATGCGGTTCTCTTCATACAGTCCATACTGCTGCATCACATCCGCATAAGCTCTTCTCCGGGAAACCGCCTCACCGTTTTCAGACGGTCCGCTGACATAATTGATCTTCTTACAATGGTGTACCTGTATCAGGTGCTCCACAATTTCATGCTGTGCTCTGTAATTACGGGTATTGACACGAAATGCCCCCTCCACATCGCAATCAATCGCAACGACAGGCTTATTCGTGTTTTGGATAAACGTGGAAAGCCTCTCCCTGATGACAGGGGAATTGATGGTATCAAATGCCACGATAAACGCATCATACTCGTCGTATGCAATCACATCGAACATATGATACTCCCTCTCATAGAAGGAATTAGATATCTCCTTACTCGGTGTGATCAGGCAAGCGCAAGTCATGTATCCAAGCTCATATGCAGTTTCTGAAATTCCCTTATAAATACTGATCGATGCACTTGAATCCAGTGTCGACATCATCAGGGCAATTTTTTTATAATCCAATACGTTTTTCCTGCCTTTTCCGTTCTCTTGCAAAATTTTAAATGATATTATGGCTTATTATACCATTTGAACGGATAATAGGGAAAGTGCTTTTACGGTTTTTCAATCATTTTTTCGTTACGTTTTTTGTCATCAGCATTCCCTTCCGTACGCAATTCGGATGATATCATCAATCTTTGTTTCCTGAATGGTTGCATCCTTTATTTTTGCCCTGTCGGAAATGTCACAGATCAGCCCGGCTCCGGTGATTTTGCTCTTTCGAAACTGATAGGTCACAATGTTTTTGTTTCTGCCAATGATCTGTGCCTTGTCGTGCTGCACATAGTTTTCATCATAATACTCCACTACCAGATTTTTGCAGGGTGCAATGCGGTCAATCAGTTCATCAAGTGCTCCGTCCTCTACGATTTTTCCCTTATTGATGATGATCAGTCTTTTACACAGCTGTTCGATATCTCCCAGATCATGGGTGGTCAGAATCACGGTAGTCCCCTTTTGGCGGTTGATCTCCTTGATAAATTTCCGAATGGCATATTTTCCTTCCACATCAAGCCCGATTGTCGGCTCATCCAAAAAAAGCACCTTCGGCGAATGGAGCATGGCCGCAACGAGATCCCCTCTCATACGCTGCCCCAGGGAGAGCTGTCGTACCGGTGTGTCTATAAACTGCGAAATATCCAGGATCTCATCCATAATTTTGAGATTTTCCTCATACATTCCCCGGTCGATCTGATAAATGTGCTTCATCAGTTCAAAACTCTCCCCCAGACGCAGATCCCAGGCAAGCTGCGTTCTCTGTCCAAACACGACACCCAGACTTTGTACCACCTGCGTGCGCTCCTTCGCCGGATTCTTCCCATGAATCAGGATTTCTCCCCCCGTCGGCTTCAGTATCCCACACATCATTTTTACTGTTGTGCTCTTCCCGGCTCCGTTTGGTCCTATAAATGCCGTAATTTCACCTTCCGGAATAGAAAAACTGATATCATCCACTGCACGCAGCGTAACCTTTTGGGGTCTTATCAGACTTCTGACCGCGCCCGTAAGACCTGTTCCTTTTTTTGTCAGCCGGTATTCCTTTGTCAAATGTTTTACCGTAATTGCATCCATCCTATTACCTCCATCCACTCACCGATCAGTGTCCCGCGCTCTCATACCCTCGCAGCCCTCTTTTGAAGAACAAGCCCGCAAGCAAAATCATCCCCACTCCAATTCCCATTGTAAGAAGCCCACCGCTCCCCATTCCGGAAAGGAGCTCTCCCGCCGGATAAAAGCTGATAAAGCCGATCGGTATCAGATAAGTGAGCAGAAGTTGCATTGCTCTCGGATACATGGAGAGCGGATACATGGTCGTCTTGTCAAAAAACTCCTGCGTAAAGCCCGCAAAATCATTGGTGCTCTTAGTCCAGAAGGAAAGTGTCCCCATCATGATGTAGATACCGCCGCGAATCAGCGTTGCCCCTGCCAGAATAACGAGTAGTGATACGACATTTCTGATATTCCATGAAAAGTCAACCGCCTTACAGCCATATGCAAAAACAATCATGCCGGGAATCAGGTCCGTCAGCCCGTTGATATTAAATTGTGTAAAGAAAAACTGATACAATACACTTAATGGTCTGAGTAAAAAACGGTCAAACTCACCCTCTATAACATAATATCCCATGAACCACCCCTGCACAAAAAACAGCATGGAGAGCGCATGTGACATCACAGCAAGTCCATACAAAAAAGCAAGCTGTCCATAATCCCAGCCGTTAATGCTCCCAAACTCCTGCACAACAAATTTCAGAGTCCCGAACCCCACCAGAAATTGAATCGGGTTGGAAAGAAGCCAGCCTATAAAATTGGCAGGATATTCCAGCATCGTCATCACGGCAAGTTTCATCTGAAATGCTGTCACATCCACATAATATCTGATTCGATCCATATTCATCCTCCCTGCACCAGAATCTTTTCCATAGTCCGTTTCTGCACATAGAAAAACACAATCAGCAAAATCAGAACCCAAAAAAGTTGCAATCCCATCTGTCGCAGTGCATCCGGCACACTTAAACGACCAATATACAACTCCAGCGGAAGCTGATAGATGTACACAAATGGCAAAGCACGCAGTAGATTCTGTGCCCACTGCGGAAAAAACCAGATCGGGATGATCCCGCCTGACAAGAGCCGCAGCACATGCTTTTTGATCTGCAAAAGCGGTGACATATTGATCGTCACAAACGCCAGAAGAGAAAAAAGTGCCGCAAAAAGCCAGTTGATCAAAAAAGACAGCAGAAAGCTGCAGGCAAATAATAGCGCATGCATGGCATCTGCCGGCAACGGAACCACAATAAAAATACTCCCGACTACAAGGATTGGCAGACCGCAAAGTAATGCAGAAGCCGTAATGGTTCCAAGTTCTTCAAAAAAATAAATGGCAAACAGAGGAATTGGTTTGAGCAGATCAGTTGCCACTGTTCCCTGTTCTACACTCTTCATCACGCGCTGCTCCACACCTGTTGCCAAAAAAACTGCCATGACCGATGAGATGATCGTATAAGTCAACATATCAGAAACGGCTGCCCCTCTTACTGTCTCATAGCCACTGTAAATCGCACGCCAGAAAAAAGCATTGGCAAACATCACAATACACTGCATGATAATCCCTGAAAATACATCATAGCGGTATGCCAGCGCTTTTTCGATGCGTAGCTTATAGATAAACCCGTATGCTGTTTTCAGTCCCGCTCTTTTAGCGGCGGTTCCTATCCCGTTCATTCTACTCACCCTTTCTCCCTCGAGATACTGCTATCGGAAATATCGGTATGAACAGTTCCATTCCTGCGCTCTCGCATCCGAACCTGCAAGGGTCTGCATCCCTTGATCTGCCGAAAGGTCTCTGAGAAAAAGCTTGCACCGGAAAAACCCGTTGCATAAGCAATTTCTGCCATCGACAAATCTGTATACTTCAACAGTGTAATTGCCTTTGTCACCCTGTAATTGCGCACATACTCCATTGGGGTCATATTGGCATACGCATCAAAAAGTTCGGTACATTTTGTCTTTCCGATATTTCCTACCCTGCACAGATCTGCAATCGTTATCTTTTCCGGATAATGTTCCTGAATGTATGTCATCATACGTTTCATTGCCACAAGAGATTCTGTTTCATCATCTTTTTCCTCCTGATGCGGCATATTCTGATAAAGTAATAACCAGATATCATAAAGCAGCTGCATCACCTTTAGCTCTGCGCCGGTCCGTATCGCTGTCTGCTCAGCTGCCTGTGCACCTGCCTGTGCACCTTCCTGCGCTGCTTTCCACGCTCCGATCTGCACACTCAGGCCGTCCAGCTGCGCAATATCTTCCAGCAATTGCGCCTGCCATGGAACACTGCGACTTAACATGATATACGGAATTGCCGGGTTATTGATCACATCGGAAACATAACGTCCCAGAACCGCGCCAAAGGAGGCCAGCAGCATCGGCGTAAACATCAGGCAATACAGGCAGCATTCCTCTCCTGCGGTTGTGATCAGGTGAATCTGCCTTGCATTTACAAAAATGCCTTCCCCCTCCCGCATAAGAACCATCTTGCCATTTAACTGATATTTCACGCTTCCTTTTATCACATATATGAATTCCACTTCATCATGCCAGTGAATGGTAAGCTCATCAAACGTATACCATTCCGGTATGTCATTTTTCCGAAACTGCACCTGAAATTCAGGATCATCAAAATGGACCAGTTCCGATCCGTCTTCCCTAATGTCTGCCATGACAGTCCTCCCTTCCTACAATCTGTCTTAGAGATCATTTCTCACATCTCTTTTGCCATAAACATGACATGCTCACAGGATGCAAAACCGTTTTTCTCATAAAACTTTGGCGCCGGTGCATATTTGTTCGTGGACAGGGTCATGCCGGCAAGCTGCTTTTCCTCTATGTATCTTTCCACTTCCCCAAGAAGTGCCGATCCGATTCCGCATCCCTGTCTGTCCGGCCGGACAAACATCTCTTCAATAAATACCTCACTATTGTTCCACCAGATTTTTTCATGTGCAAACAATGCTCCTACAATGTCACATTCCTCCACTGCCACATACCCTACAAACTTCTTTGCTTCAAAAAAATCCTGCAGATAGGCCCGCGCAGTCTCTTTTGTCCATCTGCACATCCAAAGTTCATTGTTGTACACACTGCAGAGAATATCTGCGCATGCGCCAAGATCTGTTTTCTGTAGTTTTCTGATTTTCATGATTGTTTCTTTCTCCTTTTTACTTCTCTATCTTAGTTCCCCATTTCGGTTTCCCATTTTTCTTCTCCCTTCAGTTTCTCCCTATCTGCACCTGCTGTCCCAAAACACCTTTGCAAATGTCTACTTCAGTATAATACAAAAACAGGAGCAGATATACCCTATCCGTTCCTGTTTTTATAACTATTGTCCGTTTTAAATTTACTGCAGCTGATTTAACAAATGCCTTCCACACCACTGTTACAAAATCAGTTCCATTCCCACCTTGTAGGGAACAAGCCCCATGCGCTGATAAAACTCCATGGCACCCGGATTGCAACTCCAGACATTCAATGTCAGATTATAAAAATCGTTTTCTCTCGCGAAGCGCACAACATATTCATAGATCTGTTTTCCGATGTGCTGTCCCCTGACTGTTTCATCTACGCAGATGTCATCAATATACAAGGTTTTGATATCCGTTAAAATATGATCGTCCGAATGCTGCTGGTAGACACAAAAGGCATATCCGAGTACCTGCTCCTGCTTGTCCACACCGACAAAAACCGGTCTTGTGTCATCCTGCAAGATTTCCAAAAGCTCCTCATCCGTATATTTTTTGACATTACCCTTAAATAAATCGGGGCGACCGTTGTGATGCACCGTCAAAACCTGCCGAAGCAGTTTATTCATGCCTGCCATGTCCGCTTCTTTTGCTCTTCTGATATACATATCATTTCCTCGCTTTTCTCTGTATGATGCCTGTTGTTCTGTTTCTTTTCTCTCCGGTTCTGTTGGCTTCAGGTTCCTATCCTGTTGCTATTTGAATCGCTCCTATCCGATTACGATACTATTTTCTCATATCATAATTTGCAATCTGCTTCCAGTACAGTATAGCATCTCTAAGGGATTGTGCAACCGGATTTATTTTCCCCGTTTTATTTTTTCGCAGAGAATGTTGCCGCCCTTCCAAGCGACTCCTCAATGCGCAGAAGCTGGTTGTATTTGGCTACGCGCTCGCTACGACAGGGCGCTCCCGTCTTAATCTGTCCGGCATTTACCGCAACTGCCAGATCTGCAATGAACGTATCCTCTGTCTCTCCCGAACGATGCGAAATGACTGTCTTGTAACCGGCTTTTTGTGCCATCTCAATTGCTGCCATAGCTTCACTCACTGTCCCGATCTGATTGACTTTGACCAAAATGGCATTTGCAACTGACAGCTTAATTCCTGCCTCCAGACGCTTTGGATTTGTTACAAACAGATCATCCCCGACAAGCTGCACCTTGCTGCCAAGTCTCTCTGTCATCATTTTCCAGCCTTCCCAGTCATCCTCCGCCAGTCCGTCCTCGATGGAGCAGATTGGGTAATCTGCAAGCAGCTGTTCATAATACGATACCATTTCTGCCGCATCGCGAATCACTTCTTTGGTGTCCGTCACCTCGTTTTGCGTCACACCTGCCTCATAGGCACCTTCCGCAATCGCATTCGACGTGCCTGCCACATTTTGCTGCTCACGAGCCCTTGTTTCTCCCGGAAAATGATACATGCCATCCGTCTCATCATAGAGTTCACTCGACGCCACATCCAGTGCAAAAGAAAAATCCTCGCCCGGTTTATAACCGGCAGCTCTGACTGCCTCCATAATCTGATCCAGCACGTCTCTGGCATCGCGCAGATTGGGAGCAAAGCCTCCTTCATCCCCAACACCGGTAGATAGCCCTTTCTTTGCCAGAATCTGTTTCAGATTATGATACACCTCCGCGCACATGCGAAGTCCCTCGCAAAATGTGGCTGCGCTGACAGGCATAATCATGAATTCCTGAAAATCCACTGTGTTTTCCGCGTGTTTCCCGCCATTTAAGATATTCATCATGGGAACCGGCAATTCATGCGCATAGGTGCCGCCCAGATAACGATACAGCGGCATTTCAAACGCTGCTGCTGCCGCCTTTGCCACAGCCATGGAAGTGCCGAGAATCGCATTGGCACCAAGATTCCCCTTGTTGTCGGTACCATCCAGCTCGAGCATGATTCTGTCAATCTCCATCTGCTTTGCCGCATCCTTTCCAAGGAGTGCCGCCCTGATTTTCTGATTGACATTGCCCACTGCCTTCTGCGTACCGAGTCCATAATATCTGTCCGCACAGTCCCTAAGCTCAACTGCCTCAAATTTTCCCGTGCTGGCACCCGAAGGCACTGCCGCTCTTCCCTCACAAACCTTTCCACTCTTCCCGGATTGCACCGTCACACTGACCTCCACCGTCGGATTGCCTCTGGAATCCAAGATTTCCATTGCATGTACGTCCGTAATCTCTAATGTTACCATATCGTATTCCTGCCTTTCTTGAAAATTACTGTGATGCGTAGTTTCGCATCTTTAGTATTCCCGCAAGAAATTTAGGTATACATAGAAATACGGCAAAACAAGCGCATGCTTTGTTTTGCCGCATTCAAATACAAATATATTCAAAAATTATTTCTTGATCAGCAATGATTTGCCTGTCATCTCAGCAGGCTGCTGTTTGCCCATGATCTCAATCAGAGTAGGAACGATATCTGCCAGACATCCGCCCTCGCGCAGTGTATAAGCCGGATCATAATTAACCAGAATAAACGGAACCGGGTTTGTTGTGTGTGCTGTAAACGGTGCACCGGTCTCGTAGTCCACAAGCTGCTCGCAGTTACCGTGATCAGCACAGATAAACATCGTACCATCAACAGACTTCAGCGCTTCTACTGCTCGTCCCACACATTCATCCACAGCTTCCACTGCCTTGATTGCAGCTTCTTCCACACCCGTATGACCAACCATATCAGGATTTGCAAAGTTGATGATGATCACATCATATTTATCGCTTGTGATTGCCTCGCAAAGCTTGTCACATACTTCATATGCACTCATCTGCGGTTTCAGATCATACGTAGCCACATCCTTCGGAGAATTGACAAGAATTCTGTCCTCTCCTTCGTTTGGTTCTTCCACGCCGCCGTTAAAGAAGAAGGTAACATGCGCATACTTCTCTGTCTCAGCAATTCTCGCCTGCTTCATGCCCTGAGCGGCCAGCCACTCACCAAATGTATTTGTCACTGCAATCTTATGGAATGCAACCTCTTTGTTCGGTATGGTGGGATCATAATCAGAGAAGCATACAAACGTAAGCTCTAATCTCTTTCTGTCAAAGCCTTTAAAATCATCATCACAGAAAGCTCTTGTAATCTCTCTCGCACGGTCAGGACGGAAATTGAAGAATACCACACTATCCTTATCCTGAATCGTTGCCACCGGTTTGCCGTCCTTCATGACAACCGTAGGCTTTACAAACTCATCTGTCACTTCGTTATCATAGGAAGCCTGAATACCCTGCGGTGCACTGTCGCAAGTATCACCAACGCCCTGTGTCAGCGCATTGTATGCAAGCTGTACACGATCGTAGTTATTGTCTCGATCCATTGCATAATAACGACCGCAGACGGAAGCCACCTGTCCAACACCGATCTTCTTCATCTCTGCTTCCAGATCTTCTACAAAGCCCTTGCCTGATGCAGGCGGTGTGTCACGCCCATCAAGGAAAGCATGTACATATACCTTAGAAAGGCCAAATCTCTTTGCCATCTCCAAAAGGCCATACAAATGTGTATTATGGCTGTGCACACCACCGTCTGATAACAGACCGAATGCATGAAGTGCGCTGTCATTTGCCTTGCAATTCTCCATTGCCTTTACCAGTGCAGGATTTTCAAAGAAGGTACCATCCTGAATCTCCTTGGTGATTCTGGTCAGCTCCTGATATACGATACGACCGGCACCCATATTCAGATGTCCGACCTCTGAATTACCCATCTGTCCGTCAGGAAGACCGACTGCCATGCCGGAAGCATTTCCCTTGACAAAAGGATATTCCTTCATCAGTCCGTCCACAACCGGTGTTTTGGCTTCTGCAACGGCATTGTGCTCTGTCTTCTCATTTAAGCCATAGCCGTCTAAGATCATTAATACTACTGGTTTTTTGCTCATCTTAAACTCTCCTTTATTCTAGTCTTAGTATCTTATATTTTACTGACATCTCTCATTCGTTCCGGGAAGAAATCCCCGTCTCCTTTAGCCTTATACAGTATACACTCTGCCCAGGTCTAAATCAAGTAGGTTCTCCCCGAATGTATCCTGTTAATGGATCCGGTTAATGGATCCGATTGTAAATTACAAAGAAGCCTCAATCTGCGGTCTCAAATCCAGGAACACTTTCACAATCTGCGGATCAAAATGAGAACCGGCAGATTCCTCTATGATGGAAAACGCCTTATCCACAGGCATTGCCTCCTTGTAACAGCGTTTGGAAATCAGTGCATCAAACACATCTGCGACTGCCATGATCCTCGCTTCAAGCGGAATCTCTTCCCCACCGATGCCCGTAGGATATCCCATTCCGTTCCACTTCTCATGATGGTAGGTCGCAACATTGTAAGCCACTTGCATATAATCGGCCTCTTCTATGTTCTGCATGGTACTGCGAATGATCTCGCCGCCATCTGCCGCATGCTTTTTCATGATTTCAAACTCATCCTCTGTCAGTTTGCCCGGCTTTTGCAGCACATAATCCGGAACCTTGATCTTACCAATATCATGCATTGGTGCTGCCTTCTCCAGATTATACAAGTATCTCCCCGAAATCACATCCGCAAACAATCCACGCCTGTCAAGTTCTTCTGCAATCAGTTCCACATAATAGCTTGTCCGCTTGACATGTTCACCCGTACTGCCGTCACGACTCTCGATCAGGTTAGCCATACTGATGATCACTTCACGCTGCATACGCTCAATCTTATTGGTCTGTCTGCGGACAGCGCCCTCCAGATCCTTCCGATATTCTTCAATCTCCAGTGTACGCCTGATTCGATTTTTTACAATCTCCGGTTCAAAAGGTTTCCCGATAAAATCGACAGCTCCCATCTTCAGACACTGCGACTCTGTAGAGGCATCTCTGTCGGCTGTCAGGAAAATAACAGGAATCTTTTTCCACTGTTCATTCTGCCTGATGCATTCCATGACCTCGAAACCGTCCATACCGGGCATATTGATATCGAGCAGAATCAGATCCGGTTTCCTTCGCTCCAAAAACTTAAATACCTGCTGACCCGAAAGCACAGATACGATACTATATTCTTCACTAAGAAGTCGGTCCGCAATCATTAAATTTGTTTTGTCATCATCCACTACTAAAATTGTCTTTTTCATAACAGCTTCAGCTCCCAACAATCTACCATACATCAGCTACTATTTTCCTAAGTTTATCATTTTTTTTCTTGATTTCCAACAAAAAAGGGACAGAAATGCAATTTTTATGCATTCTGCCCCGAATAAACAGTTGAAAACAAGAAAATTCAACTATTATGTCGAATGATTATTCCTCTGTCACACCTGCCTGGTATTTGTTGATATAAACATTGATATCATTTGTCGTATCAACGGCATTGGAATTCACGTATTTGCCTCCAACTTTTACTTTATTGGCCTTTACATAGAAGAAATAATCCTGATAGGTCTTTAAATTCTTTACAGTAAAGCTTGCCTTTTTGGAGGTTCCGATCTTTTTATATTTACCACCATCTTTTGTTGCTCTGTAAATGGTGTAATTCTTTGCGCCCGGCACCTTATCCCATGTCAGCTGAATAGAAGTATCAGACTTCTTGACCGCCTTTACATTTGCCTGCGGTACTGCTGCTACCATTTCTGACCATGCACCATAAGATGGTTGACCGCTTAGGGTTGTATAGGTGCGTACTCTGAACTGGAATGGTGTATTTTTCAGCTTTTTATTTGTGAAATATGTACCTTTTGCTCTTCTGCCCGGTGCGCGATATGTCTTCAGGAGTTTGCTTCCATCTGCAGAATAAATCTCAATCTGGTAGCCACTCTCAAATTTGGCAGTATTATTCCAGTTCAGCACGAACTGATTTGTTCTGACATCCCACTCGGAGAGCTTCAATCCTGTTACAGCACCTGCTGTCGTAACAACCTTGTGCATCTCTACACAATCATAGGATGCGGAATAGCTTGCAGATACCTTTCTAACAGGAAAGACAGCGAGATAATACTGTGTATCTGCCGCAAGACCTGTTAATTTACAGCTCGTGGTTGCTACAGTTGCATAATCCTTTGCTGTACCCTGCGTTGTACCAAATCGGATCAGATAACCTGTTGCTCCCTCAGACTTATCCCAAGAAACAGTAACGGAACCGTTATCTGCTGCGGTCTGCTTGATGGAAGTCGGCTTTTTAGGTGCTGTTGCTGCTTTTACTGTAACTGCTTCGCTGTATTTTGTACCGTCATATGCACGAACTTTTACATAGTAATCTGCGCCTGCTTTCCAATTGTTATTGATCAAAATAACAAAATTATCAGCTCCACTATTGCCTGTAGGTGCTTCTGCGGTAAATGTCTTACCGTCTGCTGAATAAGAATAGACATAAGACTTTGCTCCGGTCACCGGCGTCCATGACACCTTAATCCCATTTTCCTGTGCCGCTGTCTGCTTTGCATCCTTTGGCGCTGCAAGCTTTGTGACATCCGCTCTGGCAATCGTAGGCATCAGACAGATTGCCAGCGCCAGTGCAGCCAGCATCACGACAAGTCCTTTCATTTGTTTCATTTTGATTTTCATGAAAAAATCCTCCCTTCGGTATGTGATATGCAACGATTTCTCTTTTCTGCGTTCCCTTATATCACATTATTATGATAGTCCTATTGTACTACCAATTCCACCAAATAAAAAGAGAAACCAGTCGAAAGAACTATTAAGATTTAGTGAAGATTTAGAAAGCTTTTTCTATAAATGAAATTCCAATAGGGTAAGGTCCCGTGTGCACACCGATTGCCGCACCGATCTGGAATAACTCCATGTCTGTAATGTGCGAATACTCCTTTAAAGAATCCAGCAGCATTTCACGGAATGCCACTGCTTCTTCATAATCATATCCATAGCCAATATTAAAAACATATTGATCGGGATCCAGTCCTTCTTTTTCAAAATGTTTTCTGCACAGCTCAATCAAGGTCTTCTTTCCCTTTTCCCTGTTGCGAAATACGCCGGCCGGGAAAATCTCGCCATCTCTTAAGATGATAAGCGGTTTGATATTCAGCGACTTCACCATTGCCCCCATCACCTTGCCGATGCGTCCGCCGTGTACCAGATAATCAAAACTTCCTACCGTAAAGATGATACGACCTGTTGGCAGAAGCTCCCTTGTCCGCTTTACCGTCTCTTCAAAAGACCAGCCTGCCTGCTGCATTCTGCAGATTTCCAGTACCAGCAGTCCCTGCAAAACCGTGTTGACTGTAGAATCAATCACTTCTATCTTGGTATCCGGATATTCTTCCAGTAGGATTTCCTTCGCATTCATGGCTGAATTATAGGAGCCGCTGAATTTGGTCGTGATACAGATGCAAATGATATCCTTTCCCTCTGCCGCATACTTTCTAAATACATTCAGGTAATCCTGTACAGGAGGCAGGGAAGACTTTGGAAAGCAGTCTGCGCGGTCCACCATTTCCTGGTAGAACTCTCTGACAGGGACCTCCTCAATTTCTTTCTTATATGTGACATCATCAAAAGATACATAAAAAGGAACAACTGTCACATTCTCCCTTGCTGCTCTCTCTGTTCCCAGATCACAGGAACCGTCTGAAATAATCTGAAATGCCATGATATAATCCCCTATCGTTTCTTATCTTTTCTTACATTTTCTTTTACAACGTAGTTTTTAAAACTACGTCATAGAGGATTATAACCCAAGTATCTTATCCCGTCAACCATACAATCTATCCGATTTATGATTCGTTTTATCATCTGAATCCATATCAGCTCGTACCACTTCGCCCAGGGCACACTTCCAAAAAAAGCTTGCCGAAACATCTCCGGCAAGCTTTTTCACGCTCTACAGCTTTTTATTTTCCAGCTTCTTATTGTCTTTCTAATCTGTCATAAAGAAATTCTCGATATTACAATCTTATGCTTAGATATAGTTCAGACCGCTCTTCATCTTTCCCTTGATAATCGGCGTAATATAATTCACTCCTGAATTATAGGTCTTTTTGCCGACTTTCTTCTTAGCAGCTACATAGACATAGTACTTCTTTTTACTGTTGAATTTTTTACCCTTAAACTTCTTTACTGTCGCACTGCTCTTTTTTGCAGATACACTGGCTACTTTCTTATAGCCGGTTTTCTGATTTGTAGACACATAAATATCATAGCCAGTGACACCTGTGATTTTCTTCCAGCTAATGTTCAGCTTACCACCGGATATAGATGCCTTTGACACCTCAGGCTGTGTGAACAGATAAGCCACATCTGACCATGCGCCCCAATATGTCTTTCCATTCAGCTCGGTATACGCTCTTACCTTTAAGGTGTAAAGCATATTGTTTTTGATGGGCTGGCTCATGGAATTTGAGTTATATTTCAAAACCTCAGATTTGATTTTCTTATTCTTGCCGTTTCTGAATTCATATTCATATCCTGATACACCGGTCTGCTTATCCCATGCAGCATCAACAACCAGCGCATATCTCCACCATTTATTCTGCTTGACACCTGTTACTTTACCGGGAAGTGTTACGACGTTTCCTGATTTTGCAGTGTTCTCATATGTGCTGCCGTACTTGCTGGTAGACGTATAAGTCACTTTGAAATAATACTGCGTGCCCGGTGTCAGATTACTAAACGTATAACTCGTTGCAGAAATCGGCACGGAAATGGGTGATACATTTTTCAGCTGATCATAGTCAGCTGCAATATACACACTGTAATTGCTTGAGTATGTATAATAGGTCGACGGCGTCGGTGCCGTCCATGTGATTGTTGCCGAATTCTCCGTCTGCGCTGTCTGATAAGATAAATCATACGGATACGCCTTTGCCTGTGTTGCCGGAATCAGCAGACATGCTGCCGCAATTGCAAACAAACCGACAACCAATTGTTTCATTTTCTTTCTCATAAATACCTTCTCCTTTCCCTTTTTACCGGTTACATATCATCCCGCTCTATCCCCTTTTATAA
The DNA here is from genome assembly GCA_945949085.1 of uncultured Lachnospiraceae bacterium. Taxonomy (GTDB): domain Bacteria; phylum Bacillota; class Clostridia; order Lachnospirales; family Lachnospiraceae; genus CAG-194. The sequence continues at coordinate 2,524 of CAMFDJ010000014.1, read as the reverse complement.
AAATACAGAACGGGAGTATCTTCACAGACAACATATGCCATCTCCAAAAATGCTCCCCTCTGTATTTATTATACTTTTGTACCTGTTTCCTTATGCCGGAAACAACTTTCAAAAATCTGTCAAAGATTACGCATTTACGATCTGTCCGAAGTCTGCTTTCAGAGAAGCGCCACCGATCAGTCCGCCGTCGATGTCATCTTTTGAAAGAAGCTCGGCAGCATTGCCGGCGTTCATAGATCCGCCGTACTGGATACGAACAGCCTCAGCCGTAGGTGCGTCGTACATATCAGCAATCACCTCACGAATCATCTTACATACTTCCTGTGCCTGATCAGCAGTAGCTGTCTCGCCTGTACCGATAGCCCAAATTGGTTCGTAAGCGATAACAAGTTCCTTCACCTGATCAGCTGTTACATCTGTAAGATCCCATTTGATCTGTCTTGCAATCCACTCTTTGTATGTGCCTGCTTTACGAAGTGCAAGCGACTCACCACAGCAAAGGATTGGCTTCAGACCTGAAGCGAAAGCTTTTTTTACTTTCTGGTTGATTAAGATATCATTCTCACCGAAGATATCTCTTCTCTCAGAGTGACCGATGATGATGTATTCAACACCTGCCTCTTTTAACATAGGAGCAGAAATTTCTCCTGTAAAAGCACCTTTATCTTCAATATAGAAGTTCTCAGCACCAAGTTTTACATTTGTTCCTTTGATAGCTTCTGCTACAGGAACGATATCGATAGCCGGTACACAATACACTACATCTACAGCATCGTTCTTTACAAGATCTTTTAATGTTGCACAAAGTTCAACTGCCTGGCTTGGAGTCATATTCATTTTCCAGTTGCCGGCAATAATTCTTCTTCTTGCCATTTTTTTAATCTCCTTTTTCAATCATTATCAAAAACTCAAACGCGGATTGACTCGAAATTGCTCCGCAATTCCATATAGTACGATCACACGGATTGCTGCGCTTCGCTCTCGCAATCCTACGGCTTTCGCAGCATTTCGAACTTTGTCCATGCTGCTCAGCCGTTACATTCGTCAATATCGCAGTACATTGCAAGCCAGCTTGCAGTACTGTGATATTTCCTCATGGTTGATCGCTTATTTATCGTCAGCTGCTACGACACCCGGAAGTGCTTTTCCTTCCAGGAACTCAAGGGAAGCTCCACCACCTGTTGAAATGTGGCTCATCTTATCAGCGAAACCAAGCTGGTTTACTGCTGCTGCGGAATCACCACCACCGATGATTGTGGTTGCTTCTGTCTCAGCAAGCGCCTTAGCAACTGCGATAGTACCCTTTGCAAGAATCGGGTTCTCAAATACACCCATAGGTCCGTTCCAGACAACAGTCTTTGCGTTCTTAACAGCATCTGCGAAAAGCTCCTGTGTCTTTGTTCCGATATCAAGACCTTCCATATCAGCAGGAATCTTGTCTGCATCTACAACCTGCACTTCGATCTCAGCATCGATAGGGTTAGGGAAGCCGGCAGCGATTGTTGTATCGATAGGAAGTAATAACTTCTTACCGGCAGCTTCTGCCTTAGCCATCATTTCTTTACAGTAATCAAGCTTCTCATCATCTACCAATGATTTACCGATCTCATAACCCTGTGCTTTTAAGAATGTAAATGCCATACCACCACCAATGATCAGTGTATCGCATTTCTCGATCAGGTTATTGATAACGTTCAGTTTGTCAGCAACCTTTGCACCACCGAGGATTGCAACGAAAGGTCTTACAGGATTCTCCACTGCATTGCCAAGGAAGTCGATTTCCTTCTGCATCAGATATCCGACAGCATTTTCGCCACCCTTTTCTGTGATATATTTTGTCACAACTGCTACGGAAGCATGTGCTCTGTGAGCAGAACCGAATGCGTCACATACATATACATCAGCCAGATCAGCCAGCTCTTTTGCAAAAGCTTCGCCTGCTTCAGCCGGTTTTGTCTCCTCTTTACCACGGAAACGAGTATTCTGCAGAAGAACAACATCGCCATCCTTCATTGCAGCAACTGCAGCTGTTGCTGCTTCGCCTGTTACGTTGTAATCAGCAACAAAGTTTACTTCCTTGCCAAGTTTCTCAGAAAGTCTCTTTGCAACAGGTGCTAAAGATTCGCCTTCGTTAGGGCCATTTTTTACCTTGCCAAGATGTGAGCAAAGAATTACCTTACCGCCATCCTTGATCAATTTCTGAATTGTCGGAAGAGCTGCATTGATACGAGTCTCGTCTGTGATCTCGCCGTTCTTTAAGGGTACATTAAAGTCACATCTTACAAGAACTCTTTTTCCGCTTACGTTGATGTCATCAACGGATTTTTTGTTTAATCCCATGATTAAAGCCTCCTATTTTTTATTTTATAAAAAAGGATCCGGTCCATAAGACCGGACCCTTTAAGGTCTTTACTACCCGTCATTCAAAACTTCAGACTATTTTAATTCAGAGAAGTATTTGATTGTACGAACCATCTGAGATGTGTAGCTGTTCTCGTTGTCATACCAAGAAACAACCTGTACT
>CAMFDJ010000013.1 GCA_945949085.1 uncultured Lachnospiraceae bacterium | reverse complement strand
CACAGATGTTTCAGGCAATCATTGAGGACAGAGTTCCACCCAAGGTCGAAAAGGTGATTGATGGATATAGTGGATTCCTTTTCTACGATGAAAATGATATGCCTCTGGTGGCAATGCATTGGCAGCACCGATTTAATCATATGGTTGGCAGGTACAATGATATCTACCGGGTGCAGATGCCGAATATCACTCCTCATGTGTGCCGACACACCTATTGTTCCAATATGGCAAAATCGGGAATGAATCCAAAGACGCTGCAGTACCTCATGGGGCATTCGGATATCAGCGTGACGATGAATGTCTACACACATATCGGATTTGATGATGCAGAGGAAGAATTGAAACGGATGGAAGAGTTCCGGAAGGCACAGGCTGAGATTGAAAAGAAAAACGAAAAACCGATGTCGCAGAAGATGTTTAAGGTTGTGTAAGAAAGAAGATTGGTAGCGCTCCAGCTTTTTATTGGCTGGGGCGTTATTTTGTTATAGAAAAAACGAAAATAAGATTGTATAATATATTTTGGAAAAAATTTGCCTTGAAAAGGATGTGAATAGATAAATGGAAACTTTTTATTTGATTGATTTTGAAAATGTTCATAATGATGGCATTGCGAATATTGAAAGTATGACAAAGGAAGACCATGTGCATATTTTCTCAACACAGAATGCAACAAATATAAGACAGGACATTTTTTGGTTAAATGGAGATATCAAATCTCATTTAGTTCCAGTGCGAAAGCAGTCATTGGATATGCATCTGGTTTCTTACTTAGGCCATTTGTTGGGAGTGTATGGTAAGGAATGTAGTTATGTGATTATCAGTAAGGATAAGGATTACGATAACATAGTTAAGTTTTGGAAAGAGGAAGGCTATCCTAACATTTCTCGTAAAGAGAAGTTACTGGGAAAGACTACACCGACAGCTAAAACTACAAACAAGGCTACAGTAACTACTACGGCTACTACCAAGGGCAAGCAGGCGCAAACAATCAATAGTGTGATTAGTACAGGATTGTCATATACATTATCTGGAAGTGATAGATGTGAGTTGAATCTGTATGTTCAACACGCACTTACAGATGATTACGATTATAGCATTGGGGTTGCAAATAGAATTTGCAAATATGTAATTGCCCATTGTAATGATGAGCGTATGTTAAGTGGTTTGCACAATGATATTCGAGCAGAGTTTCCTAGCTGTTATGAAGAAGTATATTCAGATGTTAAGGAAATTCTTTGTGAATTTGTTGGAGATAGAAAGCAAGACTCAAAGAGGGAGGCGCAGGTAAGGTCTTTCTTTGGTAGATACTTTAAGAAAAAGATTTACACTGAATGCAAAGAAGATATTATAGATGCAATCCTTTCGGGAAGAACCAAGCAACAGGTTAATAATAATCTGATGAGAATATATTCTGATGGCAGCATTGTGTCCCATATTTATCAAACCATACAACCTTTGATTAAGGATTTGCCGGGTAAGTAGTAAAATCCTTAGTAGTAACCCTTTCCGTTTTACTACTAATTTTACTACTAACAGGTAGTAACAACTTGCTAAATTCTGCTCTGATTTGCCACAATCCGTAATTTCAGAGTAAAACATAAAATCCCCAGAATTCCTCGCAAATCAAGGCATTTCAGGGCAAAAAGGAGTAAATCAAAACTATGATTAAAGTCTTATTCATCTGCCACGGCAATATCTGTCGTTCCCCCATGGCAGAATTCATCTGTAAGGATTACGTTAAAAAATTAGGTATTGCAGACCGGTTTCATATCGAGTCTGCAGCAACCAGCAGAGAGGAGATCGGAAATCCGGTCTATCCGCCTGCGAGGAGGAAACTGGCGAGTGTGGGCATCAGCTGTCAGGGGAAGACGGCACGTCAGGTGACGCGCGAAGACTATGACCGGTTTGATTATCTGATCTGTATGGAAAATTATAATCTGCGCAATATCACGCGCATCATTCCGACAGACCCGGAAGGAAAGATCTGCAGGCTTTTGGACTTCACGGATCATCCCGGTGATATTGATGATCCGTGGTATACGGGAGATTTTGATACGACCTATGACGAAATACTGGATGGAATCAGGGCATTTGTCGCCTATCTGCAACAGGAGAACAGACTATAAGATTTCTGTTTGCCGCGCGAAAAGATGTACACAAAGCAGAATAAACAGACAAAGCAGTAAAACCCAAAACTTTCGAAAACCCAAAACTTTCCTGCTCCGGTCTTGTCGAGTGACAAAATCTGTGCTATTATCTGTAATTAGGCAAAATATAAGGCATAAGAGACAATGAGAATGCGATGGAGCTTGGAACAATGGATCTTTTGATAGATGTTTTAAAGGATACACTGCTGGATACAGCCAGATTGTTTCCGTTTTTATTTATTACCTATTTGCTCATGGAATTTTTGGAGCATCACACAGAGTCAAAATCACTCGGGATGTTAAAGAAATCAGGAAAACTCGGACCGCTGATCGGTAGTATTGCAGGACTTTTTCCGCAGTGTGGATTTTCGGCTGCGGCGGCCAATCTGTATGCAGGACGTGTCATTTCCATGGGTACGCTGATTGCTGTATTTTTGTCAACCTCTGACGAGATGCTGCCGATGATGATTTCTAATCAGATGCCGGCTAAGACGATTCTGATGATCCTGGCGACCAAACTGATTGTTGGTCTGTTAGCAGGTCTGGTTGTCGATCTGGTGATTCATCTGATGCACAAGGATGACAATGCTTTTCATATTCATGAGTTTTGTGAAACAGAGAATTGTCACTGTGAAAATGGCATTTTCAAATCAGCACTGATTCATAGCATTAAGGTCACTGTCTTTATCATGGTGCTGACATTTGCAATCAATTATTTCATGGCTTGTATCGGGGAGCAGGGCATTGAATATGTGACGATGGGTGAGTCGGTCGGCATTGTATTTTTAGCTTCCATTGTGGGACTGATTCCAAACTGTGCGGCTTCTGTGGCACTTACGCAGGTGTATCTGTACGGTGCGCTTTCGGAAGGGGCTTTGATTGCCGGACTTTTGGTGGGTGCAGGCGTTGGTCTGTTGGTTTTATTCAGAGTGAATAAAAGATTTTTGGAAAATCTGAAGATTGTTGCGATTCTTTGGGTCATCGGCTTTTTGACAGGCTGTCTGATCAACTTACTTGGAATCAATTTTCTGCCGGTTACGATGTAACCGGCTTTTTTTGATTAACATGAAGCACATGGACATGAAATGAGAAAACAGAAGCGTGAAACGTATAAAAAGAAAAAAATCCCGTCACACTATCTGTAAACAAGCTGTCCTAAATTGGCAGCGCAAAGCAGTTGGAGAACAGCCGGAGAACAGTTAGAAAGCAGCTAATAATAGTCAGCTGCAGATAGGACAGTCAAAACAGCAGGTGGTGGCAGGATGGAAATTGTGTATGTGGCGCTTCGGGAGCGTGTGCAGGTAAATGGTTCTAAGGTCTGTATAGAAGATGTGGCAGACGTTTATTCCGGCAGCAGCGAGCGGACGGATCAAATCAAAAAAATACCCTTATTTCAAATGCAGGAGAGCAGGCAGATAGTGACAATGCTGTTTTTGGTGCGCGCCATCAAGGCAGAAGGAAAGGACTGTTTGGTGCTGCCGACAGGCGAGCAGGACTGTGTGGTGGAACAGGTTTCGGGGAAAAATAAGGGCAAAGTCCTAAATGTCTGTAAGCTCATTTTTGTGTGCATGATCTGTCTGGCAGGAGGGGCTTTTTCCATCATGGCATTTCATAATGACATTTCCATAACGGATATTTTCGGTCAGTTTTACTTCATTATCACAGGAACGGAATCGAACGGCTTTACGGCACTGGAGCTTTCTTATTCTGCGGGTCTTGCGGCCGGAATCCTGATCTTTTACAATCACATCGGCAAACGGCGGATCAGCAAGGATCCCACTCCGATCGAGGTTTCCATGCGCTCCTATGAGAAGGAGATGAACCAGGCGATGGTAGAAGCTTGGGAGCGGGAAGGAAAGAAAATTGATGTGTCATAATGTCTTTGTGCAACAGCTTGTATTGATTGTGACGGGATTTTCCGCAGGGATCGTGGTGGCGGGAGGTGTCTTCACTGTTTTTACGGCTGTTGGTCTGGTGCCGCGTTTTGCCGACCGCATAAACGCCGGTGCGCATATTCTGCTTTTCGAAAATATGATTATCTGTGGTGTGCTTTTGGGGATATTATTGAGTTTATATGCAGGCGATGTGGGAGAAGTTTTAGGACAGCTTCGAAGCATTGCTGCGGATATGGGATACGTGGCATATCAGATTGTCAATGCGCTTGGCAAGCTTGTTTTGTCAGGTTATGGGCTTTTCACAGGCTGTTATGTCGGCTGCCTTGCACTGTCCATTGCGGAAATCCTTGATGCGATCCCGATTATGGCGCAGCGCGCAAAGCTCAAGAGAGGCATTGGGATTGTGATTTTGTGCTTTGCCATCGGAAAGCTGGCAGGGGCTTTGTTTTATCATGGTTTCGGGTTTGCCGGATAGGGTGAAGTTATGCCTTATGCAAATGCATAATCCGGCAGGCGGCAGTCCATACTATAAACAGGCAAAAATGGTGTGCTGAATAGTTACAAGTGAATAAAAAGAATGAGAAAGAATGGGAGGCATCATGATGAACATGGATGATCAAAACAGGCAGATATACGCAGGCTTTCAGATACAGGAGGAGCGAAAAACAAACGAGGAGACAATGGAAGAAGGACAGATGCGGGAATTGTCTGAGCAGGAGGAGCAGGAACTCAAAAAACAGGAGTACAATGCATATGTGAAGCAGATGTCACCGACAAAAAGTTTGCCGGTGCAGATGTTGAAAGCATTTATATGCGGCGGCATCATTTGTACGGTGGGACAGGTGATTTTAAATTATGCGAAGCAGTTGGGGCTGGATCAGGACACGGCAGGATCGTGGTGTTCTCTTTTGCTGGTGCTTGCCAGTGTGCTGCTTACAGGCTTTAGTCTGTATCAGGTCATTGCGAACTGGGGCGGCGCGGGAGCGCTTGTGCCGATTACGGGCTTTGCCAATTCTGTGGCTGCGCCTGCCATTGAGTATAAGACAGAGGGGCAGGTTTTTGGAATCGGGGTCAAGATATTCACGATTGCAGGACCGGTTATTCTATATGGTATTTTTACGAGCTGGTGTCTGGGACTTCTTTACTGGATCGGCAAGCTGCTTGGATGGGCGTAAGATGTGCACGTGCGCATTGACCGGTAACCCAAGGGACGGCAATGCGCATTTTTTGTGGATGGAGACGAAATCTGGTTGCAATAAGCGTGTGGGATGCAGTATTTCGTAAGAGAGATGATATATTGTGAAAAATATGGTTGCATTTTTCTGAAAAAGATTATATGATAAAAATGTGCACGGGCACGGAAACATAAAAACAGGTATTTCAGGGTATAAGGAGGATTAGAATGCTGTACATAGGTGTCGATTTGGGGACGTCAGCAGTCAAGCTGCTTCTCATGGATGGAGAAGGAAAGATTTTGAATATTGTATCAAAGGAGTATCCTTTGTATTTCCCGCATCCGGGATGGTCTGAGCAGAGTCCAGAGGATTGGTTTACGCAGGTGATGGCAGGTATCGGTGAGCTTCTTGCAGATGCGGATAAGAGTCAGGTGGCAGGCATTAGCTTTGGCGGACAGATGCATGGACTTGTCATTCTGGATGAAGAGGATCAGGTCATCAGACCGGCTATTTTGTGGAATGACGGACGTACCACAAAGGAAACGGATTATCTGAACAATGTAATCGGCAAAGAAAAGCTGTCAGAGTATACAGCCAACATTGCATTTACAGGATTTACGGCGCCGAAGCTTCTTTGGGTAAAGGAAAATGAGCCTGAAAATTTTGCACGGATTAAAAAGATCATGCTGCCGAAGGATTATATCGCATATAAATTATCAGGAGTACACTGCACGGATGTATCTGATGCATCGGGAATGCTTCTTTTTGACGTGAAGAACAGATGCTGGTCAAAAGAGATGTGTGAGATCTGTGGTGTGAAAGAAGAGCAGCTTGCAAAGGTGTATGAAAGCTATGAGGCAGTCGGTACGGTCCTGCCGGATATCGCTAAGGAGCTTGGTATTCCGACTACTTGTAAGGTTGTAGCCGGAGCCGGTGACAATGCTGCGGCAGCAGTCGGTACCGGTACGGTCGGAGACGGAAATTGTAATATTTCCCTTGGCACCAGCGGCACGATTTTCATTTCTTCTGAGAAATTCGGTGTGGATAAATTCAATGCATTGCATTCCTTTGCACATGCGGACGGTCATTTCCATCTGATGGGCTGTATGCTCAGCGCTGCAAGCTGTAACAAATGGTGGATGGATGAGATCATCGGTACAAAGGATTATGCGGATGAGCAGAAAGCCATCACAAAGCTGGGAGAGAATCATGTATACTTCCTGCCTTATCTGATGGGAGAGCGTTCACCGATCAATGATCCGCTTGCAAGAGGAACCTTCATCGGTCTGACCATGGATTCCACGCGGGCTGATATGACACAGGCAGTTTTAGAGGGTGTTGCTTTTGCCCTGAGAGATTCGTTTGAGGTGGCAAAGGCGCTCGGTATTCAGATTGAGAGAACCAAGATCTGCGGTGGCGGTGCAAAGAGTCCGCTTTGGAAAAAGATGATTGCCAATATCCTGAATGTCAAGGTCGATGTGATCGAGAGTGAAGAAGGACCGGCACTCGGCGGAGCGATGCTGGCGGCAGTTGCCTGTGGCGAATTTGCAAGCGTGACAGATGCGGCAGACAAAATTGTGAAGATTGTGGATACGGTAGAACCCGATCCTGAGCTTGTGGCAAAATACGAGGCAAGATATCAGCAGTTTAAAGAGATTTACCCGGCTTGTAAGGAACTGTTCCGTAAGATTCAGTAATGTATCATAACGGAGAATTATGAAAGCTGCTGTTTGCACGGCAGATGAAAAGGAAGGAGCAAAAATATGACAATTTATGATATTACAGATGCAAGATTCAGAAAATATGGCAGAATCGTAAAAAATGTGGATTTTTCAGGTTTGGTAGAGGCATTGAATGAAAAGACACCGCTTCCCGAGGGTGTTGCGTATGAGCCAAGCGTTGAAGTGCTTGAAGCACTTCCGGTTTATCAGGAGTTAAAAGATAAGACATACGGAGAACTGGATATTCAGATCGGTTATTGTAATGGTCACAATGAAATGCTCAATGCGGTAGAGTATCACAGAAGCTCAGAGATCAATGTAGCGGCTACGGATGCAATTCTGATGCTTGGCTGCCAGCAGGATATCACAGATGATTTTACATACGATACTTCTCTGATGGAAGCTTTCCTTGTGCCAAAGGGAACTGCAGTGGAGGTATATGGCACAACGCTTCATTATGCACCGTGCGGTGTAAAGGGTGCAGGCTTTAAGGTGGGCATTGTGCTTCCGGCAGGCACCAACTATCCGTTGGAAAAGACGCATGCAGAAGGCGAGGATAAGCTGATCACAGCGAAAAATAAATGGCTGATCGGTCATGCGGAGGGTGGTCTTGATGCGGGCTGTCACATCGGGCTGATCGGAAAGAACTTAAATTGTAACGAATAAGAGAAAAACAGAAACAGACGGAACCGGGTGAAAACCCGGTTCTATTTGATAGCGAGGAAGGAAAGCAAGCACAAGCGAAGCTTGTATTTGGTTTTAGCGAGGCAATCACGAGCTTACACTTGTGTAAAAGCTCGTATTTGCCGAGTGTCTGTCATCGAGAAGAAGCGATAGCGGATTCGAGATGGACCCGAGCGTACATGAGCAATTCGAAGAGGCACGAAGTGCCGGCTGACGCGAAACGGCAGGAATTACGAATGCAAGAGGAAGGAAAATGAGCACGAGCGATAACTGTAGTTTATCGGTACAAATTATGAAATTCGAGGGGTGTTTTACAAAATCCAAAATGAATAAAATAGTATCATAGTGAAAGTGTAGGATTAAACTTGGGAGGTTTTGGAAAAATGAGAATTTCTTCTTTGCTGAGCGATGGGATGGTGCTGCAGAGAGAGCAGTATAATGCCATTTGGGGATGGACGCAGCCCGCGGCGAGTGTGCATTTGGAAATGGGAGAATATCATACGCAGACAAAAGCGTCTGAGGATGGTTATTTTGAACTGGTTCTGCCGAGGATGCAGGCGGGTGGTCCATGGGATATCAGGCTCTCTGATGGGCAGGAGGAGCGAGTATTTTCAGATGTGCTGTTTGGAGATGTCTTTCTCTTAGGCGGTCAATCCAATATGGAGCTTCCGTTATCATGGATCTGGGATGGCGTCGGGGACGAACTTTCCGGAGTTTCAGAGGATGAGATTCGCATGTTTGATGTACCCAAGGAATATGATTTTGTCAGAGAAAGGGACATACTGACAGCAGGAAAATGGGTGAAGGCAACAGGATGCGATTTGCAGGCATTTAGTGCGGTCGGCTTTTTTGCGGCAAGGGAGATACGGAAAAGTGAGCAAGTTCCGATCGGTCTTTTGCAGACGGCAGTCGGCGGCACGCCGGTCAAAGCCTGGTGCAGCGAGGAGACAGTCAGACGTCTGGGATATGACGGCGCGGAGCTTGATGTATGTAAGGACAAAAAAATGGTAGAAGAAACCATTTCCGGTGAGCTGCAGCGCGAGCAAAGCTGGTGGGCAGAGGCTCTTGCCCCTTTTTCTGCAAGTGAGGAAATCGTGTGTGACCGCAAGATCAATCTGCCCGGTTTTTTTGCAGGGAAGCTGCAACAATATACAGGAAGCATATGCCTCAAAAAAGAGGTTCATTTAACAGCGGAAGATCTTAACGCAGCCGGCAGAAACAAGTTATATCTGGGGGCTGTCATCGATGCGGATTTCGTCTATGTCAACGGAGTAAAGGTGGGAGAGACGGCGTTCCGATATCCGCCCCGCGTCTATGAGGTGCCGAAAGAGCTGCTTCGCGCAGGGAAAAACGAGATTGCAATACACATGCTGGTGCTGCGTCAAAACGGCGGTTTTATGCCGGGAAAGGCATATAAGCTTTCGCTTGCATCCGGCAGGGAAATCTCTCTGGAGGGTGAGTGGGACTGTGCGCTTGTCAGACAGATGCCCATTTTGCCGGAGACCACTTTCTTTCAGTACAAAGCAACCGGTCTTTACAATGGAATGCTGAGCCCACTGAAAAAGCAGAAGATAAGAGGTTGTTTTTTCTATCAGGGAGAATCCAATGCGGAGGTAGCTTACAGATACGAACAGGAATTTTCGGCAATGATCGCAGACTGGCGCGCGCTGTGGGAGGAGCCTACGTTGCCGTTTATTTATGTACAGCTTGCAGGCTTTGCGGATGGGAAACTGCCCTGCAGACAGACGGACTGGGCACATCTTCGGCAGGCACAGCTTCAGGCGGAACGAAATAAGAATGTCCGTATGGTCCAGGCATATGATCTCGGGGAATATAACGATCTGCATCCGTTCTATAAGGAGGAAGTGGGACGCCGCATTGCGCTTGCTGCAAGGAATCTGATCTATCAAAAATCAGATTTTGCGAAAGGTCCTGTGGCAAAACAATTTCAATGGCAGGAAGAATATGTTACAATTTTATTTGAAACGGATAAACCGCTCACTGTCAGAAATGGGGATGGTGAGATAGCGGGATTTGAGATCAGGGAGGCGTCAGGAGAATGGAAAGCGGCGCCGGCGCACCTCCTCTCGGACGACAGGGTAAGAATAGAGATTACAGACCGGACACAGGAGATTGCTTATGCCTGGAATAATTGTCCAATGGAGGCGAATTTGTACGCCGGATCAGGAATGCCTGCGGTTCCGTTTCAAAGAAAAAAAGGCGAATAAGCCTGCAGTACGAGGGGGATTGTCATGCGGCATGTGACGGAGCTGATACAAACATATCTGATTGATTTTCCGGTCAAAAAGAAATTGCAGGGGTTGTACATCATTTGTGTGCTTCTGCCGCTGGTGTTGACGGACGGTTTTATCCTAAACAGTGTATTTAAGGCAGACAAAGTTCAGCAACAACATGAGATGGAAAATCTGGCGAGTGCGCTGCAGTATCATATCACAGGAATTTTTGAGCAGGCGGCATCTACGGCCGACACGATGAATCTGAGCAGTTACATAGAGAATTTTCTGAATACGGAGTACGAGACACCGCTTGATTATGTGGTCGAATATCAGGATTTTATGAAGCATTCTTTTATGGGGAGCAGCTTAAGTGCCGGGAATGCAAAGGTCACAATTTATGCAGATAACGAAACGATTGTAAGCGGCGGAGAATTCGGTCGTATTTCCAAGATAAAGGATACGCAGTGGTATCAGACGCTGCAGCAGGATGAAAGAGATGCCATGGTGTTGTTTTATTATGATGATTGGCAAAGTCCGGCAGTAGCGCCAAAGAGGAAGATTTTATTCTTGCGTAAGATGAATCTGGTCACAAAGCACGGGTGCGAAAAAGTGATCAAGCTGGAGATTGATTACAGTAAGGTGACAAGAGATATTGACGGGATGAACTATGAAGCACCTGTATATATCTGTAAGGATGGGAAAATTCTTCTTTCCAACACCAAGGATAATTATCTGGGACAGGATTTTGCGCAGTTTACCATGCAGGATCAGGTCGGTTACACAAAGGATATTCTGTTATACGGGGATAGCTATCAGATTTATGTGCTTAGGCAGGAGACGAATGCATGGAGGCAGATTGTTAAAAATGCACCTTTGATTTTGTTTCTGATTCTGGTCAACACACTACTTCCGTTTTTCCTGATGACACAGATTGAGCGCTCGATCACAGTGCGAATCGAACGTCTCGGAAAGGCCTTTGACAGTGTGGACAGTGAGGAGCTTACAAGGATATCAGATGTGCGGGGACGGGACGAGATTGCCCTTTTGATGAGCAATTACAACAGGATGGCAGAACGCACAAATGAGCTGATTCAGACGGTTTATAAGGATAAGCTGCGGGAACAGGAGATGAGCATTGCCAAGAAAAACGCGGAACTTCTGGCGCTTCACGGACAGATCAATCCGCATTTTCTGTTCAATGCACTTGAGAGTATCCGTATGCACAGTATTCTAAAGGAAGAGTTTGAGACAGCTGATATGGTCGAAAAACTTGCCGTCATGGAGCGGCAGAATGTGGACTGGGGCAATGATGATATTGCAATCAGTAAGGAAATGGATTTTGTGGAGGCTTATCTGGGACTCCAAAAATACCGGTTCGGTGACAGATTGTCTTATTCCATTTCTGTGGAGCCGGACTGTGAAACGTTTCACATTCCAAAGCTTTCCATCGTTACTTTTGTGGAAAATGCATGTGTACACGGCATTGAGAGCAAAACGGCGCCCGGATGGATTTTCATCAAGATTTATAAAGAGGACGGATATGTCTGTATTGAGGTGGAAGATACCGGCAAAGGCATGGATGATGCCATGGTCCGTGACATACAGGACAAGATGAATCATGCCGACATGGAAAAACTGAAACAGAAGGAGCATGTGGGAATTCTGAATGCCTGTCTGAGACTGAAGATGGTGACGGACAATGCGGTCAGATTCTCTATAGAGAGTGAAGAAAATGTCGGAACGATGATATTGATCCGTATTCCTGATATTGCAGAGTAGAATGATAGGGATGTTTTTGAAAAGAGAGGAGGAGACCATGCTGAAGGTTTTACTGGTGGACGATGAACCGTTTATTTTACAAGGGCTGAAGGTTTTGATTGATTGGAATGCAGAAGGGTTTGAAGTGGTTGCAACTGCGGAAAACGGGCAAGAGGCAATCGCCTATCTGAAAGAAAATCAGGTGGATCTGATCCTGACGGATATCAAAATGCCGATGATGAGCGGAATTGAGCTGCTCGAGATCATCAGGCGGGATCATATTTCCGACGCTTATTTTGTGATCTTGAGCGGCTACAGTGATTTTACATATGCGCAGCAGGCAATCCGGTATCATTGTATTGATTACATTTTAAAACCGGTGGAAAAAGAGCAGCTGATTTCCATTCTCAGAAAGGTTGCTGCGATGTCGGAGACGAAGGAAATCCGCAAGAAGGATCGTCAGAAGATGGAAGCAGCCTATCTGGCACGCAATATGATCGGACTTCTCAACGGGAAATATGATGATGTGAATCTGGAATATGTCAGGAATCACATGCAGATTTCGGAGGGCGTCCGCTATATAGACATCGAGCTTACTGAACAGAGCGATGAGTGGGAAGACGGTATGGCCAGAGGGTTGCAAAGAGATCTGTATCAGGCTTGTCAGGAGTGGCTCAGAGAGGATAGTAACCATGCCATTTTTGATGTGTCACATGACGAAAAGAGCTTTGATATCGGTATCATTTATTGTGATTATCTGGCGGCAAAATCCGATCTGACGGAGAAGGCCTATCTGACAGCATTCCACAGTAATCTGGAAACGATTTTGCAAAGACCGGTTCAGATGCTGGTGGGAAAGAAGGTACAGGACATATCCGGTATTTCCAAGTCGTATGGAACCGCCTGTATCCTCAAATCACTTGTGGCGTTTCATGCCAAAAAGGATATTTATTATTATGAGAATGAGGTGCAGGTAAATCAGAACGGAATCGTTCTTTGCAAGAACAGTCTGGATGCGCTGGTCGCCGCCATTGAGCAGAACGAAAAGATTCAGATCCGGAAAAATGTGGACGGTCTGTATGAGGAGATTGGAAAGATGGGGGTCGCAGGGGACTGCGTCAATCTCAATATCAATTATCTTTTATTCCAACTGATTCATCTTGCTACGGAGCAGGATAATGAGGTGAATCAGGAAAAAATCCTGCAGTTTATTTCAGAGAGCTCCTTTGAGGAGGGAATCATGCGGGGAAGCAGCGTCCATCTGTCGCGCTTTTGCTGTGAGTATGCCGATTATCTGACGCAGCTTCGAAAGAATGTTTCGCGCGGAGTGCTTTTGGAGATTGAGAAGGAAGTGCGGGAGCATTATGCAGATAACTTAAGCCTGCGTGATCTGAGCAAAAAATATTTTGTCAACAGCTCGTATCTGGGGCAGATCTTCCGGAAGAAATACGGGCAGTCCTTTAAGGATTATCTGAGCAACTATCGCATTAACGAAGCAGCGAAACAGCTCCTGAAGACAGATAAGAAAATCAGTCAGATTGCGGAAGATGTGGGCTATAAGGACAGTGATTATTTTATCCGGAAGTTTATTGAAATCAAGGGGTGTACCCCTTCCAAATACAGAAAAGAGAAGTAGGCAGCACCTGAGCAGATGACAAGACAGCAGGTAATTTGCAAAAGCATATAAAGTATGAAAACAAGTATAAAAATAGAAAAGGAGAAAAGAGATTTCATGAGAGCAGAAATTCTGGTGAACAAAAATTTCAAGGTAGGTCAGATTGACAAGCGCATTTACGGTTCGTTTATTGAGCATTTGGGAAGAGCGGTTTACGGCGGCATTTATGAACCCGGTCATGAAAGTGCGGATGATATGGGTTTTCGTACAGACGTGCTGGATCTGATCAAAAAACTTGATGTGCCGGCGGTACGCTATCCGGGCGGAAATTTTGTCTCCGGCTATCACTGGGAGGACGGAACCGGAGATAAAGCAAAGAGACCTAAGAAGATGGAGCTTGCATGGGGTGTCATTGAACCCAATGAAGTGGGGATTGATGAGTTTCAGGAGTGGGCAAAGCGTGCCGGTACGGATGTTGTGATGGCAGTCAATCTCGGGACAAGAGGACCGGAGGAAGCAAGGGATCTCGTAGAGTACTGCAATGCGGTGACAGATACGTATTATGCCAACAAGAGAAGGGAAAACGGATTTGAGGAGCCGTTTGGCATCAAGACATGGTGCCTTGGAAATGAGATGGACGGTCCATGGCAGATCGGGTTTAAGACGGCAGAGGAATACGGAAAGCTCGCCTGCGAAACAGCAAAACAGATGCGTATGGTGGATCCGGACATTGAACTTGTAGCCTGCGGAAGCTCAGGCTATAACATGCCAACCTTCGGGCAGTGGGAATTGACGGTGCTTGATCATGCCTATGAACAGATTGACTATATTTCCATGCACCAGTATTACGGGAATGAAAATGATAATGCGGCAGACTATCTGGGCAGAGCTGTCCATATGGATGGTTTTATCAAATCAGTCGAAGCACTCTGCGATGCGGTAAAAGCCAAAAAGCATGCAGACAAAACCATCAATCTCTCTTTTGATGAGTGGAATGTATGGTTCCACAGCAATCAGGACAAGATTGAGAAATGGCAGATTGCACCGCCGCAGCTTGAGGATATCTATAATTTTGAGGATGCCCTTCTGGTGGGTTCTATGCTCATGACGTTGCAGAATAACTGTGACAGAGTGAAGATTGCCTGTCTGGCACAGCTTGTCAATGTCATTGCGCCGATCATGACAAAAACAGGAGGCGGCGTATGGGTACAGACTATTTTCTATCCGTTTCTGTATGCCTCTACGCAGGGAAGAGGAGAGGCGCTTCGCATGATTACGGAAAGTGAGACATATCGTTCTTCTGACGAAATGGATATTCCATATCTGGCAAGCTCTGTGATTCATAATCCGGAAAAGAAGGAGCTGATTGTCTTTGCCATGAATCGTTCTCTTTCAGAAGATATGGAACTGTCCGTGACGTTTGAAGGCTTTGGAGGATGCGTGGCAACGGAGCATGTGGAGTTGTATGCAGATGACTTAAAGGCTGTCAATACACAGGAGAAGGAAGAAGTGAAACCCAGGCAGGTGGAGATTGCGGCTCTGCCCGGCAGCAGGCAGAAGGTGTCGCTGAAAAAGCATTCCTGGAATATGGTGAAATACACATATGCTTAATGCTTTTGGGGGCAACAGGAAAGAAAAGAGAGGCATCAGAGAGGCATCAGAGAGGTAGAGAGCGAATCGGATGCCGGAAGGAGAAGAAAATGAGTCGGAAAAAACAGGCATTGAATCCATATCTTCCCTCATGGGAATATATTCCGGATGGTGAACCCTATGTATTTGGAGACAGAGTCTATGTGTACGGTTCACATGACAAATATAACGGACATGTCTTCTGCCTTGGGGATTATGTGTGTTGGTCTGCGCCGCTTGATGATCTTGGAAACTGGAGATATGAGGGCGTGATCTACCAAAAGAGGCAGGATCCGTTGAACAGGGATGAAAAGATGTGTCTGTATGCTCCTGATGTGACTGTGGGGCCGGATGGCAGATATTATCTGTATTATGTGCTGGATAAGGTTTCCGTTGTGTCGGTGGCGGTTTGTGATACGCCGGCAGGCGCATATGAGTTTTATGGATATGTACAATATCCGGACGGAACCAGATTGGGAGAGCGCGAGGGTGATGAACCACAGTTTGATCCGGGTGTCCTGACAGAAGGAGAAAAGACGTATCTGTATACCGGATTTTGTCCGAAAGGAGACAAGAGCAGATCGGGTGCAATGGCAACGGTTTTAGGTGCGGATATGCTGACGATAGAGCAGCCGCCGGTCATCATCGTACCGGGACAGGAGCACAGCGCCGGCAGCGGATATGAAGGGCATGCTTACTTTGAAGCAGCTTCCATCAGAAAGAAGGGAGATACTTACTATTTCATATATTCCTCCGAGCTGATGCATGAGCTCTGTTATGCGGTCAGCAAAAATCCGACGGAGGGCTTTTCCTACGGCGGCGTGCTGGTGAGCAATTGTGACATGTATATTGACAGTTACAAACCGGCAGATATGCCGGCTGCCTACGGTGGCAACAATCATGGCAGCATGGTACAGATTGGGGACGACTGGTATATTTTTTACCACCGTCACACGAATGGCACATGGTATTCCAGACAGGGCTGCGCTGAGAAACTTTGCTTCAGGGATGACGGCAGTATTGTGCAGGCGGAGATGACCTCCTGTGGATTAAACGGCGGTCCTCTGCACGGCGAGGGAGAATATCCGGCATATCTGGCCTGTCATCTGTTTACGTCGCAGCCGTCTGTCTATGTGGGAGGAGATGCCTTCCCGAAGATCATGCAGGACGGAAGAGACGGAGATGAGGAAAACGGTTATGTGGCAAATATCAAGGATTCGGCTACGATCGGTTTTAAATATTTCGATCTGCAGCATGTAAAAAGAATCGGCATCGCGACACGCGGCTATGCAAATGGTGTTTTTGAGATCAAAGCGGGATGGGATCAAACGGTTCTTGGCACGATTCCCGTGGAGAATACAAACGTGTGGGAGTGGAACTGGACAGAGGTGACGATTCCGGATGGCATCAGCAGTCTCTATTTTACCTATCGCGGAGACGGAAATGCAAGTATGCAGGCATTTGCCATAAATGACAGAGAGGAAAACTTAAGATAAAAGTGCTGTCATGATCAGCCATGGATACACACCGCAGCAGCAGCAGGCTGTTGTTTTCCGGTTTATACGGGAAATTTTATTGGGGAAATGCTGGAAAAAAGCATTTCCCTATATTTTTTCGGTGTTTTATCTATACTTTTTCCGTTTTTTTGTTGCCTTTCATCTTTTACTATAATAGTACAAAGCATATCACTTTGAACACAAGGTAAAATGGGAGGTAGAAAATGAAGTTCAAGAGAGTAACAGCATTACTTATGACAACGCTTTTAACAGCATCCATGCTGACAGGATGTGGTTCAGGCGAGGCAGCTACGGAGACAGGTAGCACAGAAACCGAAACAGAGACTGCAGAGGCATCCGGTGAGGAAAGCGGAGATGCAGAGGTGGCAGAAGCAGAAGCAGAAGACAAAGAGTATTCTGAAGATGAAATCAAAAATTTCACATTCTTCGGTGCAATGCCACAGGCTGAGATCAACGATGGAAACGAAGTGCAGGAGATCATTGCAAAGAAGGTTGGCGCAAGAGTCAAAGAGACATGGCTGACAGGACAGACTGCTGAAGAAGCGGTAGGTACGATTATTGCCAGCGGAGAGTACCCTGACTTTATCGATGGCGGCGACGCATCCAAGCAGCTGTATGATGCAGATGCACTTGTTGCATGGGATGATTATATTGACAAATACCCGAATATCAAAGAGTTATATACAGACGAAGAGTGGGATAAATTCCGTCAGGAAGATGGACACATTTACTGGGTAAATGTATTCCAGAACTCCTACGGTGAGAATCGTTCTACAACACATAATGACGAAGCTTTCTGGATCCAGGCAAGAGTTCTTGAGTGGGGTGGCTATCCGGAGATCCACACACTGGATCAGTATTATGACCTGCTTGAGAGATATGTAGCAGAGAATCCGACTATGGAAGATGGTACAAAGATCATTCCTTATACAATGCTCTGTGAAGACTGGAGATACTTCTGTATTGAAAACGCACCGGAGTTCCTGGATGGATATCCAAACGATGGTTCTGTTATCGTAGATACAGAGAATATGAAGATTGTTGACTACAATACAACACCGACTGCTGAAATGTACTTCAAGAAGCTGAATGAAGAGTACAACAAGGGCATCATCGATACAGAGTTTGCAACACAGACATATGATGAGTACATCGCAAAGCTTTCCACAGGTGCAGTACTTGGTATGTGTGACCAGTGGTGGGATTTTGCTTACACTGTAAATGATGTATTTAAGCAGACTGGACTTGACCTGAAGGGCTGCAATTATGTACCGCTTGGTCTGACAGCAGAAGAAGGCATGGACAATATGTGGCATACATACGCAGATACACTGAACAATTCCAGTGGTCTTGCTATCACAACAAGCTGTGAAGATGTGGATGCAGCATTCAAGTTTGTTAACGATATTCTGGATCAGGAGATTCATGACCTTCGTTTCTGGGGTGTAGAAGGCGTAGATTATCTGGTTGATGAAAACGGACTGTACTACAGAACAGATGATATGAGAATGCAGTGTGCAGATACAGAATACAAGGCATCTCACCTTTGCGGATACAGCTACTTCCCACAGTGGCTTGGAACAAGCAAGGACGGCATCAATGCAATGCAGCCTTCAGAGCAGACATCAGAGTTCTTTGCAGGTCTTGCTGAGCCTCTTGTAAAATGCTTTGAAGCATATGGCGCTGAGAATTATCCTGATATGATTGGTTCCGTAAACAAAGAATTGGGACCTTGGTTCCCGATGTACTCTTACTCTAACAGCATGACAACAGAGACAGCCGGTGGTGTAGCTTGGACAAAGATGGGCGAGACAAAACACGAATGGCTGCCTAAGGTTGTTATGGCTAAAGATTTTGACAGCACATGGAGCGATTATATGAATGCTTACAATGCATGTAATCCACAGGACTTCCTGGATGAAATGCAGGAGGAGCTTGACAGAAGAGCAGGTAACTAATCTGATTTTGTGAAGGTGTAGAATAGGATGGGCGGCCCAGTTGCCGGGAGGTAACTGAGGCTGCCCGTTTTTCAGAGAGAAACATGCATGTACAGGGTGAAGGAGGCAATTTATGAATCGCGCTAAAAAAGAGAAAAAGATGAAAACTCCGATTACCAAAAAAGAACTGATGAAGCAGAAAGTGCTTTTGTTCTGGTCAGCGATCTTTGTGGTATACGGTCTCATTTTCTATTATGTTCCGCTCGGCGGCTGGATTATGGCTTTCCAGAATTACAAGCCAAAAACAGGACTTTTACATTCTAAATTTGTGGGACTTGGCAAGTTTAAATTCTTGTTCGAAGACCAGACCTTCCTGAAGGTTATCAGAAATACGCTTGGAATGGGTGTACTCAATCTGGTGTGCACATTTGTGATGGCAATTTTGTTTGCCATTCTGTTAAATGAAATACGATCCAACAAGGGAAAAAAGACAATTCAGACAATCTCATATCTTCCCCACTTCCTCTCATGGATCATTGTAACGGGAATTTTGCATGATGCCTTGTCTGCCAATGGTATCATCAATGAGTTGTTAGTGAATCTGCATATTATAGATACGCCTATCAGCTTCTTTTCCATTCCGCAATTGTTCTGGCCGATTGTGGCTTTTGCAAATGTGTGGAAGGAAACAGGATGGAATGCCATCATTTATCTGGCAGCCATCACTTCGATCGATCCGAGTTTATATGAAGCAGCTGCCATCGACGGAGCCGGCAGATGGGCTAAGATCAAATACATCACACTTCCCGGAATTCGTCCGACCATCATGATCCTGCTTTTGATGAACATCGGTAATGTCTTAAATGCCGGTTTCGAAATCCAGTATCTGCTTGGAAACGGACTGATCAAGAATGTTTCAGACACGATTGATATCTATGTACTTACCTGGGGTATCAGCCAGAGTGACTACTCACTTGGTACGGCAGCAGGTATCTTCAAGAGTGTTGTTGCTATCATTCTGATCGTGGTTGCAAACTATGTCGCAAAGAGAAGCGGCGAAGAAAGATTGTTCTAAGGGGGTGGCAGAGATGGAAAACAAAGAAATGAATCAGCAGACAGATATGGCTGCGTTCCATGAGGAAACGAAAGCGCAAGAGTCTAAGAATACAAGTACTGTTGTAAAAAAACACAATTCGATCTTAACTGCGGATAAGCTGTTTGTAGTGTGCAATACCTTATTCATGATTTTATTTGTGGTTGTGACTCTGTATCCGGTTTTAAATACGGTTGCCCTTTCTTTCAATGAAGGAACTGATGCGGTGCGCGGCGGAATTCATCTGATTCCGAGAAAATTTACATTTAAGAACTACTCTGTTGTATTACATATGCAGAACATTATCACCGGTGCCGTTGTGACGGTGGCAAGAACTGTGATCGGTACCTTGCTTGCACTTGTGGCAAATGCGCTCCTTGCATATATTATCAGCAGAAAGGAATTTCTGTTCAAATCACAGTTATCTCTGTTCTGGGTTATCACCATGTATGTAAACGGTGGTCTGATCCCTGTACTTTTGCTCTATAAGTCACTCGGACTGACCAACTCCTTCTGGGTATATGTCATTCCGGGAATGGTAAGTGCCTTCAATGTGCTTGTCATGCGAACCTACATGCAGGGATTGCCGGAGGCGCTTGAAGACGCAGCCAAAATTGACGGAGCCGGTTATATGACAATTTTCGTCAAGGTTGTATCGCCGCTGTGTAAACCGGTGTATGCGACGGTAGCACTTTTTGTAGCAGTCGGACAGTGGAACTCATGGTTTGATGCCATGATCTATAACCGTATGAAAACAGAATACACAACCCTGCAGTATGAGCTGATGAAACTGTTATCCTCCGTTATGCAGCAGAGCGGCAGTGCGACCAGTATGAATACGGCGAATGCAGCTACCGTTACACCGGTTACGGTGCGTGCTGCAGCGACAGTGATCACGATGCTTCCGATCATCTGTCTGTATCCGTTCTTGCAGAGATACTTTGTGGCAGGTCTTACCATTGGTGGTGTAAAAGAATAACAGGCAGAGAGGGAACAATAGAATGGGCTCAGACAGCAGTATGGCAAAGGGCGCATATGAGACCGGTACATACAGAAATGTTTTTATGGAAATGGGATATTCGTATGCGGAAATAGAAGATCGGAAAGAGCAGATTTTTCATACCATGTTTTACGGCAGTGAAGAGGAACGCATCTATCATCCGGTAGGAGAAGACATGGGGTATATTGAGGATACCGGAAATCATGATGTGCGCACTGAGGGTATGTCTTACGGCATGATGATGTGTGTGCAGATGGACCGGAAACAGGAGTTTGACCGCCTGTGGAAATGGGCCAGAACCTACATGTTTTTGACGCAGGGAGATAACGCAGGGTATTTTGCCTGGTCCTGTCAGACGGATGGTACAAAAAATGCTTACGGAGCAGCGCCGGACGGAGAAGAGTATTTTGCAATGGCACTTTTTTTTGCATCGCACCGCTGGGGTGACGGAGAAGGAATCTTCTGTTACAGCAGACAGGCGCAGGAGCTTCTTCATACCTGTATCCACAAGGGTGAAAACGGACAACCCGGAAGAGCGATGTGGGATGCAGACAATCACCTCATCCGTTTCATTGCAGAGGTTGATTTTTCGGATCCCTCGTATCATCTGCCACACTTTTATGAATTGTTTGGCAGATGGGCATTTGAGGCGGATCGGGCATTTTTCTCAGAGGCAGCAAAGGCGAGCAGAGAATATTTAAAAAAGGCATGTCATCCGGTCACGGGACTTTGTGCGGAGTATGCGGAATTTGACGGTTCTCCTTATACGGGAAATCGCGAGATGTGGGGAGGTCGTCATGACTGGTATTACAGTGACGCCTATCGCACGATAGCCAATATCGCATTGGATTATGCCTGGTTTGCGGCCGATGCATGGGAAGTAGAAGAAATAGAAAGACTGCAGAGATTTTTCTGTGAGACCTTGACTGCAGAGCAGCAGGCAAAGATATATGAGATCGATGGAAGTGTCCTTTCGCAGGAAGCTTTGCATCCTGTTGCAATCATTGCGACAAATGCGCAGGCATCGCTTGCCGTAAGATCAGAGAATGCAGACAAATGTATCCGAAAGTTCTGCGAGACAGATCTGCGACAGGGAGATAGAAGATATTATGATAATTGTCTTTATTTCCTTGCATTTCTGGCACTGAGCGGTAATTACCGGATCTATTGACAGTTTGTTTTTTCAGAACCGCACGACTGGTCGTGCGGTTCTGTGAATATATGGGGAGAGGGATTGAAAGGAGAGAGAATTCCATCTATAATAGACAAAAGCAGATGAGAAAGAGGAGACTGTAATGAAAAAGAGAGTGTTTTCCGTTTTGACCGTACTGTTTTTGTTGGTTTTTGTTATGGTTGGAATCCGGATTCAAAATAGCCGGACACATAAGAATATCAGAAATTATACAGCTTTTTTTAATGTGCCGGGACAGTCGCGGGATGCAGGAAATGAGATCAAGGAAATCATTGCGGAAAAAACCGGCGCGCAGTGCGAAGAGATCTGGCTTATGGGACAGACAGCGGATGAAGCCATTTCTTCCTATATTGCAAGCGGGGAGTATCCTGATTTTATATCCGGTGGTATGGAGCTCTTGGATGCGGGCGCATTGATTCCGATTGATACCTATTGGGACGATTACCCTAACATCAAAAATTATATGACAGAAAAAGAGTGGGATCTGTTTCGTCAGGAGGACGGACATATTTACTGGATTCCGCAGTTTGGCGTCGTAAAGGGCGAGAGTAGTGATGTCATTCATGAGGGAGAGGCCTTCTGGATACAGACACGTGTGTTGAAATGGGCAGGATATCCTAAGATTACTACGGTCAACGCCTATTTTGCTCTGCTGGAGGAGTATTACAAGGCGAATCCGGTGACCGAGTCCGGAGATCCCAATATCCCGTTTACGATATTGTGTGATGACTGGAGGTATTTCTGCCTGGAAAATCCTCCGCAGTTCTTGGACGGCTATCCGAATGACGGGTGCTGCATCGTGGATCCGGTCGGGCAGAAGGTGATCGATTATAATGTATCAACGACGGCAAAGCGATATTTTCAGCTTTTGAATGAGGAATATCACAAGGGAGTGATCGATCCGGAATCCTTTGTGCAGACCTACAGGGAGTATCTGAACAAGCTTGCGACCGGAAGAGTGCTCGGAATGGTGGATCAGTGGTGGCAGTTTGCCTATGACATCAATGATGTATTACAGACACAGGATATAGAAGGCTGCGGATATGTACCATTGCCGATCACAATAGATGAGGGAATCCAAAATCAGTGGCATGTCAAGCGAGGGAATGAGATCAATACCTCAGAAGGCATAGCCATTACCGTAAACTGTGCGGATATACCCGGCGCAATGCAGTTTCTTAATGATCTGATGGATGAGGAGATCATGATGCTTCGGTTCTGGGGTATAGAAAATGTGGATTATCAGGTGGATGAGGAAGGAAAATTCTACCGGACGCAGGAGCAACGCAGTAAATTGGCGGATCCCGCGCAAAAGAGTGCCCATTTCTGTTCTTATGCATACTTACCAAGATGGGAGGGAAGCTTTGACGATGGAATAAATGCATTTTCACCGGAGTATCAGCCGTCGGAATTTTTTGCGGGACTGCCTGAGGATATCAGGGAATGCCTTGCCGCATATGATTGCAAAACCTATGTGGAGATGCTTGGAACGAATGAAGAACCGGGACCATGGTATCCGATGTATTCGTTTACGGATACGCTTACAGCGGATACAAAGGTGGGACAGGTTAAAATACAGACAGATATGATCAAACATCAGTATCTGCCACAGGTGATCATGGCAGAAGACTTTGATACCATGTGGGACATTTATATGCAGCAGTATGCAGACTGTGAGCCGGAAATTTTGCTGGATGCGCTGCAGACGGAGCTTACGCGCAGGATAGAAAATACAGAATAAAACACAAAAAGAGGTGGATGGGATGAATTTTCTCAGATATGACAGCGATTTTATGATGGCGATCAGCCGCATAGCAGATTATGTGATATTGAATGTTCTATGTGTCGTATTCAGTCTCCCGCTTGTCACGGCAGGAGCTGCCATCACGGCAAAATATTATGTAGCCATGAAGCTGGCCAGAAAGGAAGAACCTGGCGTATGGAGCGCTTTTTGGAAATCCTTCCGGGAAAATTTCAGACAGGCGACCATATTATGGCTGATCGCACTTTTGTTGATCGCATTTTTGGGAGTGGATTGGTTCCTCTTTTGGAAAATGCAGCTGACAAGTACTGCTTCCGCATTTCGAATTGCATTGTTTGTGTTATCCGTTCTTGTAGCAATGTCGATTTGTTGTGTTTTTCCGATTTTGGCAAGATTTCATGTGACGATTCCCGAGGCAATGCGTAATGCGGTGTTATTTTCCATTCTTCATATGCCACAGATGCTGCTTGTGATTCTGCTGGAGTTTCTGCCGTATTATATCGGCTATCATTATATGAGCTGGTTTATCGGAATCTGGGTTTTTTGTACGGGGATTTCGTTGTATTATGCCGGAGGTATGTATGCAAAGGCATTTGCAAAAGCAGAGCAGAAAGCCGGGATACAGGCAGAGTCTGAAGCAGAGAGTGAAACAGGAAAGGAGCCTTAAGGAGGATTGGGAGGAGACATGAGTCTTAAGGATAAGCTGAAAACGGAACTGGAAAAAATCAGAAATATGAATGCGAGGCAGAGGTGGTCTTATTTGAAAACCTATTATCTGCCCGGGTTTCTGATCGGACTTGTCGTATTTGTCATGCTGCTGCATTTTTGCTTTGATATGAAACAAAATCATAGAGAGGTGTTGGCATCGGGATGTATCGTCAATGCCTCAATCACGCCGGAGGGTGTCGTATTTCTGACGGATGATTATGTCGATGTCTGCGGCAGAAGTTTAAGGGATGCAGTTTCTTATCTATCGGCGGATAATACATTAAATTTTATGGAGGAGAATCCGCTGGATCAGGATTCCTATGAGATGGCACTTACTGCGCAGATTTCTGCCGGAGAGTACAGCTACATGATTTTGGACGAGACAGCGCTCTCTCATTTTGAAAAAGATGATTTTTATGCGGATCTGGAAAAAACACTGACACAATCGCAGCGGGAGAGGCTGAAAGAACGTATGGTTTTTCAAAAGATGCAGGATGGGGAGTATCCGGTGGCAATCAATCTGGCAGATACCAGAATAGCGGAGTTTTTTGCGTCGGATGCAAAAAAACTTTATCTGGTTTTTGTAGATGTACACCAGGATGTCAGTAAAAATCAGCAGCTTATCGAATATCTGCTCCCATAACTGTCTTAGAAGCAATTTATGTATACAATGCAATACGTAAAAGAAAAAAAGGACACAAAATAATCGGGTAAGTATCTAATCGGTTATTTTGTGTCCGTTTTTTGCGCCCGGCGGGATGTGATGGATGACAGAAACGCAAAACAATGCCTCCGCCCGGCACTGCTAAGAAATATGGGATGTAATCTCCATTTTTGAGACGGCCTCTTCGCGGAACATTTCACGGTACCGGGTCGGCGAACAATTGGCATATTTCTTGAAGCAGCGACAAAAAGTTGTCAGATTATTAAACCCGGTCTGAAAAGCGATTTCCGTAATGGAAAGATCGGTGGTCAAAAGCGCTTGTGCGGCCTGCACGCGCTTGCGACACAGGTAGTCATAAAATGTTGTGTTTGTATGCTGCTTGAACAGTCTGGAAAAATGGTATTTGGAGAAACCTATGTAGGATGCCATCTGTTCCAGCGTCAGATCTTCGGCGTAATTCGCATTTATATAGTTTATCAGGTTGGCAAATTTTTCGTAATGCTCCCGGTGCTTCCCTTTTGTCATACCGGAATCAGCATCCATGCTTTGGGCAAAATGTTCCTTTCCGATCATGATCATCGATTTTATGATCAGAGTGTAAATGGTACCCTCCCAAAACATCTCGTTGGAAAAATAGATATCGATCATCTGCATAAAATAAGAGTATATTTTTTGGTAGGACTTCGGATAAGTAGCTGCTGTGCAAAGACAGGGTTCGATAAAGAGCGGTTCCAGTGTATTCATATCCTGAAAACACTGAAACATATCCACATTCACCAAAAAGATAAAACGATTGCCGCTGGGGGCAGTTTTGATTTCATGCAGGACACGTCTTGGTATGAAAAGGATATCACCTACATGCAGCACATAAGTCTTGCTTTGTACGACAACGGTATAATGATCCTTCATGCACACAATGATTTCCATCGCATCATGGTGATGCGGTGCGTACTCTTCCGTCTGATTGTTATACCAGATGCGCAGATGACTCTGGGGGACATAGTCCACTTCTTCGAGAGTATCGTTATCATTGATAAATCTTCCGATATATCCTCGCACAGGCTGTTGATATTGGGGTGGGATCTCTTTCTCTCTCGTTTTGTCCATGCCAAACCTCCTTGTATACTATCATTATAACTCCTTTTTTCAAATTGAAAAGTTGCTATACTGAATTATAGCAATATTTGTAAAATATAAAGCAAAAATTGAGATGTACATTGTCGCACTATCCTATATGATGATATAGAAGTAACAGAAGAATTACAGTGGAAAAGTGAAAAAAGGGAATCTTTTCTTAAAATAATACAATGAAAGTTTTTACGAATGAAGAGTGGGGAAATTCGGAATCAAAATCTGAATGTCTGAATGGATGAGAAAGGAATGACTATGAACAGAGAAGAAGCGAGAGAGAGAGCTACCGCGCTTGTGGATCAGATGACAGTGGAGGAAATGGCTTCGCAGCTTAAGTTTGACGCGCCGGCGATTGAAAGACTGGGCATACCGGAGTATAACTGGTGGAACGAGGGTTTGCATGGTGTGGCCAGAGCCGGTACAGCAACTGTTTTTCCGCAGGCAATCGGTCTTGGCGCAACATTTGATCCGGAACTTCTGCAGCAGATTGGAGATGCTGTCTCCACAGAAGCAAGAGCAAAATACAATGAGGCGGTCAGAGAAGAAGACCGTGATATTTATAAGGGACTGACCATCTGGTCACCCAATGTCAATCTGTTTCGCGATCCCAGATGGGGACGTGGGCATGAGACATATGGAGAGGATCCCTATCTGATCAGCAGGCTTGGCGTTTCGTTTATCAAGGGGCTGCAGGGAGATGGAGAGTATCTGAAAACAGCTGCCTGTGCGAAGCATTTTGCGGTTCACTCCGGACCGGAGGAAATGCGTCATTATTTTGACGCAAAGGCAAGCATGAAAGATATGTGGGAGACGTATCTGCCCGCTTTTGAGGCCTGCGTGAAGGAAGGGCAGGTTGAGGCGGTGATGGGAGCCTATAACCGTACCAATGGGGAGCCCTGCTGTGCACACAGCTATCTGATGGATGAGGTGCTGCGCGGGAAATGGGAGTTTCAGGGGCACTATGTATCTGACTGCTGGGCTGTCCGCGATTTCCATGAACAGCATAAGGTGACTGCAAGACCGGAGGAGAGTGTGAAGCTGGCACTGGAAAAGGGCTGCGATGTGAATTGCGGCTGTACCTATGAGAGAGTCATGGCAGCATACGAGGAAGGCATTCTTCCTTTGGAGCATATCAGACGATCCGCTATCCGATTATTTACAACGCGTTTCCTTTTGGGAATGTTTGATGAAACGGAATATGACAAAATTCCATTTGAGAAGGTAGAATGCAAGGAACACCTTGCGCTTGCGGGGAAAGCTGCCGCAGAGAGTGTTGTACTGCTGAAAAATGACGGTATCCTGCCGCTTCGCAAGGAAAACCTCAAAACGGTTGGCGTCATTGGACCAAATGCAAACAGCAGGAAAGCGCTGATGGGAAATTACCATGGAACTGCTTCTAGGTATGTGACTGTTTTGGAAGGAATTCAGGATTATGTAGGAGACGATGTCCGCGTGCTTTATTCCGCAGGATCACACTTGTTCCTTGACAGGGAAGAACCACTTGCCAAGGCAGATGACAGATTGTCGGAAGCACGTATCGTTGCGAGACATTCCGATCTGGTGGTACTTTGTCTTGGACTGGATGAGACACTGGAAGGAGAAGAAGGCGATACAGGTAATGCATATGCATCCGGTGACAAAAAGGATCTGATGTTGCCGCCGTCGCAGATGAAATTACTTCAGACTGTAGCAGACACAGGTGTACCATATATTGTTTGCATGATGGCAGGAAGTGCGATGGATCTGAATGAAGCTGCCGACAGCGCATCCGCTATTTTACAGACATGGTATCCCGGGGCACTTGGAGGGAAAGTGATTGCGGACATTTTATTTGGTGAGATTTCGCCATCAGGAAAGCTGCCGATCACGCTCTATCGGGATTTGGAAGGCATGCCTGCATTTACCGACTATTCCATGGAAGGCAGAACTTACCGGTTTCTGAAGAAGCAGCCGCTTTACCCGTTTGGATATGGTCTGACATACGGAGACACCTGTGTGACGGAGCTGCGGCAGAAAGAAACCGTGAACTTTACCGACATCATGCGGGAAGGCGTGACGGTGATCGTCAGAGCTGCGAACCGGGGAAAAATGGAGACAGAAGATGTCATTCAGATTTATGCGCATGTTGAGGGAACGGAGAATGAGGTAATGCATCCCAAGCTTGCAGCCTTCAAACGTGTGAGGTTAAAGCCGGGAGAGGAAAAAACATTTGAGCTTTTCCTACCGGCGGATACATTTGCTACGATTGATCAAAACGGAGAAAAATGCTTTGACGGGACCGGTGCTTGTATCTATGCCGGATTTGGCGGGCCGGATCCAAGAACCAGAGAATTGACAAATAGAGAAAATAAGTGTATTATGGTTTGAAAAAGTGTGGGAATATGCAGAGCAGAGGGGAGAATGACACCTGCTCTGCATATTTCTGTTCTGTCAAAATACAGTGGATTTTGTAATAAAGGGGGATTTTTGTGAAAATCGGCATTTTTATCGGAAACGTATATCATACCTATTCGGTTGCCGTACTTGGGGCAATGGAACGCTTTGCAGCTGAGCGCGGAATCACATTGTATATTTTCGGATGCTTTGAAACGCCTGAGAAAAAGTTCCTTCATGCAGAGGGTGAGAAAAGTATCATTTATATACAGGATCTGGACATGCTTGACGGCATCGTGATAGCAGGAGATACGTTGGGGAAATTTGGAATGAAGGATGCACTCCTTGACCGTATCAGGCGAGAGGCAAACTGTCCGGTAGTCTGTCTGCGGGAAAGGCAGGACGCATATTATAATGTCCTTTTGGACAATATAAACGACATGTATGAGATGACACATCATTTTATACAGGAGCATGGATTTCGGGATATCTGTTTTGTCACAGGTATTATGTCCATGCGGGATGCCCGAGAGAGGCTGGAAGGGTATCAGAAGGCGATGGAAGAGGCTGGCCTGATTGTCAGTGAAGATATGATTTTTTATGGAAACTACTGGATGAATCAGGCAGCGCAGATTGTGGATCGTTTTACATGTGACAGGGGAAAACTGCCTCAGGCGATTATCTGCTCCAATGACTATGAGGCGATTTCAGTTTGTATGGAACTGAAAAGAAGGGGGATTCGTGTGCCGGAGGATATCTGTGTCAGCGGATTTGACGATCTGACAGAGGAGTTTGATCCGGATATCTCGCTCAGCACAATGGCAATTCCTTATCAGCAGATGGCACAAAGGGCTTTAGAGACAGTCTGTATGCTGGCAGAGGGGAGGAGCGTCAGCCGGTTTCAGAAACTCCGTGGACAGATGCGGCTTAGGCACAGCTGTGGGTGCTGCCGGGATGCGCTGCCGGAACAAACTGATAATTGCACAAACGGAAAATTTCGATATATGGCCAAGAAATGCATTTATATGACAGCGGATTTTGAATCGGCGCTGAATGAGGAAGAATGCATGAAATGGGCGGGATGGCATGTGGACAGGCTGGGAGCGGAGAATTGTTTTATTTGTCTCGGCCATACCGATTCGCCAAAATCGGAAGAAAATTTGTCGCAGGGCCGCTATCTCAGGCTTTATCTGAATGAGCAGAGGGAGCCTGTTTTGACCTGCATTCCGATTCCGGACAAGCGGCTTTTACCGGATGCGTATTTGCCGATGCTGGAAAAAAGGACAAATCTTTTTCTGCCGCTGCATTTCAATAACGAAGTATATGGGTATTGCATCTTTCAGATGAGACCGGGAGAGATCCGCGCGATTGACGAGCAGTTTGAATTTTTCTGCCTGAATCTTGGGAATACGCTGAAGAATAATCAGATGTACCGGGAATTGTTTTCTGTCAAGGATGTGATGCAGATGTATTTAAAGGATCCGCTCACCGATATTTATAACAGAAGGGGATTTGAACGAAAGCTTCCCGAAATCTGCGATATTTCACAGAAAATGGGAGTGAAGCTTGCTGTTGTCAGTATCGATATGGATGGACTGAAATATATCAATGACCATTTCGGACATCTGACAGGCGATAAGAGTCTTGTCAGCTTTGCACATTGTCTTTGCGGCGCACTTCATGAGCATGAATTTTGTGCAAGGATGGGCGGAGATGAATTTGAGGCAGTTCTGCTTTTGGATAGTGAGAATCGAAAGCAGCGGTTTGAACAGGAGCTGGCGCACCGGCTTGCGTGCGAAAATGCGCAGATCGAACAGGATTACGACATTGATGCAAGTGTCGGAATCTGCGAAGTGGAAGAAAATAATACGCTGATGGAATACTTTAGGCTTGCCGACGAGAAGATGTATCGGATCAAGCGGTCAAAGAAAAATTGTAGGGAGTAGAAAACGGGTAGCCCTGTTTGACAGATGAAAAGGAACATACTATACTGGGTACTGTCTGCAGTTTCTCTGCATGGTATGACAAAAAACAAAGCGGATCCGACCGGACGTGGCGGATACCGGAAGGAGAAAAAATGAAAAAGAACAATAAGACATTATTTATGACAGAGCTTGCTTTCTTGATTGCGATTGAGCTGATTATGAAGCTGACGGGTCTTTCGAGTATCCCGGTGGGACCGCTTGTTATGACATTTAACATGATTCCCATTGCGATCGGTGCAATTCTGATGGGACCGCTTGCAGGTGGTGTCCTGGGTTTTGTGTACGGGCTGACGAGTTTTTATGACGCGGTGACAGGTGCATCGGTGATGACCGGTATCTTCTTTCAGCTGAATCCGGTTCATACCTTTATTCTCTGTGTTGGAATGCGTGTTCTTGTCGGTGTGTTTACAGGCCTGGTATTTATGGGACTGAAAAAGATTGATAAGACGCATACAATCAGTTATTTCGCAGCAGGTCTGTTTGCACCGCTTTGCAATACGACTCTGTTTATGGGATATATCGTAGCAGTCTTTTATCAGATTGATTTCATTCAGGGAAAGGTGGCAGCCCTGGGAGCACTCAATCCGTTTATGTACATCATTCTGTCTGTCGGGGTGCAGGGACTTGTGGAAGCCGTGACAGGTCTGCTGATCGGTGGCGGTGTCGCAAAGGGAGTCGATTCGGCAATCGGCAGAAGCAGTCACTGATAGGTTGCGCAAAAGATAACCGTGAGGGCGGGATGACATATGCCCAAAAGAGAAAGAGAGAATGCACAATGATTTATACTTTAACATGTAATCCTTCGCTTGATCAGCTGGTTACGGTTGACTATTTTGAGCCGGGCGAGCTGAATCGTACGAGTGCGCAGCGTCTTGTTCCGGGCGGAAAGGGAATCAATGTCTCTCTTGTGCTGAAAAATCTTGGGATTGACAGTATGGCACTGGGATTTGTGGCAGGAAAGACCGGGGAGATGATAGAGGAGCTTTTGGCAGATAAAGGCGTGAAAACAGATTTTGTCAGGCTCCCGGAAGGGATGTCACGCATCAATATCAAAATAAAGTCGCAGGGATGTGAGACAGAGATCAACGGGCAGGGACCATATGTTTCGGCGCAGGCACGTATGGCTTTATTCCAAAAGCTGGATCGGCTGAGAACGGGAGATATTCTTGTTTTATCAGGCAGTATTTCCGAAGGACTTTCAAATACTTTGTATGAGGATATTCTTGCGCGTCTTGCAGAAAAAGAATTGAAGATCATAGTGGATGCAACCGGAGAGCTCCTGATGAGGGCGTGTCGGATGCATCCCTTTTTCGTAAAACCGAATAAGGATGAACTTGCGCAACTGTTCGATGTGCAGATTGCTACCTTGGAAGATGCGGCAAAGTACGGACGAAGACTCCTCTCTATGGGACCGGAAAATGTTCTTGTCTCTATGGGGAGAGACGGTGCTGTTTTACTGACCGGAGACGGACTGACATATGCTGCCCGTCCTCCAAAGGGTGAAGTTATCTGTACGGTTGGCGCAGGAGATTCCATGGTGGCGGGATTTCTCGCGGGGTATCTTGCATCCTGCGATATGCAGCAGGCTTTCCTGTATGGAATCTGTGCAGGTTCGGCAAGTGCATATGCAGAGGGAATGGCAGATGTCAGGCAGGTTGCGCGGCTGCTTCAGGAAGTTCGGCTGTGTGATAGCGGAGGAAATCCGGATGAGGAGGAAATTATCCGGATGCTGGACGCATATGCCCGTGCCGGCGGCAGCAGAATGAAGGTCGAAGTGACGGATGCATTGCCTGAGGGTGCTGTGAAACGGCAGTATCATCATGGCAGATGTGATGTTGGCAGTCCGTGGGCATGCGGAGCAGCTTTTGATGTGCTGGAGTGACCGAAAACGATGACAGAATAGCATTCAAAAAATTACACATACTACTTCTTGTACGACAATTATGAAAAAACAGGTAATTGTGAAAGGTATCACGGAAAACATAAGTTTCCGGAAAAGAAGGAGTTGTGTATGGAAAAAGCTATTTTTGAGATGGGAAGGAGCAGTATCAAGCTGCCGATGCCGGTTCTGATCAGTGCTTGTTATGCGATAGCAGGGACAAAGGAAGCACAGGGACCACTGGCTGCGGAGATTGATCAGCTGCTTACGGATGATAAGTTTGGTCAGGACAATTGGGAGGCAGCAGAGAGTCAGCTGCAGCATGAGGCTGTAAAGGGAGTGCTTGAGAAAACAGGACTGACAGATAAGCAGATCCGATATGTGTTTGCAGGAGATCTGCTGGGGCAATCCATGGCTTCTTCCTTTGGAATGATGGATTTTCATATACCGCATTACGGGTTATATGGAGCCTGTTCAAGCTGTGGGGAAGCGTTGGGGCTTGGAGCTATGGCAATTGGAGGCGGATTTGCCGGCAGAGTGATCTGTGTGACATCCAGCCATTTTGCCAGCGCGGAAAAAGAATTCCGCTTTCCGCTTGAATACGGCGGTCAGAGGCCGAAGACATCGACCTGGACCGTGACGGGAAGTGCGGCTTTTCTGCTTACTGCATCGGCCGATGGAGCCGGCAAAGCGATACCGCTTGCGCAGATCACCGGTGTGACGACAGGCCGAATCATTGATATGGGGATCAAAGACAGCATGAATATGGGATGCGCCATGGCACCTGCCGCTGCGGACCTGATCAGGCAGCATCTGGAGGATTTTGGAAGAACACCGGAGGATTATGATCTGATTCTCACAGGAGATCTGGGTGAGGTGGGGTCAAAGGCACTTGTTGATCTTCTTTTGGAGCAACATATCGATATTTCGCAAAAGCATATGGACTGCGGTATGATGATCTATGATCTGGAGAAACAGGATGTTGGGTCCGGTGGCTCCGGGTGTGGCTGCAGTGCTGTGACGCTGGCAAGTCATATCCTGCCCGGGCTGCAGAGCGGCAAGCTGCAGAGAGTTTTGTTTCTCCCGACAGGGGCGCTATTGAGCAAGACAAGTTTTAATGAAGGTAATTCTGTGCCGGGAATCGCACAGGGACTTGTGCTTGAGCATATATAACGCATATATTTCAGAACAAAAAAGAAGCATTCAGCCCAAGCGGTGAATGCTTCTTTTTGCTTCCTGAAACGATTCCAATGTGGCATCCGGTCAGGATTCTTCTACCGTGCCAATCTTCATATACATGGAAATCAGGTACAGACCGCAGAGCCCGACGATGGCATAGATGATGCGGGATAACCAGCTCATGCTGCCGAATAGAGCTGCTACGAGATTCCAGTTGAAGAAACCGATCAGTCCCCAGTTTACCGCACCGATAATGACTAATGTCAATGCGATATAGTCGAGTGTCTTCAATGCATTTGTCCTCCTTTTCTCACGATTTGGCTGAAAAGACGATTTTGCCTTTACAAGAAATAGCATTTGACAAAACAGACAATTTTATTCCAAAAATAAAATTGAGACGTATATGTAGATATTTGGAACGGACTATGATATACTGACTATGGGGTATTGTGTTTTTGGGAAGAGACATGCAGATTAGGCAATGCACTGACCTATACACTTTCTTTTGGGAGGGAACCATGGAAAAACAAATGAAAAAAATATCAGAAAAAACGCGTGAAAACAGGGCGGCCATAAGCTGTTACCTCGTCATGATCTCCATTATCACGGTGGCTTATCTTATCGAGGTGGTCAAGCATAACAGGACGTTGGGGTATTTCCTGATATGTCTGCTTTTGTTGTGGGGGCCGGCTGTGTTTACGCTTTTGACGTTTCGAAAGAATTCCGAGCATGAAAAGCTGCGCTATTTCATAGCGGTCGGTTTCTGGATCCCACAGAGTTATCTGATGTTTACGGCAAATAATAATCTGGTGTTCACCTATGCGATCATCATGCTGATCATCTGCAATGTATTCTCGGATATTAAGTTTGCGACTATAGTTGCATTGATCTACAACATTGTGAATATCAACAGTGTCATATATAATTTTGCGGTCGAAGGCTTCAGTCCTGAATTGTTGGTTACCAGTGAGATTCAGGTCCTCTTATTGATCATTATCGGTATTGACAATGTCATTATTTCAAGAACCGGTATGCAGATTGAAAAGCAGCATATGGAAGCAGTGAATGAGGAGAAACAGAAGGTATCGGATCTTTTGGAGAGAGTGATGCAGATATCACAGAGCATTTCGGCAGGCATTGTACATATGACAGGGCAGATGGGGACGCTCGGAGAGGCGGTTTCCCAGACCTGTGATGCGATGAACGAGGTGCGTTCCGGAAGTAATGAGACAGCGGAATCCATTCAGCATCAGCTTGTGATGACGGAGGAAATCCAGAATCGTATTGATGATGTCGTACGGACAGTAGATGTCATCGAGACCAATCTGCAAAAGACCAGACAGAATATTTCGGTTGGCTCTGCCAATATGCAGGAACTCGGACAGCAGGTGGAAGCATCAGAACGCTCCAGTCAGGAGGCAACGGACAAGCTCAGTGAGCTGGAGGAATACGCAAAGAATATGCAGACGATTGTGGAACTGATCAATTCAGTAGCCGATCAGACAGGACTTCTATCGCTCAATGCCAGTATTGAGGCTGCCAGAGCAGGTGAAGCGGGAAGAGGCTTTGCAGTTGTGGCATCCGAGATTTCAAGTCTTGCCAACCAGACGCAGGAAGCAACGGAAAATATTGAAAAATTGATTGCGGATATTATCATGAAGCTCGGTGATGTATCAGTGGCGATCAATACATTTGTCGATGGAAACAAACTGCAGCAGCAGGTAGCCATCCGAACCGTGGATAATTATGGAATGATAGAAAAGGATGCCGCAGAGATTGAGCGCAATACGGCGCTTCTCGGAGATGTGGTATCAAAGCTCGCTGAGGCGAACCACCAGATTGTAGAGAGCATTCAGAATATTTCAGCAATTACAGAAGAGGTTTCTGCACATTCCAATGAGACTTATGACAGCAGTCAGAAAAATGCGGAGATCGTGGATGAA
Organism: uncultured Lachnospiraceae bacterium; assembly: GCA_945949085.1. GTDB lineage: Bacteria > Bacillota > Clostridia > Lachnospirales > Lachnospiraceae > CAG-194. The sequence goes on along the minus strand of CAMFDJ010000013.1, from coordinate 39,914 downwards.
GTGATAACGATTGTGGATGTGTTAAAGCAAAAGGCAGAGTCGCTGAGCAAGCAGGCATAATCGGATTTATAGGAGCTTGTATAGGGGGAAGAAACCTTGATAGAGATCATTCAGGCAATTTATTATCTGTTTGCGCTGATCACGGCATTTTTTATTCAAAAAGCATTTAGGAAGGGAACCCGGAATGGGAAAAAGCTGGGAACTGCTTTAATGATGAACTTTCTGATGATTTTGGCTTATTCGCTGAATTTACAGTCGGGCTATCAGATTGTAAAGTCATTTGGTTGTTCGCTGGCTTTTTGCTTTGTGGATCTGCTTCTCTTCTTCTATTATGACTATATTTTGTATTATATTGACTGGCAGGACAGAGTCCCGAAATGGATTAAAATCCTGTTTGCGGCATATATCTTTATGGACGCGGTGATTCTGCTCATGAATCCGTTTACGGAATTTGCCCTCTCTTATCTGCATACACCGTTTGGCGAAGGATATCTTTTGACGTATGTGCCACAGATTCCGTTTCATGGTCATACAATAGCAAATGTTGTGATGATCCTGACGACGATCACCTTGCTTCTTATGAAGTGTGGGGAAGCACCTAAAATATTCTTAAAGCGATATTATGGTCCCATTGCGGCAATGCTTCTGACGATTATTATCAATTTTATCTATTTGTCAGGCTTCATTCCGATTGATGCGGATCCGCTTCCGCTATTGTATGTCTTTGTCGGGATATTGTTGTATTTCTATACGTTCAACTATTTGCCATCCGTGACACTTGGCATCACAAGAAATATGATATTGAATTATTTGAAGGATCCCATCATTCTGTTTGATTATGAAGGAAGATTGGCAGACCACAGCGCGGTTATGGAGCGCCTGATGCCGGAATCCTCCTTTAAAAACGGAGAGCTGACAATTGAACAGTTTGTAGAGGATCGGAATTTTTCCGGAATGGATGGAACGGATCGCAATCAGGAATTTGACTGGGCCCATGAGGAAAACGGAAAGGTCAGGATTTATCAGTGTCAGTTTGGACTACTCAGAGATGCGCAGAATAAGCTGATTGGTAAGTTGTTTGTCTTTCATGATGTGACAAGTGCCAGACAGACGTATTTTGAACTGGAAAATTCCATGCTGTTTGATTCCGTGACGGGATTTTATAACAAGCAGAGTTTTTATACGCAGATTCCACAGTGGAATAATCCGGAGTATTGGCCTGTTTCTATTGTGGTATGTAATGTGGATGGCATGCGTGCGATCAACGAGGGATATGGGACTGCATACGGCGATGGTGTGATGCGTGAGGTGTCGCGCTATATCCGGCGCCGCGTGGGTGAAAATACTTTTTGTGCTAAGATTGACAATGGTGATATTGTGATTGCCCTGGAGCAGACGATCAATGCGGATGCAGGTGACCTGATGGAAGCAATCAAAGGAGAAATCCTTGATTTTTATGAGAGTATGCCGGTGTCGATTGAGTATGGTATTGCGACAAAGGAAGACAGAGAATTAAGTGTCGAGAAGGCAATGCAGAATGCGCGTGCAAGTATGCAGAACAAGAAGATGCTGAAGGAGAAATCGGCTTCCAGCTCTATTGTGGATTCCCTGAAGCAGACATTATGTGAAAGTGATTATCAGACAGAAGCACATGTGGAGCGCACGCGAAAGATGTGTGCGAGACTGGGGCGCGAAATGGGGCTGGAGGATGCTGTGATCGGCAAGCTGGAGCTGCTTGCGGTACTGCATGACATCGGCAAGGTTGCGATACCTCAGGACATTATTAAGAAGAAAGGAAAACTGACACCTGAGGAACGTTCTATCATTGAGCAGCATACAGTCAAGGGCTACAGAATTGCCAAAAGCTCGCCGGAGCTTAGCGAGGTGGCAGACGGTATTCTCAGCCATCATGAGAGATGGGATGGAACCGGGTATCCGAATGGTCTGGCAGGCGAAGAGATTCCGTTGATTGCAAGAGTGATTTCAGCGGTGGATTCTCATGATGTTATGGTAAATGACAGACCATATCATAAGGCGATGCCTGAGAAAGATGCCATAGCGGAACTTCGCAGATGTTCCGGTACGCAGTTTGATCCCAATATTGTAGAGGTGTTTACCAAATTGCTTGAGCGGGAGGAACTCCCGAAAGAAGCATAATAGAAGAGGAAAAGAGGCGGCAATTCTTGCGAGAGATGACTTTCAAAATGGAGAGACCGGGATTATTGGAGACTGGTCAGAAAGTGACGGTTACAGAAGGGGTTCTTCCCAGCAGTTACTACTATACGATCGATCCGTCACTTGCGATGTCACCGAATGTTCCCTTTCGGGAAAGACTGACCACTGGGGAGGGGACTGTGGTATCGGTAGTAGAAAATGAGAGAGGTTTCTATGTGACGGTAGCGTTTTCGGAAAATCCATAGTAGGATGAGGAAGACAGGCAGCGGTCAAAAACAGATAAAAAAGGAGAGAATGAAAATGAAGGTAATCAGCACAGAAAAGGCACCGGCAGCAATCGGACCTTATTCACAGGGAATCATTGCAGGAGATTTTTTCTTCGCGTCCGGGCAGATTGCAATCATTCCTGAGACGGGAGAGATTGCAAAGATGACGATTGAAGCGCAGACGGAGCAGGTTATGAAAAATATTGGTGCGTTGCTTGCAGCAGCCGGAGCAGATTATGAAAAAGTGGTAAAGACAAGCTGCTTTTTAGCAGATATGGCTGATTTTGGTGCATTTAACGAAATTTATGGCAGATATTTTACGGGAAAGCCTGCAAGAAGCTGTGTGGCTGTCAAAACACTTCCCAAAAACGTACTTTGTGAAGTGGAAGTGATTGCATATCTTGGCGAGTAGCCTCGGTGAGCAGGTAAAAAACAGATTTGCAAAAATGTTTTGAAAGAATAAAAAAACACAAAATGGAGATGATAGCAGATAGAGAAATCTATCTGCTATATTTGTTTGCGAGGAAGGAGAGTAAACATGAGCAATTCGGGAGCGCAAAGCGCGGCTGCTGCGAAGCAGACGGAATTGCGAATGTAGAGGAAGGAAAGCAAAATGGAAATAATGTCTTATGTCAATGCATTCTGGGTGGGAGGTCTGATCTGCGCACTTGCCCAGATTCTGATGGAAAAAACAAAACTGATGCCCGGAAGAATTATGGTGCTACTGGTCTGCACAGGAGCTATTTTAAGTTTTATCGGTATTTATGAGCCGTTTGCAGAATTTGCAGGTGCAGGTGCGAGCGTGCCGCTTCTGGGATTCGGGAACACCCTGATGAAGGGGGTAAAGGAAATGGTTGATCAGAACGGATTCATCGGCATTTTCATGGGCGGTTTTAAGGCAGGCGCCGTTGGGTGCAGCGCAGCGCTTGTGTTTGGTTATTTGGCAAGCCTTATATTCCGCCCGCATATTAAAAAATAATGCTTTCTTTATAACTGATCGAAGGCAATCTGCATATTGGCAAGGGAGCGCTGCACTGCATGATCCCAAAGCGCATCCAGTGATTTGTCGAGTGAAAAAGTCTTCATACTTGTTCCGGTCAGACAGGTTAGCTCCCCTCCCTGAAAGCGGAAGGTTAAGATCAGCGCCTGTACATTTTCGGGAGAATCAGTAAATGACGGGTCGCCAAGAAGCTTTTTCTGGTATGCGATAGGCGCCTGCATGACAATTTTATAGGAAAGCGGTGCATGATCTCCTTTCATATAGCTGCTGATGACGGGACGGATCTTGGCCCAGCTGATAAAAGTAAGTTCCCTAAGCTGCGGATCATCCTCATAATCCTGACCGGTATAATATTCGGGATGAATCCTTCCCTCTATAAGAAGGGACGCTGCCTTTGTCACAACCGCCTCCTGTAGACCAAAGCTATCGAAGGAAGGACTGTCAAGCAGTGCATGTATCATTTTTTCTGTATCGTGGATTTTTAGTGCGATCATGGGAAAACTCCTTTCTGTTAACAGTGTACCCTTTTTTGACGTAAAATGCCATAGAAAACAAATGTGTTTTTGTACCTTTTCAAATGTATAAATGTGTGCTATGATATGTAGTAATAAAAACTACATTACATTTGGAGGAAGGCATGCAATATAAAATTGTAATTGACAGCTGCGGAGAATTACCGGAGGAACTGAAAAAGGATGTGCACTTTGAATCGGTGCCCCTTGAACTTCAGGTCGGAGATGACAGAATGTGGGATGATGAGACATTTGATCAGGCTGTATTTTTGGATAAGGTTGCGAAATGTCCACAATGTCCCAAGTCCTCCTGCCCTTCACCTGAGCGGTATATGCAGGCATACGATTGCGGGGCAGACAGAATTTATGTGGTGACATTGTCCGCAAATTTAAGCGGTAGCTATAATAGTGCGCAGCTGGCTGCGAGAATGTTTCTTGAAAAGTACCCGGATAAACAGATTTATGTATTTGATTCCTGCAGTGCATCCTGTGGAGAGACACAGATTGCCTGTCACATTCAGAAGCTTGAACTGGAGGGGAAAGCTTTTGAGGCGATTGTAGAGGATACCTGTGCGTTTCGGGATGATATAGATACTTATTTTATTTTGGATAATTTAGAGACGCTTCGTAAGAATGGACGTCTTTCCAAGGTGAAGGCAATGGTGGCATCCACCCTGGCAATCAAGCCGGTTATGGGCGCAACGAATGATGGCAATATCATACAGCTCGGTCAGGCGATCGGCATGAAAAAGGCTCTGCAGAAAATGACAGATATTATTGTAAAGGAAAAGAAGGATGCACAAGAGAGAGATCTGATGATCACGCATTGTAACTGCCCCCAGAGAGCAGAGAATGTAAAGAATCTGCTGTTGGAAAAAGCAAAGTTTAAAAGTGTGCTGATTATGGATACTGCCGGTATCAGCAGTATGTATGCAAACGATGGCGGCATTATTGTCACCGTATAGAGAGTACAATATTTCAATGAGAAAAAAAGATACGGGTCAGTAAAGAAGGGTATTCGAGCGTCTCGCCACCGAGAAGCCGGATCCCTTTTTTTGTGTCGGAAACAATATAATTGGTATTGACCATGGTGTTTTTCATCATCACACGAAACTCATCAAAATCGCCAAGCAGCTTGCAGATATCCTCCGGTGTCCCGACAAAAGAAAAGGGCGGCTGCGTGTGGAAGTGATAGTCTACCATATGTGTTTTTTCATCATATCTGGCATAAACGATTTCATTTTTATCAATATATCTGGTCTCTGATTTGCCACGTATTTCCAAAATGGTACGGCTTGCCTTCTGCTTTTCTATAATGGTATGGATTTCACGAATCATCTGGTGCAGAGGCTCGGTGCGGAGCGGTTTTTCGAGCGTGTATACATTATGCTCTGCAAATTCGTGCAAGAAAGGATCTTCCTCATATTTGCAGATTGCAATCAGTCCCGGTGCGGCAGAATCCTTCAATTTATCTGCCACAGCGAGGCTGTGCTTATAATCATGGTCGAAGTCGATGATAAACCATTCATATTTCATGCATGCATGCATAAAGGCATCTTCGTCCCCGTAGGAATCGATGTAGAGCGTGCCAAGCTCGCCGCTTAAGGCAAGGTTGGCACGACTAAGCATACGTTCTGTCTGTTTTCGTTCTGCGATATTATCAGCGATCACTGCAATATACATAGAAATTCTCCTTTGGGGCGATTATAAGATACCGAATTGGATCGGCGACCTCCATAACAGATATACAGCAAGAAGCTGCAGAATCAAAATCAGAGGAAAGCCATATAAGAAATACCAGTGTCTGGTCTTATGGCGGAACAGAAACATACCGAGGATTCCTCCTAGACTTCCACCAAAAATCACTAGCAGAAATAGTGTGGCTTCCGGAATGCGCCATGCCCTCTTTTTGGCTTTCAGTTTATCAATACCCATGGCAGCGAAGGCTGCAATGTTTATGATGGCAAGGTATAAAGTCAGTATGATGAGTACTTCCATGATTACCTCGCATTCATGTTATTGTTTACTTCCATCATCTTCAGTGCACGAACCTTTGTGGAGAGACCGAACAGGCTGATGAAACCGTCTGCATCATGATGGTCATACATATCACCTGTGGTAAAGCTTGCAAGATTCTCATTGTATAAAGAATAGGGAGAAGTAGTGCCGGCTTTGATGATATTGCCTTTGTAAAGTTTGAATCTTACCTCGCCGGTTACATATTTCTGCGTGCTCTCGATAAATGCCTGTGTTGCTTCGCGCAGAGGAGAGAACCATTTGCCTTCATATACAATCTGGGCAAAAAGATTTCCGAGGTCTTTTTTCGTGCGGTAGGTCTCGCGGTCTAAAATGAGTTCTTCAAGCTGCTGATGAGCCTCGTACAGAATTGTACCACCGGGAGTTTCATAAACACCACGACTCTTCATACCAACAACACGGTTCTCAACAATATCGATAATACCGATGCCATGCTTGCCGCCGAGCTTATTCAGCGTACGAATAATGTCTGCTACCTTCATTTCCTGTCCGTTGACACTCTTTGGCACACCGGCTTCAAACTTAATTGTTACATATTCGGCCTCATCCGGTGCCTTTTCGGGAGTTGTGCCAAGTACCAGAAGGTGGTCGTAGTTTGGTTCATTACCGGGATCTTCCAGTTCCAGACCTTCATGGCTGATGTGCCAGATATTTCTGTCACGGCTGTAAGAAGAATCATCGGAAAATGGAAGATGAATACCATGATTCTTGCAATATTCCAGCTCGTCCTCGCGGGACTGCATATTCCATTTATCATTTCTCCAGGGAGCAATAATCTTAAGGTCGGGAGCAAGTGCCTTGATGGCCAGCTCAAAACGGATCTGATCGTTTCCTTTTCCGGTTGCGCCATGGCAGATTGCGGATGCCCCTTCCTTGCGGGCGATTTCTACCAGCTTCTTTGCAATGCCGGGACGGGCCATGGACGTACCAAGGAGATATTTGTTTTCATAGACAGCATGCGCCTGAATACATGGAACAATATAATCCTCACAAAATTCATCCGTGATATCTTCAATATAAAGCTTTTCGGCACCGGATAATTTTGCTCTTTCATCCAGTCCGTCCAGTTCGTTCCCCTGTCCACAGTCAACACAGCAACAGATGACTTCATAATCATAATTTTCTTTCAGCCACGGGATGATCGCAGTAGTATCAAGACCGCCTGAATACGCTAAGATAACTTTTTCCTTCATTTGTCTGCCTCCACATTTGTTCAAAATTTGCTATCCCTAATATACAACATCTCTTGGTATATTGCAAGTATAAAATGGTGCATAAATATGTGAATAATGTACAAAAGAGTGCATAAAATAAAAAATACTTGCATATTATGCAATATATACGTATAATTATACAAAGACAGGGTGTCTGTAATCCTTTCCGGATGTGCAGGGAGTAAAGACAGTTTAGCCTTCTCGTCATTTTAAATAATCTACAGTGCAATAATATGATGAAGGAAATAGGCGTGTAAGACAGGATTTCGTGAGAAAAAGATTGAAGTGACAGGCAAAGTGAAGTAAAATGTAAAATAGTGCTTTTTTAAGGAGATGGAAAAATGATCAAAGCAGGTATTATCGGAGCAACAGGTTATGCGGGCGGAGAACTGGTAAGACTCCTGACCCAGCATAAAGAGGTAGAAATCAAATGGTATGGTTCGAGAAGCTATATCGATCAGAAATATGCGAGTGTATACGGCAATCTGTTTGAAATTGTGGAGGACAAATGTCTCGATGACAATATGGAAGAGCTTGCAAGGCAGGTCGATGTGATCTTTACGGCGACACCGCAAGGCTTTTGTGCTTCTATGTTGAATGACGATATTCTGAGCAAAGCAAAGATTGTCGATCTGAGTGCGGATTTCAGAATCAAGGATGTTGCCGTCTATGAAAAATGGTATAAGATCGAACACAAATCACCACAGTACATAGAGGAAGCGGTTTACGGTCTTTGTGAGATCAACAGGGAACAGGTGAAACGTGCAAGACTGGTTGCCAATCCCGGTTGTTATACAACGTGTTCTATTCTGACAGCGTATCCGCTTGTCAAGGAAGGTCTGATTGATACAGATACATTGATCGTAGATGCAAAGAGTGGAACTTCAGGAGCCGGGAGAGGCGCAAAGGTGAACAATCTGTACTGTGAGGTCAATGAGAATATCAAGGCTTATGGCGTGGCAAGTCACAGACATACACCGGAGATTGAGGAACAGCTTGGTTATGCAGCCGGCAAGGAAATCCTGATCAATTTTACGCCGCATCTTGTCCCTATGAACAGAGGCATCCTGGTAACGGAATATGCTTCCTTAAAGAAGAAGGCAGATGGAAGTCTTCCTTCTTATGAGGAAATCAAGGCTGTATATGACAAGTATTATAAGGAAGAGAAATTTGTGCGCGTTCTGGAAAAAGGCGTTTTGCCTGAGACAAAATGGGTTGAGGGAAGCAATTATGTGGATGTAGCCTTTGTGATTGATGAGAGAACAGGCAGAATCATTATGATGGGGGCACTCGATAATATTGTAAAGGGTGCTGCAGGACAAGCTGTTCAGAATATGAACCTGATGTTTGGACTGAAAGAAAGCGAAGGACTTGAGCTGGTACCAATGTTCCCGTAGGGGGACTTTGCATGCAGCCCGGAGGAGAAAATATGGTTAGAGCAATGCAGATTGATGATTACGAACAGGTATATGCACTCTGGAAGACGATCAAGGATTTTGCAATCCGCAGTATCGATGATTCCAGGGAGGGTGTGGCGCGTTTCCTTCACAGAAATCCCGGCATCAGTGTTGTGGCGATTGAGGATGATAAGGTTGTGGGCGCTATATTGTGTGGGCATGACGGAAGACGCGGCTGCCTGTATCACGTCTGCGTGGATCCGGCTTACAGACTGCGCGGCATCGGGAAGGAAATGGTGGTCCATTGCATGAATGCCCTGCATGCAGAGGGGGTCAACAAAGTATCCCTGATCGCATTTACAAGAAATGACATTGGGAATGCCTTCTGGAAGGAAATTGGCTGGACAAAGAGAGAAGATCTGAATTACTACGATTTTACGCTCAATACAGAAAATATTATCAGTTATAATCAATAGAATTGCGGGAGCAGGAATTGCGAAGTCATTTACAGGCAATATCTGCGACGGCAGAAAAGAGGAGAGAAACATGAATGAAAAAGATATGAACAGTGTTATGGCGAAGGCGGAGGTACTGATTGAGGCATTGCCTTATATTCAGCAGTTTAACCGCCGGATCATTGTTGTAAAGTATGGCGGAAGTGCAATGGCTAATCCACAGTTGCAGCGAAATGTCATCAAGGATGTCACGCTTTTGAAACTGGTAGGTTTCAAGCCGATTATCGTACATGGCGGCGGTAAGGAGATCAGCCGCTGGGTGGAAAAGGTCGGGAAGGAAGCAAGGTTTGTGAACGGTCTGCGTGTGACGGATGAGGAGACGATGGAAATTGCCGAGATGGTGCTTTCCAAGGTGAATAAGCAGCTGGTGACCATGGTGGAGGAGCTTGGCGTGAAGGCGATCGGCGTCAGCGGTAAGGACGGGGAGCTGCTCAGGGTTGAGAAAAAGCTTTCCGGTGGTGAAGACATTGGATTTGTGGGAAATGTCAGGAAAGTGAATCCAAAGATTCTGTTTGACCTGCTTGAAAACGATTATCTGCCGATTGTCGCGCCAATCGGACTCGGAGAAGATTTTGCTTCTTACAATATCAATGCGGATGATGCGGCTTGTGCGATCGCAAAAGCAGTCGGTGCGGAAAAACTGGCATTTTTGACAGATATAGAGGGACTATACAGAGATATCAATGATAAAGACAGCTTTATTTCCAGACTGACCGTCTCACAAGCTGATCAGCTGATTGCGGGCGGGTGTATCGGAGGTGGTATGCTGCCGAAACTGAATAACTGTACAGATGCAGTCAAAAACGGTGTTGGAAGGGTACATATTCTGGATGGACGTATTGCACATTGTCTGCTTCTTGAAATCTTTACGGATCAGGGTATCGGAACAGCTATTGTCAAAGATGAAGGAGAATTGAAAAAATGATGAAAGAATATATCGAGCAGGCTGAAAAAGATCTGCTCCATACATACAATCGTTATCAGGTGGTATTTGACCATGGGAAGGGAGTTTGTCTTTACGATCTGGACGGAAAGGAATATCTTGACTTTTGCGCAGGTATTGCCGTGTTTGCTTTGGGGTATGATAATAAGGCATATAACAGTGCAGTGAAGTCACAGGTTGATAAGCTTTTGCACACCTCCAACTATTATTATAATGTGCCGGCCATTGAAGCTGCACGCAAGATCAAAAAGATATCGGAGATGGATCGCGTGTTTTTTACAAACAGCGGTGCAGAGGCAATTGAGGGAGCCATTAAGACTGCAAGAAAATATGCCTATCTGAAGGATGGCAGGACGGATCATGAGATCATTGCCATGAACCATTCCTTCCACGGTAGGACAATGGGAGCTTTATCTGTTACGGGAAATCCGCATTACAGAGAGGCATTTGAGCCGATGATCGGAAATATCAGGTTTGCAGATATCAATGATTTTGACAGTGTTCTGGCAAATGTGACGGATAAGACGTGTGCTATCTTGTTTGAAACCATTCAGGGAGAGGGCGGCATTTATCCGGCAACAGAGGAATTTATGCAGAAGGTGCGCGCACTCTGTGATGAGCGTGATATCCTGATGATTTTAGATGAGATACAGTGTGGTATGGGAAGGACAGGTGAAATGTTCGCATGGCAGCGCTATGGGATTAGGCCTGATGTCATGACAAGTGCCAAGGCGCTCGGTTGCGGTGTGCCGGTCGGTGCTTTCATGATGACAGAGAAAGTGGCGTCCGCTTCATTGGTAGCAGGAGACCATGGTACCACCTATGGAGGAAATCCGCTGGCAGGAGCTGCCGTCTCGAAGGTAATTGATCTGTTTGAGGAACTGCAGATTACAGATCATGTGAAGGAAGTGGGTGCGTATCTGGAGCAGGTTCTTGACGAATTTGTAGAAAAATACCCGTTTGTGAAGGAACGCAGGGGTGTCGGTCTGATGCAGGGACTGGTCTGTGACAAACCTGTGGGGGATATCATTTCACAGGCGCTTTCCGACGGACTTGTCCTCATCAATGCAGGACCGAATATCATTCGTTTTGTGCCACCTCTTGTGATCACGCGGGAGAATGTGGACAAGATGGCATGTATTTTGAAAAAATGCATGGACCATGTGTAAACGGATGAGCGATTGTTTGAAACAGAGCGAAGAAAAGGAAATCATCCATTTATGAATACGAGAAAAAGATTGTATGCGGTCACTTTAGTCTGTATCATGTTTGCTTTTGTACTGTATCGGGGATTACAGTATACGGACCCCTCTGTGGCACTGGAAAATAACAAAGAAACGGCAAATAAAGAAACCTTATATTTCTGGTATACGGATGAGACACTGACCGATTATTTGAACAGTTGTGCACTTTCTTTTATGGAAGAACATGAAAATGTCAGGATTGTGCCCACTTGTGTTTCGGCTGTCGAATACCTGGAAACGATCTATGATGCGACGATGGATGGGCAGGTCTATCCGGATTTGTTTATTGTGACAAATGATTGTCTGGAGAAGGCGTATCTGTCAGGAATTGCAACGACGATCCGGGATAAAACCGGTCTGGTGACAGAAGAAAACTATCCTAAGGCAGCACTATCGGCAGTGACTTGTCAGGAGAAGCTGGTGGCATATCCGTTCTATTATGAGACCTCGGTTTTGTTATACAATCGTACGCATCTTGCAAGCATGGCAAAGGCAAGGCAGGAGGCGCTGCTTGCCCAGGAAGAAGGAGAGGCGGCGCAGGCTGCAGTCGATGAAGCGCTTGCTGCCGGATTGGAACCGGATGACATGCTGCCTTCGGGAAGCGAAGCGTCTTCTGACGTGGCGGAGGAGTTGCAGCGTCTTAGCGCCGGAGCCGATGCGCTTGTCCCGGCAACCATGGATGATATTCTCAATCTGGCAGATACCTATGATGCGCCCGAAGGCGTCGAAGCCATCATGAAATGGGATGTATCGGACATTTTTTACAACTATTTTTTTGCGGGTAATTATATCAATGTCGGCGGACCTGACGGGGATGACGCTTCTGTTGTGGATATCTGTAATGAGAATTCCGTGCAGTGTCTGAATCTCTATCAGAGTCTGAATCAATTTTTCTCCATCGAAGCAAAGGAGACAACCTACGATTCTGTTATGCAGGAATTTATGGATGGAAAAATTCTTTTTACGGTTGCCACGACAGATGCGGTTGCCAGGCTGGAACAGGCAAAGCAGGAGGGAAAACTGGAAGGCGAGTATGGTATTTCCCTGCTTCCTGATGTAAGCAGTCAGCTTCGAAGCAGAGGATTGTCCGTTACTAATGTCATTGCGGTAAACGGATACGGACAGCATAAAAATGTAGCGGATCAGTTTGCGTCGTACGTTGCAGGACAGACTGACGATGCGTTGTATCAGCGATGCGGTAAGCTTTCGGCGGGATTGTTTGCAACACACGAAAATGCGATTTTTGATACTACTATGGAAGCGTATAAGGAGAGCATCAGTCTGCCGAAACTTGTTCAGGCCAGCAGTTTCTGGGTACAGCTTGAGGTGACGCTGACGGGAATCTGGCAGGGGGAGGATACAACTGCTTCTTTGGAAAAATTGCAGCAGCAGATGGAAAATCAGATTAGATAAGCATAAATGTCAGCCCTTTGGATACACTACAATATAGAAATTTTTCTATACGGAGGTGTTTGCAGATGGTTGGCTTTTTTGTTGCAATTCTATCGGGAATTCTGATGAGTCTGCAGGGCGTTTTCAATACGGAGGTTACCAAGCAATCCTCTTTATGGACAACGGCAGCATTTGTGCATCTGACGGGCATGCTTGTCTGTATTCTCGCATGGGTGTTTACGGACAGAAGTTCACCGGAAAGACTGTTTGCAGTCAGACCGCTCTATCTTCTGACAGGAGGGCTGATCGGTGCATTTATCACGTATACGGTAGTGGTGAGTATGGGAAAAATGGGACCTGCACTTGCCGTTATGTTTATTGTGACAGCGCAGCTTATCAGTGCCTATCTGATAGAGGTGCTTGGTCTTTTCGGGACAGAAAAACAGCCGCTGGAAATGCGAAAACTTGTAGGGATGGGAATTGTGATTGCCGGAATTGTACTGTTTAAATGGAAGTGATATCTTAAGATTTTTTTACTTGATATCCCCTTTTTTTTGGCATACAATGAAATAGCAAATGGCATAGAGGGGCTCCGTAGAGGAGACTATGCAATGCAGAAAAAGAAAAAAATAATCAAGATAGTAATGTTTGGCTGCCTGTTTGCGACAGCTTTGTTGTGTGGCGGGTGCCGCAGGGCGTCATCAGCGGAATTTAAGTTGCAGGATGGCATTGAGTTGGATGTGTCTGAGTCTGATGAAGAGCAACAGGCATCAGAGGATCTGCAGGAAGATACGTCGGCTCCGAGAGGCGCATTGGAAGAAGAGGAGCAGAGAGAGAATGCGTTTATCTATGTGCAGATCAATGGTGCAGTCAGAGCTCCGGGGGTATACCGGATGGAGGAGGGAGATCGCGTGTTTGCGGCGATTGAAAAGGCCGGCGGCATGACTGAAGATGCAGCTGCGCAGGCGATCAATCAGGCATCTGTTATTTCGGACGGTCAGGTCATCACGGTCTATACATATCAGGAATGGGAACAGCTGGCATCGCAGCAAGGGGCGCAGGATGCAGGGTTACCTGCGCAGAATGTGGAAGAGGATGGCAGGGTCAATATCAATACTGCCGATCTGGATGCGCTCTGTACGATCCCGGGTATCGGAAGAACGAGAGCTGAGAGTATTATATCTTACCGCGATGCAAACGGACCGTTTGGCAGTATCGAGGATATCAAAAATGTATCCGGGATCAAGGATGGTCTCTTTGAAAAAATAAAGGATAGAATCAAAGTATAAGGGAGAAAACCGGAAATGGCGAATAAGGTTTTGGTTGTTGATGATGAAAAATTGATTGTGAAAGGAATCCGGTTCAGTCTGGAACAGGACGGAATGGAAGTATCCTGTGCCTATGATGGAGAGGAAGCGCTGCAGATGGCAAAAGAGCAGCAGTTCGATATCATACTGCTTGACGTGATGCTCCCGAAACTGACCGGTTTTGAGGTGTGCCAGCAGATTCGAGAATTTTCGAGTGTGCCGATTATCATGCTCACCGCAAAGGGCGATGATATGGATAAGATTCTGGGACTGGAATACGGTGCAGATGATTATATCACGAAACCCTTCAATATTTTGGAAGTGAAGGCAAGAATCAAAGCCATCATTCGTCGGACGAGTAAGCCGCTTCAAAAATCCGATTCGCAGGAGAAGATTACAGCGGGAGATATGGTGATTGAACGGGACAACCGCAGAGTGACGATCGGCGAGCGGGAAATCAATCTGACAGCCAAAGAATTCGACCTTCTGGAGATCCTTGCGATGCATCCCAACCAGGTGTACAGCCGGGATAAGCTTTTGACACTGGTGTGGGGAGCAGATTATCCGGGAGATGCCAGAACGGTGGATGTGCATATCAGAAGATTGCGTGAAAAGGTCGAGGTCAATTCCAGCGAACCGAAATATGTGCATACAAAATGGGGCGTAGGCTACTTTTTTAAAGGATGAAATGAGGCGTGAAGACTAAATTATCCGATCTGACTCAAAAAGTGCATATTGTACGAAGTCTGAAATTCCGCATTTTTATGATTATTCTGGCAGTCGGTATTATTCCGACGGTATTTTTGCGCGTGGCAATTTTGCAGAATTATGAACAGAGAGCAGTCAGTGTCCGCATATCGGATGTGCAGAATCAGATCAAGATTCTTGCCAATCATCTGATTACATACAATTATCTGACCGATACGACTTCTGAAGTGGTAAATGCGGAGCTTTCCCAGTTGTCCGATTTGTATGACGGACGCGTCATAGTGATTGACCAAAACTGTAATATCTTAAAGGACACCTATGGAATCAGCGAAGGTAAGACGATGATATCGGAGGAAGTCATGCTCTGTATGAAAGGACAGACTTCCTCCAACTATGATGATAAGAATCATTATATCGAAGTGACAATGCCCATTGTCGAGACGGTAAAGGCGACAGATGAAAATCTCGAAGAGGGTGAAAAGACACAAAGTGAGGAAGCGCAGACGATTGTTCGGGGCGTGATGCTGATCAGTGTGTCTACGGATAACATTCAAAAAAATATCGATATCCTCAGAAGTCAGGCTACCATTCTGCAGATTTTGACTGCTATCCTGCTGGTGGGACTTGCATGGGTATTATCGCATGTACTGGTCAAGCCGTTTGACCGGGTAACGAATGCCATCAGAGATGTGAAGGACGGCTTTCAGACAGAACAGATCAACGTGACCGACTATGTGGAGACCGAGCATATCCTGAATGCCTTTAATGAGCTGCTTGGCAGGATGAAGTTACTTGACGAATCGAGACAGGAGTTTGTATCCAATGTCTCCCATGAATTGAAAACGCCGATCACCTCCATGAAGGTGCTTGCAGATTCTTTGCTCATGCAGGAAGATGTGCCGGTAGAATTATATAAAGAGTTTATGGTGGACATTGCCGATGAGATTGACAGGGAGAATAAGATCATCAATGATCTGCTCTCTCTGGTAAAAATGGATAAGACGGCAGCTGACATGAATATTGAAAATCGCAACTTAAATGAACTGGTGGAGTTGATTTTAAAGCGACTTCGTCCGATTGCCAAGCAGCGTAATATCGATGTTCTGTTTGAGAGCGAGAGGGAAGTGTTTGCAGAGGTAGATGAAGTGAAACTGACACTCGCTATTTCGAATCTGGTGGAAAATGCAATCAAATACAATAATGAGTACGGATATGTCAAGGTGACACTTGATGCGGATCATCAGTTCGCAACTATCGTTGTGGAGGATAACGGCATCGGTATTCCGGAGGAGGCACAGGAACACGTTTTTGAACGCTTTTATCGTGTGGATAAATCGCACTCAAGGGAAATCGGCGGAACGGGACTTGGTCTTGCCATTACAAGAAATGCGATTTTAATGCATCGTGGCTCTGTAAAAGTAGAGAGTGAGGAAAACAGGGGGACACGCTTTATTGTAAAAATCCCTGTTATTTATGTTTCAAAATAGAAAAAATAAGGAAACTGTAACATGAGAAAAATGATCACCATGTTTCTTCTTTCGCTGTGTATCATCGGGCTGACAGCCTGCGGGAAAAAGCAAAGCAGGGAAGAAGGTACGGTATATCAGATCTTTGAAGTGAATAAGGATGAGACAAAAGTCAGCAGCTATGATTTTGTGACAGAAGAGGAGCAGAAGGAGAAGCTGGTGTCACTACTGCTTGAGCAGCTTTCCGCTGCTTCGGACAATACGGAGAGCAGGGCTGCTATTTCAGAACCGCTTAAGCTTCGGAATTATACCATTACCGATGAGAATGTAGTGCTTGATTTTGAGAGTTCTTACAGCCAGTTGTCCGTGACAGGAGAGGTGCTGACGCGTGCGGCAATCGTGAGAACATTGACTCAGATTCAGGGCATTCACTATGTGTCCTTTACTGTGGAGGATATTCCGCTCAGCAACAGATCGGGCATGCCTGTGGGGATGATGACTGCGGAACAGTTCCTGGATAATTCAGGAAACGAAATCAATACAGAGGAAAAGGTGACGTTATGTCTGTATTTTGCAAACGAGACAGGTGATAAGCTGGTTCCGGTCAATAGAGAGGTCATTTATAACAGTAATATTTCTTTGGACAAATTAGTGATGGAACAGTTGATTCTCGGCGTGCTGGCAGAGGAGGTTGAGGAGTATCATGTGGGAGCTGTCATCAATCCGGATACGAAGCTGGTTTCTGTGATGGTAAGTGACGGTGTATGCTATGTGAATCTGGATAATACATTCCTGACGCAGATTGCAAATGTGAATCCGGACGTGACGATATTTGCAATTGTCAATTCCCTTGTGGAGCTGCCGAATGTCAATAAAGTGCAGTTTTCCATCAATGGGGAGACAGACTTTTCACTCAAGGAGACAATGTCTCTGACTGAAACATACGAAAGAAATCTGGAGATTGTGGAGGAAAAATGAGAAATCTATGAGACACATCGGGCAAAAGAGACCGCTTTGCCTGTTTGTTCTTGTCTTTGTGCTGCTGTTGTCTATCTTGCGGTTGTCGGTGTCTGAACGCACGCAGAGCAGGCAGGATGCAGACAATGATCTACTGGCAGCGCAGGACCGTGTGGTGGCGGTGGGGAGCCTGGCGCGAAAGGAAGAAAAGAACGGTAAGGCAGTCTTTTATCTGGAACATGTACAATTCTATTTGTCTTCGGGCAATTATTCTGATAAGTATTCTGATAAGAAAAATTCAAAAATCATTCCAAATCATCAAGTGAATATCATCTGTTACATGGCAGAAACTTCTGATTGTGCCATGCTGGGAAACATGGTCTCCATTGAGGGAACATACAGCTCTTTTGACAAGGCTTCGAATGAGGGACAGTTTGATTTGCGGCAGTATTATGCGCTTTCGGGTTTTGCGGGCAGTTTGTCACAGGCGCAGCTTCTTTCTGTTTCCGGGCATGGAAATGTCCTGGCTGAGTTATTATATAGCTTCAAAAAAGGAAGCAAATTATTTTTGACGGCGCATATGAAACCGGAAGATGCGGGAATCATGGAGGCAATTCTGCTTGGTGATAAAGGAAATATGGATGCGCAGCAGAAAAATCTGTATCAAAAGAGTGGAATTGCTCATATTCTGGCAATTTCGGGATTGCACATTTCCATGCTTGGGATGGGATTGTTCCGGCTGCTGCGTAAGGTGAGAACGCCTCTGCCGGCAGCGGTTTTTCTGTCCGTCATTGTCGTTTTGCTTTACGGAAGGATGACAGGAGCGGGCAGTTCCGTAACGAGGGCCTGTTGTATGTTTGCCCTCATGCTTTTGGCAGAGCTCACAGAGCGTACCTATGATCTTTTGACAGGTCTGGCGTTCTCCGCGGCAGCAGTGCTTGTTAAAAATCCATCCGATTTGTCGGGGGCAGGCTTTCTGCTCTCGTTTACTGCGGTGCTGGGAATTGCGTTATTGGGTGGTATGCAGACGCAAAAAAAGGAGTGCGGGACATGCCGCAGACTGATTGCCGGCTATGTCATGGCACCGCTTAAAATCAGTATTTCGGTCTGGCTCATGACACTTCCTGTCATGCTCTGGTTTTTTTATACCATTTCACCCTACGGCATCTTGCTGAATCTTGTAATCATACCGGTGATGAGCATTGTACTTGTGACAGGCATGATTGCCGTGCTGCTTCGTGTTTCTCTTTTGCTGCAAATCTCTGCGTTTTTGCTCGGGCTGGTCGATTCTCTCTGCCGGGCGAGTAGTCATTTGCCGGGTTGGCAATTTGTTGTGGGAAGACCAAAGGTGTGGCAGATTACCCTGTATTATTTGATTCTGCTGCTGCTGATTCTCCTTCGTTTTGTACATAGGGAACGTGTGAAGAAGGATTTGGAGCGATATAACAGTGAAATGGTAAGCAAACGGGAAAGGGGAAAATGGCTGTGGGGAGTATTTTTGTTCTGTAATTGTCTTTTCTTATGTTTGCCGGCACGCAGGGCAGATGCGATAGATATGCTGTCGGTCGGACAGGGAGACTGTGTTGTGCTTCGCAGCGCGCAGGGCAATTGCGTGATTTCAGACGGAGGAAGCAGCAGTGAAGGACAGGTGGGAAAGTACAGACTTATCCCTTTTCTCAAATATCAAGGGATCCGGCGGGTGGATGCCGTATTTCTTTCTCATGCGCATGATGATCATTACAGTGCACTGATTGAGCTGTTTGAACAGGCCGGGAGTGAAGGCATTGCCATAGATTATCTCATCATGGGCAGTGTGGCAAGGGAGAATGACAGATATCAGGCGGTCAGGGATGCCGCACTTGCAGCGGGGGTAAAAATTTTATATATGAAGACCGGGGATCAGGCAAGGTTTGGCAGTTTGCAGCTTCGTTGTATCTATGAGTGTGGAAGAGCGCCGGTGGAGAATGAAAATGACGAGTCGATGGTACTGCTTGCCTCATACACTGATTTTTCCATGCTTTTTTTGGGGGACAGTACACAGAAAATGGAGGGAAAGGTGTTGGAAGGACTCGCGCAGACGGGCAGCACAAAAGTCACATGTTTAAAGACAGCGCATCATGGAGCCTGTACATCGACCGGAGAAAAGCTGCTTGATGCGATCTGCCCGGCAGTAGCGATGGTTTCCTGCGGAAAAGACAATCGCTACGGACATCCCCATCCGGATACTCTGCGCAGATTGGAGCAGGCAGGGACGAAAGTTTTTGTGACAAAAGAGCTTGGACAAATCAGGGCAAGGCGTACCGGAAGCGGGTGGATTGTAGAAAATTATCCCTTTCGGGAATGGTAAAAAAAACTGTGGTGTGATATGATATAACTGATTATGGCAAGGTGGAAGATGTATGCAAAAAATCGCAAATGATATCAAACAGAATACATTTCGTCATATCTATCTGCTGTATGGTGAGGAGGATTATCTCAGAAAGCAGTACAGAGACCGGCTTTTTCGTGCAATGGGAGACCCTGATGATTCGATGAACTGTCATTATCAGGAGGGGAAGGACATTTCCGTAGAGAAATTGATTGATTTGGCGGAGACATTACCGTTTCTTGCACAGCGACGCGTGATCGTTGTGGAGAACAGCGGATTTTTTAAGAGTGCGCAGGATAAGCTTGCCGATTATCTGAAGGAGATACCGGATACGACGTATTTTATTTTTGTGGAACAGCAGGTGGATAAAAGAAGCCGTCTGTATAAAGTCTGCAAGGATAATGGTTATGTGACAGAATTTACAAGACAGACAGAGGAGACACTGTCCCGCTGGGTTGTGGGAACGGTGGCAAGAGAACAGAAAAAAATCACCCAGGGCGCTTTGGATGCATTCCTTGAGTCAGTGGGTGATGATATGGAGAATATTGCAAGTGAATTGGAAAAACTCCTCTGTTATACGATGCAAAAAGAGGATATCACGCTTGCAGATGTGCAGGTCGTCTGCGTCAGAAGGATAGAGAACCGCATCTTTGATATGATCGAAGCAGCGCTTTCCAAAAGGCAGAAGCTGGCACTTGATCTGTATTATGATCTGATCGCACTCAAGGAACCGGCAAGGCGTATTTTATTTCTGATCACAAGACAGTTTCATTTGCTTTACCAGACAAAGCTCCTTCGGGCAAAGGGATATGACAATAAGGCGATCGGTTCCAAACTGGGACTTGCGCCTTTCATTGCATCGAAATATATGTCTCAGGCATCCAAATATTCCGCATCTATGCTACGGGGAGCGCTGGAGCGTTGTGTGGACAGTGAGGAAGCGGTCAATACCGGAAAGATTGCAGAAGTGCTTTGTGTAGAATTATTGCTCATAGAATTTAGCAGACGGGAGGAAAAGGGAGCATGAGTTTATTCAGTATCATTATTTGGGTGATTATTGTTTTTTCTATTGTGAACAACATCAAGAAGAAAAACAGCGGCGTTAAACCATCGGCAAAGCCGAACGAGCCGCGCAGAAATTCAGATGTTTATCAGGTGCAGGGCCGGCAGGTCAATCCCTCCGGACAGCCACAGCCGCCCAGACCGATGCAGCCTCAGAACAGGCAGCAGTCGTCAGGATACAATTCGCAGCAGGCAGCAGGAGGCAATCCGTCGCCGGTGCGCAGCAGACAGACTGAGCCGGGACAAATGCAGCAGAAGGAAAAGAGCACAACAGAGCTTTTGCGCGAGAAGGCAATGCAGGATGAAATGGAGCACCGAAGGGAAAAACAGCAGCAGGAGCGAGAAAATGAACTGCATCACGGAAAAATCCGGTATGCCCAGAGATTGATTGAAGGTGACCCTGTGCCGGGCGGCATGAGAAAAGTAGTGTGTGCATATTGTAACGCGGATAACCTGATTTCTATGCATGATTATTCATCCAAGTACAACTGTTATTTTTGCAGAGAACCGTTATGACACGTTTGAGAAACAAAGTGCTGGTTTAGCAGGGGATGACTGCGGCTTTGAAAAGAGGGAAATAGTGTGGAGCAACAGGATAAAAAGTGGAGTTGGAAAGTGATAGGGATGGTTCTGACCGGTATCCTTTGTGATTTTGCCGGAAACTGGATTGCATATGTGACGCATGCGCCGTTCTGGCTGGATTCCATCGGAACATGTGTGACAGCATATCTGTATGGCCCATGGATTGGCGGTCTGTGCGGTGGTCTGTCTCATTTGCTTTGCGGATTTTACAATAGCAGAGGGATGATCTGGGCACTGATTGGTGTGATAACAGGCATTCTTGTCGGCGTGCTGTCAAAGAGAGGGTATATGAAAGATGCATTCGGAGCGCTTACAACAAGCCTGATCACAGGGATTGCAGCTGTCATTGTTGCGACACCGATTAATCTGCTATGTTCTGACGGGGTATGCGGACATATATGGGCGAAGGGATTGTATGATATGCTGATCGACAACCATGCGCCAAAGCCTTTGGCAACTGTACTTGCACAGGCATTTATCGATATACCGGATAAGGTGCTCACCATTTTTGTTCTCTATTGGATTGTAAGATATTTTCGCATCAGAAAAGAAAAGCAGGCACATAGAGAACAGAAAAAAAAGAACAGTTATAAAACAGTTGTTTTAGTTGCAGGCTTATGTGCATACGGCATGTTGCAGGCGGAAGCAGTCTATGCCGGTGAGTTTGATCCCGGAGATTACGTGGAAATCATTTACGACAGTGACAACAAAATGGCATCTTCCGAAGCAAATGCAATCTGTCAGACACCGGATGGATATATCTGGGTTGGTTCCTATGCCGGATTATATCGCTACGACGGCATCCGGTTTGAGATGATCGGTCTTGAGAACTCCATTACCAGCGTTACTGCTCTTTTTGTGGATTCTAAGGGAAGATTGATCATCGGTACGAATGATTCCGGTATTGCAATATATGAGAATGAAGCATTTACAATATACGGGATAGAGGAAGGACTTGCGGCTAATTCAGTCCGCTCTATTGTAGAGGAAAAGGACGGCAGTCTCTACATTGGGACAACAGGAGCGATGTCTGTCATATTGCCGGATGGAACATGTCAGTCCGTAGAGGGACTTGCGGATATCAGCTATGTCAATGATCTGGCAAATGAAAATGACGGTATTCTTGCAGGTGTGACGAATGACGGAAGACTTTTCTTTTATGAAAGCGGGAAACTGCGGGATATTCTTTCACGTGAAGAAAATGAAGATGTGTTTTATACCTGTGTGCGTTATGCTGGCGGAGATAAATATTTTGTCGGAACGAGCAAAGATTATCTGCAGACTGTATATTATAAAAATGGGAAAATCACAAAAGGAAAAACCATTCCGACCGGCAATATTTCCTCTGTCAGTGGTCTTGCACAGGATCGCGACGGGCGGATATGGATCTGTGCCGATAACGGAATCGCTTATCTGAGTGACAGTGGCAGAGTGACTGCTTTTCGAGATACGGGTAATCGAAAATTTGACAATTCCGTCAATGCTATGATACAGGACTATGAAGGGAATTACTGGTTTGTTTCATCAAGAATGGGTGTGATGGAACTGACTCCGAATAGTTTTTCGGATGTCTATGCAGCATGCGGACTTGAGGATGAAGTGGTCAATTCTACCTGTGTATGCCGTGGACAGCTGTATGTCGGAACCGACAGCGGACTTACGATCATAGATGAAAAAAACGGGTACGAAGTGCAGAATAAGCTGACGGAAAGACTGCAGGATGTCAGGGTACGGTGCGTGATGCAGGATGATACCGGAAATCTGTGGTTGTCCACTTATGGAACAGATGGTTTGCTCTGTTATGGGGCAGATGGGTCGATAACCTCCTATAATGCGGATAAGGGACAGGCGCAAGGAAATCGTTTCCGGTCTACTATGCAGATGGAAGATAAGACAATCGTGGCGGCCGGTGTGACAGGAATTACATTCATCCGGGACGGAGAGGTGGTGGCAACACTCGGAGAAGAGGACGGACTGAAAAATCCTCAGATTCTATCCTTGGCTGAGACACCGGATCATGACCTGCTGGCGGGGAGTGACGGAGAGGGTGTTTTTGTAATCAGAGAGCATCAGATTGTTGATCGGGTCACGTTTGAAGATGGATTGTCTTCCCAGATCATTATGCGGATCGTTCCCTATCAGGATGGCTATTTTTTAGTGACGAGCAATGCACTTTGCTATATGGATGATCAGTATCGGGTAAAAGTGCTCAACAATTTTCCATATGCCAATAACCTGGATATCATGGTGCTTGAAAATGATAAGGCATGGGTGTTGTCCAGTGCCGGTATCTTCATTGTTTCTGCAAGTGATCTGGCAGAAAATAAAGAGGATATGACATACCGGTTGCTGGGGGCGATGCAGGGGCTTGGCAGTGCCCTGACCTCAAATGCTTGGAATTATCGCACAATGTCCGGCTGGTTATATCTATCCTGTGCAAGTGGTATCAATAAGATCAATACAAAACTACCGCTCCAGTCCGCAGGAAAAGTCAAACTGGCGCTAAACGGCGTCAGTGCCGACAGCGGACGTATTATGGGAGATGAAAGCGGTGTTTATCAGTTACAGGCGCGTGACAAAAGAATCGTGATCGAGCCGGCTGTTCTGGATTTTACTTTGAGTAACCCATATGTCAGATATTACATGGAAGGGTTTGATGAACAGAAGGTACTGATCAGACAGAATGAACTTGCGCAGATTGTTTATACAAACCTGCCGAGTGGAAGCTATGTGTTCCATTTTGAGGTGCTCGATGAGAATACACTGAAACCGCTGAATGAAATGCAGATTACCTTAAATAAGGAGCAGCAGTTTTATGAGCATGCCTGGTTTTACGGATATCTCATTTTTGTGATCCTGTTTCTGGTTGTGTATCTGACATGGTCTCTGACCAGAATCAGTAATATGTCCCTGATCAGGCAGCAATATGAACAGATTCGGGACGCGAAAGAAGAGGCAGAGCGTGCAAACCGTGCCAAGAGTATGTTCCTGGCGAATATGTCACATGAAATCCGGACACCTATGAATGCAATCATCGGTATGACGGAGATTGCACTGAAAGAGAATGTGCCTGATACGGTCAGAGAGGATCTCAACAACATACTGGGAGCCGGTAAAAAATTACTGAATGTGATCAATGAGATTCTTGACTTTTCCAAGATTGAATCCGGGAAAATGGATATTGTCACAAGAGAATATTCCTTGAGTGAACTGGTCAGAGATGTGGAAAATATCATTAATTTCAGATTGGAAGAAAAACCGGTCGAGTTATACATCCGGGTACAGGATGATATTCCGGACAGACTGATTGGTGATGATATCAGAATCCGGCAGATTCTGATCAATCTGCTGAATAATGCGGCAAAGTTTACACATGAGGGCTCCATTACCCTTCGTATGGAGTATGATGCACAGCAGAGACTCTGTATTGCAGTTGAGGATACGGGGATCGGCATTCACAAAGAGGATTTAGGAAATCTGTTTGAAAGCTTTGAACGCGTGGAGCGCGGTCAGGTACACGCAATAGAGGGAACAGGACTTGGACTTGCCATCTGTAAAAATCTGATCAGACTGATGGGGGGTACGATAGACGTTGAGAGTGAATATGGCGTGGGAACAAAATTCCATGTTGCGATTTTGCAAAAACCGGGAAGCGGCACAGTCACTTATCGTCAGGCAAAAGATGGCAGGCTCCATGAAACAGCACCAATCGAGAAAAAAGAGCGGATTACTTTTGAGGGAGCAAGAATCCTGATTGTGGATGATAATGAGATTAACTTAAAGGTTGCGAAAGGGCTGCTGCGTGAGTATCATATGGAAATCGATCTGGCTGACAGTGGGTGGAAATGTCTGGAAATGGCAAAAGACAGGCAATATGATCTGATATTCTTAGATCATGTGATGCCACAGATTGACGGTATTGAGACGCTACGCCGGCTGCGCGAGTATCCGGCCTTCCACACACCTGTCATTGCACTGACTGCGAATGCGATCAATGGTGCAAGAGAAATGTATATGGAGGCAGGCTTTGCAGACTATCTGAGCAAACCGATCGAGCAGGAACTCATAGAACAGATGCTTTTGCGATATCTTGCCGATAAGAAACAGACGGAAAGCTTAGGAACGCCATCTGAGGAGGGAAACAGTTTGGAGAAAAGCGAGAAAATGCTAAGAGCGGAAAAACAGCAGGAGTCTTCCCTTACCCTGTGGCTGAAAGAGGAAGGCATCAATTCGGAGGAAGGACTTCGCTTTATGGGCGGAAGTGAAACGCAATATATAGACATTCTCCGTCTGTTTGTGGAGGATGAAAAGGAAAAAACAGAAAGGCTTACAGGTCTGCTTGCTGCAGCCGATATGAAAGAGTATGGTATTTTGGTACATGCGATCAAAAGTAACGCCAGAAGTATTGGGGCGGATAGAGTGGCGGACATGGCATTCGAGTTGGAAAAGGCCGCAAAAGCATCAGATCAGTCATTTGTGCAGGCACATCATGAGGAATTCATACTGGAATGGCAACTCCTGACAGCAGGACTTCGCTTTGTCCCACAGCTTGGATTTGTGGACGAGATGCTGCAACAGTTTTCAGAGGAGCAGGACAAGGATAGTGATACTGTTTTCACGCAGTCTCAGAAGGAGCAGAACGGGGATGCTGCAGCGGGAGAAAAACCGGAGCAGGCAATTCTGCAAAGGATGCAGGCAATAGCAGCCCTTTTGGATGATTTTGAGACGGAGGAAGCAAAGAGTGCGTTTGATGAGATGGAGCAGGAAAAGCTGCCTGAAAATGTGAGAGAATGTCTGCAGCAGGCAAGAAAAGCAGCAGCAGATTTTGAGTATGAAAAGGCAATTGCGACTTTGCGTGATTTTGCAGCGCAATATGAGTGATGATACCTTTTGACTCCAAAATCTTTTTTTGAAAACACAAAGGAAACACAAACGCAGAGTAAAATGAAAAAAACAGGATACCATAACAACAAAGGAAAAGAGAAAGAAGGTAATGAATATGGCAGTTGTAGAAGTGACAAAGAGTAATTTTGATGCGGAGGTTGTACAGGCGGGGGGTCCTGTGCTGGTGGACTTCTGGGCATCCTGGTGTGCACCTTGCAGAATGATGGCACCGGTGGTGGAGACATTTGCAGATGCACATCCGGAAATTAAGGTGTGCAAGATCAACATTGATGATGAGAGTGAACTTGCAGTCCGTTATAAGGTGATGAGTATTCCGACACTTGTTGTTTTTCGCGGTGGAGAGGTGTCTGCCAAATCTGTCGGAGTGATCGGCAGGGAGGAACTGGAGCAGCTGGTCAAATAGGCTGCTCTGAAAACAGAAACGGGAAGGAAAAGATGATGGAAAAAATAGCAAGTTTTACAGTAAATCACATTACGTTGGAGCCGGGGATCTATGTGTCCAGAAAGGACTATGTGGGCAATGAGGTGATCACGACTTTTGATCTGCGCGTGACAAGCCCGAATGATGAGCCTGTGCTCAATACGGCTGAAGTACATACAATCGAGCATCTGGCAGCCACCTATCTGCGCAACAGGGAAGGCATCAAGGAGAAGGTGATCTATTTTGGACCGATGGGATGTCGGACGGGCTTTTACCTCCTCCTGGCCGGAGATTATGAGTCTAAGGATATTGTACCGCTGATGGTGGAAATGTTTGAATTTATCCGCGATTTTGAGGGAGAGGTGCCGGGAGCTGCGCCGCGTGACTGCGGGAATTATCTGGATATGAACCTTGGCATGGCACGTTTCGTGGCGCGGATGTATCTTACGCGCACTCTGTACGGCATCGATGATGCACATCTGCATTATCCGGAATAAGGTTTGATTTCCGGTGGCATTTTGGGACTGTGATACCATATTTATCTATTATTTATATAATATTGAATTACAAAAAACAGAAAAAAGTACCAATTATGGTACTTTTTTTGTGCTATCATGTGAATACCTTAAAAAATCTGTTGCAATGACTTTTGCAGAAGGAGGTATACATATGAAGGAAGAACAACTGAAAAAGATAAAACAGGTGTGTGGAACAGTATTTATTACGGTCATGCTTATTCTGACTATATTCATGGTATGGAGCATGAAAGCAGAGAGCAGGACGCAGGCGGCGATGCTTTTTGATAACAGCATGTATGAGGAGAAGGAGGCTGTTTATCGGCAGGAGGTATCTTCCGTTCTGGCGGGTTATCATTGCAGCAGAAGCGGAGTGATGCTGACGCGGGAGCTGGATCTGTATGGAGGCAGATGGTACAGACTGCAGATTCATGACAGCAGATTTGCACTTATGGACGAAGCACAGAAGGATGAACTGATACTGTCTCTTGAAAAGCTGCAGATTCAGGACTATGAGGGAGAGGCTTTTTCGGTGGAAATCATTCTTACAGAATAAAAATGGAAATAAGAAACAACATTTTCCTGCCAAATTCATATGACATTCGAATCATTATGCGATATACTGATAAAGTGGTTGCGATAGTAAGCATAACATAAAACCATGATGCAAAAGACAGGTTTATATGACAGGGCTTTTGCAATGCGGGAGGCATAATTGATGAGAGAGAATCCAAAGCCATATGAGTTATTCAGACATTTTAAGGGAAACCTGTATCAGATCATTACCCTTGCTACCGATTCTGAAGACGGTACGCGGAAGGTGGTCTATCAGGCACTCTATGATGACTACAGGGTATATGTCAGAGACCTTGAAATGTTTATGAGCAGAGTTGATAAGGAAAAGTATCCACAGGCAGAGCAGGAGTACCGTTTTGAGAGGGTGCAATCAGCAAATATCATATCCCGGACATCTCACGTGGCAGGAGAAGAGATTAGCGGGGCTGCAATGGATACACAGGCAGCTACGGCGGACGAGCGGGAAGAACTTATATTAGATCCGGCAGTTGCAGAATATCTGGATGCTGCCGGGACAGAAGAGAGACTGAATATTTTGACGAGTGTCCATCACAGGATCACGCAGGAGATGCTCACGACTATGGCAGTTGCCTCAGACATAGAGCTTGAGGAAGTGTCTTTGGAGGAGCAGTATCAGAGCCTGAAGAATTGTCTGCTGACCAAGCAGAAATTTGAAAAGGTCAGATTATATTAAGAGGCAATGAATATGCCACAGTTTCTCTTCCGGCATGCTTTTATATTTGGAAAAGCATGATCAAAGTCGTCATGAAACAGACTAAATGTACCAATGTAAGGAAGGGAGAGAGTGCTATGGCATTGAATTTGGAGGACAAAATTGTAATTGGAGTCAGCTCGCGGGCACTGTTTGATCTGTCCTATGAGAATGAGATATTCGAGCAGGAAGGTGTGGAGAGCTACCGCAGATATCAGATTGCACATGAAAACGAATGCTTAAAGCCGGGACCGGGATTCGCACTTGTGAAGGCACTTTTAAAGCTGAATGAATTGCCGGGGCATGAGGGATGTGTGGAAGTGATTGTCATGTCAAGAAACAGTGCGGATACATCACTGAGGGTGTTTCATTCCATCCGCAGCTACGGACTTGGAATTACACGCGCAGTGCTTGCGGCGGGTGCTTCTTTGGCTCCATATTTAAATGCGTTTCATACGGACCTGTTTTTGTCGGCGCATGAAGACGACGTACAGAGTGCAATTGATCATGGGATAGCAGCGGGTATTATCTGCTGTGATGGTATTCATACTTATCAGACGGAGCAGGAGCCTGCACAGATTCGGATTGCTTTTGACGGCGATGCAGTTCTTTTTTCCGATGAATCTGAAAAGATTTTTCAGAGTCAGGGATTACAGGCCTTTGAGGAGAATGAAGAAAAGAAAGCCGACCAGCCGCTTCCGGAAGGTCCATTTGCCAAGTTTATCAAAATGCTTTCAAGGCTTCAGGCAGATGTACCGCAGGAGCAGGCACCTATCCGGATTGCGCTCGTGACAGCCAGAAGTGCACCGGCGCATGAACGCGTGATCAAGACCTTGCGTGCATGGAACGTACGCGTGGATGAAGCATTTTTCTTAGGAGGGATTGCCAAGAAAGATGTGCTCAAGGCCTTTGGTGCACATATCTTCTTTGATGATCAGGCAGTACATACAATTCCTGCTTCCGAGGTAGTTCCGGCAGCGAGGGTACCGTATAAGAATTCGGCATAATCATATGCCGCAGACGGTCTGCGTGCAGCAAATCTGCCGATATGGCATATGCAGACCTTCCATTTATCATAGAACAGAGGAAAAGATTAGAATGATTTCAGACATTATCATACAGCCGCTTCTTATGTGGTATGATGCAAATAAAAGAATTCTGCCTTGGCGTGGCAGCTGTGATCCCTATAAAATCTGGGTTTCAGAGATTATGCTACAGCAGACAAGAGTTGAGGCAGTCAAACCCTATTATGACAGATTTATGAAGGCTTTGCCTACGATATCCGATCTTGCGGATGCGCCTTCGCAGCAGCTTCTTAAGCTTTGGGAGGGGCTTGGTTATTATAACCGCGCAAGGAATCTCCAAAAGGCAGCCGGGATTATAATGGATCAATATGGCGGCATGATGCCAAGGGAGTATGAGCTTCTGCTCTCGCTTCCCGGGATTGGCAGCTATACGGCTGGTGCGATTGCATCCATTGCTTTTGAAGGGCCATATCCTGCTGTGGATGGTAATGTGCTTAGGATACTGACACGTCTGATGGCAGATGAGTCAAATGTCCTGGATCCGAAAACAAAAAAACGCATGGAGGATGAACTGAAAGGAATCATGCCCAAAGGCAGACCGGGAGATTTTAATCAGGCACTGATGGAGCTTGGAGCCACGGTATGTTTGCCCAATGGCATGCCAAAATGTGAGCGATGTCCATGGCAGGAGATGTGCCTTGCAAGAGAGAGAGGGCTTCTTGAACGAATCCCGCACAAGGAAAAGAAAAAGGCCAGACAGGTGGAAAAGAAGACAGTGCTGCTCATCCGGGATGGAGACAGGACATTGATTCGCAGAAGAGAGGGGAGCGGTCTGTTGGCAGGCCTTTATGAGTTCCCTACCTTTGACGGTTGGCTGGAAAAGGAAAATATAGAGCGGCAAGTGGCAGCATTTGGCTATCAGCCTCTTTATATAAAGCCTCTTGAGGATGCCAGACATATTTTTACGCATAAGGAATGGCATATGAAGGGGTATCTGGTAAAGGTGGCAGATACGGGGGGAAAGAATCTGGAGAAAACAGAAAGATTATTGATTTATCCGCAGGAGATTGAAGCAGCATACCCCATTCCCAGCGCATTTAAGGCATATACGAAATATGTGGATATTTCACTTGGCAATGAACAGTTTTTGCGATAAAATTTACTATACTGATGTTTGTGCATTGCGCAAGACTGTATGGTGTTTTTTGTAAAAGCTGAGCGTGCAGAAGCATAGTAGTAGAGTGAAAAAGGGAATTTGGTGCAGCAAAATGAAATTATTGTCAATTACGGTGCCTTGCTATAATTCGCAGGATTATATGAGAAATTGTGTGGAATCGCTTTTGGTCGGCGGAGAAGACGTAGAAATCCTGATTGTGGATGATGGATCGGTGGATGCTACACCGCAGATTGCAGATGCTTACGAGGCGCAGTATCCTACGATCGTTAAGGCAATCCACAAGCAGAATGGTGGTCATGGTTCTGCGGTTAACACAGGAATTGAAAATGCCACAGGGGTTTTCTTTAAGGTTGTCGATAGTGATGACTGGGTAAAGGAAAGTTCCTACAGGGAAATACTGGATACACTTCGAAATTTTGTCTCCGAAGGACAGCAGGTTGATATGCTGCTATCCAATTTTGTCTATGAAAAACAGGGAGAAAAACATAAGAAAGTAGTGCAATTCAGACATGCGTTGCCTAAAAATGAAATATTTACATGGAATCAGGTGCATCATTTCAGCAAAACGCAGTATATTCTGATGCATTCTATCATTTACAGGACAAAGCTGCTTCGTGACTGCGGATTGAAATTGCCGGAGCACACCTTTTATGTGGATAATATCTTTGCGTTTTATCCGCTTCCCTATGTGAAGAAAATGTATTACATAGACACCAATTTTTATCGCTATTTTATCGGACGGGACGATCAGTCGGTAAATGAAAAAGTGATGATCGGACGCGTGGATCAGCAGATTAAGGTCAATAAGCTCATGGTGGATTATCTGACCGATACGCAGATTACCAATCGCAAGACCTACAATTACATGGTCAAATATCTGGATATCATTACGACGGTGTCCTCCATTATGTTGATTCGTGCCAGAAATGAAGAGGCAATGGAAAAGAAGGAAGCGCTTTGGGAATATATCAAGGAGAAAAATCCGAGAGTCTTTCTGCGCCTGCGCTATGGTCTTTTGGGAAATACCATGAATCTCCCGGGACGAGGCGGACGCAAGATTTCAGAGGTGCTTTACAGACTGGCGCAGCGCGTTATGAAATTCAACTAGTAAAGCGGCTTACAATAGCCAGCCGCTTTACCGGCAGAATAGTATTAGGAAAGGGTTCCTTCCGCAATGCCAGCTGCGGACAGGGCTCTTTTTTCTTTCAGAGCCGGATAGAGGTAAAGAACAAGATAAAACGGAAGAAACATCACAAAAGCGCCGATCACATCGATCACAGAATGTTGTTTGACAAATACTGTGGATAAAATGATCAGGATAGACAGGATATTGGAACAGATTGTGATACTTTTATATTTCCTGAATTGCTGATTGTGACAGATCGCAACATTGACAACCATGGAATTATAGCAGTGAATGCTGGGAAATACGTTGGTTGCAGTATCGGAGGCATAGATGCCTCTGACAAGCGTGACAAAAATATTATCACGCGTGAAGCTGTCGGGCCTCAGGTGCAGCTCGTTGGGATAGATATAAGAAAAAATAAGGAAGAACGTCATCCCAAAGCCAAGAGCGATGCAGAGCTTCCAAAAGTCCTTTTTTCCTTTGTCAAAAAAAACAAATGCGGCAACGCTTAAGGCAATATAGGCAAACCACAGATAATAAGGTATGATAAACACCTCACAGAATGGAATCATATCATCTATCTCCGCATGTATCACGTGGAAGCTTTCTACCGGCCTATTTTCCAGATAAAAGAAACAGATCAGGTAAACTATGCCATATAGGATGGGGATGCTTCCATGCTTATAAGGTTTGAGTTTTTGCATGATTCTTTTCATTTTTATTTCTCCGTATTCCGATATTGCAGCTGCCGGTTGCAAGTTGTCAAGGTCAGTTCCTTATAGTCTCCGCAGATTTCTCCGTCTGTATGTACACATAACGGTTTCGAGGTGACGATCCGGATGCTTCGTGCCCGGTAGTAATGGACACCCCTTCGCCCAATGTGCAGCCCCTTAGCTGCCAGCGGAAATAAAGAGAGTGCATAGAGCTTTGAGATATTTCCAATGAGGCAGATATCCAGAAGACCATCCTTGTCGTTTGCTCTGGGGCAGAAAGCAAAACCACCGCCCTCGAAGGGTTGTTGCATAAAGGCAGCAAAATAAAAGTGTTTGATATGGATGGGTGGCTTGTCGTCTAAATACAGATCACAGGAAACTGATTTTAAACTGATAAGTTGTTTTAAGGCAATTGCTACGTAAGTAAGCTTTCCAAGTCCCAGATGATTCAGAAGATCTTTGGCGGGCGCATGGAGCGCCTCACGGCAGATGTCGGCGTCGTATCCGATACCACTGCTGACGGCAAAACGCCTGGATTTTTGACCGAAATGGGCAACTCCGAGATCGGCAGTGTGCGTCTTTCCCTGTACGGAAATCGCACGGATCGTATCGGAAAGAGAACCGGGAATGTGCAGCGCCCGGGCAAAATCATTGCTGGTGCCGGCAGGAAGATAGGTGACTACAGTGTGCTCCAGATCATCAATGCCATTGATGACGCAGTTTAGGGTGCCGTCTCCGCCAAGCACGATAATTCTGTTACAGGTGGCATTGTGTTTGTACAGGCACGAATCGGTGATACTGCGGGTATACGATGTTGTATCGGCAGCAGACTTTGTAAAATATACAATATAAGTGATGCCAGCCCTGTCAAGCTCCTGTTTGAACAGCTTCCACTTATTTTTTCCCAGTCCGGAACGGGCATTTGGATTGACAATGATATGATACATGATCAGATTCCTTCTTTTCTTTGGTATTTCAGATAACGTTATTTCCATAGTAGCACAATCGGCGGTATCATGCCACAGGGAAAAATCTTGCTTTTTATACAGATATTGGTAAAATGTAACTATTCAGAGCCTTATAAATTTTCAAGTCATGGACATCATACGTGCATGAATGGACAGGACCGACGAAAATGGATAGGGTCGAAGTAACAACATGAGCAAAAGGAAAGTACGGATGAAAGAATTGACATATCCTTTTGACGCAGAGCAGCTGCTGAAAAAGAAAAAGAGTTTAAAGAGAAAATTATTGGAGCAGATGGAAGGACAGCCCTGTATCACGAAGAGGATTGCAATTCTGGGCGGTTCTACGACAAACGATATTAAGCTGATGCTGGAACTGTTTTTATTACAGGAAGGTATCCGGCCAAGTTTCTATGAGTCGGAGTACAACCGGTTTTACGAGGACGCCGTTTTCGGCAATGAGGAGCTTGACAGCTTTTCCCCTGACTTTGTCATCATTCATACCACAAACCGCAATATTATGCAGTTTCCGCAGATGACCGATTCGCAGGAGCAAATCACGCAGAAGCTGGAAGAAGAATATATGCGCTTTCAAAGGGTTTGGGAAAGCCTTTCGGAAAAGTTCCACTGCATGATCATCCAGAATAATTTTGAATATCCGTTTTATCGTCTGATGGGCAATCTGGATCAGTCGGATCAGCATGGCAGAGTCAATTATATCCTGCGACTGAATGAGAAATTTAATGCCTATGCCAGAGAGCATGAGCAGTTCTTTATTCACGACATCAACTATCTGTCCGCCTCCTATGGGCTGGAAAAATGGGCAGATCCGTTTTATTGGTATATGTACAAATACGCCATGGCGACAGAGGCCATTCCCATGTTTGCATACAGCCTTTCACGTATCATCAAATCCATACTGGGTAAAAACAAAAAGGCAATGGCAATCGACCTTGACAACACGCTGTGGGGTGGCGTTGTGGGAGATGATGGGCCGGAGAACCTGCAGCTCGGAGAAGAGACGGCAGAGGGAGAGGCTTACCTCGAATTTCAGCGGTATTTAAAGCAGCTAAAGCAGATCGGTGTCATCCTGAATGTCAATTCCAAAAATGAAAGGGAAAATGCGCTTGCAGGTCTTGCGCATGAGGCTGGCATATTAAAAGCTGAGGATTTTATCACAATTAAGGCAAACTGGAATCCCAAGGACCGGAATCTTTTGGAGATGGCTGGGGAACTTTCCCTGCTTCCGGAGAGCTTTGTGTTTGTGGATGACAATCCCGCAGAACGGGAAATCGTGTCGGGAAGCTTTCCGGGCGTGGGTGTGCCTGCGCTAACAAGTGTGGAGCATTACATACAGGCAATTGACAGAGCCGGTTATTTTGAGGTGACTTCTCTTTCGGAAGATGACCTTAAGCGCAATCGGATGTATGAAGAAAATGCATCGAGAAACAAACTGCTTGACAGCTGCAAGGATTATCAGGAATATCTGCAGTCACTGGAAATGCAGGCAACGATTGAAGCCTTTGCCCCCGTTTTTATGGCACGGATTTCGCAGCTGACCAATAAGAGCAATCAGTTTAATCTGACGACAAAGCGACTGACCCAGGCGGAGATTGAACAGATGGCTTTGTCAGACGAATATATCACGCTCTATGGAAAGCTTGCGGACAAATTCGGTGATAACGGCGTTGTTTCCGTGGTAATAGGGCAGAAGAAGGAAACCAGACTCGATATCATTTTGTGGCTGATGAGCTGTCGCGTGTTAAAGCGTAATATGGAGCAGGCTATGCTTGACAAGCTTGTGGAAAAGGCGCAGGCAGAAGGCATCACAGAAATACATGGCTTCTATTATAAGACGGCAAAAAATGCGATGGTCAGCGACTTTTATGAGCAGATGGGCTTTGCCCGGATTTCCCCAATGGATCAGGAGGATGAGAAGGAATATGTGCTTGACGACCTTGCATCCTATAAGAAGCAGAATCATGTGATCAAGGTGCAGTAGAGGATAACAAATGAAAGGAGAGGCAGTCACGAAAGAGAAAAGCGGACTGCCGGCAGAAACATGACAAGAGAGGCAATTTTTGAAAAATTAAATGAGATATTCAGGGATTATTTTGACGATGAAACCATTTGCCTGACAGACGAGACGACAGCGGATGATATCGAGGATTGGGACAGCCTGGAGCATATCAATCTGATCGTGACGATTGAAAAGGAATTTGGCATGAAATTCTCCATGGGTGAAGTGACTACAATGAAAAATGTGGGTGCCATGGCAGATATCATTGCAGACAGGATTTAAAAGGGTTTCATTATGACAGGAATTACTTTATCACTGACAAGTCTGTCTTATTTCGCTTTTATCCTGCTCCTGGTTCCGGTGTATTATCTGATCAGGCGGGAACGGCAATGGCAGGTGCTGCTGTTTGCCAGCATCCTGTTTTTTATCATCGTTTCCGGCGTGCCCGGTATCCCGTGGATCTTGTTGCAGTGGATCGTGACCTACGGCGGTGCGCACCTTATGGAACATATCACAAGTGAGAGGAAAAAGAAACTTCTTGTGACAGTTCTGGTGCTTTTCCTGCTCACCGAGTTATTTCTTCTGAAATATACAAAAGGCCTTCCTTTTGTGGCGCCCATCGCGATATCTTTTTACTCGCTGAGCGTGCTTTCGTATGTGCTGGATGTCTACTGGGGGATCAGTGCGGCTGAGAGAAATCCGTTTCAGTATCTTTTGTTTATCGGTTATTTTCCGCAGATGACTTCAGGACCTGTGACCAGATACAGGGAAATGAAACCACAGTTTCAGACAGGTGCTTCTTTTGATGAAAAACTGGTCAAAAAGGGTATCATTCGGACCTTGTACGGTGTCATGAAAAAATGTCTGATTGCCGATCAGGCAGCAGTCATGGTAAATACGATCTTTGGAGATACCGTCACTTACCAGGGGGCTTATGTGGCGCTGGGAACAATGCTTTTTGCCCTGCAGCTCTACACCGATTTTTCGGGCTGTATGGATATTATACTTGGAACAAGTGAATGTTTTGGCATTATGCTTCCTGAAAACTTCATTTTGCCCTTTTCCTCTGTGACCATGTCAGAATTCTGGAGAAGATGGCATATTACACTTGGCGTGTGGTTTAAAGAATATCTGCTGTATCCGCTTTTGAAATCTGCGCCAATGCAAAGACTGAATACTGTATGCGTAGGGCGTTTCGGCAGAAAGAAAGGGAAGAAGATACCTACTTATCTGGGACTTTTTGTGGTATGGTTTTTGATCGGATACTGGCATGGCGGCGCGCTACACTATGTCATTGGATCGGGACTGTTACACTATTTTTATATTGTCAGCGGGGAACTGCTGGAGCCGCATGTGGATCAGTGGACGAAAAAGATCGGCATTGACAGGACAAAGGGCTGGTATGTCTGCCTGCGCAGGCTGAAGGTATTTTTGCTTGTATGCAGCGGTTTTGTATTCTTCCGCAGTGAAACGGCATATCAGGGCTTTAAAATGCTCTATCGCATGATTCTCCCTGTGGAAGGCAGTTTTTTCCGTGTCCTTCATGTTACAGAGCTTGGGCTTTCTGTGACCGGAATGATTATGATGTTGATCGGATGTGTGATACTCTGGAGTGTTTCTTATCTGCAGCTAAAGGGGATACATGTGCGTGACAGACTTCTTATGCAGCCTGTGCTTTTACGTTATGTATGTTATGTGGCGCTGGCGCTTCTGACAGTGATTGCCATGGTCAGAGGATATGGGAATGATGTGGCAAACTTTATTTATAATCGTTTCTAAAGGAATAAACTATTTATGAAAAAAATGTATGCAAAAGGACTGCTCATTTTTCTGGCAGTCTGTGTGCTTTTTGGGGGTATTTTATACCTGTCTGCCATTGATCCATTTCGCGGATGGATCACAAAGATCACGGGCAGTGAGGCCTATGAGCAGCAGCTGAATGCCAGTCATGAGGTGGAAACCTATATCGAAAAAGCAAAGCAGGATGACAAAACAACCAAACTCATCATCGGAGACAGTGTTTGTAACAGCCTGTTTGGTGAACTGGATGAACTGAATCCGGATTATTCTGTTCTCTGTTGTAATAAAGGAATTACGATGGCGGGGCAATATATACTCGCAAAGGAATATCTGGCAAATCACGAGGGGGTAACGGATCTGTATCTGATGATGATCTCAAATTCTCTGATCACAGGATTTGATACAGATTTCGGGTATCAGTATGCAGTAATGCCCTTTGTGAAAACAGACAAACTGTCCTATCTGGACGAGGAGACTGTGGAGGAAATGAAGGATCTTTATCTTTCTCCCTTTATGACAAAAAAGATGGTCTGTTTTGTGGAGGAGTCTCCACTGATGAAAAAGCTTTATTTGAATGTATTGAAGGATTTCAGACCGACAAAACTGACATTGGATTTTCCGGATGTGACAACCCGGTACCTGCAAAAAATGTATCAGCTCTGCGAGGCAGAAGGCGTGACGATGCACTTTATGTCGTTGCCGCTTGCCGATTCGCCGCAGCGAAGAGAAGTGGAGGCTGTGCTTCGGGAAAAATATGAGGCATCAGTTATGTATGAGCTGTTCCCGGACTATTATGAGAATTATATCTATTATCCGGCAGAGTGGTTCCCGGACGGCATTCATCCGAATGTGGAGCGCAGCATGAAAAATGAGATGGTAAAGAAGATACAGGAGGCTAATGACCTTGACTGGGATCTTCGTCTTGATTGATTGGGAATGTAAGAAGAGAAGAATTTGC
Organism: uncultured Lachnospiraceae bacterium; assembly: GCA_945949085.1. Lineage (GTDB taxonomy): Bacteria > Bacillota > Clostridia > Lachnospirales > Lachnospiraceae > CAG-194. Next base: position 1,856 of record CAMFDJ010000013.1, on the reverse strand, counting down.
AAAATTTTGCAGGAAATAAGAGAGATAGATATTTCCAACTTGTACATATGATGGTATAATGTGCGAAAGCAAAGGCTTGCTTGTTCTATACAAATGGCATATAAGTATTACATATAAAAGTATTGAAACAGTATGCCGGAATCAACATGAATGGAGGAAAAGAGATGTATTCATTAGACGAGGTAAGAAACGTCGACCCCGAAATCGCAGACGCGATCGTGGCAGAACAGAACAGACAGAATGATCATATTGAGCTGATCGCTTCTGAAAACTGGGTATCAAAGGCAGTTATGGCTGCTATGGGAAGCCCACTCACCAACAAATATGCAGAAGGATATCCGGGAAAACGTTATTACGGTGGATGTGACTGTGTGGACGTAGTGGAAAATCTTGCCAGAGACAGAGCAAAAGAGCTTTTCGGCTGTGACTATGCAAATGTGCAGCCCCATTCCGGCGCACAGGCCAATATGGCAGTATTTTTTGCCGTGCTGCAGCCGGGTGATACCTATATGGGAATGAACCTTGATCATGGCGGACATCTGTCACATGGTTCACCGGTGAATATGTCAGGTAAATATTTTAACTGTGTACCTTACGGTGTAAATGATGAAGGTTTCATCGATTACGACAAGGTTCGTGAGATTGCACTTGAATGTAAGCCTAAGATGATTATTGCAGGTGCATCTGCTTACGCCCGCAAGATTGATTTCAAGAAATTCCGCGAGATCTGTGATGAGGTGGGCGCTGTACTGATGGTGGATATGGCACACATTGCAGGTCTTGTGGCAACAGGCATGCATGAGAGTCCGATTCCTTATGCAGATGTTGTAACGACTACAACACACAAAACACTGAGAGGACCCCGCGGCGGACTGATCCTCTGCAATCAGGAAGCAGCAGACAAATATAACTTCAATAAGGCAATCTTCCCGGGAATCCAGGGAGGACCGCTGATGCATGTGATTGCTGCCAAGGCAGTCTGCTTCAAAGAAGCATTATCCGATGACTTTAAGGCATATGGCAAGCAGATTGTTGCCAATGCACAGGCTCTTTCCAAGGGACTGATGGACAGAGACATCAAGATCGTGTCCGGCGGAACAGACAACCATCTGATGCTCGTTGATCTGACTAATTATGGGTTGACAGGAAAGGCTGTGGAGAAGCTTTTGGATCAGGCACATATCACGGCAAATAAGAATACAATTCCGAACGATCCGCAGTCTCCGTTTGTGACAAGCGGTATCCGCCTCGGTACACCTGCCGTAACTTCCCGTGGTATGAAGGAAGACGACATGGACAAGATTGCAGAGGCAATCGCACTTGTAATCAAGGGTGGCGAGGAGAAGGTTGCAGAGGCTGCAGCCATCGTGAAGTCCCTGACGGACAAGTATCCGCTGTTATAGAGATCTGATTTGTAAATTACAATTGGATCCGGAATCATTAAAAGGTTGCAATTTCAAACTATTTGTGGTATTGTGACGTTACATGAATGCCAAAACGATTCATGCAAATATTGCCCACCATATTTTGGTTAAGCCCATACGGACAGGCGGGGCAGCTGCCGCGGGTGGCGAAAGGCCACATTATTGATTGAGTTAAAAACTCAAATTTTATAAGTTGATTACTTTATAATCGGTAAAGGATTCCATCACTTGTGAAACGGTCAATAAGAGTAGCCACAGACAGTATTTGCTGTAAGACTCGATGAATAGTTTTGAAACGCATTCTGCATCAACAGGATTAGAATAAAACTATGAAGATTAAGGACAGGTGATTTCGCCTGTCCTTTCTTTAGTATTTCGTGTCTGCTGAGCAAGCTGAAAACACTTGATTTTACTGACTTTTGCCCCATTTTC
>CAMFDJ010000012.1 GCA_945949085.1 uncultured Lachnospiraceae bacterium | reverse complement strand
TTGCTGTTTATTTGTCAAGGTTCTGTTGCTTGCCGCAACTCTGATAGAATATCATGCGGTTTTGGCTTTGTCAACATTTTTTTACTTTTTGTGTCACTCTTCACAAGCGACTTGCTTATAATAGCACTTAGGTTTTTGTATGTCAACAACTTTTTCTAATTTTTTTTCAGATTTTTTGTCAGATTTTTTGACCGAATTTTTTTGACAGAATTTTTAATTCTTTTCTATTGTGTAATTACCGTCTTTTTGTCATCCAGTTTAATCTCTAATCCAACACTTTGTAATGCATCTGCTTTTTCCTGCGTCAGTTCTGCCACCAACACAGCATGTCTGGTTTCTCCCGGTTCAAGCTGTATGTCCATTGCAGAAAAATCATCCAACAGCATTGTGACAAGCACATTCTGCGTGTGTTCCCCATTTAACACCACTCTGTACTTAGCCGGAATTGCAATCGTATTACACGTCACCGCAGCGTCAGTCTGATTGACTACATTTAGATCCAGAACCAGCAGCTTTGATCCGGAAGCCGCCTGCATGGCAAAAAACAAATCTTCCTCCGACGCGCTCTCCTCCGGATAACTGTCACACAATCGATACCCTGTATACTGAACAGAAACTCCTTGCAGACCAAGTATCATTTCTATCGTCATTGCAGGTGTGTTCTCCGGCAAAACAGACTCTGCCTGCTCTCCCGAATCCATATCCTGCGTATCTGCCGCCTGCCCATAGTCGTCACTTTGCACATCATCGTTCACGCTTTCAGCAGCCGTCTGCCCACTTTCCTGTTTGTTCTCCCGCTCAATATCCTGTTTGTCATCCGGTTGCAACGATGCATCAGAAGTATCCACAAGTCTGGAATGATAGCTGCCACTGTATTGCAGCAACAAATTTGCAGCATACTCAGAAACCATGGCATTCTCCTGCTCCGTCATCTCCGGAATTGCATTTCCACACGCTGTCAAACCCAGCATCATGAAACATAATAGTAGCATGGATAATTTTTTTCTGCTCATGAAATATCCTTTCAATCATCTACATAGGTTCTCATTTCAATCATCATTAAATTATACCATTATTTACATTCCAATTCAAACCAAAATTCCACGCCGTCTTCCTTATTGCAAACACCATAGTTCTGATGCATAGACTCCATGATTGCCTTGACAATGGATAATCCCACTCCGCTTCCGCCATATTCTCTGGTTCTTGCTTTGTCCACTTTGTAGAATTTCTCCCACAGATGCGGAATTGCATCTTCCGGAATTGATTGTCCGTTATTAAAAACAGAGATGCGTGCCTTTCCATCCTGCGACGCAACGCTGATCACGATGCCTCGCTCACCATCTAAATGATTCAGTGCATTACTGAAATAGTTAGCAAAGACCTCCTCAACTTTAAATTCATCTCCCCAGACAAAGATAGGCTGTTTATGATCAAAGGTGATATGCGCATCATTTTGCCGCACCATGATTTCAGAAGCATTCAGGTAGTTTCGTATCAGCTCCACAATATCAAAACGTTCCATCGTCACAATGTCATTGCCAAACTCCAGTTGATTCAGTGTCAAAAGTTTCTTGACGAGGGCATCCATCTTTCTTGCTTCATCCATGATGACATCACAGTAGAATTCCCTGCTTTCCGCATCTTCATTGATATCCAGGCTCAGCCCCTCCGCATACCCCATGATCAGCGCAATCGGTGTTTTTAATTCATGTGATACATTCGAAAGAAATTCTTTTCGCATCTCATCTATTTGTTCTTTCTTTTCAATATCCTTTTTCAATTCGTTATTCGCTGTCTTCAGTTCGGATATCGTATGCTCCAGTGTATCAGACAACTGATTCATATGCTCGCCCAGCACACCAATCTCATTTTTATCATTACCGGTATATTTTGCCTCAAAATCAAGATGCGTCATCCTGCGTGAAACCTCTGCAAGCTGCATGATGGGCCTCGTCATCTTGCGGGTTAACAGCCAACTGAGAAGTCCACTCAAAATAACCGCAATGATCCCGATATATGCTAAAAAGCGATTGGAAATCTTTACGCTCTCCCGGATTCCTTCCACCATGGTTCGGATAATAAACGGATTCCCATTATCCAAAAATCCCCACATCTCGATATATCTGCTGCCGGTACGAGGGTCCTTACTGTTTTGTATGGTATAATCCTGTGTCTGCTCCAGAATGATGGTTTTATCTTTTCTTTTGGGGTTATTGCCATCCCTTTGCGATTTCCGGGCGCTTGTACTGTCATCACGATCATCCGGTTGCGTTTCTTCAGATTCACCCGATCTTTGCTGCCATGTATCATCGTGCATTTCATAATACTCAGAAAAACCAAAAACATGATCCATCAGTTCACGGACCAGAATATTTGTCTCCTGCACAGAAGATGTGATCGGCTGTGAATTTTTGTTCAGAATCAGAAAACTGATATTATAGATACCGCAGATCTTCTGAACCTCCACCTGAAACGTATCTGAATTGGTATTTCCCTCGTTGGAGGCCGCATTGATTCTGTCGTAAGCAGCCATCAAAACCTCCTGCTTATTTTCTATATAATAATATTCAAGCAGCGTATTATTTAAAAACCAGCACAAAAGAATTGTGCCGGTCATCAATGTAATAAAAATCAAAGCAAATTGATTTTTTATAGAATGCTTCATATCAGTCTACCTCAAATTTGTATCCCATCCCCCAGATGGTCTTAATGTATTCACCCTGTTTTCCCATCTTGCTGCGCAGCTTTTTCACATGCGTATCGATTGTTCTGGCATCTCCGAAATAATCGTAGTTCCAGACATGATTTAAGATCACTTCTCTGGAAAGTGCAATTCCCTTATTTTCCACAAAATAGGTAAGCAGTTCAAATTCCTTATAACTCAGATCCACAGGCTTCCCTTCGATTGTCACAATATGCGCCGCCTTATCAATGATAATATCCCCTGCGGAAAGCACATCCTCACTTGCCATTCCAAGGCTTCTTCTCAGAACAGCCTCAACACGTGCCACCAGAATCTTCGGGCTGAAAGGCTTGGAGATATATTCATCCACACCAAGTTGAAAACCCATTAGCTCATCTTTTTCGTCCGCTTTGGCTGTCAACATGATAATGGGCACTTTAGAATACGCACGGATTTCCTTGCAGACCTGCCAACCGTCCATCTTCGGCATCATGACGTCCAGAATCACCAGCGCAATGGTCTGATCCTCAAAAAACAGATCCAATGCCTGTGCGCCGTCCTCCGCCTCTATTACCTCATAATTGCTTCTGATCAGAAAGTCTCTGACAAGCTTTCTCATCCGGCTTTCATCATCCACCACTAAAATCTTTGTTCTGTCCATAAAACCATTCCTTCTATCGCTTACTCTATTTTTAGACCGATTGTCTGCACGACTTGATTCCTATCATATCTTATCACGTCATTATGAAGAAATTGTGAAATATCCCCTATCTTTTATTTTATGCCGAGCTGCGCTTCCTTCTGCTCGACTATCTGTTCTCTCTCCTCAAGTTCCTGCTGCCACTGTGCATATTGATCGATTACCTTGGAACGATAGTTGAGTATGGTGGGATTTTTCCCGGTCTGGCTGATGACAAAAAGCGCTATTACAAGGAAGAACAACAGTATATTCACCATGACTGAGATACGGATTTTATCCCTGCACTTTCTGACCTCTTCACGGCTCCTGTCAAGTCTTGCCTTCCAAACACTTTCGTTTTGCTCACGGCTGCCTTCCGCCGGTCTGCCGGCAGCACTGCCGCCATATTCTGTCTGCACCGGTATAGGCATCTCCGAAATTCCCGGGTATTGATTCTGCACCAGACAGTTTTGCAGCCGCATCATATAGGAAATTCCGATTGGTGTCTTAAAAATGTTGTTTTTGCATGCCTTGTCATAGACCGCTGCCACGCTTTCCACATCACCGTAATCCATCTTCTCATCCAACAGCTCTATGCGTTTTAATTCATTTTGCGCCAGCTTTGCCGATTCCATGTCATGGAATGCGATGCCGCCGACAATATACACCTGCTTCTCTTCTGCCATAAACACTCACCATCCCTTTTAGAGCTTTATTTTACATCATTTGTGGGCAGTAGACAAGCGGATATATCGCCGTTTCTTATATGTTTTTTCAATATCATTTTTGTCCGAAGTTGTCGGAGTGTTCAAAATGATTGAGTTCTTCTTTTGTGATAAAATAAGTTATAAGACATATAAAAGGACGTGATGCAATATGAGTTATGAAGAGTATTGTGAAATGTTTGAAAAAGGATATGACGAAGCGAGAAGATGATCCATGTAACGCAAAAATGACGAACCCATTAGTGAGTTCGTCATTTTTACATGCAAATGGAGCCGAGGGGAGTCGAACAACTGTAAAAAGTGCTATTCTTACCTATTATAAGGCACTTTCATAAATTCGTGTGCATTTCGTGTGCAAATCATCCAATATACACCTTATCCCCGCTCCTTGCGCAGATCCATCCGGACGGGATCCGCATCCATATTGATTCCCCCAGCTTCTTGATCTCCTTGCATGTCACAACGGTACCTTTCTTCAGCACTGCATATCCGCTCTGATTGAGTGAGTGGCTCTTTCCAGATACCGTCAGCTTGTCCCATTTCTTCATATTCCCTGCAGCCGATGTCCTGACATTGAGATTGACTTTCGTTGTATAGTTCCCACCAATAGCATAGCTCATGGGTTGCGACGTCGCAATATTGCCGCACGGACTAAGGAACAGCTCACGCTCTGCCTTTCGCCGCCGTGTCAGTCCTGCCAGAACCTTTCCGCCGGCTTTGTTATATGAAAGCAGCTTATCTGCTATCTGCATCGCAGTTCTGCCGGCACAGAGCTTTTTAAGGTTGCCCTGTCCGCAGTTATAAGCGAAGCTGATCAGCGCGTCTCTCTGGTTATCATTCAATGTGATAGGCACATATGTCTTATTATCCACGTAATTTGCGAATTTCTGACAGTCCGCAATGAGGTATGCTTCAGCCTGCGCCATGGATATCTTCATGCCTTTCGCGACGTCAGGTCCGTAATGGCCATATCCTATCGTATAATATTTTTCCGTTGTTACCGGCTTATATGCCGTCAGTCTGCAGCCCTCGAACTGCATGATAAGATGTAGCCCTTCTTGTCCTATCTTCTTACTCATTTCGCATCATCCCCTTTTCTGTCAATCTGCTCTTTTGCAGACGTGAGCATCTTTACAATCCATTTTGGCAGGATTGACGGATTCGCCTTGAAGATATTCTCACAGATTGAAATGCACTCATTCATGACTATGTAGCAACCGATTATCATTCCGAAAATGGCTGTGCTGACCGGAATCGTCACTCCGATTCTGCTGATAACGAACGGAATGAAGAAATCAAGAAAGAATCCGAAGCATAGTGCGAGGAATAACATAATCTTCTTATAGAATCCTTTCCGTCCTCTCTCGGATGTAATCTTCTCTCCAATTGCTTTCGAGCCGATAAGCCCTGTTATCGTGTCGAAAATGACTGCTACCAACACGAATGTGATGATGAGAGCATACTGCTTTGCGAATGCGCTGATTGCGCCGAGAATGATGCTTATAAGTACCTTTTGTTTTTCCATGAATTGATATTCCTCCCTTTGCATTTTCATACAACTTATCCCAAATTTATTTGAGTTGCTTTTTCAGTTCTTCTATTATCGTTTGAGTTCTTTCTTTAGTTCGCTAAATGTTTACTTTTACTCATCTACTTTTGTATATTCGATAACCAAATCGATCTTCCTCGTATCAGAGCTTGTCGGAATTGTTAATTGGAAACTTGTTTCGCTTGCGTTCTGACTATCAATGTAGTAATTCTTATTTGGGATTGGGTATTTCACGTCACTCGCTCCGGATTGCCCGTATGTATATGCTCTTCCGTAATAGTTATATATTTCAATCTTTTCTCCTACATTGACGGTTACGCTACTGCCGGAAGCTCCGATTCCTGTAAATAGTCTTCGGTAATAATTTTTTCCATTAAACGTCCCGATCAGTGTCTCATTTGTTGTGATGTCTGATTTTTTGCAACAATCCGATAAATCACTCTTTAATACGGAAACATCATGTGTGAGTGTTTCACCGTCACCTGTGTATGGTACAAAATCGTCATATGTGGATGATAAATCTTCTGTAAGCATCGGTTTGAAAGTTACATTATTTAACGTTTGCCCACTTTCAACAAGAATGCCAACAAAAATAATATCTTCTATTGTTGTCGTTCTTGTTACACCTATTCCATAATCATAATAATTCATACCATTTGAAGGTGACATTATCATTGAATAAGTTGTACTACTACCGCCAATTGGACAACCAACTAATTTATATGTACCAGATGGATATTTTACTGTGCTTTCTATTCCAAAAAGTGTTTGTTCTGTTGCTGTACCATTCAAAGTATAAGTTCCATCACTATTTGCTGTACAAGTCACGCCATTCAGTTTAGTAGTAGCAAGCGTAGGATTTAATAAGTTTTTGCACTTACCGATAACAGATAAACTATCATTTAAACCAGCAATCCCTTCTGCATTCTTGGCAATGTTCTGTGCGTTCGTTGCAATCTGCTCTCTCGCAACCGCATCCGCAATCTCACGTTCTTCTCCGTTTATTTCAAGAGTATTTACCTGTTCCATTCGTTATCCCTCACTTTCTTAGGCTGTTGCGGTGTCTGTGGTTTTGGTGTATTGGATTGTGATATAACTTCCTTCGTTTATTCCTAGAGTTCCAATAGCTGCGAAACCTTGCAAATATCCGTTTTTATATCTAATCAAATACATGTTGTTTACATAATTTGGGTCATATATTTTCCAACCAGCCAAATTATCTACAGGATCAGATATTTGAATAATATTTACCCATTCTGTTGTAAGAATAACCGCATTTTGTATTAAATATCCTTTCTCATATAACGTCTTCCCGTCGTACCAGGTTCCAATAACTTTTTCTTCCGTGCTGTAGTTATGCATAACATTTGCACTAGAGCTTCCTCCAGATAATTCTACAACTGCAAATGTTGAATTTCTTCGCAGAGAACCTGCACCTGAGCTGCCATTAGTAACGCCTAAATAAATAACATCGTCTTTTTGCGCAGTATATATACAGCTTTGAGTGGTTGCTTGATAATTTCCATCACTACCATTCATTACAAAAATACCATCTTTGTTGCAAATGTTTATATAGTGAGATGTAGGATTTTGAACAGACGCAATAATAAAATATTTACGGCCTTCTACCAATTTAACTTTATAATTTTCTACTGTTAATCCGTTGGTTTCTATATCAGTAAATGGTACTGGATCAGTACCATTAGATGTAGATGCAATATCGCCAACATTTTCTTTGAAACACATAAATACATAATTTACATCGTCAGCACCACCAACTTGTCCCCCGATGACCGCCTTTGTTCCAACAAACTTACTCTGTACGAGGTCTGATTTGCTTACCTTTTTGTCAAGCAGCGCATCTACTTCTGGTTTTTTGTAGAAGTCAGACGGGTTCATTTCAGTCGATACCGCACCGATAAGCTCCCAGCCGCTTTCTCTTCCGTCCGTGTTGATGTACTCATCATACAGATTCTTCTCCTGTGCGGTCTCTTTCGGTACAAGATAGAATGTCGTTGTGGAGATGTCAGACGTTGGCAGAGCATCCACAACAGAGATATTGAGCTTGCCCGAAACCTTTGAGACTGCATCCGCAATGAGAGCTTGTACCTCTGCCTGCGTGTAGGTCTCTGTGCGTGCGTAGGTCTCTGATTTTAAGTAGTAATTAGCAAGGTTGCTGACGGTATTCTTGATAAATCCCTCATCATTGACAAGCTCAGACAGCTTCTCAGGTATCTGCAATGCTGCCAAGAATGCTTCTATTCTCAGCAAGGCATCATCCCTTGCATTGATGTATCTTGCATATTCCGGTGTGCTTTCGTCAGGTCTGTCCTTATATCCATCTGCGTATGGTCTTGTATATTGTTGCGTGTATGTACTCATGTGTTACCTACCTTTCATATATCATTCCTGTGTTAATGTCTCCCGGATCAGTTCCGGTCAGCTTCGTCGTGAAGTAGTACAGGTCATATTTTTTGTCGTTTTCGTCTGTGCCTTTGTAATTTAAATCCTCGACAAAGTGAAATAAACTTAAATCCATTGATGAACCATATGCTTTTTCCGGCACAAGAATTTCGTCTCCGTTTGTTCCTATTTTCACGTAATAATTGTATTTTTTTGAAATGCAAAAAGCGAATATCTTCTCGTCTGGACTTACCGCCACTAAATTTATAGTGTAAGAATTATCCGAAACAACCATCTTTTCGTTGAAACTGATACCATCGTATACTGTCAGCTTGTAGTCCGAATAACTTTGTCCTATCGCCGTAGGTCGTTTATATGTCAAAGAGTACTGATATACGGTTTCACCGTTGTGAAAAAAACCAAATCCATAATCATAGCCATTAGGTATTCCATATTCGAGGAACCCAATCTCTTCCGCGACTATGCTTTCTGTTTTTGGTATAAATCTCACTAAATAAAAATCATCCGTGAATGTTCCGTCGCTATTTTTTTTGTGACCGAATCCATAGATGTAATTTTCTTTGTAAAAAAACATTGTCAGATAATAAGTGCCATATGTCGCTATGATATCTCCTGTTTCGTAGTCAATATAACCTCTCGAATCATAATATCCTTTGTTCGTGTAAACGTTTGTTGTTCCGTTGGCATAAAAATTAAGTATTTCATCATCAACAGGGAGAGTATAGTCATTTCCTTTAAAGTCCAAGAAATACCCTTTATATCCGCTACTTCCGAATGCGCCTTCATCAGTCATAATTAATCCGTCAGGGCAAAATGGTGTTTTCCCAAGCTCTTTAACCACATACCACTTTCCTGTTTGGTAGTCGTATTCAAGGAAATCACCTTCATGCGCGACCACTCCGGTTCCGCCTTTGTAGACCTTAGCGAACGCATAGAGCTTATTTTTCCATGTTACATACCATTTGACTGATTGGAATACACCGATATATGTTTCTTCGGCAAGTTTCTTCCACAGGCATGTCATTGTTCCTACTTCGTCACATTTATATATAGCATCACAGTATTGCCATCCATCCGAGAATGGCGCATATACCTCATTACATTCTGTTTTTCCGTCCGGAAATATCCTTGTTGTCCTTTTCCGCATACTATCACCCTGCTGTTCCCTTCACGAAGTATACTGTTTTCGGTGTCGGACTTGATGGAATCGTATCCACCATCACAAAATTCCATCCGCCTGTTTCCAGTTCACTTATTCTATTACCCTGCGAGCTGATATCGTATGTATTCTTGTCGACCTGTTCCTTAAGCTCTGAGGTTGATACATCTTCCCGAATGCCTAAATCAGACACGAATCTGCGCTGTTTCTCTTCGCCCTGTGCCGACAAGGTATCTGTCATGCTCTGTATGCCTTTTAACGTTCTTGACAGGACATAGAAGCTCTTCATAACATATACATCCTTGCCTTGCTTGTCGGATTCCTCAAAGTCGTACACATAAAAGCTTACAGGATCTCCGACTTCAAGATATGGCAATCCAATGCAAGATGCCGTGAATGGTGTGTATGTGACGCCTTTGACTTTCAAGTAGATATTCTCTGCAATGCCGCATCTATCTGCTTTTGATGTTCCAAGCGTGAAGCGGTTGCCCTGCACATAGTACCGATATTTCTTATCAGTTCCTGCGTATCCGGCTTTTGATTTATCGTCTTGACGTACATATACACGCTGGATGCCTTTGACCTCGTAATCCTCATATGACACGCTTCTGTAGGATGCGTAATGCGTCGCATCTGTCAGCGTATCGACTGATCCGACACCGGGAATGAACGGCAGATACAAACCGCCATTCTCGTCAACGCCTGGATATGCTCCTTCGTCATTCTCATTGTCAACTCCGAGCCGCCTGTAAGCGAATCTGCCTTGCCTGTCTATGATGCCGAATACTCCATTGATTTGGCATAGCGCCTTTATAAGGTCAAGCGCATATATCTTCTCTTCTTCCTCTGTGTCCGTCTCCTCTGCATCATCGCCTTTGACCATGTTTGTGAGCTTTTTAATAGAAAATCCGTCGTTTGCAAGATTGGCTTTCTTTTGCGTGATTCCCAAATGCTGGAATAGGCGATTGCGGAACTGCTTGATTGTAACGGTCTTGCCGGATTCCAATAATGCGACCTGCGTATTGAACCAGTCTGTGACGTCGTAGTCTGTGAGGCTGTAGAGGGCATCGTATGCGATGATTTCCTTTGACCGCTTATTCCCTGTGCGCTCATCTGAGTCTACCGTGCCTGTGAAGAGCTTCACCGGCTCAGATGCCGTGTCATCCGTGTATATTGATACCACAATCTTCTTTCCCTTAAGCTTCTGCGGAATGGAATCGATTGTTAGCTTGAACTGAGACGATATGCATCCGATGAATTCAATGCTGTCCTGATCCAGTATGGATTCTGTCAGCTGCATCGTCTCTGTGCGGATCTGGCTATGCTGCAGTATCAGACCGCCACTGCCGATTTCCGGAAATATAACGACAAGACGCCTGTCGGCTGTCTCTTTGGAATATGCAGTTTTGACTTGATCTGAAACCTTTAACATGTTATCACCTAATATTCTTCCAGAGATATTTTTGTGCTGTTGTATGTAATTTCTTTTTTCGTTGCGTTTTTGTGTGAAAATTCGACTGTGTCCATCTTGAATGTTCCCGATGTATATGAATCAGTCTTATCATCGTAAAACTCTACCGGTACATTTTCCGTTTTTTCTACCATACGAATGAATTCCGCATGCTCTGATGATTTGTGTTCCCGAAGCTCAAAAGATATTGTCGTTTTTCTCTTTTTTGCCAAAACCTCATGCTTGATTTTATCCGCGTCTTCCCACGAATCAATCACTCTGCCTGTCGTGCTTATGCTATAGGTGCCGCGTGCGATCATGGTATTATTCACTTTGATTCCGTTTATCTTGATCCTGTATCCCTGATACATGCTTTACTCCTTACGCATAAACCGTGTCAGACAGAGCTGATTTCCCACTGTGCATTTTTTTAAATTCGTTGTTTTTCAGGACGATATCTTTAAACAGTTCGTCTTTATCCATATCCAGACCAATCATAAGCTGCATGCCATAGTTTTGTAGTACATATGCCACAGCAGTCACGATTACATTGTACAGCTCTTCTTTTGACATTCCTTGAACTTCTGATACCGCTCTCCGTATCATTCCCATAAGCGTATCCGTTCCGCTTACGACTTCGCTTCCAGTCTCTCCACCTGCCATAACTTCACCATCTTCATTGATCCCAAATGCCGTCGGTTTTGTCATGATCATTGGACTATTCATGGCTTTTGCATACCAATCTACCGATAATTTTGGTACTGATGGTGGATTTAGAGAAAATGATCCATCCATGGAGAAGTGCGGCAGCTTAATATCCGGCAATTTCCATTCAAAATTGAAGAATCCTTTGATTTTCTCTATCGCCAAAAAAACTGCATCTTTTGCATTTCCCATCTTTTCTTCAAATTTCAGTCTGATTTCTTCTAATTTTCCACTAGTCAAGGCATTGATTGCATCATACCCTGCTCCCCATATCTGTTTTTGCGCTTCTTGCTGTGCAGCGATGATTCCTGCAATTCCTCTTCCGTTTTCCTCGTACGCAAGTCTGATTGCGTCAAGTCTTTCTTTTGTACCTGATTCATCGATTGCGTTCGTGATACTCTCTTTTATATTTCCAAATGCCTCAGAAGTCTTTTCTTTTAAGTTGTCCCAGTGCTCTCCGATCCTTTCCTTTAAAAGCCCTGCTGCTTCTTTGATTGAATCCCAGTTTTTTACAAGTACAACGCCTGCTGCCACTACAAGTCCGATTGCTAGCGTGACAGGGTTAAACAGCATTGGTAATAGTTTCATTCCGCCGCTCAGTAAACCTGTCGCACTTGATATCCCACTAATTGCCGTAGACAGTTTTCCGGCTCCTGATATTAAGCCGCCTCCTACTGTTATGACTTTCCCGATTACCGTTAATACCGGTCCGGCTGCTGCCACAATTCCTGCCATCTTCAGGATTGTCTTTTGTTGCCCTTCGTCAAGTTCTGAAAACCATTTAATGACTCCTCCTACCTTTGTTCCTATCTCTCCTATTACTTCTGCAACGCTTTTTGCTCCTTCTCTGATTTCCGGCATATGCTTGATTACATATTCTGCTCCTTTTTGGACATATGGAATCAGCTCTGTTCCTAGTGTTAACCCGACTGTACTAAGCGCTCTCTTCGCTTGATCCATTGTATCTGTTAGTTTTACACCGGCATCTATTGCATCATCAGAAAGTACAAGACCAAGATCATGCGCTTTCTTTTTCATTTCCTCGATTGAACCTGATGCTCCGTTTAACAGAGGCATGAGTTCTGTCCCAGACTTTCCAAATAACTGTGACGCTAATCTTGCCTTTTCCGCTTCGTTTGACATTCCCTGTAATGCTTCGAAAACCTCCCACATCACTTCTTCCTGTGATCTGAGCGAACCATCTGCATTTGTTACAGAAACGCCGAGTTTATCAAACTGTTCTACATTTGCTTTTGTTCCTGAAGCGGCTTTGTCCATTGCTGATACAAGTGTTTTCATTCCTGACTGTAGCGTATCGACGCTCATTCCGCTTTGAGAACAGATGAAATCAAGTTCTTGATATGCTTGCCTCGATACTCCGATTTTTTGAGACATCTTGTCGATATTATCCGCAGCGCTTGATGCTGATTCTGCAAATTTCGTTACTGCTGCAACTCCACCGGTTACAGCAGCGACTCCTCCGGCGACTGCTTTTGTCAGTCCAGCTCCAACTTTCGATACGTTTCCACCAAATTTTGAAACTTTTCCTCCTACGCTCGCAAATTTCTTTCCGACTTTCTCGAATCCGTTTTCTGTCTTCGAAAGCGATTTCTCAGCTTCATCCGTATTCACATATATACTTCCGAACAGATCAAATATCTTCATCTTCTACACCTATATACGTTCCGTCTAGTATGGATTCTACCTTTTTCATGATATCATCTACACTTTGCTCTTTTCCTTCAGCTTCTCCAGGTCCTTCTATCTCTTTTTTGAAGTCCTCAAACGACATAACGTGCTGTGGTCCTGCTACCCATCTTTGCCACAACCGCTCGTTATACCTCTCTTCCACCGCTTTTTCTAAAAGCCGCAATGCATCTTCGTACGGCATACATAAGATTTCTCTCGCGGCTCCCTGATATCTTGAATAGAGTAAATCAAGCAGATCTTCTATAGATCCACTAACTGATTCACTCGTTTCATAAAATTTGCGAAGTCATTTTCCTTCGCAATCTTCTCTATGTCATCCATCAGCGCATCCAGCGACTGATTGCTGATTTCCTCTTTTGATTTTTCCGTTATTCCGGCAAATAAGTCATATACTGCATCTTCTACTGTCTCATTTGCCGCCGCGTCAATTAAAATCATGACCGCATCAATTCCGCTCGCGAATGATGCCTCTGATTTTGCGATGGCGAGCTTTGCGGAATAGGTTTCAAGCTCCTGCTGATACCTTTTCATATCTTCTTCGCTGTCTCCGGTTTTTACCGGAATGAAATCTTTAATCCCTTCTTTTACGGAATCAGAGTAATTTTTCATCGACTGGCGGATCTCCTCTCGGAGATTCGCCTTTTTGATGATTCTTGCTGTCTTAATAACGTCTTTTAAGTTGAGTTTTCGCATGTGAGTACCTCCATATCTCAAATTATTATTCCGTTTTTGTTCCGGATGTCTGCGCTGCTGCCGGAGCTTCTTTTGGATAATAGATAGCAAATGGCGGATTCTCATCGTCCTCTGCATAGTGTCCTTTGAATACCGCTGCAATTACCGTCTCTGATTTATCCTGCGTAGCAAGTGTCAGACCTTCCGTGTTGATAGAATTGAATACCTGAACAATGACAGGCTTATCGGAACCGCTGATGGTCCCTACGTATGTGATATTCTCTGTGTAATCTTCATCATCAATATATTCTTTTCCTTTGATGACGTAATAATCATCATTTGATGCGCTATCTACAGTCGCTGCACAAAGAGAAGAGACAATGCTCTCTTTCGTGATCTCAATGAGATTTGCTTTCATCGAAACATCCCATGAATCGATCACTTCCATACCTTTCGCAGCACCTTTTACTCCATCAATCTCAATCTGCCGGATATTGGGCTTTGCGCTAAATTCTCCGCCGCCTTTTGTAGCGCCAAGAATCTTTCCTGCTGTCTTTGCTGTCTCATAGGTATCTTCTCCGACAACAAAATTTTTGAAAAACGCACCTGCGTCAAGCAAAAGATGCTCTTTCGTCTTTCCTGTCAGACCGTTATAGCTCTTTTTCTTAAACATCTGCTTCCTCCTATTCTTCTACTGTTCTGATTTCAAAAGTCATTTCTACTTTTTTCAGTTTCTTGTCTTCTACTACATTTGATTCGCATGTGTCTTTGTAAATCATGCCTGCCCCGGAATCAAATTCGAATCTTGTATGGTCTATGGTTTTTTCCAGCTTATCTGCGAGCGTTTCTGCGCGGTTCCATGTGTCGCGCTGATCCCACACATTGACCGTCATGCGATACTGGCAGATTGTTCCGGATGTTATGCGCTTTGTTTTAAATACCGCATACGGATATTTTGCATCCGCCGGCGCTTCGTTCGCGTATGCCGGAAGCTCTCGGCTGGAAAGCACTTCTTCTAATGCCTCATTCATTCTCATCTGTCATCTCTTCCTCCGTTCCGATCAGAGACAGCGCTCTTGCTTCTTCTTCCAGTCCACTCAGATACTGGCTTTCTATCGTTACAATATCCGCAACACTTGAATCGATGACATCTTGCAACATTCCCCGCGCTCTCATATGCACGCCGCTACTGTTCTTTTTTGACCGCCTTCCGTTTTGCGTTCCAAGCTCCTGAAACCTCGCATAGAAACCAAGCACTGTCTTTTTTCTGCTGGAATGCTCAAATCCGATGTCGACTCTCGGTTTCTTCGTGTGTTCTTTCGAATAGACATTGTATGCATTCGCTTTTGGTGCCTGTCCGGTTACCCGTCTGAATGTCCCGTAATATTTCTCACGAAATCTCTTTTTGACTAACTTTGCCACATCACGAAGAGCTGCCCTTGACAACTCATACAGGAAGTAATTTGCTTTGTCCACATCAGATTTGAATGTGATCCCGTTCTTATTGATTTTCGTTACACTTTTCGGCACCGGCATTTTTGATACCTCCATAGCACACGATTTCTATTTTCGTACCGGTTTCATATGTTCTCAGTACTTTATACGTTATTCCGTCATGCTCGATTTCCGACTGCCCGTCATAATCGATGCTGTCAGATAGCTCAAAGACAATCTCCGGCTTGTACCCGGATGACTGCGCCTGATAGAACTCTGTACGCTTGACTGATTTTTTCTCGGCAAATACAGGATTTTTCACGATTTTCAGAATATCGTCTCCGTATTCGTCTTTTTCACCAGTGGATTCTTTTGAAATCAAGTAAATGGTTTCGTCATACATCTTCCGAATCCCCTTTCCTGTACTTTTCGCAAAGACTCATTGCATCTCTGAGCTGTTCATAGTTCTTTTGATACCTTTCTCCTTTTCCCTGGTAATCAAAATCAGCTTTGCAATACAGTGTAATTGCTCTGTCCATAAGCTTATCCTGCGATTCCACTGCAATGCCTACCCGCTCCATATCGAGCAGGCAGGCTTCCATGGTATTTTTGATCTCATCGTCCAAGTTGCTGCTTGAAATCCTCATGGATTTCCTGATTTCTTCCGCTGTGATCACTTAATCACCTCATTCACTTGCGGCTTGAGCATTTAAGAAGCTTTCAATCTTTGCCGCTTTTGTGCTGCCGCTGATAGAATATCCAAGCTCAGTAGCCAAGGCAGTAATCTCGGCTACTGTCATGGATCCTAATTCTTCTTGTGTGTAAGTCTTAGCTCTACCAGCGTTTATGCGTTTTTTACCTGCATCACTACAAGTGAGCCAAGATCTACAGGCTTGCCGTCAACAAGCATTACTGCTTTCTTGATCTGGTCGTCTGTATCGTGATCTTCGTACTCTTTGATTGTTACCTGAAGGTTTGTATTCAGGATATAATCTGCAAAGTTGAACATGCATGCAAATGGCGTATCTGCTTCTACAGTTGCTGCAAATGCAGGTACATACTCTGTGAAGTTTACTCTCCTTCCAAGCAGTGCAGCTTCCGGCTTTCCGTCAAGCCCCATGTTTACTCTTGCGATTGGCTGTCCATTATTATCTGTCATTGCTGCAAACTTGTTGTAGAATGTAGCTTTCTTCATGTACCACTCTGTTCCTACTTCGTATGCTTCCGGCAGAGCACCTTCTGCAGCACAGACGTCTTTGTATGTCGGATTGCTTCCTTCTGCGATATTGATAGTCTGTCCTTCCGGAGCTTCTTTCTTCAAGATTCCTTCCGGCTGATTTGCAGAAGCACCTTCTCCGTTAAATGCCGCATCCTCTATTGCCTTGATCATGGCATCTGCCACATTCTTTGCGAGCGTTGCCTCAAATACATCCAGCGTAACTGTTGCAACTGCGATAGAAACAGATACTACGCATCTGAGCTTGTGGTAAGAGAATGTGATTGAACCGAGTGCTTTCTTCTGTTTGTCAGATCCGCCTCTTTCTGTTGTCCATGTTGCAACCGGCTTAGCTGCTGATGTCGGAACAGTCACGCCGCCCTTGTAGAATGTCTTTGTAAGCTTTGCGTAGATTCCGCCAACACTTTCCATTTTCTCTACAATCTTATTGATGATTGTGTTCGGAATAGCGGCTCCGACATCCGGTGTCGTAGTATACGCATCTGAATTTGCGAAATCCGCCGGAATCTGTGTTCCTTTCAACACATAGTTCATGAATGCCTTGCGGTATTCCATGTCTTCCTGTCCCGCAAGCTGTCCTACTGCTGCAACTACTCCTTCTTTTGATGCATCTGTCAGTACATTTCCAACTTTTGCAGCGCCTCTCAGCGCCTCAATGTTTGCCTGATTCTCTGTGTACTGCTCGTATTCGGCATCGAATGTCTTAACGTCTGCAAGTTTTGCCTCATACTCTTCCATCTTGCCCTCTCCGAGCAGTGCTTCTGCTTCATCCAGCATCTGATTGCGGAATGCAAGCATTTCGTTCTTGTTTGCGAATTTCTTGATTACGTTCATGAATTTCATAATCTTTCTCCTCTCATTCTTTCGATGGTTAATTTGTTTCGTGCTATTAAAATATCCTGATTTGCAATCGGATTTTTAATCTGGTTTCTGATTTTCTCTTTCAGCTCTTCGCTGACGAGAATTGCACATCCTGCGTTATACAGTACAGGCTTCTGACTTGTAAGAATGCCATTATCTCCGATGATCTCATCGACAAATCCAAGCTCTACCGCTCTTGCCGCATCCATCCATGTTTCCTTGTTCATAAGGTCGAGCAGTTCTTTTTCCGTCATTCCTGTTTTAAGCCTATACGTGTTTGAGATGGTCTTGTTTGCATTGAGAAGAATTGACTTCGCCTTATCCATCTCTCTATAGTCACCGCTCGCGCTTCCTGATACGTTGTGAATCATGTACTGTGCGCCTGCTGCCATTCTGACTGTATCAGCACCACAACAGATTACGGTTGCAATGCTTGCTGCGATTCCTACAATGTCAGCTGTTGTATTGCCTTTATATTGTGAAATCATGTAATTGATCTCATTTCCTGCAAATACATCTCCGCCGCCTGAGTTTACAACAAATGTGATGTCATCACCCTGCGCGTCATTGATTTCTCTCTCGATATCTGCCGGAGCTGTTGCTTCATAATCCAAGCCAGTCATAGATCCACTTGTCATCGCTTGACACGATCGTCCCTTTGACATTTACATTTTTCAATTGTTATCACCTCCGTCCGCTAGCGTTCCTGTATCTTTTCTCAGAAGTGCCTTATCTCCTCCGTCAATCGGTGCCATCTGCAAATAGTACCTTACCTCATTCGGTGTCATAACTCCTCTGTCTACGAACTGTACGAGATTCAGTTTCGTTGACATACTTGCGTATGTCAGATTGCTACTCTCGAATATGATTCTGTTCCCGAAAGCACGTTCTTTTCTGGTAAACAGCTTTCTTGTAAATTCATTTGCCATCTGCTGTGCAATCGGCTCGATTACAGATTCGTAATACGCAATCCACTCATCTTCTGTATATGTGGAGTTGACAATCTTCTCGTTTGTATTGAAGAAGTTATAAACCCTCTTGATCTGCCCGGCATTCTGAGCTGCGTTTGGCACGTAGTCATGCGGCGTGATCTGCTGTGCTTCTGCTTTCGCGTCTGTAGCAGCCACTCCGTTCGTACTGCTTGACATGGACAGGAAATTCTCTGCAAATTGCTCTGCGTTCGTTCTCAAATCTTCCGGGCGCATCGCATTTGTGAATTTCAGAAGCCATCTGATAACTGATCCGTTTTTGATTGCTTTTACGATTCCCTGATCTGCCACGCTGATTGTGTTCATGATCTCTTTGAGAGCATGAATCGGACTTTCACCAAACAAATCGTTGTTCGTAAAATCATCACGTATATGGATGATATCTGAATACGGAATTGTCATGATTTTTCCGTTCATCAGATAAAATTTCAGATAAAGTACATCAGAATCATATTTTGCCTCTACTCCGGAGCATGTGATCGGATATAAGCCAACCGGATTCCCGAATTGATTTCTTAATATCAACACGAAAGCATTGTTGTTGAGTGCAAGCTGATTTGCTGTCTTTTCGATCATTACCTGAAAACTCATAAACTCGTTCGGTTCATCAAGCATCATTCTGATGTATACTACCGGATTGACCTCAAGCTTCTTTCCACTTTCCGTCTCTGATTCTCTGATATGTTTGGCTATCAATTTCCCGAGTGCTTTCGTCTTTGGTTTGATACAAGCTCTGACAATGTCAGACTGATAGAGATTTCCGTTCCACGAATAAAATCCGTTACCGGAGTCTGTAATCATCTTGTATACCGCATCCGTGGAAACATTCTTCTGATTTTTGTTGAATAGTCCCATTTATATTCCTTTCTGAGTTGCACCGGTTCAACTTCTTAAATCATGCTCAAATAATCTTCCAAGTAGTTCTCATATGTAACATAGGCATCCAGCAGGCTTGCCAGTCCGTCAATTCTTCGTGTTCCGATATTTCCCTTGCATGGCTGTATGTTGCCGTTCTTGTCGATATCAATCGACGTGTTCCCGAGACACCACTTCAGGATCGGGTTGTTGTTGTATACGATCAGTTTCTTTTCCATATCAGCCCCGAGAGATTTCATTGGAGCAGATAGTGTTTTCTTGCCCTGGATGACTGGCTCCATCACGCTCTTGCCGAACGTGTTTGCCATATCTTCCACAAAATAGCTTGCTGACCAGCTGTCATATCCGCCTTTGTACAGATAGATGTCCATCTCGTTCTGCACTTCCTCGTACCACTGCACGATATATTTGTAATGGACCTTGTTACCGGGACATGTCCTGAGTAGTCCTTGTTGCTCCCAGATATCGTACGGTATCTTATCTTCCCTGACTCTCTTCTCTAAAAGATCTTCCGGTATCCAGTACATTTGAAGCACGTAGATGTGCTCGTCGTTCGGCACGCGGAATATTACTGTTGCACATGTCAAGTCTGTCGTGCTTGATAAGTCGCATCCGGCTATACCGTATCTTGGCTTCAGCTTTTTTAAGTCAAATTTCGCCTTATTGTCCAGCTGTTCGAATGTCAGCCACGCCTCTGAGCTTGTCTCCCTGATGTTGAATTCCTTGCAGACAAGGTTCTTTACCTGCGTTGGATCTGCTAATGCTTTTGCAACCTTCCCTTTCAGGTATGACAGTGTCTTTGTGACTCCCAGATTCGGATTCGCTTTGTACCATGCTTTTTCCTCTGTCCATTCTTTCCTTTCGTCCAGTTCATAGATAAATGGAAATACGTGAATGTCTTTGTATCCGTCTTTATCAAACAGACCGTTAATGATCCTTTCTGCCTCATCGTATTTTGCGTCGTATATATCCTCTCGAATCGTTCCTGCTGTCGATGTGATATAGATAAGCGGCTGTGTTCTTGCTGAAACACCGTCCGCTAAAATGTCATAGAGTGCTTTTCCTGCTTTCCACTGATGGATCTCGTCCATCAGGGCGCAATGTATATTTAGACCATCCAGTGTGTCTGAATCACTTGCCAGTGGTTTGTATGTCCCGTTGTTGTAGTCTTCTGAAGAAATATCTCCTACGCGGCATTTTGCTCTTTTCAGTAGCGCCGGTGATTTTTTAACCATTCTGGTTGCTTCCATCCAGATGATCTTCGCCTGATCCCTCTTTGTTGCCGCTGCATATATCTGTGGTCCTTTCTCGCTGTCTGCCAGTAACATATACAGTCCAACGACCGAAGCAAGAAGTGACTTTCCGTTTTTCTTTCCTACGATCAGGATGCTCTCACGGCATGTCCGGTTTCCGTTCTCGTCTATGAATCCAAAAACTGCTGCCAGATGCGCTTTTTCCCACAGTTCCAATACAACCGGTTTCCCAGCCCCTTTTCCGCTGCTGATACAACAGAAGCTTTCCGCAAATTCGAGAATGTGATTTCCTCTCTTTGCGTCATATTTCATTTCTTTTGATGGATGATTGATTTTTTCGGCCAGATATTTGTACCAAAGCCGCGTCTTTCTACATACATTGATTTTTCCGGTTCTGATCTTCTCCCAGTACTCCATGATCGGGTTGTATGAGAGTGGATATCTTACCATACATCATCGCCCCGCAACAAAACTGTCAAATCCATCATCCTTCTGCTCTGTTACTTTTGATTTTGGCATACACTCCAGCAATACCTTCATTGCTTGTGTGTGCTTTTGTGACATCTGCAAGTAGAGCTGCGCATCCGGGCTCTGTTTCGTGCCGTATTGATTCTCTCCGTTTTTGTAGTCTGTCGTTGTTCCATCACGTATGATGTTTTCTCTTAGATCCTGCATGGTCACGCGAAGGAATGCGACATCTTCCATCGTAGATTCGACTAATTTCTTCTTATTTTCGTCAATTTCCTTGAATAATCTTTTTAGTCTTGATAACTCTTTCTTGATCCGTTTTTGTTTCTCTAAATATTCCGAAACGCTGTCATACTGCGCTTCTCTTCGACATTCTTCTTCCCAGATTTTTTCATCTTCGATCACTGATACCACACCCCCTTTATGATGCCATGTGTATTTTTTCAAGCTGGCGTAACGGTCACCGCGGCTGCACTCTGCCGATTTTTCAACGGGGGGAGTCTGCGCTTTTGTCAATCTCTCGCAAAGAAATTGGCTGACCATCTTCATCGAATACAAACAAAGGCTTGACCTTATCAACAAGTCCATGCCCTTCGAACATGTCATGGCAATCCTTGCAGACATATTCCAAGTTGTCATGGCTCAGTGTCACATCCGGATCAGATACATTTGCTTCTGTGATTGCTGTCTTATGATGTACGATGTATCCTAGATTCTTATGGCATTCCTCGCACATCCCTCCGTCAATGTTTATTCTGTTGTCAATATAGCTTTTTCTGCACTTCTCCCATCTCTTGGATGCGTAGAAGCTTCTCGCAAAGTCTTTTGCCATTTCTTCCACCAAAAAAGGAAGCTCGGCATTTCTGCCTGCTTCCCTTTCATTTGAGTATTTGGAGGTTCTTAACATCCTTTGACAGTAGTATTATAGCACATCCAAATGTATCATTTTGTATCATCTTTCAATTTTTCTGTTTTTATTTCTTTTAATGCTTTGCTGAGCAGTCTGTTTGTCTGCGCTGTTCCATATCCTATCTTCTTTGCAATCTGTCTTATTGGCATTTCGCTAATATATCTATACTCAAGCAGTTCCTCCAGCTCTTCATCATGTATGCTGTGTATCGTCTGCTTAATTTCATCTTTTTTCTTTACATATTCCGCTTTTAATGCTGTGCGTTTATTGATTGCCTCTTCCAGTGCTATTGT
Organism: uncultured Lachnospiraceae bacterium; assembly: GCA_945949085.1. Classification (GTDB taxonomy): domain Bacteria; phylum Bacillota; class Clostridia; order Lachnospirales; family Lachnospiraceae; genus CAG-194. The sequence continues at coordinate 54,941 of CAMFDJ010000012.1, read as the reverse complement.
GTATGCTTCCTGCGGACTCTGCAGATTTGATGATCCTTTTGGCATATCAGAATATTGGATTGCCCTCGAAGCATCCGCCTCCAGCTGTAACTTATGTATGTCCTCTTCAATCTGACGGATGCGCCGCTCGATTGGTTTGTATGACCTTAAGTAGTCCTTTTTCTTTTGGTTCAGTTCTTTTTCTGTCAACCCCTGTCACCTCCTGCCGGCCGACTGCTGCCGGCCAGCGCTTATTCTGTGATATATCATAATATTGGTAACCTGTTCTACTGGCGCTGCGTAACATATCCCAGCGTCATTAGCTCCGCATTCGTGATAGATCGGCGGATGCCATTCTCATTCTCGATTACTACGTGATGCGGATATACCTCTTTCACCCGGTATGTTACTTTGACCTTTTTATGTACATTATCTTCGATATCCGTCCTCGTGAGAGATATCTTCTGACCTATGCGCAACGGTTCCTGTGCTATCATGTCTCTTTCACTTCCTCTTCTGCAAATTTCAGTTTATCTTTTCAAACACATGACAACCATCTACATATCTTTGCAAACTATAATCTACATGAAAACATCCATACCATTCACTTTTTTCGTTCATGCACATATGAGATTGTGCTGGATAAGCTGTACATTTACTATGTATGCATTCATTGCAAAGACCGTTATAATGAAGATTTCTATCTTCATCAACTGTAACAATGCCTAGTTCAATAGCTTCTGTTAATTGCATGTCTTATTTTTACCTCTCTAAATCAATAGCTATATTCTCTTTTTCCAGTTCGCTTTCCAATTCATCAACGACATTTTCAACGGAATAGGCGGTCGGCTGACATATGATAAAATCCAAAATAGTTTTTTTAATGTATTCTCGCTCTGCATCATTAGAAATAGCACCGAATTTATACTTTTCTATTTCTTTCAACAATTCACTTCTGCTGATTAAATCACTCATTCTTAATCACTCCAATCTATTGCCTGTCCGCAACTCATACAATGCGGAAGTCCTTCTGATTTTGGCATTAACCTTGTAGGATATTTAATCCACTTATGAAGTAAATTGTTATCGCATACAGGACAACACCACATCTTATCTTCAATGCAATCAGGTTTCTTCGCTATCTGCTTTTCAAGTGCGTTGATTGCAAGGTCAAATGCCTTGTGTCTATCAATATATCTTTCATGCGTTTCTTCTGTTTTAATTCGTTTAATAAGGTCTATCGCTCTGCAATATTCCCATTTCACTTCACTCTCCGTCATACTCACACCTCCGTATACACCAGATATACCTGACGTACAATCTTATGCTCCATGGCTGCTTCCGGTGATATCTTGTGTTTATTGCAATACTTGTCTACATACTCCCGGAATTTTGAGTTAAAGCGGTATTCGTTCATCATTCTTTCCTGCATTTCATTCCTCCTAAACATATTTTTTGTGGCTCTGTTCTAATTCGTTTTCTGAGATATCCAGATAGATCTGTGTTGTCTGTATGCTCTCATGCCCAAGCAGTTTTGATACCTGCTCAATCGGCATACCTCTACGAAGTGCAAATGTCGCTCCTGTCCTTCTGAATCGGTGCGGATGCACTTTCTCTACCCCGGCTTCTTTTCCTAACTTTCTAACCTGTGTTTCTAAGCAGCTTTTGTCGATATGACTATCCGCTACGAGATCAGGCACTTTCCACCAGTCTTTTTGTTTCACTTTTGCCTTGTGTACTTTTTCATAAAATTCCTTTACTTGTCCTATTCCGGTTGTACAATTCGTGAAAAGATAGGGATTGTTGTCTTTTCTTTCCGCCAGATACTTGTTCAGATATATTTTTGCCCTTTCATTGATGTAGCATATCCTGTCTTTCTGCCCTTTTCCGTGTATCGTGACTCTCCCTCTGTCTTCCGAAATCTCGCTTATTTTAATTTGACATATTTCTGATGCCCTGCACCATGTAGACAGAAGCAGTTCGAACATACACATGACTCTCAGGTTATCTCCGATCGCCATACGCATCTTTTCTATATCCTGCTCTGAAAATGCTTTCCTTTTTACTTTTGGCACATTGATATTTTCCACTTTGTACATTGGATTTCTTGCAATGTGTTCTTCTTTATGCATCCATGTATAGAATGATCCGATCGGTCTTTGCAAATCTTTCAAGTAATTCTTGCTTGCATTGTCCCTCACCTCTTTGATGGCCAGAAACATCTTGATATCATCCGCTGTGACTTCCAGCGGTGATTTCCTACATTCCCGGAAGAACATATCTAGCGTCTGCCTGTATGTGTGCAGTGTATTTTCTGTTCTTCCTGCCACCCTTTTATTCATCAGAAACAGCCTGATATATTTTTCTGTATCATCTTCATCTACTACTGCGACTTCTGTGCATCTGCTTGTGATCTCATATCCGTCCATTGCGATGATCAGCTTGCTTTTCACCCGTTCTATGTCTATCCCTTCGCTTTGCAACGCAACCAGTATTTTTTGTAATAATTCATCTCTCATAACAATGCTCCCATCTCCGCCGGAGTCCTGAATACCAGCCTTTCTTCATATCCTTTTTCATATGGCTTATGCAGCGTGTCTCCTTGTGCTACAATCGCCTTAATTCCGAGCAGTGAAAGCTGTATGTATGTCATGTACACGCCGTTCCAGTCCAGGTCCTGTGCGACAACGTGCATCTTTCTCTGATAATTGATACCGTTTTCTTTTAAAATCTGCGCAAATGCTATAATGGATCCTCCGCCTCCTGTTGATGGCTCATTGAGTTCGTACCGTTCTTTTTCTCCTTCCTTTGAGAATGCCAGTTGTGCCATTGTGTAGGATAGATGGTATGGTGTGAAAAATTGCCCTGTTTGTTTGCTTCCGCATCCTGATTTCATGTATATCTCTCCTAAGATATCTCCGAATCTCTCCTCGAATACTCCGGCCAGCGCTCCTGTCATATTGCAAATGGTTTTTAGTTCATTTTTACTGTATTTTGAAGCTATGCTTTTGTACTGGCTTTCACGATCTTCGTATAGTTTTCCATGATTCATCGTGCAACTGTTCTGTATTGCGATTGCTGTCATTGTGATCCAGTCCGAGAAAACTTGGTACGGTGTGTATCTTCCTGATATGGTATTTATGCTGTCTATGATGTATTTTTCATAATCCATCTTCGTTCTTCTTCCTTCTTTTGCGTTTCTTCTCAAAGCACGTGCATGCTTCCGGCGGACATGGCCTGCTGTGACCGGTTTTTGATATGTATTCACAACCTATTCCGCCCCCTGCAGTCGTTACAAAACTGTATTTACATTGCTTCATTACGGATTTTGTGCAATTTACTACCATTTCTTGTAGATCAGCTCCTCTCTGTTCCATCCAGGATATGACATCCTCAGGTGCTCTTCCATGATCTGTAGCATTTCGTCCCGCAGTCCTTTGTTGCCGTTGTCGAGTAGCATGTGATGATACCGGCATCCCAGTACGCCGTTTTGCTCTACCCCGAGGCCGCCTTGCGACCTTGGGATAAAGTGCATAATGTCTTTGATGTCGTATCCCATCTGTGTTGATGATTGCATGTGATAATCGATGCTACAAAAGAGACATTCTCCATATTGGCGTTCCCATATCTTTTCTGTGGTTTTTTTATCAAACTGTAATTTTCGAGTTCTTTTTTTCATGCCATCTTCCTGCCTGTCAGAAATTCATTCAATTCTTGCAGTCTCTCTTCGTGTCCTCTGATTGCAGTTTGATATCTGTCTATCGCTTCCTGCTCTTCTACCATTTGTTTTGCAATTGCTTCCTTCACGCACTCTGGCAAGTGCTGTTTCTTTTCTTCTTTCTTCTCGCTCTGTTTTGCTTCTATTTCCATCTGTGATTCCTTTTCATCTTTCTTTGCTCTCTGTCTCGGCAACTCTGTGCTTTTGACATTTCCTTCTTTCAGGATTCTCAAAATCTCATCCTTTGAACAGCAATTTAATTCTGCTAGAATCCTGATCTGCTGTTTCTTGTTTTTTGCTTCTCTGTACATCATGACAATTTCATCATTCGTCATTTCCATTTTCTTCCTCCTCTGTCAGTAATGCTTTGACCTGACGTAGCTGTAATTCGATATCTGTTACTGTCAGCGTAGCGCCTGCCCACTGCTCCAAAAATGTCTGCTCGTTTAGTCTGGCAATATCCTTCATGATCTCTTTTTTGATCATCTGAATTCTTTTTTTCTTTGCGCTTTCGCATTCAGTAAAGTCAACTTTTTCGACTACTTCTCCTGTCACTTTTTCCGGTTCTTCATGGACTGCTGCCGGCGGCGCTTCTTCTTCATTCATTTCGCACGGCTTTTTATCGCAGAAATTGTTATCTTCTCCCGGAACATACATGCAATCATTTGGTACTGATTCAGGTGCATCCGCTGACTTTCCGTAATAACTGCAGTTTTGGCACTTCTCTTCTGTATCTGTTTTTGGAACGATTTCCCCGTTTTCCGGAACGATTTCCGTATTATCGTTATTTTTTGGAACGATTTCGTTATTTTCTGCCTTAATTCCGTTATTTTCCGGAACGATTTCTACTGTTTCCTCCTGCTCTTCTTTTTCCTGCTCTTCGACTGCTGCCGCCGGAGCTTCCTTGATCTGCTCACGCTCGGTATTTATAGGCTTTTGCGGCTTTTGTGGTTCCGGTTTTTTGGCTTTCGTGACCTTACTTTCCTTTTTGGGCTGTTGCACCGGTGCAACTGACTCTTCTTTCGGAAACTGTCTGCAAAACATCTTTTCCCAGGTCTGCTTCGGATCCGCATCCGCCTGCATGAGATTTCCCCATGCATCCATCAGCTCCTGCCAAGATGTTTCTGTCTTTTCTCCTGTCCTGCTGTTTACGATCTTGACGTCCGCGTCTTCACTCAGCATCAGCATCATTCTTCCTATGCCTTTTACCCGGACGGTATAGGTCTTGATGCCTGATGGTACCATCTGCTCTTTGACCGCTTCGATTCCTTCGCACCGCTCAAAGATACCGTGCATTGCTATGTACAGATCCGGTTCATCCTCGGCAAGCTGAATGATTACCTTTTCAATAATGCTCTCACCTGCTGCCGGCTGCTCCAACACAACCTCGATATCTGAGATCTTGCTTTCTTCGTCAAGCTCATCTTTGATGGTCTGAATCTCTGTCTTGCTGTACTTCGGTGATAACTCCTCATTGATTGCATCCGGAAGCTGCAGCATGATCGTAAGCTTGGCATATCCATATCCCTGGTATTCCGGAAGCAGGTGGTCAGCATAGCCTCCTTCTGAGAATTTGTCGTTGATGTGGATGAAGCGACTGACCTGCGTTTTGTCGATGCCGTATTCCGCTTTTGCGAAGTCAACTACATTGTCATATTCTGACTGACTCAGAATGTCTGTGTCCCTGGCTACCTTTAGCAGGTAGCCGATCCTGACGAAGCTCTCAACCGTTCTGTTGAGCTCTGTCTTCAATTCTTCTTTGTATTCCTGATACGATTTCTGATATGTGATTTCGTTCATTTTTTCTCCTCCTTCTGTTTTGGTGCCTTTTTCAAAGCCAGCACCAGCGCATCCTCTCCGATGTCGTTTTCTTTCTCTTTCTTCTGCCATTTCTTCTGACATTTCTCGAGCGCAGCGTCGTAATCGTATTCAATCTGCGTGGCCAGCCTGTCAGCCATATCTAAAAATTTCTTTCTGTAGTACGCTTGCCACTGGATATCCTCTCCTTTGATCTCGTCCAACGTTTTCACGTAATCATGCAGCATGCAGATGATCAGGACAATATCTCCGTAGGAACAGCTGACGGCATATTCGCAATAGAGCTTTAGATTCATTGCTTTCTCGATCATGACCTGCTTTTCCCGCTCTTTTGGTGTGAGGCTCTTTTCTACCTCGTCAAGAAAAAAGAATATAAATCCCATTTAGACCTCCATGAAATCATCTTCCAGCGCATCCACAAGCAGTGTTCCTTGGAGTCTGCCGTGCCAGATGATCTTCTTGTCTGCCCTAAGCTTTGCGTATCCGTCCCTGCGTGCCTTATCGCTCTTTTTGGCCAGTTCCTTATCTTCTTTTGACAGATTCTTTTTAACCCACTTCTGCCACTCTTTCAGAAACGGCATTGCATCTTCGAGATCGCTGTATGCTTCATTTAATACTGACTTTTTCTGCCTGATATTCCCTCCCGGCTCAATCTCCAGAGTGTACCACGGTGTGTCTCTTGCTTCCGTCCTGCGCAGGAACAGCAGATATGTCTCCTTGATGTCGATTCTTTGGAAGTAGATGTCGCATGTGTGGATACAGTGCTTTAATGCAAGACCTTCTTTGTAGATATCCTCTATCCCGGTTGGAGCAATGATGCAGTATTTTTCTCCTTCGTATTCGTATTTTTTGAGATCGCCTGCTGCCATAATGCTCTGCGCTGCTTTGAATTTCTTTTCTTTGGCTCTTATCTCCTTTTTGCTCTCCTTCATTGACAGACGTGCCACAAGCTCGTTATGCGCCATTGTGACATCTTTTGGCTTTAAAAGAAGCTCGTTTTTCGTGTCCATCTTCAGCTTTTTCATCATGTCCACATAATCATTCCAGTCGGTCCAGATACTGTATTTCCCCCTTCTCAAACTTTTTGGATCTCTCAGATTTATCTGCTTTCTTAAGTAGTTGCAGATCTTACTGATTGACAGAAGCTTCCCAACATTGCTCTTCTTTATTGTTTCCGGCTGAATCTTCATTTCGTCCATCAGCATGATGTCTTCGTCTCTTATGATCGTGTCGATCTCTTTCTCATGCTGCAGCCAAAGAAGTGCTGTTATTTTTCCGTTCATTGCTTTCAGGCGCGCCATTCTTGCCCTGTCTATCCCAAGCTTTGAAGGAAGATCGTTTTTGCTTACCTGTGGAATAAATGTCTTAAGCCCTGTGTAACCTTCATTTACCATCTGATCTCCTAGGGCATAAAGACCTGCCTTGTATGCCATTTCAATCACAGGATACTTTTTCTCTACTGCTAGGAAGTATGTGACGCCACATTTGCATCCGTGTTTCCTTGCAATCGGATACGCTGTATGCCTGTTTTTCATGACCTGCGATAAGTTTTTTGGATACATATTCTCTGATCCTCTCCTTATCATCTGGTCGCTGCTTAAAAACCATCTGTCTCCTCTTCTCTTGAAATCCCCGTATACAAATACTTTGTATCCGTTATCCGTTATAATGGTCCTTTGCGTTTCCCATGCCATAAAATCCGGTTTGTTGATTCCTGTATCACTTTTTGCATCTATTCGTCTGATAGAAAAGTCTCTTTTTATGAATCCATCTTTGTATTTTTGCAGGCAGCTAACCTCCTGGAACCATGTATACATTTTTGTGGTTTTCTTTGCCCGTGAGATATATGTTACCTTGCTATGGCATACCGGACATTTGTCTTCTATGTTGTGCTTTGGATCCGTTTTTAACTGAATCTTCTTAAGGCAGGAAGTGCAAAAGCCTTCCTTTGCTCCTGCTCCTTTGTAGAAAATGTAGTTTTGACTGAATCCTTTGTGATGCCACCAGTCTTCGAATCCCTTTGGCTGCTCTTTTACAAAGCTCATTTCTTCGTCCCACTTGTCTGTCAGTTTTTTCAGACGTGCATCTTCTCTTTTCCGCTTGCATCCTTCTTGCCATTTTCTGATTCCTTCAAATCCACCCTCTTCCGTTTTCAGAAGCGCTTTTATGCTCTGTTTTCCTCCCGGATTGAAATACATATAGTGGTCGTAATTTCTACGGCTCCAATAATCATTTCCATCTTCCAGATTGTAGATATATGCCTCTCTCCATTTGTATGTCCCGTCCTGCTGCCGCTCGCGCGTGATGTACTCGTCTCCCTGGTAATTCAAGAAAATATCCCATTTCGGTGAAATGATCCCTTTTTCAATATCCTCTCTCGTACAGATTGAAACTTTTAATAGTCCTTCCAGATTCTGACAACGCGCTGCGAGATGGTATTTGTATTTATTGGTTTTTTTATCGTACCAGTGTTTTTCTCTCCCCGGCTCTTTCAGAGCGTTTATTATTGCCGGTGTCGCATTCAGCGTCCTAAGCTTTTCGAGCTCTCTTTTGTACAACCGTCTCACCTCTTTCGCTGTAGTAAATTCCCGGTAAAATGCTTTTCCCGTCTACCTGATACATGCCAATTTCCACAATCATTCCTTCCTTGTCTTCCTTGACCATGTAGAGTCTGTCTCCGATCATTCCCTTCGCTTTTGGCTTTTTGCCTCTTACGATGACTGCTCCGTCTCCTTTCGCGTCCCCACTGTCTCTTTTTACCGCTCTGGCCAGTTGCGCTTTCGGATGCGCTGACATCCATATGACTCCTTCGTGGTATAATTCTGCCTTCGTGAGTTCTCTTACAAGCTTGATCCTTGGCGCTGAAATCCTGCTGTTCACTCCGTCTTCATCAATATTCCCGCCAAGTGCCACGATAAAATACCTGTCATCATCTTTGTTGTAATATGACAGTACATCCAGAGGGTTGTCCGTTGCATGGAATCCTGTGCTTGCGCAGCGTGCATTTTCCTCTGTGTACCATATGCCCGGTTCATATTGGAAAGTTCCTTTTCCCATGGTGCATGTGAGGTTTTTATTAAATCCCTTATATGCAAGCATCTTTATCCCTCCACTTCGTAATATTTCCGTGCGATCTGCCGCACTTCACGTTTGTTCGGTACGCCCATATAGACCGGTCCTCTCATCTGCTCCACTTTTCCGTTGTGATTGATCTTTGTCGCTTTGACGATTTCCTCGCTGATCTGCACCTTATTCTCAAATGCAAATGCCATCAGCTTTGCCATGCACCCTGTCAGGGTTTTCCCTTTCTTTCTGACAGCACGCTGCATCTTGATATCTTCCGTGCACATCTCCATGATTATGTCTTTCCAGTCAATAAGTACGCCTGCGAGCTTCAGATGCTCACTTTCTACCTTGATCTTTCCTACTGCTGCCATGAGCGGCGTTGCCAGCTCATCCGTACAGTCGTCTATGTAGTCCTCAGCATCCTCTTTGTCGATCCCGTTCTCTTCGGCCAGTTTCAAAAGCGCTTCTTCGTCTCCTTCTGCTTTCTGCGCTGCTGCCGCGCGGTTCAGTTCTTCTACTGAATCAAATTCTCCAAACTTCTCAAACATATTCATTTACCTCGTTCTTTCATTTCTGCTTTCTTTTTTTCTACTTCTGCCCGTAGCCACCTCTGGAAGCTTCCGGATGGAACGTAACTAATCTGATGCTGGCGCATCATCTCTGCGTACTGCTGCCACAGCTCCAGATTTGAAATCGGATCTCCCTTTGCATTCTTCCATCCGTTCCCGATCCATCTGTCAAGCCATCCGGCTTCCACTGTTTCTCTTAAGTACCGGCTCCCGGCTATGATCTCTACCTCACAAGTACGGTTTAATTTCCCTAGAGCTTCTACTGCTGCCGTGAGATCTGCTTCATGAGGAGTGGCTGATAGCTCTTTGATAACCGTCTTTGTGGCTTCTTTTCCATCAGGCGCTTTGTATACCAGGATGTATCCGTATATGCCCTTCGAGCGGCGCGGGCTTTTAAAGGTGTGTTCTATGTAGATTTCTACTTTCAAAATGCCCCTCCATTTCAGTTTATCTGAACTGTTTTTTCATAAAACCATCTCAAAAAATCATGAAATGATACATTGTCCGATAGTTCTTTACCTTTCCATTTTTTATATGCTTGATATGTTGCTTTGCTCTTTGTATCTGCAAATACAACTGTCGAAAAAGTTGTAATCATTGTGCTCATAAAGACCTCAAATTCATACATTATTACACCTCACTAAGTCCTTTCCCGGCGGCTGCTCCTCGTCCTTGATCCGGTACATTGTGTAGCGCCGGTATCTGTGTCCTGTGATTGGATTTATGCCCTCGTGGCATTTTGCGATGTAGTATCCTTTCTTTTCCTGCGGCTTCGCCCGCCAACGTACAAGTAACTTTACCTTTGGTTTCTTTAAAGGCATATTCTTGGATGCCGAGTATAAAGCTTGCCGGATGCGCGGCTTTGCCACTGTTCCATCCTTGCGCTTCTCGACCGTCCTCTCGTTCTTTGTGATGTAGGCGGCCAGCTGGCTCATGTCCTTATCGTAGTATTTGCTCTTTCCGATCCGCTCTATGTAGACGCCGCCATGCTCCCATGCGTTCTGAAGGATGCTGGCGGCTCCCTCGCAATCCTTGATGATCAGGTGGATGTGCCATGCCCCTTTCGTGCCCTGTTCAATATTGCGCATCCAGTACAGCGGCGCTTCGATTTTTTTGTACTTACGTCGGATCTTCCTCATTGCATCCGAGAAGTCCTTCTTGGCTTTCTCCATATCCGGCGGCCTGTTCTCCACTGCATATGTTAGCGTTGCGAAGATATCTCCCGGACTGAAGTATTCCAGCAATCTGTGTCTTGCCAGTCTCGCCTTGTTTAATGCGTTTACCTGCTGCATCTGCTCCGGAGTGGGCTTTTGCTTCTTTGCCCGGCTCTTCCCTGGTGCTCCGTAGGCGCCGTCATTGTATTCTTCTACCTCGACGATCTCCCCGCCTCGGAATCTGTATGTCTTTCGTTTTGTCATAGCATTTTGGTCCTAACTTTAATAACTTAATCGAGTGTGAAACGGCGCGAAAAACGCCGTTTTTCTTGACTTTTTATCCGCAAAATGCTATACTTTTTATAGTCTTAATTTTCATAGCATTTTGCTTATCTGAAAGCCTTGAGTCTCCAGCTCATGGCTTTCTTTTTTATCCCTTTCCTTCCCGCAGAACAACCCAGATTTTCTTGCGGCCGAACTCGCGGCACCACTCCGATGACGGGTTATAGATGTCGATTGCCTGTCCATTTTGAATCAGCTCATTGCCGCCGGTATCCTTGATCTCGTAATATCCCAGGAAATCCCCCGGTCCGTGCGTGCCGTCTTCCTTCTCTTCGTCCAAATAGACCATGGCTGTCAGACCGATCCAGTCTTTCTTTGCCGCGCAGATCCCTTCCCGCACGCGGCTCCCATCCGCTGTGATCTCTCCGTAGCAGTATGCTGTGGCTTCCATTGGCAGCCACTGTACATCGTCTTTCTTTTCTGCCGTCACAGAGCTTGCCCATGCGATTGCAAGGATCAGTATTACTCCGATTGCATAAATCATCTTTCTCATCTTTATTCCTTTCCTATCTTCCTGCCGAATATTGCCTCTTCCAGTGTTATGATTCTGCCGTCCTGCGCCTGTCTAAACTCTTTGAACCAGTAGCCGTTCTCACTGTCTACATACAGGTCAACGATTCTCCCGTGTGGCCGCACAAGACGCCCGACAAATTCTATCTCGAGATGTTCTTTCTCGTGTCCGGCTCTGTTTTCGTATGTATAGGCGCTTTTGAGACGCTCTTCCATCTTCTCCTGTGTCATCATTCGTGTTCCCTCTGATCTGCGTCGTAGCATGCAAGCAATCCGATCAAGATTACTACCGTGCATGTCATTGGCAGGCTGTCCCAACAGGATGCTCCGATAAAAAAGAGTATGATGCCGATTAAAAACTCGTGTTTTTTTAAGAAATTCATCTCTTGTATCTCCTTTACTGAATCCATGCTTCTGGTGGAAGAGCGTCTGTATATCTTTCAAACTCTCTCCATTCTTTTGTGTATTCCGCATATTTTCCCTGTTCCTTACTCGCATCTTCATACAGTTTTTCTATTTCCTTTACTACCTGCAGATAACCGGTGTTTTTGTCTCGTAGGATATCCATAGCGGCTTTCAGACTGTCGTATCTCGTCCGCAGTCCGATATAAGCGCTATATACGCGGAAACATTGTCTGATTGCCAGTATCAGATTGTCTTTTGTCATGGCTTTTAACTTTTTCTTTGCCTCGTCCTCGGCCCAAAGATCTTCTATTCTTCCTATTCCGAAATAGTCACCTTCAAATTCATCGAATCCAAGCAGACCTCCGTAGGTTTCCCCTGCGCCTGCTGCCACAAAGAATATGTCAAAGCATTCCGGTATCCATTCTTCGTGTAGGTCATCCCGCATCCTGTCACATTCTGCACAAAGATCCGCAAAAGCCATCTTAAACTCATATGCTTCTTCTTCATCTCCGGCAAGTGCATTGATCAGGCTGTCATTTCCATCTTCTGAATCCGTATACCATCTGACTTCCTCGCATTCCTGCTGAATGTCCCATAAATCGTTTTTAATCTCATCTAAATTCAGATTGGTTACAATCGGTTTCTTATATCTGAGATTCTTTGCTTTTTTCCGTTTTGTTTCTTCTGTGTCTACCATCTCTCCCTCCTACCATGCTTGTCTTACTGAGCACTCATCATCGTCCAGATCTTCGTTGTAATAATCTACCTGTACCCGCATTCCGCATCTTACTGCATCAACAATAGCGTGAATCTCTGTGATAGAACGGAAATGGTCATATACTGCGCACATCACTCCATTTGCCACAAAATCTGCCATATAATCCGGGTTATCGTAGAGCTTTGTTGCTTCAACGACTGTTTCTTTGATGATATTTTTCAGATCTTCATGTTCTCTTCCCATAACGTACCTCCTATACTTTCATCCACCTGATCACATCCTCCGGCTCCGTTTCCAATATCTGGAACACGATCAGAAGCTCCGGGTATGTGAACGGTATGTTGCCTGTGATACGGTTACTGACATACTGCTGTGATTGCCCGAACTCCCTTGCGAGGTCATTCTGTCTTATCTTCTTCTTTCGCATTTCCTTTCTGACCCAGCAGGGGAAGTCTTCTGCCATGTATTGTTTCTTATTTATGCAAGCTCTAGGCATTGTCATCCCTCCTTCTGATTCCTCTCTGCTATTTCAAGCATCGCTGCATACATAATTCTTCCTTCAATCGGTCCTTTTTCCGCGATGAGCCGCTCTTTGACTGCTCTTAAAAGTTGCACTGTTTCCACACAGATCAAATCAGGTGTTCCGTATATCTCATACTGTCTGACATTGCACTTAACCATTTTGCCACCTCATCAGCACAGCCGAAGCGCTTCCTCAGAAGTCATTGCTCCGTATTTCTCGCAATCCTTTCCGAACTGCTCATTGACTTCCGGACGCGCTGTGACACGCATGATCTGCATGCCGTCTGCCACCCGGATTGTCTCTGCCAGGTACTGGTCCTTTCTTGCCAGAGCGTACTTAAGAGCGCTTTCAGCCGCCTCTTCTCCGATCTTCTCTGCAAGCTGTGCTTTGACCGCTGCCGCATGTCTCGCAAGCTCTGTCAGAGCTCGTCCGCTCTGTTCGTTAATGGTTACTGTTGTCTTGGATGTTTTTGCCATTTGTGAATACCTCCTATCTATGCGCTCTCTACATCTTCAATAAGATTTCTCCTATAACCCATCCGAGGAGAAACATTAATATGAACTCAATCCGTTTTATCTTTTTATCTTTCACTTTCTCACCTTCTTTCCTCTTCTATCAACTTTAAGTTGATTTAGATGGCAAAAAAATATTATTTGTTGGTATCCCGTATAACGTAGATAGCATCTGTAGATTTGCAAATGACGGAACGACCTTACCCTTTTCCCAGTTTAATATTGTTGTCTTTGAAATCTTCATTTTCCTTGCCACATCTTCCTGTGTCATCCCTGCATTTACTCTCGCTGCCGCAAGGCTGATTTGTATTGTTTCCAATTATTATTTCTCCTTTCCTGTATGTTTCATTTCTTCGGAACAACTGTATTTTAAATCAACTTTAAGTTGATGTCAATACTAAAAGTTGATTTTTTTTATTTTAGTATTGTTATAATTCAACTTTTGTTATATAATGCTTATAAACATAAAGCTTGGAGGTACCAGATATGTCAGACCAAGAATTTAACAAAATATTTTCTAAGCGATTAAAGCATTATCTGAACGAACATGATATGACGCAGACTGATCTCGCGCGTTTACTTGGTGTTAGCACTCAATCTGTTACTAACTGGTGCAAGGGTACTAAATCCCCACGTATGGATAAAGTAGATGCCATGTGTAAAATTTTTAACTGCAAGCGTTCTGACTTTATGGAAGAAAAATATCTGTCTGATGATTCCGAATCTCCAATTATTATTGAAATAAACAACGAAGCTAGAAATATGGATTCAAGCAGTTTAAATCGTCTACTTGAGTACGCTCGTTTGCTAAATAATCAGAAGAAACCAGATGAAAAATGATTGTATGGAGTAATTCTATGGCAAATCATTCTACTAAAGATATAATTAAAAAAATATATTCTGTTTCCATATGTGTTCTATGCATCGTTTCTGTTGTATTCGCACTAATCGACTATACACACGGCCTAACACCTGTACAGATTATATTCGATAGGTCTATATATGTTTTATTTGTTTTTGACTATATTGTTCGTTTCGTAATCTCGAAAAAGAAGGTAGCTTTTTTCAAGGAAAATATATTTGATCTTATTGCAATTATTCCTGTTAATTCTGCATTCAGAATGTTCCGTATGTTTAAACTTTCTAGACTTCTAAAGTTTGCAAAGTTGACTAAATTTTTCAGAATCGGTTCTCTGTCTGCCAGATTTGTTCATAGGATTAAAAGATTTCTTGATACAAACGGTTTTAAATATGTTCTTATACTTTCTGCAGTATGTATTCTTGCAGGATCTATCGGAATGATGCAGTTTGAGGGAATGAAATTCTCAGATGCGCTATGGTGGTCGTTTGTAACAGCTACTACTGTTGGATATGGTGATCTCTCTCCTGCTACAAACGCCGGAAGGATTATTGCATCTATTTTGATGATTGTTGGAATAGGTTTGATCGGATCTTTGACATCGTCTATTACATCTTATTTTTTGAATGAAAAAGAAAAAACATATAGTTCCGACAAGGTATATATCGCTATGACTGTATATGAATCACTTTCCGATGAAGAAAAAGATGTCTTTAAATCGAATATTATGAAATAGATCTGTTGCACCGGTGCAACTACGAAAAAAATCTTACGCGCATATAATCAAAAATCATGCACGTTACAAATATAAAAATCCGCCCCAGTGTTGGAAGCACCAGGACGGACGCGCTCATGATGATACAGAGCCTTCAGCAAGCTATATTGTATCATCTCCGGCGCATTTTTTCAATAAAACGCGCTATTTTTGCGTCAATTTTTAAGGAGGATGATACGATGAAGATTGAAAAACTACCATCTGGCAGCTTCAGAATCCAGCCAACCATAAACGGAAAGCGTAAAAGCGTCACATTTGACCATAAACCCACTCAAAAAGAGATCATGGATAAAATTATCGAACTGCATACTAAAATCGAAATACGGGCATCTGAGTTATCTTTCAGACATGCTTCAGAGTTGTATGTGGATTCAAAAAGGAATGTACTATCTCCATCCACTATAAAATCATATAAAACATATGTTGATAGATTTCCTGAGTGGTTTGTTGATATGAAAATATGTGATATAAAACAATCGCATGTAAACCGGTTCGTGAATGAGCTCGCAAAAGATAAGACTCCGAAGACTGTCAAAAATTATCATGGCTTTGTGCACGCCGTGATGTCCATTTACGCACCCGAAATGCATTTGACGACTAAATTACCGCAGAATACCAAAAAAGACTTCTATATCCCTTCTGACGACGATATAAAAGCTATCATAAAGGAATCAATCGGTACAGAATACGAAATACCTATTGCTCTTGCCTGCTATGGGCTCCGCAGATCTGAGATATTTGCCGTGTCAAAAGATAGCATCAAAAAGAATATTCTGATCATTGACAAATCATCTGTCCTAAATGAAAACAATGAAATGGTAACGAAAGACACGACAAAAACTGCTGCATCTACCAGAGCCATACCGATTCCGAAGAAATTAGCTGATAAAATCAAAAAGGAAGATTGGCATTACACCGGATATGATGGAAATCTGACAAGATGGCTGCACAGAACACAGGACAAGTTAGGGATTGAAAGATTTTCTCTGCACAAGATGCGTCATTACTTCGCAAGCAAGCTATCATCTATGGGAGTTCCGGAAGCTGACATACTCGCTCTTGGAGGATGGGAAACAGATAACATCATGAAATCAGTTTACAGGCACTCTATGATGAAAGACAAACAGAAAAGTGAAATATCTGATAAGCTCAGCAAAGAGCTTTTTTCTTAACGGATTTCGTGTGCAAATCGTGTGCAATTTTTTTACATTCTCTAATTTTTATTACATTTTATCATTGTAAAACAAGCAATAAAAAAGACTGTAAAATCAAGGTTTTTTAATGCATTCCTTGAAATTACAGTCTTTTCTTTTGAGTGGAGCCGAGGGGAGTCGAACCCCTGTCCAAAAGCCTATTCCCTGTCCTTCTACTATCATAGTCAGTTCTTTGACATTCCCTCCATCCGGCGGAAACTGACATCCTCCGGACTTTGGTAGCTTCATGATACGCCCTTATGTGCAAAGCTTAACATAAGTCGTTTCTCACATGGATGATACCGGATTCTCAGTGTGTGAGTGCACTAAGGCCGGCAGCTGCCATTAGGCAGCGATTGCTAAATTATCTTCAGCGTTTAGTTTAATTTTGCGATTTGACGCCATCGCCTTCGGATAGCTTCTCCAGCTGCAAGACCCCTGTCGAAACCATTACGGCCCCTTAATACAGGTTCTTCACCTTGAACTGGCGCTCAGTTTCCCTGCGCGCATCTTTTTTGGCAATATCCTGCCTCTTATCGTACAGCTTCTTACCTCTGGCAAGACCAATCTCCACCTTGACCTTCCCATTCTTAAAATACACCTGAAGTGGCACGAGTGTAAATCCCTTCTCTGCCATTTTGCCTGCCAGCTTATGGATTTCATCCTTATGGAGCAGAAGCTTTCGTACGCGGAGCGGATCTTTATTAAAAATATTACCCTTCTCATATGGGCTGATATTCATCCCATAGACCCATGCCTCCGCGTTTTCAATCCGGATAAAAGCCTCCTTGATACTGCATTTACCGAGTCTGAGTGATTTGACTTCTGTTCCATGCAGCACGATACCGGCTTCGCATTTCTCTTCGATAAAGAAATCATGATATGCTTTTTTATTATTTGCAACAAGCTTCATGGCTTCCTTTGCCATCCCACTCACTCCTCTCTGCCTGCGGCTTTTTTCCACAAGATGCAGTATATCCTATTTCCCATCTTTTGTGAAGTAGGTTTACGAAAAACCTTTTCAACTGTTAGTTTAGTGCTCGTTTCAGTTTGTTTCCTCCGCTTCCGTCACAATACCAAAGTCGATTGTTTTCAGGAACGTATCTACTTCCCTGACATAAACTCTGACCTTATCTCCCAGTTTATATTCTTTGCCGGTGGACTGCCCGATCATTTCATAAGACGCTTCATTATAGTAGTAAAAATCATCCTGCATTGCCGATACTCTGACAAGCCCCTCTACCGTATTGGGCAATTCCACATAAATCCCCCATGCGGTAACACCCGAAATGACACCGTCGAACGCTTCGCCAATACGCTCACTCATATACTGCGCCTTTTTCAGTTTATCTGTCTCACGCTCTGCCTCATCCGCCCTGCGCTCCATATCCGAAGAATGCTTGCAGACATCCGGCAGAATAGCGCGGTAATGCGCGATCCTCTCCTCCGTCAGTCTTCCACGCAGGCTTTCCTTGATGATCCTGTGAATCTGCAGATCTGGATATCGCCTGATCGGCGATGTAAAATGACAATAATATTGGCACGCCAGTCCGAAATGTCCTGTGCAGACATCTGCGTACTGCGCCCGTTTCATACTGCGCAAAATTAATCTCGACAGCATATTTTCTTCATCCGTTCCCTCAATCCTTGTCAGGAGCTTTTGCATCTCCTTGGGATGGATTTCCTCCTGCGTCAGCTTGATGGAATACCCCAAATTATTGATAAAAGCAGCCAGCTTCTGTACCTTTTCCGGGTCAGGCTTATCATGAGTACGATAGACAAACGGCGTCTCCATCCAATAAAAATGCTGTGCGACCGTCTCATTTGCCAACAGCATAAAATCCTCGATCAGCTTTGTCGCCACATTGCGCTCATAAGGAAGAATTTCCACGGGTCTGCCGTCCTGATCCAGTTTGATCTTACATTCCTCAAAATCAAAATCAATGGACCCTCTCGCCTGTCTCTTTTTGCGCAGGATTGCGGAGAGCTCTGCCATCTGCTCAAACATCGGCACAAATGGCGCATACTCCTGCATCGCCGCTTCATCCCGGTTCGTCAGGATCTTGCGTACATTGGTATAGGACATGCGTCTGTCCACATTGATCACAGTTTCCGCTATCCTGTAATCCACCACATTGCCCTGCCTATCAATCTCCATCAGGCAGCTGAGAGCCAGTCTGTCCTCTCCTTCATTTAGCGAGCAAATACCGTTAGAGAGTGTATGGGGCAGCATCGGGATCACGCGGTCTACCAGATAGACACTTGTCCCACGTTCTTTGGCTTCCCTGTCCAGAGCAGAATTTTCCTGCACATAGTTGGTCACATCCGCAATATGCACACCCAGATGATATTTTCCGTCTTCAATCGTGAGAGAAACTGCGTCGTCCAGATCCTTTGCATCCTCTCCGTCAATCGTCACCATCTGCACATTTCGCAGATCCATACGTCCCTCCCTGTCCTTCTCAGAGACAGGTTTCGACACGCGGACTGCCTGGTTCAAAACTCTCTCAGGAAACTCTATATTCATATCATATGCTTTCGCAATGGAAAGTATGTCCACTCCCGGATCATTGACATGTCCTATTATCTCAATGACTTTTCCTTCGGGATTCCGTCTTTCGTCCCCGTAAAATGTCAGCGCGACAACAACCTTGTGCCCATCCACTGCGCCATGAAACTCTCCTGCCGGAATAAAGATGTCGGATGAAAGTTTTTGGTTGTCCGGCACAACAAAGCCGTAGCTTTTGCTCTGCTGAAACGTACCTACCACATTTTTGATCCCTCGCTCCAGAATACGGACGACCTTTACCTCCTGTCTCTTGCCCCGCGCCGGTGGAAGGAGTTGAAATTCCACCTTATCGGAATGAAATGCGCCGTTTACATATTCCTTCGGCACATAATAATCCTCCTGCCTTCCCTCCACCTCAATAAAGCCAAACCCTTTGGCATTTGAGACGAAAGTGCCCTCAAGCACAGTGTCTTCCGGTGCTTTATATTTGCCGCGCTTTGTGATCTCAATTCCCCGCTCAGCCAGAAGTTCCTCCAGAATCTGTTTCATCTCCGGTCTGTCCTCCGGTTCTACCTGCAGAAAAACAGCCAGCTCTTTCTCTTTCATCGGCACATAAAAGTCATCCCGCACCAGATCGTAGATCAGCTTTTTTCTTTCTTCATATGATTTTTTTTCTGCTAATGTTTCTTTTTGCATTCCCATCTGTTACTTCCTTACAATTTGCAAAATCTGCTGCTACGCTATACTAGTATGTCGCGCTTCGCACTCATACATACATTACTCCGCTCGTGCTCATTTTCCTTCCTCGCAATCAAAAATAGCACCCTGAATTTGGAATCCAGAGTGCCTAACATACTTTTTATACAACCTGTCAGATTAGAACTTGTTGATGTTCAGAACAACTGCGAGTACGATGAATAAAATGGCCATGATTCTAGTGATCTTTACCAAAAGGCCTTCCATGGAACGACCTTTATTCTTTCCCCAGTAGCTCTCTGCAGCACCGCCAATCGTACCAAGTCCAGCGCTCTTTCCTTCCTGCATTAAAACTAAAACGGTCAAACCGATACAATCAATAATGAATAAAACTGTCAAAATGATTCTGATAACGCTCATTTCAAAAACCTCCTATTGTCACAAACAATAGCTATTCTATCACAGGAAAGGAAATAAAACAAGTCTAATTTTACATATTCATCCTAATAGTTCTCTGCATGTACCTCAAAGTAACTCTGTGGATGATTACATACAGGACATACATCCGGTGCCTTTGTGCCAACCACGATGTGACCACAGTTGCGGCACTCCCATACCTTTACTTCGCTCTTCTCAAATACAGCCTTTGTCTCCACATTCTGAAGAAGTGCTCTGTATCTCTCCTCGTGATGCTTCTCAATTGCTGCTACACCTCTGAACTTCTCTGCAAGTTCCGGGAAACCTTCTTCCTCAGCAGTCTTTGCAAAGCCTTCATACATATCTGTCCACTCGTAATTTTCGCCGTCTGCAGCTGCCTCAAGATTCTGTGCCGTATCACCGATGCCCTGAAGCTCCTTGAACCACATCTTGGCATGCTCTTTCTCATTGTCAGCCGTCTTCTGGAACAATGCGCTGATCTGCTCATAGCCTTCCTTCTTAGCTACAGATGCAAAATAGGTGTATTTGTTTCTCGCCTGTGATTCTCCGGCAAATGCTGCCATCAGGTTCTGCTCTGTCTTGGTTCCTTCGTATTTACTCATTTTTCATACCTCCATATTTTATGTTTTTATAATGGTTTAAAATCTGATGCCGGATGTTTACACCATGGGCAGATGAAATCCTCAGGAAGGGTTTCTCCCTCATAGATATAGCCGCACACGGTACAGATAAAGCCCTTCTTCTTTTCATCTGTCTTCGGCGGTGCCGTTTTGATATTTTTCTGATAGTAGCTGTAGGTGACTGACGGATCCTCTGACAGAACCGCTCCATCCGTTACATCCGCAAGGAATAAGGTATGTGTACCGAGATCTGTTGCGGAAACTACCTTTGCAGAAAGATATGCATTTGTCTCCTCCGCCAGATAAATGAGCCCGTTTTCACTTCGTTTAAACGAAATTGCCTCTGTCTTATCCACGTCGGCTCCACTCTGGAATCCCCAGTGCTTATACGTCTCAAATTTTGACTGCTCAGTCAGAATGGAAACATTAAATGTACCTGTCCTGACAATCATATCGTGTGTGTAGTTCTGTTTATTGACTGCGACAATGATGCGGTTCGGGTCTGTCGTCACCTGCATAACAGTATTGACGATACATCCATTGTCCTTCTCACCTTCTTTTGCAGTTAAAATAAACAGTCCGTAAGTAAGGTTATACATTGCTTTCTTGTCCATCTTATCCTCCTTCAATCACTTATTTTATTGTTCCGGAACGACTGCATAAAATGTAATCGTCTCGTCACTTTCATTTCTCAGACTGTGGCTGTGTCCCTTGGGACAATAGTGACATTCCCCGGCTTGCAGAATCTCTTTGCTGTCGTCAAAGAGGATAACACCGGTTCCTTCCAGCATAAAAATAATCTCACAATTGGTCTCATGCCTGTGAAATCCGATACTGGCACCCGGCTCCAAAGATGCGCGCATGATCTTAACCGCTTCATCAGAAAACATATGCGTTTTAAATTCCTTCTCGCCGCCCTTAAAATTCGGGATTGTCTGCTGCGTTACCTGTTCAAATTGAATGATCATCGCCATCTCCTCCTGTCTGCCTTGTCACGCTTCTGTCTCTTAGTATAACCGTTTTTTGTCTTTTTTTCAATCATTTTTCACCGGATACCGGTGCTGCAGTAATGCTGTCATTCACATGATTCCTCTGCTGTTTCCGCTTGTTTACAATCTGCATTTCTGTTATAGTAGCCTTGAATGTATTTTAACGAAATGAGGAAATGATATGATACTATCCTGTTCCAACCTATCAAAAAGCTTTCATGAGGTTCCTGTCATCAGGCAGGCCTCCTTCCATATAGAAGATCACGAAAAGGCTGCCATCGTCGGCATTAACGGTGCAGGCAAGACGACACTCCTTCGCATGATTGTCGGTGAAATGCCTGCAGACGAAGGCAATGTTACTCTCTCCAAAGGCAAAAGTATCGGATATCTCTCTCAGCAGGTTACTCTTGACATCAGCCGCACAATTTACGAAGAACTCCTCTCCGTCAAGCAGGACCTGATTGATCTGGAGGCAGAACTCCGCCAAATCGAGACAGATATGAAACATTCCCAGGGGGCGGATCTGGAGCGTTTAATGCAGCTCTATACTGCAAAGACTGCAGATTTTGAAGCGCGTGACGGATACCGGTACAAAAGTGAGCTTGGCGGTGTGCTGAAAGGGCTTGGATTTGAAGAGGCCGATTATGACAAGTCCATTGCCACTCTTTCAGGCGGGCAGAAAACCCGCGTCGCACTGGCAAAGCTGCTGTTGGAAAGTCCTGATCTCATCATCCTGGATGAGCCCACCAACCATCTGGATATCACATCGATAAGCTGGCTGGAAACGTATCTGATGAATTACAAAGGGGCTGTTCTCATCGTCTCACACGACCGATACTTTCTTGACCGCATTGTCTCGAAAGTGATTTCCATTGATAACGGTGAGGTTCGCTCCTATCAGGGAAATTACACACAGTTCGCCATGAAAGCCGCGCAGCTTCGCAATGAGCGCATCGCCGCCTACATGAAACAGCAGGCTGAGATTCGCCACCAGCAGCAGGTCATTGATAAACTCAAATCTTTTAACAGGGAAAAATCGATCAAACGTGCGGAAAGCCGTGAAAAAGCGCTTGACAAGATAGAGCGACTTGAAAAACCCACTGAAGTAAAAGACGATATGCGTCTGACACTGGCTCCCCGCATTACAAGCGGCAATGATGTACTCAGCATACAAGGATTGTCAAAAGGATTCCCGGGACTGACGCTCTTTACCGATACCGATATCGAGATAGGGCGCGGCGAACATGTTGCCATCATAGGAGATAACGGCACAGGCAAGACAACACTCCTTAAAATGATCAATGGACTGGAACGACCTGACAGCGGTCAGATCATTTTGGGCACCAAGGTTGAGATTGGCTATTATGATCAGGAACACCATGTGCTGCACGAAGAAAAAACATTATTTGAAGAAATATCCGATGATTACCCGACACTGACAAATACACAGATCCGCAATACACTGGCAGCCTTTCTGTTTACGGGTGATGATGTCTTTAAGCAGATTCGGGCACTTAGCGGCGGCGAACGGGGACGCGTCTCCTTGGCAAAGCTTATGTTATCTAACGCTAACTTCCTGATCCTGGATGAGCCAACCAACCATCTGGACATCACTTCAAAAGAAATACTGGAGCAGGCGCTGAACAGGTACGAGGGAACCGTATTATACGTCTCCCATGACCGCTATTTTGTCAACCGCACAGCCACCAGAATTCTGGATCTTTCCGGCCAGCACTTCTATTCCTTTGGCGGAAATTATGATTATTATCTGGAAAAAAGAGATGCTGTGGAGAAGCTGACCGGTGAAACTGCTGATGAAAGCCGCAGCGGACATATGGTTTTCTCGGGGGCTAAGAATATCCCGGATTCGGTCTCTGCCGATAGTAGCCGGTCCGACATGGCAGATTCTTCCCAAGGCAAGCTCTCCTGGGAGGAGCAAAAGGCAGAAAAGGCACAGCAGCGCAAAAAGGAAAATGCGATCAAACGCTGTGAAGATAGAATCGCTGAGCTTGAGGAACTGATTGCTAAGCTGAACGAACAGATTGCCGATCCGGTCAATGCGACAAATTCTGTGAAGCTTCAGGAGCTGACAAGTCGGCATACAGCACTCTCCGAGGAACTTGCGGGAAAATATGATGAATGGGAAAAATTGAGCATGGACTGATCGTCCATGCTCTTTTCAATCATTAACCCTTTCACTAACGGTAATTTCCATGTGGCAGAGTTCTCAATCTATTGCCTCCGGTTAGATATGATAAGCAGCGATTGCATTCCAGTTTCATTCCTCTCATACACTTACTCCGTGATCTTGTGGAAAATGACGCAGTTGGGCTTATCTATCTTCATTTCCTTTCCGTTCATGACGATCAGCCCCTTCTCCAGATCCACCGTAAAGAAAGTCATGGTGCCTGACTCATGATTCAGGCTGACCAGGTGCTTGTTATCCGGGAAAAGACTGGCATCCTTGGGATAATCCCCACTGATCGGCAGGCATAGCAGCTTGTCAAGCTCTCCGGTTGCATGATCGATCTTATAGACTGTCACACTGTTATCTCCCGCATTTGAGGTTACAAGATATTTTTCATCGGCAGAAAAATTCAGTGCACTTGCCGCAGAACCGCCGGCATGGTAATCATTGAGTGTGGAAATATTCTGAATCTTATTAAAATATGGATTATTATTCTCTTCCTTGTAGGAATATACATCAATATAGTTCTTCAATTCATGCACAATATAGAGGAATTTTCCATCCTTTGTCATCTTGATATGACGGGGTGCAGATTCCATTTCGCTGCGGATAACATCGGCGAGCTTAAGTTTACCCGTCTCATGATTCAGCGCATATACATATACATGATCCATGCCCAGATCCGCCGCCATCAGATATTTGTTATCGCGTGTCATCTTCACACAGTTCACATGCGGTCTGAAATTACGCTCTGCGATGCTTCCGAGTCCTTTGTGGAAGATCTCATCTGTGATAGCACCGATGCTGCCATCCTCATTCAGGCGCAGAACGGTGATCTTGCCATCGTGATAGCCTGCAACAAACAAGAATTTTTCTTCATAATCGGTGGAAAGATAACAACCTCTCATGCCATTGATAGAGGCATGATTGAGAGAAGTCAGGGAACCGTCCGCACCAATCAGATAGGACTCCACGCCAAAATCAGTAATGGAATACAGGTATTTTTCATTATGAGACATCGTGATGTAAGAAGAATTGGTAATCTCAATCTCGTCCTTTGCGATAAATCTGCCATTCTTCATATCTACATCAAATATTTTTATTCCATGGTTATCGCCCATGGTATATGTGGAAACATATGCGACATATTTTGCTCTTGCCATCTTGTCCTCCTACTGTGTCAGATATTTTCGTATCCATCATAACACACTCCATTTTCTTTGTTAAGTATCTTTCCCGTCTCAGTGCGTTTAAATTACAATGAAACGCACAAAAAAAGATCTGATATCACAGATTTTCTCCGTCATACCAGACCTTCTGTCAAATACTTCTACCTCATTTTCCGTTTCATTTCTCTTTTGCTGTCACGCCGTCCTCTACTCTGACTGCATTTCTGAAGCGTTGCAGCCACATCCGGAATCCGGTCCGTAGATTGGCATCGGAGCAACAGCTCTGTCACAATCTCTGCTTCTATCCCTGTCTCTGTCACGGTCTCTGTCACGATCCCTGTCGCAGTCTCTGCCTCTGTCGCGATCTCTGTCGCAGTCTCCGATTCTCCTTCTACCGCAGTCTCTGTCACAGTCTCTGTCCCTATCCCGGTCTCTGCCGCAGTCTCTGCCGCAGTCTCTGTCGCAGTCTCTGCCTCCTAAGCACATGCCGCCGTTACAGCACAATAAAAGCAAAATGATCCATATACAATTATGCATTGCAAGGTACCTCCTCTTTGTTCTGCTATCATCCTATGAAGGAGGTACCTTCTTTGTGCATGTCTACCGGAGAATAAAATGTTTCTTTAATATCCTGTTGCGAATATAGGAAAAGGTGTACGCCTCTCCATGTTCTGCCAACATCGTCAAAAGGATTTCGAGCTGCCTGTAGGTCTTTGGATGAATCAGGTTCACATTTTTCCCCCGTCTGAAATATTGCAGCGGATCACTGTCGGTATAGTGTTCCTTGTTATAGACCTTGCTGGCCGCAATCCGGTCCATAAACATTTCCACTACATATCTCACAGGCATCGGTGCCGGCTGCATGCCGCCCTCAATCTCTTTCATGCTGTAATCAATCCAATACTCATAATGATGTTTGTTCCTGCCTTTATGGTGCAGCCACGAGGAGGAATATCCCTTTGCCTCGCGCTCGGCATTGTTTGGGCTTCTGTTCCCCTGATAAAACCTGGCTCCCACAAGGAACTCTGCCGGTGCATATTTGGAAAGATCATGGACAATCCCCTGCCAATATAAACCAACCGCAAAACAGCCCTTCATCACAAGATATTTATGGTATGTGACTGTCTTAAAATGCTGCCATGCTTTCATGCCTTTGCTTCCTTCCTGTTTTCTTCTTTATCCTTTGATGCCGTCAGCACCACAATACTGCGCGGCATCACTGTTACGCTCGCTCTGCCCTCTTGCTTCTCCTGCGCCCGAACTGTTTTCTCCTCAAAATCCCTTGTCGAAAAAGCTACCCGCCAGCGATAACCGTCCGGCAGCTGCACAAGCGCGAATGCATGGTCGGTCCAATGCATGTTCATGAGCAGATAAATAAAATCATCCGTCCCACTTTCCGTCTTTTCATACAGACCACAGTACAGCATGCCAAGATGTCTGTTGTAACTTTCAAACCGCGTATACCATGCCTGCTCACTGTGGAACGACACATCCGGATAACCGCAGGACAGTGTATCGATCAGTTTCATTTCCCTACTGCTGCGCAGGACGGGGTGTGCCTTGCGAAATGCAATGCATTGTCTGACGAACCCGAAAAATTCTTTGTCCGATTCCAACAGATTCCAATTCAGCCAGTTGATCTTATTATCCTGACAATACGGATTGTTATTTCCGCCTGTCGTACGTCCCATCTCATCTCCGGCAAGCAGCAGCGGCGTTGCCTTGCCCAAAAGCAGAAGGATCATCGCATTTTTGCGTTCTGCGAGGCGCAGTGCAAGCACAGTCTTCTTCCTGGTTGCCCCCTCCTGTCCGCAGTTCCAGCTGAAATTATAGTCACTTCCGTCTCTGTTTCCTTCTCCGTTTGTCTCATTATGCTTTCTCTCGTAAGAGAAAAGATCCATAAGTGTAAAACCCCTGTAATCTGTGATGTGATGGATCACTCCAACAGACGTGCTGCTCTCCATCAGATAACGTGAAATGGAATAGATCATATTTTCGTCGCCTTTTAAAAAACGGCGGCAATCTGAACGAAATCCGTCCGAATAACGCGCCATATTCTTCTCGTATCCTCTGCCGGATGCACTCTGCCCGGCAGCTTCATCCGTCTTTTCAAAGATGAGCTTTGTCTTTCCGAGAATCGGGTCCTGCGCAAGAAATCTCTCCGGAATACAAGTGCCAAGCAACTGAAATCCGTCCAGATGATACTCCATCACCCAGAAACGAAGCACATCTCTGATATAATCCAAAGAAACCTCCGGTGCAAAATATATCTGCTGCAGCACTTCGATCCCGTTTTGATGCATTGCTTTTACCATATTTTTCAGGGATCTTTCCGCATCAGCGGGCACGGCTGCATAGGCTGCCTTTGGTGCCATATAGTAATTCCCTTTATCGCCAAATCCCCAATAGTTAATGCGATATTTCCATGCCGGCTCTGACTCTGTCATATATTCCTGCAGTTTTGTGGGGATTTCCTGATATGCCGGGTTACGGATCACCTCATCAAACTCATAAAATGGCATACAGAGAATGGCATTAATCCCCAGTTCTTTCAGATAGGGGATCTTTTCTGTCAACCCCTCAAACGTGCCTCTGCACTGTACACCTGAGGATGGATGTTTTGTAAATCCTCTGACATGCAGACTGTATAAGATGCTATCCTCATAGGGGATCTGCAGGCAGGTATCCCCTGACCAGTCAAATGTTTCGTCCGGGCAAGCCGCCTCTCCCCAGAGCGCCTTGTCTGCCTCCTGATATCTGCCCCATTTTTCCCGTCCGATGATCCTTTTGGCATAGGGATCCACAAAAATCTCATCATCCAGAAAGAACTGATAGCGAAGCTTCTTTGCCGAAATGCCGTAGATAGAAACCGTATATAGCAGACCTGTCATCAGGCTCTCCTGAAAGGCAATTCGGGCAATCAGCCTGTTTCCGTCATATAAGATGATGCCGCATTCCTTCACCGGTTTGCGTGCAAACGCTATTGCAACATGGATATGATTCTCCATAACGGAAACGCCCATAGGGTCGGGCGTTCCCATCTCCACGCGATACTTTTGTTTCATGTAATTCTCCTTAGGTGTCATAATCAGCCGTCTTATCGGATGCCATAAAAATAATGTGCATTTTCTGTTTCATTATACCACACTTCATGCTATTATAAATGCATAAGTTATACATTTTTCTAAAACATGGCAAATGCATAAAGGAGTCAACACATGAGCAAAAAAGAAATTGTTACCGCACCGGATTACGAAGAGGAAATGACAGTCTCCCTCGAGATGGAGGACGGGAGCAGCGTAGATTGTGCGGTCATTACCATTCTGACAGTAGATGAGAAGGATTATATCGTATTGCTGCCGCTGGATGAGTGCGGCGAAAACGAGGACGGCGAGGTCTGGATCTACGGCTACAGTGAAGATGAGAATGATCCAAACGCAGAGCCGGTGCTTCGCTATATAGAGGACGATCAGGAATACGAAGCTGTTTCGGATGCCTTTGATGAATATCTGGACAACGCAGAATTTGATGAGCTACTGTAAAACATTGTCAGAAGTTTCCGTTTGTTTCCGGAGACATCAGATATTTTGCGGCTTTGTTTCACGGGTTGTTTTTTCATCATTTTCCTCAAGTTCACGGATAAAGACAGACTTTCGGTCATCAGCCTGTATATCCCCACTATAGGAGATATACAGGTTTCTTTTTGCCCTTGTCATAGCGACATAAAACATTCTTCTCTCCTCTTCAAGTTCTTCCTGCGTCAGCATTCTGCCGCGTGGCACAACGCCGTCGCGCACATCCGGCAAAAACACCGTATCAAATTCCAGCCCTTTTGCACCATGATAAGTCATAATCTGTATGCCTCCTCCCTCGCTGCCTCTTTCGCCCTCTCTTCTCCTGCTTCTATCATTGTATCTTCCGTTATTTCTTCCGTTTTTTCTTCCGTTTTCTCCTTTCCCGATACCGTTTCTTCCCGCATCAGTGCACTCGCATGTTTGCAGCCACTGCACATAATCTGGCAACGATTCGTATGCTCTGGCATGTTCTTTCAGCTCATCCATGGTTCGCATCATACAAATTCGTTCCTTTACCCTTTGACAGTCACAGGTCTGTACATACTTTTCATAGCCCATCACGGAAAAAATATATTGTACCGCCCCAAAAGGCGGCAGATCAGCCAAAAACAACAGCTCCTGCTCCAGTTTTGTAATCTTTTGTACCATCTGCCTGCTATGACCATAGGTCTGCCTTAGCTGCGCAAAAGAAACCTGCTCACTGACTGCAATCCTGCTGATACCGCGCTGCGGTTTGTTCATAAAACGAAAGAACTGCTCTCTATCCCGCTTGCCCAGCGCAAACTGCAAAATAGCAAGGATATCGCCTGCAACTCCCTCATGCCATGCTTCTTTTGTCACATCCCCTGTGCCATCCATTCCACCGTTCTTTTCACCGTCCCTTTCCCCTCTCTTGGCATCATCCGGTCCGGAAAAATCCACTCGGCTCAAAAGCGCCTCATAATAGGCAACTGCCTGATTGGTCCGCACCAAAATGGCGACAGAGTACATGACAGCCTCCTTACAGGCCTCCGCCAGCCACTCATCCTCCTGCTTCCTATCAGTAAACCTTTTTATGGAAAACTCTCCTTTTTCCCTGCTGACAGCCATGATTTCCTTTGGAAAGCGATTCTGATTATGGCTGATACACGCTCCGGCCGCATCCACAATTTCCCTGCTGCTGCGATAATTGTTTGTGAGCTGCATGGTAATGCACCCCGGAAAAACTTCCTGAAAGCACTTCATAAAGGACGGATCCGAACCTCTGAACCCATAGATGGCCTGGTCATCATCACCTACTGCAAAGATATTATACGGTTCTTTGCTAAGAAGCCGCAGCACCTCAAACTGTGCCCGATTGATATCTTGAAATTCATCCACAAGAATATAAGAAAAACGTTCCTGCCACTGTCTGCGAAAAACAGGATCTTCTGTCAGGATTTCTTTGCAATATACCAGCATGTCATCAAAGTCAAGTTTTTTTTGCAAGACACATTCCTCCCGGTATGATGCAACAATCCGGCAATACCGTTCTCTTTTTTCTGCGTCTGCATTGCAAATCTGTGCCGCTCTCCACAGCTGTTCTGCCTGCATGGTATGCAAAAAATCTATGTCCATACCACTGTTTTTGACAAGTGTCAAAAGTCTCTCCACCTCTTCCATCGCAATCCAAAGTTCTTCCTTTTGTATGCCATGGAGCAGCAAAAGACCTTGCAATATTTTTTCTTTTTCCATTGTATCGAGTAGGGAAAATTCCCGAAAGCGGGGATTTTGACGTAAGATATGATAAAATACAGAATGAAAGGTACCAAAGGCTGCGCCTCCTGCCTGCAGGCAAATCTGACTGCTGCGCGTCTTCATTTCCATAGCCGCTGCCCTCGTAAAGGTAATGACCAAAATACGATGCGGACTGATACCATGGAGGGTAATCAGATTCTGTATTCTTTTGGTGATGACTGTCGTTTTGCCGCTGCCGGGACCCGCTATCAAAAGCAGCGGTCCCGTCAGGTGCAGCGCAGCCTTTTGCTGCGCACTATTCTCATGCATTTACGCTGTCACATGCACTTTCCAAAAGTGCAATAGCCTTTCTGATACGTGCAAGCGATTCTTCTTTTCCCAGAACCTCCATGATCTCTGTCGCTCCGGCAGGAGTCATCTGCTTGCCGGAAACAGCAGTTCTGACCGGCCACATCGCATAGCCGTTCTTGCAGCCCTTTTTCTCTACATAAGTAAGCAGTGTAGCATACAACGCATCGTTACTGTAATCCTCCTGCTCCTCTAAAATCGGCAGAAGCTCTGTCAGAACCTCCAGAGAGGACTGCGTCGTTGTCTTCATCTTTTTATGTGTGTACATAGCCACATCATATTCCGGTAACATCTCAAAGAAATCAATCAGATCTCTGATATCCGGAAATACTTCGATTCTGGTTTTGACCATCTGCGCAATCTTTACAAGATCCAGATCCTTTGTGATCACTTCTTTGATATAGGGAAGTGCCATCTCATAGAAACGGTCAAAATCCATCTTTTTGATATATTCGCCATTCATCCATCTGAGCTTGGTATAATCAAATACCGCCGGAGATTTGGAAATATGATGATAATCAAACTGCTCCACCAGCTCTTCCAGAGAAAAAATCTCTTCATTGGAGGAAGGACTCCAGCCCAAAAGTGCCACAAAGTTGACAATCGCCTCCGTCACAAATCCCTGATCCACGAGATCCTCATAGGAGGAATGACCGCATCTCTTTGATAATTTGTGATGCTCTTCGTCCGTGATCAGCGGGCAATGCACATATTTTGGCACCTCCCAGCCAAATGCCTCATACAGACGGTTATATTTTGGGGAAGAGGATAAATATTCATTTCCCCTGACTACATGTGTGATCTTCATCAGATGGTCGTCGATGACATTGGCAAAATTATAGGTCGGATATCCGTCTGATTTGATCAGAATCATATCATCAAGCTCCGCATTGTTTACGGTAATGGTTCCATACAGCTCGTCCTCAAAGGATGTCGTACCCTCTCTCGGTACATTCAGGCGAATGACATACGGCTTTCCGGCTGCCAGATTTGCCTCAATCTCCTCCTTAGACAGGGAAAGACAATGCTTATCGTAAATGCTGATTTCCTTTGTCTCACCGCTCTCTGTGGTGATCACCTGATGCAACGTTTCCAGTCTGGCCTCATCGCAGAAACAATAATAGGCATCTCCCTGCTCAATCAGTTTTTTTGCATATTCCAGATACATGCCGCTTTTTTGTCTCTCACTCTGTACATAGGGACCATATCCTTTATCGATATCCGGTCCTTCATCATGCTTAAGTCCGGTCTTTTCCAGTGTGCGGTAAATGATATCCACCGCACCTTCCACCTCTCTGACCTGATCGGTATCCTCAATGCGGAGAATAAAATCTCCTCCCTCATGTTTTGTAATCAGATACGCATACAATGCCGTACGCAAATTTCCCACATGCATCCTTCCTGTCGGGCTGGGTGCAAATCTGGTTCTCACTTTACTCATGTTCCAAACCTCCATCTGTCTTCTATCATACCTGTCCATGTGATTCTTCCTGATCCATCATCGGAAGCTTCACTTTGGATGTGGCTTTAAATCCATTTACCTCTTTGGTCGCCTGTGGAATGGCAATATTTGTACCCGCACCTGCGACACAGCCTCCCGGACATGCCATACCTTCAATCAGGCAGCCGTTCTTTTTGCCCATCTTGGCGAGCATCAACATCTTTTTACATTCTGCAAGACTCTCCGCATGCTCAATGTTCACAACCGTATCCGGATAGTATTCCCTGATACAATCCTCGATGGCCGCTGCTACACCGCCTGCCACGCCATATCCACGGCCTGCTCCGGTTGCGTCTTCCATCTCGTCCTTTGCCTCAATGTCTTCCAGCACAATCCCTTTTGCTTCAAACATACCTGCAAGCTCTTCAAAAGTGATGACAAAATCCACATCGGATCTGACCGTCCTGCGTGATGCCTCCAGCTTCTTTGACGCACAAGGACCAATGAATACAACACTTGCATCGGGATGCTGCTCCTTGATCACGCGCGCTGTAGCGACCATCGGGGTAAGTGCATTGGAAAT
This sequence comes from uncultured Lachnospiraceae bacterium, assembly GCA_945949085.1. Taxonomy (GTDB): domain Bacteria; phylum Bacillota; class Clostridia; order Lachnospirales; family Lachnospiraceae; genus CAG-194. The sequence continues at coordinate 22,528 of CAMFDJ010000012.1, read as the reverse complement.
ATTATCGATCGTCTCCGGAAAGAACTTCTTTGCAAGCATGGACCAGGACGGACAGCAGCTTGTCAGAAGGAATGGCAGCTCTCCTGTCGCTACCTCCTTTACATAATGGTCTGCCTCAGTCATTGCACCAAGATCCGCTCCGATTGCCGTTTCATAGACATCAGAAAACCCCAGCTGTTTGAGTGCCGTCTTAAATTGATTCGGCGTCACATTCTTTCCAAACTGTCCCACAAAAGCAGGTGCCACCTGTGCGATGATCTCCTTGCCGGACTGCATGGCGCGAATCAGCTGGAATATCTGTGATTTATCCGCGATCGCACCAAACGGACAACTCACCATACATTGTCCGCAAGACACACACAGATCAGTATCGATCTTTGCGCGACCCTTTGCGTCGTTTTTAATCGCGCCCACACCGCATGCACCGGCACAGGGGCGTACCTGATGCGAAATCGCATCATAAGGGCAGACAGATTTACATTTTCCGCATTTGATGCATTTCTCCTGATCGATCACAGAGCGACCGTTTTTCATGGAGATGGCACCGCGCGGGCAAACCTCGTTACATGGATGCGCCAGACATCCCATACATTTATTCGTTACCTCATACCTATTTTCCGGACATGCATTACAAGCCGATGGAATTACCTGCAAAAGAGGCGGTTCATAATATTTTTCTGCAATATTGCTTTCCTCTACGCCCTGTGATACGTGTACCGGTGTATCTTCAGGTCGCAGTGACATACCCATCGCCAGACGAATCCGCTCGCGGACAACAGCACGCTCGCGATAAACACTTTCCCAGTATTCATTGTCATCGCCCGGGACAAGCTTATACGGAAGTGCTTCCATATCATCGGTCAGATTATCAGAATGATATGCCAGATTTGCGATTTCCTTAAACACCTGCTTACGCACCTTGCGCACCTGTGTATCGATACCTCTCATAATGTCCTCCATTTTGTCTTTTTCACAACATTTTAATTGTGACATAAACAAACATGAAAATCAAGTTTTTATTCTTGGCAGATTGTACATATCCAAATGTGCCAATTCACATGCTCCTATTACTGTCATACTCTTGCGTAAACATAACAAAGAGCTGCCCAAAGGGCAGCTCCCATTCACTTACTAGAAAATGCTGACAAGTTTTTTCTTTTCTGCTTCGTATTCTTCATCACTCAGGATTCCGTTATCACGCAATACCTTAAGCTTTTTGATCTTTGTCTCAAATTCTGAAATATCCTCTGCAATACCTGCCAAAGCAACCGTATCTGTTGTATTCGGCATTCCGGAAGGTGCTGACGGTGTCGGTGCCGCCGGCATAACAGGCTTTGGAGCCGCTGCCGCTCTTACTGCGGAATCCGACGATGAAGGCGCTGAAACCGGAGAAGCTGATGCCATGCCATTGCTCTGACGAATACGCTCTGTCAGGGATGCTGCCTTATTCTTTGCATCAAAGATAGCATTAACAAACTGATCGCCCTCTTCGAAACCGGGTAAAAACAGATATCTGGTATACTTCTGACTTCCTGTGCCCTCAAGTGTCACCATAAGTGTCTTTTTGCCTGAATATGTAACCTGTGAACATTCCTTCACATTGAGAAGATAATGCGAAATATTATCAATCCTTGAGTTTAATCCTTTGGGGTTATCGCTGATTGCAAGTCTGCCGCTGATACGCAGATTAGATACAGCTACACGATAATCCTCTGTCTTCTTGAGAAGCATTCCCTCTTTAAAGGACCATTCTTTCTGATAGAGAATTTTCTCTAAGCGAATACATTTGTTACATACTTCATTGGAAGATTCGCTTCCACAAATTAAACATTTCATAAACTCACTCCCATATCTATTGTTATTCTCACACTCTGATAATATTTTTACTTATATTATCTTACCATAAAATATTATACTCGGGTAGACGATTTTTGTAAACATACTACACAAACTTTCATTGATTTTTTGTGTACTATGCTCTCTCGCATCACAGGACCGATAATTTCCCGTGAACCCTCTGTATACTTTCACCATGTTCCTATATTTTAACATGATTCCCATCGGAAAGCAACTGACCAACCGGGTCCAATTCTGCTTGTTTTTGCTCCGATTTTGCAATAAAACTGTATGATCATTTGGTGCCGGTGCTACCGATTCCTCCACGATCAATTCCCTGAAGCTCAGTCTCCTCAAACACCAGCTCCGGCTGATTCTTCTCAATTCTGAACTGACAGATTCTGTCATTCTTATGGATCTGTGTGTCACGCAGTGCATAGACAGGCATGTACCACCAGTCATTCGGCCCGCAGTACGTATTGTCAATGATGCCACAATGATTTGTCTGAATGATACCGAAATTTTTATAGGTTGAGCTGCGCGGTACGACATGTGCCTCATACCCCTTTGGCAATTGCATTGCCACTCCCAGGTGAATCAGCCCAAACTCGCCTGCTTTTAGCGTCACATCAACTGCACTGCGCAAATCAATCCAGTCGGATTTTCCGTCGATATACGTCAATTTCTCAATTGAATCATCCAAATATTGAATCTTGATCGTTTCCATTTTCTGTGCTCCTTTTTCTTATGCTGTTTCTATCTTATCATGTTTTTGTTTGATGCGATACATGATTTCTCATTTTTTGTACATACTGTGATTAAATTCATGAAATGATCGCGAAATACGAGGTGATATAAACCACATGGAAACAATTGTGAAAGAAAGCCGCATCAGCAGTGATCTTGCGGCAAACAAAGCATATTTTGACGAAAAATTACAGGTTGGTGCCAACTATGATGTCCTCTACCGGCAAATTGAGATCGGTGGCAGGAAGTCTTTGCTCTATTTCATTGACGGTTTCTGCAAGGATGAGCTGATGCAGAAGGTCATGCAATATTTTCTGGATATCAAGCCGGAAGAAATGCCTAAAGACCCGTCTGAAATGCTGCTTACAAACATGCCGTATGTTGAAGTGGATTTAGAACAGCGCAAGGACCAAATACTGACGGCTGTATTATCCGGACAGATCATCTTACTGATTGACGGTTTCCAAAAGGCGGTCTTACTGGATGCAAGAACCTATCCTGCAAGAAGTGTTGATGAGCCGGATAAGGACAAGACACTGCGCGGTTCCAAGGATGGTTTCGTGGAAACCATCGTATTTAATACCGCCCTGATCCGAAGACGAATACGCGATACAGACCTTCATGTGGAAATGCTGCAGATCGGTGAAGTATCTCATACCGACATTGCAATTGTCTATATGGGCAGACGCGTCAACAAGGAGCTCCTTACGAATCTCAAGCGCAAGATGAAGCAGATCCGGATCGATGCGCTGACGATGAATCAGCAATCTCTGGCAGAATGTCTCTACGGCAAAAAATGGCTCAACCCTTTTCCCAAATTCCGCTACACAGAACGACCCGATACTGCGGCAGCCCAGATTCTGGAAGGCAACATCATTGTACTGGTGGACAATTCTCCCCAGGCCATGGTGCTTCCGACTTCCCTTTTTGACATTCTGGAGGAGGCAGACGATTACTACTTTCCGCCAATCACAGGAACCTACCTTCGTCTGGCAAAATTTCTGATTGGTCTTGTCTCCTTTTTCATCACGCCGCTTTACCTGCTGTTTATTCTGTATCCCGGTCTGGTACCGTCAGGATTTGAATTTATCCTGCTCAAGGATACCGCGAATATTCCTGTCATCTGGCAGTTCTTGATTCTGGAGGTGGCACTTGACGGTCTGCGGCTTGCAGCCGTCAACACGCCCAATATGCTGTCCACACCCCTCAGTATCATTGCAGCCCTGGTCGTAGGAGACTTCTCCGTCAGCAGTGGCTGGTTCAATTCGGAGGTCATGCTGTATATGGCATTTGTTGCCATTGCCAATTATACACAGACAAATTACGAATTGTCCTACGCCATTAAATTCATGCGCATTCTGACTCTCATACTGACACAATGGTTCGGCCTTTACGGCTTTATCGCAGGCATCGGTATTTTCCTGCTGGAAATGGTAAACAACAGGACTTTAGGCGGGAACGGCTATCTCTATCCCCTGATTCCTCTTGATCTGAAAAAATTAAAAAAAAGGATGATACGCCACAACATTTGGGATGTATAAGAATTTTTGACTGTCAGATGCCGCTAATTTGATAGGTAAAAATCACAAAAGAACGAATACAAACATATTCTGATAATAAAACAGAAAGTGGAAAATCATGCAGAACTATTATCAGGATACTACCAACGACCGGTTTCCTGTGGGAATGGCATATGTTCCATGGCAGAAAATTGATAAAATATATGAAAGCCTCTCAGAAGCCTTCTGCGAAGGAACGCTCTTTCCTGAACTGAACAGACCATATACAGGAAGGAGATGCAAAGAAAAATGACGCAAAACAATAAATCAAAGTCAGAAATGTTAAAAGAAATCAGCATGATTGATTTTGTGATTGTGGAAATGACATTGTATCTGGATACGCATCCTTGCGAAAAACAGGCAATCGATTATGTCAATTACTATATTAGAAAGAAAAATCAGATGCTTGCAGAGTACAGCTTCCTCTATGGTCCCCTGACAGTTAGCAGTGTGCAACCGGGTGGCAATGAATGGACATGGGCTTTAGAGCCAATGCCATGGGAAGGAGGATGTCAATAATGTGGAGTTATGAAAAACGATTACAGTATCCGGTCAATATCAAAAATACGGATGCAAAAGCAGCTCAGATCATCATCAGCCAGTACGGCGGACCGGACGGAGAGCTTGGCGCCTCCATGCGATATCTGTCCCAGCGATATACCATTCCCTACAATGAAGTAGCGGGTCTTTTAACGGACATCGGCACAGAGGAGCTGGCACACTTTGAGATGGTTGGTGCAATCGTACATCAGCTGACAAGAGATCTGTCAATGGAGGAAATTGAAAAATCCGGTTTCGGTCCTTACTACGTAGACCATACCCTGGCTCTCTGGCCACAGGCAGCAGGCGGGATTCCTTTCAATGCCTGTGAGTTCCAGTCAAAGGGCGATCCGATCACAGATCTGATGGAGGACATGGCAGCAGAACAAAAGGCCAGAACCACCTATGACAATATCCTGCGCATGGTGGATGACCCTGACGTGCAGGCAGTCATTAAATTCCTGCGTGCAAGAGAGATTGTGCACTTCCAGCGCTTCGGTGAGGCACTGCGCATCGTACAGGATAAACTGGATGCCAAGAATTTCTATGCCTTCAATCCGGCTCTCAACCCCTGCACCAATCAGTAATAGGTAATCAAAAAATTGCCGGGCTAAGCTTTCCGCTTCATGCCCGGCAAATGTCTTGTACGGTCTTTTTTACATGCTACTGCACTTTAAAATTGGCAATCGTTTCGTGCAATCCATCCGCAATGTCATTTAAGTGATTTGCGTTTTGTGCAATGTCGCTCATAATTGCGCCGACCTCAGAAACCGATGCACTTGTTTCCTGCGTGCTGGCCGCGTTTTCCTGTGCAATCGCAGTCAGATTCTGCACAACATCAACCACTTTGACTCTGGCCTGATCAAGCTGGCGCGTCTTTTCCGAAATGCTGGCAATGCCTGCTATCGATTTGTCAATCCCGGTCTTCACATCCCTGAATGCAACAGCAGTCTGTTCTACATTATCATCCTGCTGCCGGATGACTTCCTTGACATCTTCCATCGTCGCAACTGATTTCTGTGATTCCTCAATCAGAAGATGTATGATCTGTGCAATCTGCTGAGCCGATTCATTGGACTGTTCTGCAAGCTTCTGAATCTGAGAGGCAACCACCGCAAAACCTCTGCCCTGCTCTCCGGCTCTGGCCGCTTCAATCGATGCATTCAAGGACAACAGATTTGTCTCTTCCGCAATATCTGCGATCATATCCACCGCTTCCTTGATCCGCAATGCCGAATCATTTGTCACATTCGTCTGCTTCGCGATCAGTTCGATGGCATCCTTTGTCTTCTGATTGACGTTGCGAAGCTGCTCAAGAATGTCTCCGGCCGTATTGCCGGCACTCAGCATCGCATCTGCATTTTTTTGGAGCAGTTCTACCGCATTGTCTGTCTCCTCAATCATATTGCCCATGACAATGATATTTTCCGTTGCGGTCTGCGTCTCATGTGCCTGTGAGCTGGCACCGTCTGCAATCTCTACAATTGCTTTTTCCACCTGCTCCACAGCCGAAAGCGTTTCACTTGCACTCCGGTTCATCACGCCTGCAGCATCATGTAGCTTGTCACTCTGCAGGTTGATATGTGAGACTACTTCTACAAGCTCCTGCCGGAGATTTGCAATCGCCTTTCGCATCACACCGACTTCGTCTTTGCGCTCTTTTTCCGCACTGCTGTCTGTATTCACAAAATCGAGCTTTGAAAGTGTCACTACCTCCTGCGTGGTCACGACAACCGGTTTGATAATTCTCCTTGCCATCACAACAGCAAAAACACCAAACAGGATAAATACGCCAAATGCTACCAGCCCGCCGTCTCTCACCAGTTTATTGATGCCTGCGAGTGCCTCGCTCTCATCTACTGTCACAACGACGATATAATCCAATGCTTTTCCCACATAGAACGAAGCATATTTATTTTTGCCCCGGAACTGGTATATGATCAGATCCGTCTCCGGTCTTTCTCCCTGCTCTATTTTCTTCAGGAGCGCTTTGACCGCATCACTTTCGACCGGCTGACCAATCTTATCTGCTGTCGGATGATAAAGCATCGTACCGTCGTCAGATACCACATAAGCATAGCAGGAATCCATGCCCTTGACCTTGACATCTCCTAAAATCCCCTCCAGATATCCGGGTTTCATGACAGTCGTAAAACCAAAATAGTCAACCTTCTGCTGCACCTGCTCTCCCGCCAAAGCCGCAATATCAGTCATGTAGTTTGCTATATTGGTCTTCACGATTTTCTGTGCCTGCGGTATCACACAGCACAACAGCAGAATACAGGTCGTCACGATACCAATGTTGACCAGCAGTAAGATCTTAATCCTAAGAGAATGTACTACCCCAACCTTCTCTTGTTCCTTTTCGTCCATAAGAATCGTTTCTTCCATATTTTCATCCCTTCCTCAAAATTATCCGTAAATCCCCCTGCACTTCCCATGTCCATCGTCACAAGCGTTTCCGGATCGATTGATGATAATGACGCCTGAAAAGCCGGGTGTTTTGCCCCATGAAACCTATAAATCACTCTGCACCATACAGTATCACGATTATGTAAGAATAGAAGAAAGGGACACCCATGCGTCCCTTTTTCTTTTCATAAATAGTTGTAATTAAGATTCACACAACAGATAACTACAGATTGCATTCACAGCTTCTTCTGCGTCAGCTCCCTCTGCCTCGATCAGTACTTCCATGCCTGTCTTCCATTCAAAAGCCATGATACCCATGATACTCTTTAAATTCACCCTGCGATTTGCAGCCTGCGCATGTATCTCACTGTCATAGGCACAAGCATTCTGAACGATCTGCGCGATCGGGTTGCTGTACTTGCTGAAAATATCTGCTACCTTAATCGTCTTTTTGTACATGACTATATAATGCTCCTTTTTTTATTCGACAAGTAAATTATAACGTATTCTTTTTTTTTTGCAAGGATATTTTTGCCTTTTTCTATGCTTTTGCCCTGTTATACCATCGCCTTTTTGATGGCAGCCAGAAGTTCTTCATACGTTTCATATGCCGGCAGCTCCGGATGATCTGCCTTGATCTGCTCTGTAGAGCGGAATAAAAATCCTGCTTTGCTTGCCTGAATCATGCCCAGATCGTTGTGACTGTCACCGCTTGCAATTGTCTCATACCCGATAGACTGGAGTGCCTTTACCGTAGTCAGCTTGGACTGCTCACAGCGCATCTTAAAGCCCGTGATCTCACCATCCGGCGCAACCTCAAGCGTATTGCAGAAAATAGTCGGCATACCCAGCTTTTTCATAAGCGGTCCCGCAAACTGTTCAAATGTATCACTGATGATGATCACCTGTCCGAGCGAGCGAAGCTCATCCAAAAATTCTTTTGCGCCCGGCATCGGATCGATTTTGGCGATCGTCTCCTGAATCTCTTTTAAGCCAAGTCCATGTTCCTTTAAAATACCAAGACGCCATTTCATAAGCTTATCATAATCCGGCTCATCTCTGGTCGTTCTTGTCAGCTCCGGTATACCGCTCTCCTTCGCAAATGCGATCCAGATCTCCGGTACCAGAACACCCTCTAAATCCAGACAGGTAATATACATTGCCATCTTTCGTCCTCCAAACTACTCTTCTTTATACTTTTCTTCTTCAAATGAATACTGTAGTCAAAAGAAAGCCCTCGCTACAGCAAATTTCAGTTATAAAGTATACCCTATTTACCTGCTTTGTGCAAGCACGGACTTTTTCTCTTTCCATCACTCTTCCCATCACATATGAGCGGCTTTCCTCTTACCCTCGCACATCCAAAAACTGTGCCTGTCCATGAATCGTCAGGCACGCAGAATCTGCCGGGATAAAAAAGCAGTCTCCCCTATAAAAATTGCAGACCTGTCCTGCATAGGCAATGCTTCCACAGCCATCTACGCAAAGCAATACGCGAAAAGCCACCTCGTCCGCCCGGTACTGCACAAGCTGCCTCCGCTCGGTATTGACAAGCATACGATATACCTCAAAGTATCTGCAACGACACAGCAGTTCAGATGCAATGCCCGGCATATATTTTAAAACGCGCATCGGCTGTTTGGGCGACTGTTGTCCGTTTAGATCGGCAACCTCGAGCGCTTTTTCTATCTGAAGCGGGCGCTTTGCCCCTGTCTTATCCACTCTGTCATAATCATACAGTCTGTAGGTCAGATTGGAATTTTCCTGAATCTCTGCCACCAAAGTCCCGGCTCCTAAGGCATGTATGGTACCTGCTTCTATAAAAAAAAGATCATTTTTATGCACCGGAACCTGTTGGAGCTTTGCCAGCAGCGTTCCGCTTTCTGCCGCTTCCCTGATTTCCTCCCTGCTCCCGGTCTCCTTCAATCCATAAACAAGCTTTGCATCCTTCGCGGCATCTAAGACATACCACATCTCCGTCTTGCCCTGCTGCCCATTTTCATGCGCCGCCGCATAACCGTCATCAGGATGCACCTGAACCGAGAGATCCTTCTGCGCATCGATCAGCTTGATCAAAATCGGCAATTCACATTTTCCGGTATGCCGGATTCCCAGAAACTCCGGATGCTCTTTCAGCACAGAAGAAAGCGTCTTTCCATCAAAATCGCCCCCAACTACAAAGCTGGGACCATCCGGGTGCGTCGAGCACTCCCATGTCTCTGCAAGCGGGTCAAGCGACAGATTTTTCATAAAATCATGATTCAGGCGTTGCCCTCCCCAGAGATAATCCTTACCGGAAGGCCTAAGCAGCATTGGTTTTCTATTCATGCAACCATCCATTGCTCTTACTCCAATTCAAACTTCTGCTTATCGTGTACACTAATATCATTCCCAAGCTGCACTTCAATCAGTTTCAGCTCCGTATCCGCAATCACAGTATGTCTGCAGCCTGCTGCCATTGTAATCACATCACCGGCCTTGACATTCTGCTCCATTCCTTCCACAATCGTCCTTCCGTTTCCGGAAATGACCACCCAGACTTCATCACGATATTTATGACTGTGATAATTCATCGAATGGCCGGCATTTAAAGTCACCTTTATCGTCATGGATTGTTTTTCCACATCCATAACCTGGAAGCTCCCCCAGGATTTTTCCGCAAACATGATCTGCTGTTCAAACCTGTCCACAAATGGCTTGATATAGGAGCTCTGCTCCTTGTCGGAAACCAGAATTCCCTCCGGCGATGCTGAAATGACCACATCTTTCAGCCCCATAGCCAGAACCGGCACGTCCATCTCATTGACGATATGGACATTCTCACATTTCTCATTCATTGTGCCCTTTCCAATGACACTCTCCTGCATGGCTTCCGTCAGCGTATTCCAGGTTCCGAGATCCTTCCACGCTCCATGGAAACGCATTACCTTGATCTTATCCTCTTTCTCTACAACCGCATAGTCAAAAGAAATCTTAGGGAGATTTTCATAGTTTTGAAACAGTTCATCGTACTCGCCAAAGCCGGTCAGCTCACGTGTTTTTTCCAGCAGATAACGCAGCTGAAAAGCAAATACGCCACCATTCCACAGGGCACCCTTTTTGATATACTCCGCTGCCACCTCTGTGGTTGGTTTTTCCTTAAAAGAGTTTACATAACTTATCTTTTCCTCGGTCTGCGGGATGATATATCCATATTTCTCGGAAGGGTAGGTCGGCTCCATTCCCATCAGACACAGATTGGCGTCTCCCTCTCCTGCGAGTTCCCAGAGACTTTTCAGTGCCACAAAATAGTCCTCCGCAACATACGGATCCACCGGACAGACTACGACCGGTTCTTCCTCAGATACCCCTTGTACATCCCTTAAATATGCGGCCGCCAGTGCAATCGCCGGAAAGGTGTCCCTTCTGCATGGCTCCACAGAAATACCAACGCTCTCTCCAAGCTGATTGTGAATCGCAGACACCTGCGTCTTGGAGGTCGCAATCGTCACCGTCGCCTCACTATCCACCTTACAAATCTGACGGTACATACGCTGCACCATGGATTCATAGTTGCCGTCTTCCTTCTTGAAAATTTTGATAAACTGCTTTGACCTGACATCATTGGAAAGCGGCCAAAGTCGTTTCCCGGAACCTCCGGACAGTAAAATGATATTCATGTAATTCTCTCCGTTCCCTTTTGTATAGTTTACATAACTTAATAATCCGATATCTACTTTTGCATTTACAAGGTCCGTTCTGACTTAGCGCTCCGCTCTCATCGGATTGTTCAGGAAATCCTCATAAGAAAGACGAATGCCTTCCTCGAGCTCTGTCTTGTATTTCCAGCCAAGCTTTTCTGCCTTGCTCACATCCAGAAGTTTTCTTGGTGTGCCGTTCGGCTTGCTGGCATCCCACTTGATCTGTCCTTCGTAACCGACTACTTTCGCAACCAGCTCAGTCAGCTGCCTGATACTAAGTTCTTTACCGGTACCGGCATTGACAGTCTCGTCTCCGCTGTAATGGTTCATCAGGAACACACAAAGATTGGCAAGGTCATCCACATACAAAAACTCACGCAGCGGTGAACCGTCTCCCCAGCAGGTCACTTCTGTCAGACCGTTTATCTTTGCCTCATGAAAACGACGGATCAGTGCCGGAAGTACATGCGAATGCGTCGGATGATAGTTATCATTCGGTCCGTACAGATTGGTTGGCATCACGGAAATGTAATCCGTTCCATACTGCTTATTCAAAAACTCACAATATTTCAGTCCGGAAATCTTTGCCAGCGCATAGGCTTCGTTCGTCTTTTCCAGCTCGCTTGTCAAAAGACAGCTCTCCGGCATCGGCTGCGGTGCCATGCGCGGGTAAATACAGGACGAGCCAAGAAATTCCAGCTTTTTACAACCATTCTGCCATGCGGAATGAATCACGTTCATCTCAAGTGTCATATTGAACCACATAAAATCTGCCAGTGCTTCCTGATTTGCCACAATTCCGCCCACCTTGGCTGCTGCAAGGAATACATATTCCGGTTTTTCCTGCGCAAAGAACTGCTCCACGTCTGCCTGCCTGCACAGATCCAGTTCCTTATGGGTACGGGTGATAATATTTGTATAGCCCTGACGTGTAAGCTCACGTACGATGGCAGAGCCTACCATTCCGCGATGTCCTGCGACATATATTTTTGCATCTTTTTCCATCATGATTCTTCTATCTTCTTTCTTTTCTCTTTGTTTCTTTTTCTTTGTTTCTTTTTCTTTGTTTCTTTCTCTTTGTTTCTTTCTCTTTGTTTCTTTTTCATTCTTTACTCATCATATTTTCTTCTGACATCATATGATGATATGCTACAGATCCGTTCGTACCGGCTGACTCATCTGCGATTTACTCGTCCGGCCGTATGCCCGATCTGATGGTTTCGTATGATTACGCTTCTGCGATACCGGCGCTTATTTCACAACACCCTTCTCGAGATACTCCTCTAAGTTGCAACGGATATGCTCCTCTGCTCTCTCTACGGCAACCTTTTCCATATCGTGCTTTGTCATCAGTGCAACCAATTCCTCAAAGCTTGTCTTGGTCGGATTCCAGCCAAGCTCCGTCTTTGCCTTGGTCGGATCACCCCAGAGATTGACAACGTCTGTCGGGCGGTAGAAATCAGGGCTGACTTCCACGATCACCTCGCCTGTTGCCTTATTGATTCCCTTCTCGTCCATGCCTTCTCCCTGCCATTCTACCTCGATTCCGGCATGGTGGAATGCCAGTGTTGCAAACTCTCTGACAGAGTGCTGCACACCTGTTGCGATCACGAAATCTTCCGGTTTATCATGCTGCAGAATCAACCACATACACTCCACATAATCCTTTGCATAACCCCAGTCACGCAGGCTGTCCAGATTTCCCAGATACAGTTTGTCCTGTTTACCCTGTGCGATTCTGGCCGCTGCCAGTGTGATCTTTCTCGTGACAAAAGTCTCACCGCGGCGTTCTGACTCATGATTGAACAGAATACCGGAGCAGCAGAACATATCATAAGCCTCGCGATACTCCTTTACAATCCAAAAGCCATACTGCTTTGCAACGGCATAGGGCGAATACGGATGGAACGGTGTGGTCTCTCTCTGCGGCACCTCTTCTACCTTTCCATAGAGCTCTGAAGTAGAGGCCTGATAGATTCTACAGGTCTTTCCCAGTCCGCAGACACGCACTGCCTCGAGTACTCTGAGTACCCCGGTTGCTACCACGTCAGCCGTATATTCCGGCACATCAAAGGAAACCTGCACATGAGACTGCGCTGCCAGATTGTAAATTTCGTCCGGTTTGATCTCACCGATCAGCTTTACCAGACTGATGGAATCACTCAGATCTCCGAATTTCAAATGAAAATGCGGCGTCCCCTCCAAATGTGCAATACGTTCTCTGAAATCCACACTGGAACGCCTGATCATTCCATATACTTCATATCCTTTCTCCAGCAAAAACTCTGCCAGATAAGAACCGTCCTGTCCGGTCACACCGGTAATCAATGCTTTTTTCATAAATTGTCTTCTCCTTTATCTTTTCATTATTACCATCGCTACGAGTCCACAGACATGCTTAGTATGCGGATATCACGCTATTTGATACCATTATGCGCCATTTAAAGCCGCTATAGAATTCACAACATTGACATTCACTTGCACAATATTGACTTTTTTCATTTGCATGCTACAATCAGAGCATAGTTTGCAAATATCTCATTATTTAGTAATGAGGCATTTGCGAACAATTTTTGCCAAGAAATGGATTGTACAATCTGTACAAATCCACGATATTAGCACGTTTCGCAAACACATAAAATACCAGTAAATCACGGACAGGAGAAAAATATGAAGGAAGAAACCGCACTGTTTCATGGTGACCTTGTCAATTCCACACGAAAGCTGTACACCCCCTCCGAATTTGCGAGACTCTCCCTCTTCCACATTCAGGAAATCGGTACACTGCAGGCCACAAAACCGCATATGAGCAAGCGTGAAAACTTAAATTCCTATCTCTTTTTCATCGTTCACTCCGGCTCCGGCATGCTCTCCTATGACGGTATTTCCTATCCGATTTCCCCCGGTGACTGCGTATTCATCGACTGCAAAAAGCCTTATTACCACGAAACCAGCGAGGATCTGTGGAATCTGTCCTGGGTGCATTTCAACGGACCGACTGCAGCAAACATTTACCAGAAATACAGAGAAAGAGGCGGATTGCCGGCCTTTCATCCACAGAATGTACAAAGCTATACTGCCGCTTTCCACGCCTTGTATGAAATTGCCTTTGGCAATTCTTTTACCAGGGACATGGAAATCAACGAAAAAATTGCGCGGATTCTCACACTCCTCATGGAAGATTCCTGGCATCCCGACCAGAACAGGAATGACACCAAAAAGACGAATCTGCTTGCCATCAAGCATTATCTCGATGCACATTTTTCCGAAAAAATTGCGCTCGACGATTTAGCCGAGCGCTTCTATATCAATAAATATTATCTGACCCGCATTTTCAAGGAACAGTTTGGCAGCAGCATAAACAGTTATCTGCTGTCCGTACGCATCACCCACGCCAAGCAGGAGCTGCGATTTACGGACAACTCCGCAGAGCAGATTGGAAACGAATGCGGGATCGGCGATCTATACTACTTCAGCCGCGTGTTCAAGAAAGTGGAGGGCTGCACCATCAGTGAATACCGCAGAATGTGGGGACGCTGAAGCAGGTTATCTGCTGTTCTCCATGACCACAGTTCCACAATATTTGCAGGTGTTTTCATATCCGATCCGCAGGGTGCTGGGCGCACTGCATTTCGGACAATGCTTTACGACAAATTTTTCCGCTATTGTTTTCTTACCGTTGTCCAAAATGAGATACGTGGGATCCTCAGAAAAAACCGTGCAGTTTTTCAACAGATTCCTCCCGATACAATCCAAAAACAGAGCAAAACATTTGTGCCGTTTCATTTTCATATGTATCGCAAGCGCCTCCATGGAAATGAGTCCATCCGAATCCTGTTCGAAATATTGACCCATTTTATTAGCACGATATGCCTTTTGTATCCTCTTAAATGATAAATAGGAAAAAAGAGAAAACGCAGCCAGCATATAGCAAGGCAATGAGAGCGAGCCCTTATAGGAAGGAATTTGATGTGTCAGTACCAATATGATATCGAGCAACATCACCACCGCTATAAAGGCACAGCCGGCAAACAGCAAGGAAAACACAGTAATAATGATTATGATTTTGGGCTTATTCCGATACATGTTCTCCTCCTTCTGCCAGGTTTCCACCGCAAAAATCACATGGCACAACAAACCCCGGTCGCACAAAGTTTTCTCCACCACAATGCGGACAGATGACCCGCCTATGCTGTCTTTTGTATTCCATACCATTACCGACACGATTTGATAGAATGATCATAGTATGGGATCCCTCTTTCAAAAGTTCACAATTCTGCAAAAGATGAAGCTTACACAAAAACCCGATTTCCGCAATCACCTTTTCTTCCGAAAAATCCAATGCCTTGGAAACCACCTTTACCGGCAATACCCCATCTGCATCATTGGCAAAAATACCATTGTATATTTTTAATTTTTCTATCCAATATCGGAAAAAGAGATGCCCAACCCAAAAAGAACACAAACCACAGGTGATAGACGGGATATCCGTACCGATGAAATCATCATTGCCCATACTGACATCCATAAGCATACCGAATATCATCGTCCAAAACAAAAATCCCCAAAAATAGGTTCCGAAACCACTTATCATATTCAGAAAATAATATTGTACCTTTTTAATATACATTGCGCACTCCTCTTGATCATAGTCAATGCTTTGCGTTTAGTATAGCACTATCGCAGTGCAATCACAACTCTTATTTTCTTCATTGACATATTTTATTATTATCAGTATAATCTTTTCATAACATTCCGAGCAACCCGTGAACGCTTCACCGGCTGCATACTCGGAATCCTTGGCGATTCGCCGGTATTTTCACACCATACAATCACACATTTTGATTCGGCAGACGAGGCATCATCTCATTTTGTACCTGCACAATCAGTTCCTCGTCGCACATAACAATCACTTCTCACGCTTCACCTGATCCACAAGATCCTGATCACATACTACAATATCCCTGATCTGTTCTCCGGAAGCGCCCCTGTCAAGCAGATTTCTGATGATGATCTTTTGTCTTCTATGGCACCTTGATCATAACCGCTTCCATAACCGCTGTCATAGCCTTCCTGAAATAACGTCTTCATGTGCTTCTTTTCATTATACTCTGTCAGTACCATGGCACACACCTCCGCTTTCTGTCTGATCAATATATCCAAAAGGACCCCTTCTTCTATCCCACGCTCCACGGCGGCATAGGTCGCCTTTTTCAGATCCTTTTCGTTTTCCTTGCACTCATTTAATATCTGGATAAACCGGGAATACTCTGCCAGCCTGCTGCATTTCTCCATCAGCTTCGGATTATGCCCGTAACCCACATTGATCACCCTTGCCACACACTCCAGCGCAGGCTTGATGCCATCTGTTTCCATATAGGCATCCGACAGCTTCAGTTCCATCTCCTCCGGCATGTCCCTGTCGCCGTTATAAAATACAACCATCTGCGGCACAGGGAGTCTGACCAGCCCTCCGCCATAAACATCCAGATCATTCTCATCGATATAGATCTCATACTGCCTTGCAAAATACAGGACACCTCGAATCGGCATATTCGGATTGAACGTGCTCTGATGCTCATATAGATTGAGCGCGTGGCTACCGGTTCTCCTCTTTGGTGCTTTTGCCATACAGCCTCCTTTTGGCAGAGGCGCATGCGGCATACAATCTTTTTCCCTACATTTCCGCTACCCACTGCCTTATCAATATGAATTTGAAAAGCATGGATTTTCGTGAAATGTATCAGACAATAACTATAGATATATGTGAGAAAAAACGCTTACACAATAAGCAGCTGCATATTCTATACGCAGAACTGAAACGCAACATGTTACACACAACACGCAACACGCAACACGCACCACACAACACGTATCACGTATCACGTATCACGTATCACGTATCAAACAACAGTACTTCTTGTGAAATGAAACGATTAAATATAACAGCTTCAACGCAGTATCTCACTCATAATGATATGAAAATATATGCTTTTGAATAATTTTATCATGATTTGAAATGTTATGCAACAAAAAGATTCTTTCAGTCTTAACAGCGATACCGGTAATTCACTTAACTGAATAGTTTTTGGGCCAGATGATTATTATCTGTCTTTTTGGCGTATCAGAAAGTCAATTTATAGCTCCGTTTTTCCTGCTTTCATAGTTTTTTCGTCGAAAAATATCTTGTCGAACACTTTATCGAACATCTGGCTTAATGACATCGCCTCGGAAACCCACGGTTTCCAAATAATCAATCAGCGTATACAACGGAACATTGGTCAGCCACTCCTCTTTTCTGTAATTTGACATCGATGTTCTGATTGCCGTAAGCGGTTTATATTTATTGCAAAAAGCACGTAAGCTTTTTGCCCGCAGATTTTCACTGGCTTTCACCTCTACCGGTATGCAGGCAAAGTCCTGTTGCAGAATAAAGTCAATCTCTCCCGAGGAATTTTCCGTAGAGTAATAATAAAGGTCTCTACCGGATGCTTTTAATTGCTGTGCAACATATTGTTCTGTCAAAGCCCCTTTAAATTCTTCAAATATGGCATTTCCTTCCAGCAATACTTTGGTTGACAAGTCTGCTTTTGCCGCCAGCAAGCCCACATCCAACATATACATTTTAAAACTGCTCATTTCCATATATGCAATCAAAGGGATATCCGGCTTCTTGATCCGATAGCATTTTAAGATCAGCCCCGCATCCTCCAGCCACTGAATAGCCAGTTCAAAATCTTTTGCTCTGGCACCTTCCCTGATAGAACCGTACATAAACTTACGGTTCTCCTTTGCAAGCTGTGCCGGGATAGAATTCCATACCATCATAATTCGAGGAATCACTTCCTTTGGTGCATGTTTACTAAAATCCTCTTCATAATATTTCAACAAATTATTCTGAACTTCCCTTACCTCAAAAAAATCATCCGTATCGATATATGTTTGTACTGCCTCCGGCATTCCTCCAATATAATAGTATTTCTTCAATAACTCAGCACATCTTATCGAATATGCATTTACCAGTTCATACTCGCATTTTGTGAATGCCTTCGCAAGCTCTGTCTCCCCTAAAGCCGTGATAAACTCTCTAAAATCCATAGGATATAATTGTAAAAAATCGACTTTTCCAACAGGGAAAGATGTCCCTTCATGTAAAGCCACCCCCAATAGTGAACCTGCAGCCACAATTGCATACTGCGGTGCATTTTCATAAAAATACTTTAAAGATGCCAATGCTTTGGGTGCTTCCTGAATCTCATCAAATATGATCAACGTATCTTCCGGAACAAAATTACCACCATATTCAATTTTGATTGCGGAAACGATTCTGGAAATATCAAAATCTATTTCAAAAACTTTTTTCATCACTTCATTATTATCAAAATTGATGTACACCGTATTTTGATAATATCTGGCACCGAATTCTTTCATGATCCACGTCTTTCCTACTTGTCTGGCACCTTGGATAATGAGTGGTTTTCTGTTTTTTTTATTCTTCCATTTTTCCAAGCTATGAAAAAGATTACGTTCCAAAGCGACTACCTCACTTCTTTTTTCTAGATTGTACTATATATCTTTTCCTTCTTCAACACTTTTCATGCGGTAAACGCTATTGTTTTTGCATTTTTAAGGTGGTAATTTTTCTTGTTTTCGCATTTTTAATGTGCTATTTTTTCTTGTTTCTACATTTTTCAGGCGGTAATTTGCATCAAGTGTAGCAGTCATGCAGTCTATTGACATATCTGTTCTATGTTACACATATCACCGGTTCAGGTGAAATCCCTGGTGATCGCCAATCCGATCATCCTTGGACAATACATAGACAGCAAGGAATTCATTCTGGACATCAAAGTAACCATGAATGACAATACACACATCGATCTTGAGATGCAGGTGAAAAACGAATTAAACTGGGAAGATCGTTCTCTGTCTTATCTGTGTCGCAGCTATGATCAGCTTGTCAAGGGCGAAGATTACATCAACTCAGGTGCTGCCATACATATCGGATTTTTGAATTTTACACCGTTTCCTGAGGCACCGGAATTCTATGCCAAATATAAGCTATTAAATATAAAAAATCACAGATTGTATACTAGCAAATTTGAGCTGAATGTGCTAGACTTAACACATATCGAACTGGCAACCGAGGAGGATAAAGCCTACGGCATCGACTACTGGGCCAGACTCTTCAAGGCAAAAACATGGGAGGATCTGAAAATGATTGCAAAGAACAATACCGTTTTGACACAGGCATCCGAAACTTTATATGCACTGAATTGTGATCAGACCATTCGCGATATGTGCCGCGCAAGAGAAGATGCCATCAGGCATGAGAATTACATGAAACGTATGCTGGCAGAACAAGCAGCAGCACTTGCTGAGAAGGATGCTTCCATTGCTGAGCAAGCTGCTTCTATTGCTACGAAGGATATTGAAATCGCCAGATTAAAGGCACTACTCGATGAAAAAAACAAGTAACTTTGTTCCAAAGAGATTAAAGCGGTCTTTTGACCGCTTTACCTCTACAAAACTCTAATTGGTTTTCTGTTCCATTATCTCGACATAGATTGGTTCAATCACTACAATATCCTCTTCCAGTATTTCTGCTATACGCTCCATTCACTCTGTTTTTTCTATTACCCCTTTACATGATATTCATATTATTAGATTTTTACGTTTTTGCGTATTGCAATCTCTTTTTAAAAGGCTCATTACTATCATGTGCCTATCAGCCTCTACTTCTTCATATCCATCAGTGCCTGCATATAGCCGATGATTCTTTTCTGGTCTGATGTACCCATGCTCTGATACGCTTCAATCAGGCTGCCAAGTTCTGTTCCCTTATCCACAACATATGTCGTGCTCTCATTACTGCGCGTACCGACATGCTCTGCTCCGGATAAAAGTTCATACGGAGAAACACCAAGTGTCTCACTGATGATCAGTATCTTATCAGAAACCGGATTCGTCTTTTTCTTCTTCCAGTCGCTGATCGTACTCTGTGCAATTCCGGTCTTCTCCGAAAAATACTTCTGCGACATTCCACGTTCTTTTATAAGTTCAAATATCCGGTCACTGATCGTCTTCATATTTCTGCTCCTGCACCACGCCTGCTTCTATCTATGCATCTCACGCTTCACCTGATCGACCAGATCCTGATCGCACACTACAATATCCCTGATCTGTTCTCCGGAAGCGCCCCTATCAAGCAGATTTCTGATGATAATCCTTTTTTCTTCTATGGCACCATGATCATAACCACTGTCATAACCACTCCCATAGCCGCTATCATAGCCTTCCTGAAATAACGTCTTCATGTGCTTCTTTTCATTATACTCTGTCAGTACCATGGCACACACCTCCGCTTTCTGTCTGATCAATATATCCAAAAGGACCCCTTCTTCTATCCCACGCTCCACGGCGGCATAGGTCGCCTTTTTCAGATCCTTTTCGTTTTCCTTGCACTCATTTAATATCTGGATAAACCGGGAATACTCTGCCAGCCTGCTGCATTTCTCCATCAGCTTCGGATTATGCCCGTAACCCACATTGATCACCCTTGCCACACACTCCAGCGCAGGCTTGATGCCATCTGTTTCCATATAGGCATCCGACAGCTTCAGTTCCATCTCCTCCGGCATGTCCCTGTCGCCGTTATAAAATACAACCATCTGCGGCACAGGGAGTCTGACCAGCCCTCCGCCATAAACATCCAGATCATTCTCATCGATATAGATCTCATACTGCCTTGCAAAATACAGGACACCACGAATCGGCATATTTGGGTTGAACGTGCTCTGATGCTCGTATAGATTGAGCGTGGTACCGACAATGATGAAGGATAGATCATTTTTCATCTTTAGGTAGATCACATCTTCCAATGTGTAAACGATCAGATCATCTTCGTTTTGGAAATTCGTACCGTTTATCGCATTGTAAAGCTGCAACAGATACTTCTTCTCCCGGAATACCACCCGAAACAGCCTGTCTTTGACCTCTCTGTTAACAAATAGTTTGCGGAGAATCCGCCTGATCGCACGGCCCCCTGTTCTCCTCTTTGGTGCTTTTGCCATACAGCCTCCTTTTGGCAGAGGCGCATGCGGCATACAATCTTTTTCCCTACATTTCCGCTACCCACTGCCTTATCAATATGAATTTGAAAAGCATGGATTTTCGTGAAATGTATCAGACAATAACTTTAGATATATGTGAGAAAACCGCTTACGCAATAAGCAGCTGCGTATACTATACGCAGAACTGAAACGTAACATGTTACGCACAACACGCGACACACAACACACAACAGTGCTTCTTGTGAAATGAAACGATTAAATATAACAGCTTCAACGCAGTATCTCACTCATAATGATATGAAAATATATGCTTTTGAATAATTTTATCACAATCAGAAATATAATGCAATCTAAAATTTCATTCAATTAATGCTATGACCGTTACTGCCATTCTTTATTGCGGTAATCCGTCTCAATACTGTTGCCATCGATCTTGAGATGCAGGTGGAAAACAGCATTTTGTTATTTAAATTAACGTATTTATGATGTTTTTGTTTTTTTTGTACATTTTTTACATCTTTCAAGCCAAAACCCATTGTATTTTATCTGCATTAGTGATATCCTTTAAAAGATTTCGATTACTGAAACAGCAAATCATAGTGTTACGAATAATAACAAGCCTATCAAACAAAGGAGATATCTCAAATGAAAATGCTTTCCACCGCTATCTTGGCAGAGATCGTAGAAACCAAAAGAAAAGCAGCCAAAATGACACAGGCGCAGCTTGCCGAAAAGACCGGCATCAACCGTGCGCAGCTCTCGCGTCTTGAACAGGAGGACTACTACCCTTCCATCCCACAGCTGGAAGCACTCGGTGAGGCACTTGACTTCGAACTGGATGATGTCTTCATCAATGCAGGCAATCAAAAATTAGAATCTCCGGCACCTCTCAACATCGCTGTTGCCGGAACCGGCTATGTAGGTCTGTCCATCGCAACACTTCTTGCGCAGCACAATCATGTAACAGCAGTCGATGTCATCCCGGAAAAGGTTAACATGCTCAACATGCGCAAATCTCCCATTCAGGACGACTATATTGAGAAATACTTGGCAACAAAAAAGCTTGACCTTGTTGCAACGCTCGACGGTGAAGCGGCTTACAAAAATGCCGACTTTGTTGTAATCGCCACGCCGACCAACTATGACAGCAAGAAAAACTACTTCGACACTTCCCTTGTTGAGGATGTGATTCAGCTCGTCCTCAAAGTAAATCCTGACGCCATCATGGTTATCAAATCCACAATTCCGGTTGGTTTTACTGAATCCGTCCGCAAAAAATACAATACGAAAAATATCATCTTCAGCCCGGAATTCCTGCGCGAGTCCAAGGCACTGTATGACAACCTCTATCCGAGCCGTATCATTGTCTCCACAGACAAAGAGGACGACAGACTAGTAGAAAAATCCCGTCAGTTTGCCGCTCTTTTACAGCAGGCAGCACTGAAGGAGGATGTCGATACCTTATTTATGGGCTTTACCGAAGCGGAAGCCGTGAAGCTCTTTGCCAACACCTATCTGGCACTGCGCGTCTCCTACTTCAACGAACTGGATACCTATGCAGAAATGAAGGGGCTCAACACACAAGACATCATAAACGGTGTCTGCCTGGATCCCCGCATCGGCACGCACTACAACAACCCCAGCTTTGGCTACGGCGGCTACTGCCTGCCTAAGGATACCA
>CAMFDJ010000011.1 GCA_945949085.1 uncultured Lachnospiraceae bacterium | reverse complement strand
AGCAGATGTAAGAGTTGGAAACTACAGATATCTGCTTAATCAGCAGACACTATTTCGTAGAGGTGCGAAGCACCGGCTGACGCGAAGCGGCAGGAAATACGAATGCAAGAGGAAGAAAAAGAGTATGAATACAGAAGCACAGAAAAAAGCTCCCGTGTACGAAGCATTGGAGAAGTTGAGAAAACAGAGAATTGTCCCCTTCGACGTGCCGGGACATAAAAGAGGCCGCGGCAACCCGGAGCTTAAGGAGCTGCTGGGAGAAAAATGTGTCAGCCTGGATGTCAATTCCATGAAACCGCTTGATAATCTCTGCCATCCCATGTCGGTCATCAAGGAGGCAGAGGAGCTTGCTGCAGAGGCTTTTGGCGCTGACCACGCCTTCTTTATGGTGGGCGGTACGACTTCCTCCGTGCAGAGCATGGTGTGGAGCACCTGTCAGGCGGGGGACAAGATCATTTTGCCGCGAAATGTACACAAGAGTGTTATCAACGCACTGGTTTTATGCGGGGCGGTACCTGTTTACGTCAATCCCAAGGTGGATGAGAAGCTGGGGATTTCCTTAGGGATGGAGCTTGAAGACCTTAGGCAGGCGATTGACGAGAATCCCGATGCGGTCTGTGTGCTGGTGAACAACCCGACCTATTATGGCATCTGTTCCGACCTAAAGAGCATTGTCGAGGTGGCGCATGCCCACGGGATGCTCGTTCTGGTTGATGAGGCGCATGGAACGCATCTGTATTTCGGAAAGGATCTGCCGGTATCTGCGATGGCGGCAGGAGCGGATATGGCTTCCGTCTCCATGCACAAGTCAGGCGGCAGTCTGACACAGAGCTCGCTTCTTTTGGTCAATAAGACGGTCAGCTGGGAGTATGTGAGCCAGATCATCAATCTGACACAGACGACAAGTGCTTCTTATCTGCTGTTATCCAGTCTCGATATCTCCAGAAGAAATCTGGCGCTCCGGGGAGAGGAATCTTTTGAAAAGGTGCGCCAAATGGCAGAGTATGCAAGGGAGGAGATCAATGCGATCGGCGGTTATTATGCCTATGGAGCGGAGATGATCAATGGCAGCAGTGTCTATGATTTCGACGTGACAAAGCTGTCTGTCTATACGAGAGGAATCGGGCTGGCCGGAATCGAGGTCTATGATCTTTTGCGCGATGAATACGACATCCAGATTGAATTTGGAGACATTGCCAACATTCTTGCTTATATTTCCATCGGGGACAGAATTCAGGACATCGAGCGGCTTGTGGGAGCGCTGGCAGATATCAAGCGCCTGTATGCAAAGGATCCCGCGACGCTGATGTCATCAGAATATATTGCGCCGAAGGTGTGTGTTTCACCGCAGAAAGCCTTCTATGCCAAAAAGGAGGCGCTGCCGCTTAAGGAATCTGCGGGCAGGATCTGCAGCGAGTTTGTGATGTGTTATCCGCCGGGAATCCCAATCCTTGCACCCGGAGAACTGATCACCGAAGAAATCATCGCCTATATTTTATATGCGAAGGAAAAGGGATGTTCCATGCAGGGAACGCAGGATCCGTACATGGAATATTTGCAGGTGCTGGTGCAGTAGAACTATGCTTTAGGTAATTGCGAAACACGCGATAATATAGATGCAGATTGTACAGTCCGCTGCATAGCGAGGGTTGTTGCGCAAAAAACTGAAATAATGATGAATGGAAAGGGCAACCGAAATGGAATTATGGTTTTCTGATTATCACACCGAGCGAGTGAAGGTCTCGGTCAAAGTCAATAAACAATTGTTCGGTCAGCAGACGGATTTTCAGCGGATCGATGTATTTGAATCGGAGGAATTCGGGAGATTCCTAAGCTCGGACGGCGCGATTGTCTTTTCTGAAAAGGATGAATTTGTCTATGATGAAATGATCGTCCATGTGCCGATGGCGGTGCATCCCCATGTGGAAAAGGTGCTTGTGATCGGTGGGGGAGACGGCGGTGTCGCCAGAGAATTATCCTATTATGAGGAAATAAAGCAGATTGATGTGGTGGAGCCGGATGAGGTGTTTGTCGATGTTTGCAGGGAATTTTTTCCCGACAATGCCTGTGGCCTGGATGATCCCAGGGTGACGGTCTATAACAGAGACGGCCTTCGCTTTTTGCGCACTCGGCAGGAGGAGTACGACCTGATCATCAATGATGCCATTGATCCGCTGGGGCATACGGCAGGGCTGTTTACGAAGGAATTTTACGGCAACTGTTACCGCGCGCTGCGACAGGACGGCATCATGGTATATCAGCACGGAAGCCCGTTCTATGACGAGGATGAGGACACCTGCAGGGCAATGCACAGAAAAGCAAGTCACAGCTTTCCAATCAGCCGTGTCTATCAGGCACATATTCCGACCTGTTCGTCAGGCTACTGGCTGTTTGGCTTTGTCTCAAAGAAGTATCATCCGCTAAATGACTTGGATGCATATAGATGGAAACAGAGAAATATCAAAACTTGGTATTATACAACAAACCTTCATCAGGGCGCATTTATGCTGCCCAAATACGTGGAGGATATGCTGGAGGAGGAAGAAAAATGAGTAGATTATTGGTGATTGGATGTGGCGGTGTTGCCGGCGTGGCAATCCACAAATGCTGTCAGAACAGCAAGGTGTTTACAGAGCTATGCATTGCGAGCAGGACAAAAGAAAAATGTGACGCGCTGAAGGAAAAGCTGCAGCCCGGAACTGATACAGTCATCACAACTGCACAGGTGGATGCGGACAGCACAGAGCAGCTTGTGGCACTGATAGAGAGCTATAAGCCCGATGCGGTGTTGAACGTGGCACTTCCCTATCAGGATCTGACGATCATGGATGCCTGCCTTGCCTGCAAGGTGGATTATATCGATACGGCGAACTACGAGCCTGAGGATACGGATGATCCTGCGTGGCGCGCTGTTTATGAGAAACGCTGTAAGGAGGAAGGTTTTACTGCATATTTTGATTACTCATGGCAATGGGCTTATCAGGAAAAATTTGAAAAGGCAGGTATCACGGGACTTTTGGGAAGCGGTTTTGATCCGGGCGTGACCAGTGTCTTTACGGCGTATGCCTTAAAACATTATTTTGATGAGATTGAGACGATTGATATTCTGGATTGCAACGGTGGGGATCACGGTTATCCGTTTGCAACCAATTTTAACCCGGAGATCAATTTAAGAGAGGTGTCCGCGAACGGCTCGTACTGGGAAAACGGACACTGGGTGGAGACAGAGCCGATGGAAATCAAACGGGAATATGATTTTCCACAGGTGGGTAAAAAGGATATGTATCTTTTGCACCATGAGGAAATTGAGTCTTTGGCTAAAAATATCCCCGGTGTAAAGCGGATTCGTTTCTTTATGACTTTCGGGCAGAGTTATCTGACCCATATGAAATGTCTGGAAAATGTCGGAATGCTTTCTACTTCCCCTATCATGTTTGAGGGAAGAGAGATTGTACCGATCCAGTTTTTGAAGGCACTTCTGCCGGACCCGGCGTCACTGGGACCGCGAACAGTCGGAAAGACAAATATCGGCTGTATCTTTACCGGTAAGAAGGACGGAAAAGAAAAGACCATTTATATCTATAATGTCTGTGACCATCAGGAATGCTACAAGGAGGTGGGTTCTCAGGCGATTTCGTACACCACTGGTGTGCCGGCGATGATCGGGGCAGCTCTTGTTCTTTCCAAGAAGTGGGATAAGGACGGTGTGTTTACAGTGGAGGAATTCGATCCCGATCCGTTTATGGAAATGCTGAATGAATTCGGTCTTCCATGGGTCGTAGATGAGAATCCACAGATTGTGGAGTAATCGGAATGTATACCCTGGAGACTGTTCCCACTCCATGTTATGTGGTGGACGAACAGAAAATCAAACAAAATCTAGAGATACTTGCGAAGGTGGAAAAAGAAAGCGGCTGTCACATCCTGCTTGCACAGAAGGCTTTTTCCATGTTTGCACTATATCCGCTGATCGGTTCTTACATCAGCGGAACAACTGCCAGCGGCCTGTATGAGGCAAGATTAGGTCGGGAAGAGATGGGTAAGGAGAACCATGTCTTTGCGCCGGCCTATAAAGCGTCAGATATGAAAGAACTCACCGAGATTTGCGACCATATCATTTTTAATTCCCTGTCGCAATATGAAATGCACGGAGATGACTGCCGATCTGCAAACGTCAGCGTGGGACTTCGCATCAATCCGCAGTGCTCCACCCAGGAGAGACATGCCATCTATGACCCATGTGCACCCGGATCTAGGCTCGGGGTAACGAGGGATATGCTGCAGGAGTATGTGAACGGAAAAATGCAGGCGCAGCCGGTGCGATATAAAAGTGGTGAAGATGTTCAAAGCGAACTCTTTGCAACAGGGAATATAGAAGGTCTTCATTTCCACACGCTCTGTGAGCAGAACAGTGATGCACTTGTGACAACCTTTACGGCTTTTGAGGAGAAATGGGGAGATATTCTTCATAAGGTGAAATGGCTGAATATGGGCGGCGGGCATCACATAACAAGAGAGGATTATGACAGAGAGATGCTTGTCGCCCTGATCAGTCGAATCAGGCAGCAGTATGGTGTGGAGGTCTATTTAGAGCCCGGTGAGGCAGTTGCACTGGATGCAGGGTATCTTGTGACAGAAGTGATGGATAAGGTCAGAAATGATATGGAAATTCTGATTCTGGATGCATCAGCTGCCTGTCATATGCCGGATGTATTGGAAATGCCGTACAGACCGCCATTGCGTGGCGGCTATCAGCCCGGAGAAATGGCATATACCTACCGTTTGTCATCCATGACGTGTCTTGCAGGAGATGTCATTGGCGATTACAGCTTTAAGCGTGAGATAAAGACGGGAGACAGACTGGTGTTTGAGGATATGGCGATCTATTCTATGGTGAAGAATAATACCTTCAACGGAATGCCGCTGCCCGGCATTGCACTGCTGAAAGAAAACGGAGATGTGCAGATGATCCGCACGTTCGGGTACGAGGATTTCAAGATGCGCTTGTCGTGATGGGTGGATTTATTTTATTTGTACATCCGTATTTACAATGTTGCACGTTTCGCAAATGATTGAGAAATAAAAAAAGAGGTTTGTAAAAATTTGGATAAAGATATAAAAAAACAGAATTCCACACCCCTTGCAGACGGGTTTTCCATGCCGGGAGAATTTGAAAAACATGTAGGCTGCATCATGATTTGGCCGGACAGACCGGGCTCGTGGCCGCATGGCGCTGCAAAGGCGCGTGAGGCCTTTGCACAGATCATCCGTGTGATCGCAGAGAGTGAACATGTCTTTGTGGCAGCGGGAAGATCCTGCATCGACTCTGCAAGGCAGATGCTGGGAGAAACAGAGAATGTGACAATTTTTGAGATGGAGACTGACGATGCGTGGGCCAGAGATGTGGGACCGACTTTTGTCAGCGATGCCGCCGGAGAGGTGCGGGCAGTGAATTGGCAGTTTAATGCCTGGGGAGGCACCTATAATGGTCTCTATGCTTCATGGGAGAAGGATGATGCGTTTGCGGCTGCCTTTGCTGAAAGAGAGGGATATGCGCTCTATGATGCCGCGCCCTTTGTTCTGGAGGGCGGAAGTATTCATTCCGACGGAGAGGGTACACTTCTGGTAACGGAAACATGTCTTTTGAGCAAAGGGAGAAACCCGCGTCTTACCCGTCAGCAGATTGAAGAGTTGCTAAAATGCTGGCTGGGCGTGCACAAGGTCATCTGGCTGCCGCGGGGAATCCACAATGATGAGACGGATGAGCATGTGGACAATGTGTGTGCCTTTGTGCGACCTGCGGAGGTGGTGCTCGCATGGACCGATCAGAAGGATGATCCGCAATATGCGCTTTCTTTGGCTTGTTATGAGCAGCTTTCTAAAGAAACAGATGCAAAGGGCAGACCGTTTCTTGTGCATAAGCTTCCGATTCCGGATTTTCCTATTTGTATACAGGAGAAGGATCTTGACGGGTATGTATTTGAAGAGGGAGAAGATGAGCGGGAAGTGGGAGAGCGCTTGGCAGCCTCTTATGTGAATTTCTATATCGCAAATGAACATGTTGTCATGCCGGCATTTGGTGGCGAAAATGAGCAGAGTGATGAGCGCGCTGTTCGCATTTTGCAGAATCTGTTCCCTGACAGAACGGTTGTGCCGGTCATGGCGAGAGATATTCTGCTTGGCGGAGGAAATATTCATTGTATCACGCAGCAGATTCCGGACGGACATAAATGAGTCGGGAACAAAATTGCCTAATAGAAAATTATCTAATAGATATCAGTATATAAGGAGAATAAGGATGAGAACTGTGACAGTGGCTGCAATTCAGATGCAGTGCAGCTTGAGGCAAGAGGATAATCTGCAAAAGGCAGAGAAGATGATACGCGACGCGGCAAAAAAAGGCGCACAGGTCATTTTGCTGCCGGAATTATTTGAAAGAGAATATTTCTGTCAGCAGAGGTGTTATGATTTTTATGCATATGCATTGCCGACAGACGAAAATCCCGCAGTGCAGATGGGAATGCGTCTTGCAAAGGAACTTGCGGTGGTTCTCCCAATCAGTTTTTATGAGAAAGATGGCAATGTCCTGTATAATTCTGTGGCCTGTATTGATGCGGATGGCAGTATCCTTGGTGTGTACAGAAAGACGCATATCCCGGATGATCATTTTTATCAGGAAAAATTCTACTTTACACCGGGAGATAGCGGCTTTCGCGTATTTGAAACGCAGTATGGGAGAATCGGAATCGGAATCTGTTGGGATCAGTGGTTTCCGGAAACGGCCAGATGCCTTGCTCTGCAGGGCGCAGAAGTGATTTTGTATCCTACGGCCATTGGTTCGGAGCCGATTCTGGAGTGTGACAGTATGCCTCACTGGAGGAGATGTATGCAGGGACATGCTGCTGCAAACATTGTGCCGGTGATTGCTGCCAACAGAATCGGAAAGGAAGAAGTGGAGCCATCTTTGGAAAATGGATCGCAGCAGTCTTCTCTTCTTTTCTACGGATCTTCGTTCCTGACAGATGAAACAGGAGAAATCGTGCAACAGGCATCGCGTGACAGAGAAGAAATCTTACTGCATTCCTATGATCTTGACAGTGTGTCAAAGGCCAGATTATCATGGGGATTGTTCAGAGACAGGCGACCGGAAATGTACAGAGAAATAGCGGGACAGAAAATTTGAGAATAGTATCATAGGAAATGCGCAAAAGCATGCCAACCGGAGGTAACAGGAATGGAACAGGAAAAAGATAAAATAAAAAAGATCAGAAATCTTATGCTTTTTGCAGCTTTGCTGGTTCTTGCGCTGATCTACAGCAAACAGATATTTGGAGGGATCAAACTTGCAATGGGTATTGTCATGCCATTTCTGATTGGCGGCGCAATTGCGTTTGTGCTCAATATTCCCATGAAGCTGATCGAGAAAACGATACTGAAAAAGTGTAAGCCGAAGCTGAAAAGACCGGTCGGTATGATTCTGACGCTACTTTTGGTGTTATGCCTGCTCGCACTTTTGTCTGTCAGTGTGATTCCGCAGCTTGCCTTGACGATTACAGAGGTGGTTCGCCAGGTTCCGATGTTCCTTGACAGGTTGATGGTGCAGCTGCAGTCTCTTGACGGTGGATACCCGATCATTCAGAATCAGACAGATATCCTGGCAGAGATTGAGAAGAACTGGGATACCATTGTTGGCAGTATAGGCGGCTTCTTAAAGAGCGGTGTCGGTAATGTGGTCAACTCTACCATAGGATTTGCGGGAAGCGTGATCAGCGGTGTGACTAGTGTTGTGATTTCCTTCATTTTCAGCTTGTATGTGCTTGCCGGGAAAGAAAGACTCGGCGATCAGGGGAAACGTATTTTGTCTGCTTATTTGCCGAAAAAGGCATATGACAGGGTTTTATATGTCTGCTCCCTGCTGTATAAAAACTTTAGCAATTTCATTACGGGGCAATGCACGGAGGCTGTGATTCTGGGGCTGATGTTCATCATTACAATGACAATCTGCCGCATGCCTTATGCGGTGATGATCGGTATACTGATCGGTTTTACAGCACTTTTACCAATCGTTGGTGCATTTATCGGCTGTGCAGTGGGTGCTTTCCTGCTTCTGTTGCAGAATCCGATGCAGGCTGTATGGTTTCTGATTTTGTTTCTGGTTCTGCAGCAGATTGAGGGGAATCTGATCTATCCAAAAGTGGTGGGCAGTTCTGTCGGACTTCCCGCAATCTGGGTGCTCGTTGCTGTCAGCGTCGGTGGCAGTCTGTTTGGCGTAGCAGGTATGCTTGTGTTTATCCCGTTGCTTTCTACCGGATATACGCTTCTTAGAGAGAATGTAAATCGCAGGAATCAAAACAGAATGGCAAAGCAGGGAAAAAACGGAGAGGATATAGATGGAAGCAGCAGGTCTGTGATAGAAGCTGCGGAAAAAACAGAAACAGAGCGCATGGACGGCGCAAAAGACAATGTGCCACAGAAGACAAAATAAAGTTAGATCAAAAAGTGAAAATGTGTAGCAAAAAGCGGATGCAACAATGCATCCGCTTTTTGCTATATACTTTCATGATAGGTCTGAAAGATTTTGTTTGTGATTTCCTTATTTCAGATTACTCTCTTCATACAGCCCGCGTTTGTCAATGACACGGACAGCCTTGCCCTCACTTCTGGGAATCGTTTTTGGCTCAACAAGCTGTACTTTGACTAAGATACCAAGCATATTCTTCAGGTCGCCGACAAGTTTCTTTTCCTTTGCGGCTTTGTCCTGTGCATCTGCAGGTGGATTATCCGGCAGCCATTCTACATCACATTCGATGGTATCGGAGTTGCCGATTCGGTCAACCGTCAGCTGATAGTTTGCCTCGTATCCGTCGTTTAACAGAACTGTCTCAATCTGGGAAGGGAATACATTGACACCCTTTACAACCATCATGTCATCACTTCTTCCGAGCGGCTTGCTCATGCGGATATGCGTACGGCCGCAGGAACATTTCTTACGGGACAATACACAGATATCACGAGTGCGGTAACGAAGAAGAGGGAAGCCCTTCTTTGTGATGCAGCTGAATACCAGCTCACCCTTTTCGCCCTCAGGAAGTACCTCTCCGGTCTTTGGATTGATGATCTCAGCAATAAAATGATCCTCATTGACATGCATACCCTTCTGCTCCTCACATTCGAAGGAAACGCCCGGACCTGTGATTTCTGTCAATCCATAAATATCGTATGCTTTGATACCGAGGGATTCCTCGATGTTATGACGCATTTCCTCTGTCCAGGCTTCGGCCCCGAAAATGCCGGCTTTTAATTTGATCTTGTCCTTGAGCCCACGCTCGGCAATGCTTTCTCCAAGATATGCGGCATAGGAAGGGGTACAGCAAAGAATAGTAGAACCGAGATCAGTCATAAACTGTAACTGACGTTCTGTGTTACCTGAGGACATTGGCAATGTCAGACAGCCAACCTTATGGGAACCACCATTTAAGCCGGGGCCGCCTGTGAAGAGACCGTAGCCATAGCTGACATGGACAACATCTTCCTTTGTGCCGCCTGCGGCAACAATGGCACGTGCACAACAGGTATCCCAGATGTCAATATCCTCCTGTGTGTAGAAAGCTACCACACGTCTTCCTGTTGTACCACTGGTAGACTGGATTCTGACGCAATCTGAAAGAGGAACACCCACCAGACCGTATGGATACTGGTCGCGAAGGTCATCCTTTGCGATAAATGGAAGCTTGTGGAGATCCTCCACACCGTTGATGTCTTCCGGTTTCACTCCCATAGCATCCATTTTTTCCTTATAAAACGGAACATTGGCATATACGTGTTTTACCTGTTCCACAAGTCTTTCGCTCTGTAGCTTTTTGAGCTGTTCTACAGGCATTGTTTCGATTTCTGGATTAAAATAATTTCCCATTTGTTATCTCCTATGTTTCTTCTGTTATTTAGCGCTGTGTATCGCTAAAGTATATTTTAGCATTTCCGGCGCATTACGGCAATAAACCAATCGTTAGAAAATAAGTGGCATATGTTGTGAAAATCGCATAAAAAAGACTTGCACCCTTTGGTGTATTATGCTATGATATCCCTCAGCGGCATACACATGTATGCTTGATACGGACAAATGCATGTGGGTGTTTTTGAAAGTGAGACACGAGGTAATCAAAATGGAGAGTTCCACGGGATATTACGTAGTCAAACAAAAGGCTTTGCCTGAAGTGCTTTTAAAAGTGGTGGAAGCCAAAAAGCTGGTTGATACCGGCAGAGTGCCTTCCGTTCAGGATGCTGTAGAGCAGGTTGGAATCAGCAGAAGTTCTTTCTATAAATATAAGGACGATATTTTTCCGTTTCATGATACGGCAGCAGGCACAACGATCACACTGACCTTTCAGATGGATGATGAACCGGGATTGTTGTCGGATGTGCTCAAAATCATTGCAGATTTCAGGGCCAACATTCTGACGATTCATCAGAGTATCCCTATTGGTGGAATTGCCTCCTTGAGTATCAGTGTGCAGATTCTGCCTACGACGGAGGATGTGTCCAAGATGGTGGATGAAATGGAGAGACAAAAGGGCGTTCATTACGTCAAAATAATAGCTAAGGAGTAGAACAATGGTAAAGGTAGCAGTTTTAGGATACGGTACGGTAGGAAGCGGTATCGTAGAAGTCATCAAGACGAATCAACAGGTAGTCAATCAGAAGACAGGGGATGAGCTGGATGTGAAATACGTTCTGGATCTTCGTGATTTTCCTGGAGACCCTTACGAAAATCTGGTGGTACATGATGTAGAGGTGATATTAAGTGATCCCGAGATCAAGGTCATCGCAGAGGCGATGGGCGGTGTGGAGCCTGCTTATACTTTTACAAAGAGGGCATTAGAGAGCGGAAAGAGTGTATGTACTTCTAATAAAGAGCTTGTTGCCAAGCATGGACCGGAGCTGCTCGCCCTGGCAAAGGCAAATCAATGTAACTATATGTTTGAGGCGAGTGTGGGAGGTGGTATTCCGATCATCAGACCGATCAATTCCTCACTGACACCCGAACAGATCGATGGCATTACTGGTATTCTCAACGGTACTACCAACTATATCCTGACAAAGATGGAGCGAGAGGGTTCTGACTTTGATACAGTCTTAAAGGAAGCGCAGGAGAAAGGGTATGCGGAGCGAAATCCGGAGGCGGATGTGGAAGGATATGATGCATGTCGTAAGATCGCTATTCTTTCCTCTTTGGGCTATGGAAAGAATGTCAATTTCGAACAGATTTATACTGAGGGTATCACCAAAATCACAACGAATGATTTTGCGTATGCAAAGACTGCCGGATACACCATTAAGCTTTTGGCAATGAGTAAAAAGGTAGATGGAAAATATTTTGCCTCCGTCACACCGGCTATGATTGGCAGAGACAATCCGCTTTATAGTGTAAGCGATGTATTCAATGCGATTCTGGTGCATGGAAACACGCTGGGTAATACCATGTATTACGGCGCAGGTGCAGGAAAACTTCCGACAGCAAGTGCTGTGGTATCTGATGTGATTGAATGTGCACGCAATCCCCAAAATACCCTTCCGGTATTCTGGGATAGCGAGGACCTTTCACTGTCAAGCATTGATGAGTCTGTTAAGAGATTTTTTGTCCGTGTTGCAGATGCGGATCTGGAACAGGCAAAGGCTGTATTCGGACAGATTGAGATGATTGATGGTGGTATTGCCGGAGAGAAGGGCTTTATCACAGATGTGATGAGTGAAAAAGAATTTAAAGAAAAGAGTGAGAAGGTGGCTGTGATCAGCCGCATTCGTGTGGAGGCATAAAATGAAAAAAGTAGTAAAGTTCGGCGGAAGTTCACTTGCCAGTGCAGAGCAATTCCAAAAAGTGGGAAAAATCATCACAGCAGAGGAAGCAAGATGTTATGTGGTACCGTCTGCTCCCGGTAAAAGACACAGCAATGATACCAAGGTGACAGATATGCTGTATCAGGCGTATGCTTTGGCAGAAGCCGATAAACCCTTTGATAAGGAAATAGATGCGATCAAGCTGCGTTATCAGGAGATCATTGATGGACTGAAACTTAAGCTGACACTTGATAAAGAATTTGATGAAATCAAAGATAATTTCAAAAAGAAAGCCGGCAGTGATTATGCTGCCAGCCGTGGTGAGTTTTTAAACGGTATCATCATGGCAAATTATCTGGGATATGAGTTCATTGATGCGGCAGAGGTGATCTTCTTTGATGAGGAGGGTGAATTTCTTCCGGATAAGACGAATGAAGTATTATCTGCAAAACTGGTAAAATGCCCGAAGGCAGTTATCCCGGGATTCTATGGTGCAAAACTGGATGGAAGTGTCAAGACCTTCTCCAGAGGAGGATCTGATGTGACAGGTTCCATCGTGGCAAAGGCAGCAAAGGTGGATGTTTATGAAAACTGGACAGACGTATCGGGATTTTTAATTGCCGATCCCCGTATCATCCACAATCCAAAGGGAATTGATACCATCACCTACAGAGAGCTTCGCGAGCTTGCATACATGGGGGCTTCCGTATTGCATGAGGATGCTATTTTCCCGGTACGTCAGAGTGGCATACCGATCAATATCCGAAATACCAATGCGCCGCAGGATAAAGGTACCTGGATTGTGGAGAGTACCTGTCAGAAGTCAAAATACGTTATTACCGGTATTGCCGGCAAGAAAGGCTTTTGCTCTATCAACATTGAAAAAGATATGATGAATTCAGAGGTTGGATTCGGACGTAAGGTTCTGCAGGCGTTTGAGGAAAACAATATCTCCTTTGAACATGTGCCCTCCGGCATTGATACCATGACTGTATTTGTACACCAGTCAGAATTCGCCGAGAAGGAACAGAGTGTGCTTGCAGCAATCCATAAAGCAGTTCAGCCTGATTCCATTGATTTGGAATCAGATCTTGCGCTGATTGCGGTTGTGGGGCGCGGTATGCGTCAGACAAGAGGAACGGCAGGTCGTATTTTCTCTGCGCTTGCGCATGCAAATGTCAATGTTAAGATGATCGATCAGGGATCTTCTGAGCTTAACATTATTATCGGTGTGAAAAATGATGATTTCGAGGCAACGATCAAGGCAATCTACGATATTTTTGTTGAAATACAGCTGTAAAACCTATCTTTGGATTGATTATTTTGGGTGAAAGATACGAGTGAGAAAAGGAATCGAAAGTGAAGAACTTTTGGTTCCTTTTATTGTTCGTGTGGAAATATTTATTGAGGAAATTTATCGAGGAGAAGCGAAGAATAATCACGATGCCATCCGAGCAGTCACGGAAAATTTGTAAAGGCGCGAAGCATCGCAGGTGTGAAACGCCAGAAACTGCGAGAGCAACAGAAAGTCGGATGCAAAAAAATGTGTCAATGAAAGAGAAAAAGACGATTTAATAGAAAAAAAGCGTAAAAAAAGAAAAATAGTGAAAAAAATTCAAAAAAATTGCAAAATTGTGTTGACAAATAGAAAATAATAAGTTATAGTATGTACATACTTAAGAAAAAGTTTCATATAGATGAATCAAAAATCTAATGAAAGAGAGGTACAGACCACCAGAAACTTAAGTGAGGTACTTAAGAGAAATCTTTAAAGTACAAAAGAAAAATCTTAACCGTCGTGACTTCAGTACATTTGAAATCGTGGTAACGGACAAGGAATCCACTCATACAAATTCAAAGGATTCACCTGCCACAGTACAATCGGTACAAAAGAAAAAGGATGGAAAGAGGAACAACAGAATATGGAGGTATGGTCCAATGGATCAGGAAGTTCTTTAGCGGGTATCAATTGAAAATAGGATTGATGCCCGCTAACTCGTTATGTTATAATGTCCGCAAAGGGCAGAGTCAAGTAACATCAGGAATGCTGGCTGTGCTTGCACAAGCCGGCAAGCCTGATGTTATTTGACGAGCGAAGCGAGCGTGGAAATGCGAAGCATTTTCACGTCTCTGCCCTGTGCGGTCAGAGAAGAGCCAGGGCGAAGCGAGCGTGGAAATGCGAAGCATTTTCACGTCTCTGCCCGCCGAGAGAATGAGCATATTGTGTAAAACGAGAGGGTAATCAGATGGAATTTGAGTCAGGTGGACTTAATAAAGCGGAATTGCGAAGGAAGAGAAGAAAAAAAGAGCGTATGCAGGCGATGCTGTTGCTTGGCGGTATTGTTCTGGTTGTGGTATTTGTGCTTGGAATTGGGATCGCTTCTTTGGTGCATGTTTTTTCTGACAAGACAGCAGCAACACAAACGGTTACGGCAAGTGCGGAGCAGGAACAGTCTCAGGCGGATAAGCAGGAGACTGCAGAAGTGGATTCTGTGACGGGAGGAGAAGGGGAAGATCTGCAAACGGATTTGTCTGTTGAAGAGACCGGAGAGGAGACCGGGACGGATGACGAGCCGCAAATAGATGCCGAAGAACTGACAGAGGAAGAAGAGCTTCCTGATGAGACAGAAGAAACTGCAGACGAAGAATCGACCTTTTCAGAACCGCAGAATAAAGATGAATTGCTTGCACAGAGAGTGGAGCAACAGATTGCTTCCATGAGTTTAGAGCAAAAGGTGGCACAATTATTTTTCCTGACACCACAGCAGCTTATGGGCAGAGAAAGTGCGATCGATGCGATCGGCAGTGAATTTAACGAGAAGCTGAATCAGTATCAGGTTGGAGGGATCGTACTCAGGAAAGATAATATGCGGGATGCGGAGACACTCTCTTCGCTGACCTCCAATTTAAAGATTATGGCCACCACAGAGATGTTTGTCGGTGTGACGGATGAGGGCGGAGAAGACAGTCCGTTTGTACAGTCAGGTGTCACAGAGAATGTGATTTCTTCTCAAAAGGAAATAGGAGAATCTCTTGGCGTGGCAGGTGCGTATAGTGCAGGTATTTCGCTGGGAAGTGAATTGAAACAATACGGTTTCAATGTTGATTTTGCACCCTTGGCTGATGTTGCGACTTCAACATCCGCTTTTTCGGCTGATAAGGGATTTGGCGCAGACGCCCAGCAGAGCGGTGAACTTGCAAAGAATGTTGTGAAAGGACTTTCGGATCAGGGGATTTATTCCGCAGTAAAATATTTCCCAAGCTATGGAGATGTGAGCCATGACGGAAGTAGCGGAACTGTGATCTCTCATCGCAGCAAAGAGACTTTGCTCAGTGAATCGCAGCCATATCAGGATGCGATTGATGCAGGGGCTGATTTTGTCATGATCTCGCACGTAAGCCTGCCAAAGGTTCGGGGAGATAACAGACCGGCATCGCTCTCAAAAGAAGTAATCACGGATATTGTCAGGGACGAGTGGGGATTTGACGGGATTGTCATTACCGATTATATGGACAAACCCTGCATTTATCAGAAGTATACCTATGCTGAGGCGGCAGTTGGCGCGATCGAGGCAGGTGCAGATATGATTCTGTCAACCAAGAATTTTGAAAAATCCTATAATGGAATTCTGGATGCAGTAAAGACCGGAACCTTGACAGAGGAAAGAATCGACGAATCGCTTCGGAGGATTTTCAGAGTCAAGTTGCGTGATCGGATATGATTAGTGCGTATCTGAGAATGCGTGTTGTTTAGACAGGAGATGCCGGTTTCGGAAAATATATGCAAGAAAAATGAAAAAAGCATTTGACAATCACGTGAAAGTATAGTATATTATGTCTTGGCTGTTGAAAATACAGCAGACATGCGCGAGTGGCTCAGTTGGTGGAGCGCGACCTTGCCAAGGTCGAGGCCGCGGGTTCGAGTCCCGTCTCGCGCTCTCGATTACATGAAAAAGACATCCGGTGGATGTCTTTTTTTCATGTAATCGAGGCACATCCGTGCCTTGAAGGTTCGAGGTCTCCGCTCCGCTCCGGTCGTTGCTAAACAGGCTCCACCGGAGCCTAGCAACGTCTCGCGCTCTTTTCCTAGATGTGATTTATTATTTGATTAGTGTTATGATTAGCACCTTTTTTAATGCCCATGTTCTGTGAATAATTTTAGAGATATTATGAAAAATCTTGCCACGAATTTGCCACAAAACCACACGCATATTGCATCGGAAATGATGGCAGCGGCCTTTTGCCTTTTCTGTTCTTTTTCGTTGCTAATCGGGATGTGTCCATCTTTTTTTATTTTCTGCGAAAAGGAAGAAATAGACCATGAGTTTGGACATTTGATAGAATATCAGGTGATGGCTCTAAAAGAGGTGGGTATAAAAAATATCCTATAGAAAATATGTATCCTATTGATGTGTACCCTGAAAAGTATTACATTAGTTCTGCGGACGAAATAGAAGTTATGATTGTTCATGGATCAAGATTCCTTAGTGAATATCAGGGACGAGTTTACATCGATAAGAGGGAAGACGCATTTAATTCTGATTTTAGCATAAAAACGGAACTTATGCTTGAAACGATTTCAGAGGCATTTGGACTTTATCAAAACAGCAGATCGCAACTTAGTGGTCATGATTAATTCATTGAAATAATCGAGAGGGCAATAACATGAGTTTAAGAGAAGAATTTTTAAAAATAAAAACAAAGGAAGAATTCTTAAAAGAACGAGAGAAATTTAGAAATTTGAAATTTGATAAAGAATTAATGGATCACCAAAATAAATTGTTCGGTGAGTGTTATGTTGGTGGAGATATATCGAAAGGTGTGATTGAAGAAGTGTATAAGCATAATCCACGTAATGCAGACACTTATTATGATTGACGAACAGCATCTTTGTGCTATAAGATAATCACAAAGGTGCTACTGACAGACGGCTAGCTCCAAAGAAAATTAGTACTCATAAAATGATCGCCAAAAGTTTGGACGCTACCGGCGATCATTTTTGTTGCGTTCGATAAATCGGTAGACTGGAACGTCAGTTGAGAAGATTGTAAAAGCAGATTTAGAAAAAATATGACAATGGAACAGTTTCATAATAGTTCTATTTACGGAGGTACAGTTCGATGAAAATAGTTATGCTGAATGGACAAAATCATAAAGGGAGTACGTATCATATCGGACGTATGATTGCAGATAAAATGGAGGGAGATAATGAGATTGCCGAATTTTTCTTTCCAAGAGAATTGAATCATTTTTGCATGGGATGTTACAAGTGTATTGAGGACGTATCGATGTGTCCATTTTATTCTGAAAAAAAGAAGATTATTGATGCAATCGATACAGCAGATATTCTGATTGTGACTACGCCGACTTATTGTATGCATATGTCTGCACTGCTCAAGTCATTCTTTGATCTGACTTTTGATATGTGGATGTCTCACAGACCGATGAAATCCATGTTTCGTAAGAGGGCAGTAATTGTGTCCACATCTGCAGGGGCCGGGACAAAATCGGCAATGAAGGATGTCGAGGATTGCCTGTTCTATATGGGAGTACCAAAGATCATCAAATATGGTATTGCAGTTCAGGCTATGAATTGGGATGGCGTTGCAGCTGATAAGAAAAATAAAATAGAGAAAAAAACAGCTACAATAGCGAAGAAACTGTGTTCGGAAAGATTGCCATCAGTAGGAATAAAAACAAAATTTGTGTTTCATATGATGGGAATGATGCAGAAGAAGGGATGGAATTCTTCACAGGTTGAGACTGAATATTGGAAAGAAAATGGTTGGCTTGATGGACAGAAGCCATGGAATGTATAATTCAGAAGAAACTGAATCTTGTTAAGCAGGAGGTAGTATGCGGAAACCAAAAGAAGTACGGATAAAATATGATCAGCAGTCGATGAAGGTGATAAGAGGAACAGCTATTGTCGCAACGCTTCTTTTTGTCATAGGCATTGCCCTTATGTGCATGGAGATGAGCAATGCAGAGATTTTGGTGTTGTTTGCCATATACTTAGGCGGAGGATTATCCATTGCCTGCTATGCTTATCTTGCCGCCGGATGGTTCTATAGGAAGCGCCTAGAGAAGTATGGCTATTGTTTCCCCAAAAAGAAAAGCGATTATGGCGGAAAAATAGGTAATCTGCCCAAGATAAAGCATGTAGAAGGAACTTCGCTTTTCAGCGAGCATAGTAAATGGTGTTTCAGAGCCTGTATTGTGCTATTTGCAGTTTTTGTAGTTTTAGATGTGCGATATTATCTGCAGTGGAAATTTATGAAAGAAAATTGCACGGCATTATTCGGTTTGTGCTTTTTCTTTTACATGATCTGGATTATTTTTGCACTTGCGTTAAAAAAACAGAGTAATAAAGAGAAGTATCGTGATGATGTGGAACCTGACACGACAAGAAAAGAACGATGGAGCCTGGAGCAGATACTGCTCACAATGATAATTTTATGTCTGCTTTGCATATTTGCAAATGATACCGCTTATTCTATGACAAATTATATTTTTAACGGATTGATCGATCACGATCTGGTGCAGGCGGATACGGTTCGCAAAGGTGTTATGTGTGCGATTACAGAATATCAAAAGGAAAACGCAGAAGAGAACAAGACGCTGACAGGTCAGGATACCTATGCCACGCTTTGTGAGGGAGTAGACATTACAACATGGGGAGTACCAGGGGATGGACTGCAAGCATTGATTGCAGAAAATTTGTATGTAGAAGACTTTTCACTTATGCGGGACGATTTTCAATTGGCGGATGGAGATGCACAGATTTTTGTGAAGATCGACGATGGAGTAGTGACGGTACGTTTATTAAATCCGGCAAAAGAGGTATCGCGATACAGTAGAAGTAATAAGGAGATTTATGTGGAATCCGACTATGTTTCGAAATACAATTAATCGAATTGACAGAGAGTGATATGTGGGATAGCATAAAGAACAAGAGGTGTAATACATATGGTAGAATATATATTTGGTTTTGTGATTTATGCATTTGTGGCAATTTTTATGATGGGAATTGGGATCGTACAGCTGAAAAGTAAGAAGCCGGTAGCATTTTATTCCGGTGAAAAGCCGCCTAGGGCGGAAGATGTGACAGATGTGAATGCGTGGAACAAAAAGCATGGTCTGATGTGGATTGTT
Source organism: uncultured Lachnospiraceae bacterium (assembly GCA_945949085.1). Lineage (GTDB taxonomy): Bacteria > Bacillota > Clostridia > Lachnospirales > Lachnospiraceae > CAG-194. Next base: position 64,495 of record CAMFDJ010000011.1, on the reverse strand, counting down.
TACGCAGTTGTGATAGTACTCTCTTATTTTGCGGGAGCGTTGATCGGAGATTCTATCTGGGCTGTTGTTCCTATGGTGGGAGGCGTAGTCGTGCCGCTGCCTTTCATGATTCGGTATCATAATCGTTTGAGAAAAGAATATCTCAAATAAAAGGATATTTTTCTTGACCTTCCCCCTTGTGGAAGGTCTATTATGACGGTATCCAAAGGACAGGAGAAGAAAATATGAAGATCAATCAGGTGGAAGAGCTGGTCGAAATCACCAAAAAGAATATTCGCTTCTATGAGGAGCAGGGATTGCTATCTCCGAAAAGAAATCCGGAAAACGGATACCGGGATTATTCTTTAAAAGAGGTAGACGATTTGATGAAGATCAAGCTTCTTCGAAAATTATCTGTTCCCATTGAAGAAATCCGGTTGCTACAGGAAGGAACCCTTTCCCTTGCACGGTGTATGGAATCGCAAATCGTAAGATTTCATCATGAGCAGCAAAATCTGCAGCTTTCCCTGCAGCTTTGTGACAGACTTGCAGAGGAAGTAAAGGACTTTGAAAGCCTGGATGCATCCGAGTATCTTTCTTCTATGAAGAAAATGGAGGAAGGGGGAACCAAGTTTATGGATATTGAAAAGAATGATATCAAACAGAAAAAATATGGTTCTGCTTTATCTGCAGCTGTCATGATCATGATTATGATTCTGCTCATTGCCATGATCCTTTGGGCCAATACGGTCGATCAGTTGCCCATCGGCGTATTATTTTTTATGATTTTGCCATTTGTGGCAGTCATCATCGGTGCAATAGTCGCATTAAAACTCAGAATGAAAGAAATTGATGGAGGAGAAGAAGATGAAGCTCGTAAGTATTGATTGTATCCCGGGAAAAGAAATTGAGGCAATTGGAATTGTGAAAGGAACGATTGTGCAGTCAAAGAATATCGGTAGGGATTTTATGGCAGGTATGAAGACACTTGTCGGCGGCGAGATTGCCGGTTATACGGAAATGCTCAATGAAGCAAGACAGATTGCGACAAAGAGAATGGTAGATGAGGCAACTGCACTTGGTGCGGACGCAGTGGTTGGTGTAAGATACGGATCTTCTGCTGTTATGCAGGGCGCTGCAGAAGTGGTTGCTTACGGAACTGCAGTGAAATTCTTGAACTAGAAGAGAAAGGATACGGCGTTGACTGATTTGGTTTATTCTGCGTGGAGGTGACTTAAGATGAAAGTTCCTATGTTATCTATTGTTTTTATGGTACTCAATTTGCTGATCGGCATTTTGATTCCGCTTGTTTTGGCGATCTGTTTTAAGAAAAAATACAAAGCAAGTTTACTCGCTTTTTTTGTGGGCTGTCTGGTTATGTTTGTCTTTGCATTTGTTCTGGAACAGATGGTGCATGCGCTTGTTCTATTTGTGCTTCCGTTTGGAAAAGCAATGCAAAGTAGTTTTTGGATCATGGCGGTTTATGGCGGCTTGATGGCAGCTTTGTTTGAAGAGACTGGAAGACTTTTGTCCATGCGATTCTGGCTTGGAAAAAAGTTATCCGATCCGCATAATGCACTCATGTATGGAGCGGGACATGGCGGGTTTGAAGCGTTCGTGATTCTGACGATGGGAATGATAAACAATATCATCTATTCTGTCTGCATCAATACCGGAGCGACAGAAATACTTTTGGCGCCGCTGGATGAGGCAAACAAGCAAACTTTGCAGGCTGCTTTTGACACACTTACCCAGACATCCCCATTGTTGTTCCTGGCATCACCGATTGAGCGATTTGCGGCTGTGACAGCACAGATCGGATTGTCTGTTCTTGTCTGGTTTGCGGCAACGAAGGTTGGAAAAATGAAATGGTATGTGGTTGCGTTAGTTTTCCATTTTACATTAGATGCTTTGGCGGTTATTTTAAGCGGACTTGGTATGTCGATTGCTTTGATTGAAGTTGTTGTCTGGATTTTGGCCCTGGTGATTGCATATACCGCGTGGATGGTTTGGAAGAAGGAGACCGGTGCTTTGCAGGAATGAAGGTACTTTTTGGAGAACAGTTATAGTAGATAAGTCAAGAGTGGCAAAAGCACTTGATGCGGAATAATAACTTTTGGTTTACATAAGTTTAGGGTGTGCCCCGGAATCACATGATGCAGAGTGATTCCGGGGTTTTGCATTTTCCGGTGGGAGTGAGCAAAAAGAAATGAATCCCGCATGGCATTTGTGTCAAGGGTATGTTATACTATGATATATGGAAAGGAACTTATTTTTATGGACCGGACACAGAATCTGTTTACGACGACCGGATTAAAAATGATCGCAGTGATTTCCATGCTGATCGATCATTTTGGAGCAGCTTTTTTTGTGATTTATACTTCCTATTATGATAAGACACAGGACTTTGCCGGTGCCGATATCATCTATCAGGTGCTTCGTGCAGTCGGCAGGACGGCATTCCCTATTTTTTGTTTTGTGCTGGTAGAGGGATTTTATCATACGAGGAACAGATATCGGTATCTGGCAAGGCTCCTAGTGTTTTCCGTGTTGTCGGAGATACCTTTTGATCTGGCTTTGCAGGACGGCTTATTTGAAAGAAAGATGCAGAATGTGTTTTTTACGCTTTTAATCGGCTGCATTGCGATGTTTCTGATTGAAAAGGTGCGTGACAGTAACCGGGGCGATCCGATTTTCCGTATCTCGCTTGGCATGGTGATCGGTATGGCGGGAATGCTGCTCGCTTATTTTTTAAAGACGGATTACAGTGCGTTTGGTGTGCTTTTGCTTTTGATTTTTTACTGGTTCCGCAGTGACCGGCGAAAAGCCTGTGTATGCGGATATCTCTGTATGATCTGGGAATATCTGTGTTTTCCGGCATTTTTGCTGATTTATCACTATAATGGAAAGAAGGGTAAAAACCTGAAGTATTTCTTTTATTTATTTTATCCATTGCATCTGCTGGCGCTTTATGGGCTTAGGCTGCTGGCACTGCGATAAAAAGGGGGCTTTTTTATGAAACTGAAATTTATTGGTGCGGCGCATGAGGTGACGGGAAGCTGCCATTATCTGGAGGCATGTGGAAAACATATCCTTGTGGATTATGGTATGGAGCAGGGAGTAAATGTCTTTGAGAATGTAGATCTGCCGATTCAGGAATCTATGCTGGACTATGTACTCCTGACACATGCGCATGTCGATCATTCGGGAATGCTGCCACTGTTGTATGCCAGAGGGTTCAGAGGGCAGATTTTCATGACGGATGCCACGGCTGATTTATGTAGCATCATGCTTCGTGACTGTGCTCATATCCAGAGTCAGGAGGCAGAGTGGAAGAGACGTAAGGCAAAGAGAAACGGCAATTACGAGAGCTATGAACCGGTCTACACGATGGAGGATGCGGATGGCACGGTAAAACTGATTGTGCCATGTCATTATGACACGATGATTACGCTCTGTGAAGGGATTCAGATCCGTTTTACGGACGTTGGACATCTGCTTGGATCAGCCAGTATTGAAGTGTGGCTGACGGAAGATAAGGTTACAAAAAAAATCGTATTTTCCGGTGATATCGGCAATCTGAACCAGCCTCTCATCAAGGACCCTTCGCTGACAAGCGAGGCAGATTATGTCGTCATGGAATCCACCTACGGAGACCGTATCCATGCTGCGGAGAAGCCGGATTATGTGGGTGAACTTGTCAAGATTCTGAAGGAGACTTTTGATAAGGGGGGCAATGTTGTCATTCCGTCCTTTGCCGTGGGCAGAACACAGGAAATGTTGTATTTTCTGCGTAAGATCAAGGCGGAGAAGCTGGTAGAGGGGCATCCGGATTTTCCTGTCTATGTGGATAGTCCTCTGGCGGTGGAGGCTACCGGTATTTTCCAAAAGAACATATACAACTGTTTTGATGAAGAAGCGATGGAGCTGGTGAAGCAGGGAATCAATCCTATCAGCTTTCCGGGATTGCGTCTTTCCATCACAAGCGACGAATCCAAGATGATCAATTTTGAGGATACGCCGAAGGTCATTATTTCCGCTTCCGGCATGTGTGAGGCAGGACGTATCAGACATCACTTAAAGCATAATCTGTGGAGACCGGAATGTACGATATTGTTTGTAGGATATCAGGCAATCGGTACGCTCGGACGTGCCATTGTGGAAGGTGTCAAGGAAGTGAAACTTTTCGGGGAGACCATTGAAGTACGCGCAAAGATCATGCAGCTTGCCGGGCTCTCCGGACATGCTGATAAGAACGGCCTGATTGCGTGGGTAAACGGCTTTGAAAAGAAACCGGAGCGTGTATTCATTGTACATGGAGAGGATACGGTCTGTAGCTCTTTTGCGCAGTGCTTAAAGCATGAATACGGTTATAACACCTATGCCCCTTACAGCGGCACAGAGGTTGATCTTCTGACAAACACGATCACTTACGAGGCAGAGGGTGTTCCTGTCAAGAAGAAGAAAGTGGCTTCTGACATCTTCTCGAGACTGCTTGCGGCAGGGCAGAGACTTATCGCTGTCATTCATAGAAATGAGGGTGGTGCAAATAAGGATCTTGCCAAGTTTGCAGATCAGATCAATGCGCTTTGCGACAAGTGGGACAGATAGGTTGTGCACAGCAATGATATTCTACAAAATATTGTGCGAATGATAGCGCTGACACAGCAGATGTACGCAGGATTGTTATGTAAATGATCTGAAAAGAAGTTGAAATGGAATAGAAGAGAAATAGAAAAGAAAGGTAACAAAGCAGATGAGTTATGCAGACCGAGTTTTTATAGAGATGTGCAGGGACATTCTGGAGAACGGCACAAGTACGGAAGGAGAAAAGGTCAGACCACACTGGGAGGATGGCAGCAGCGCTTATACGATCAAGCGATTTGGGGTTGTCAACCGTTATGATCTTTCCAAGGAGTTTCCCATCATGACGTTGCGGAAGACTGCGCTGAAAAGTGCCACGGACGAAATGCTCTGGATCTGGCAGCAGAAGTCTAATAATGTACATGATCTGCACAGCCACATCTGGGACGAATGGGCGGATGAGGACGGCTCAATCGGGAAGGCATACGGCTATCAGATGGGTGTGAAGCATCAATATAAAGAAGGTATGATGGATCAGGTGGACAGAGTCATCTATGATTTGAAACATAATCCGTTCAGCCGCAGGATCATGACCAACATCTATGTGCATCAGGATCTGCATGAGATGAATCTGTATCCCTGTGCGTATAGTATGACCTTTAATGTAACCCAGAAGAAGGGGGATGACAAGCTGACGCTGAATGCTATTTTGAATCAGCGGTCTCAGGATGTGCTGGCGGCAAATAACTGGAATGTGGTGCAATATGCCGTGCTCGTGCATATGCTCGCACAGGTCTGCGACATGAAGGTGGGAGAACTGGTACATGTCATCGCCGATGCGCATATTTATGACAGGCATGTGCCGATCATCAAAGAGCTGATTACCAGGGAGCCTCTGCCCGCGCCGACATTTTGGCTGAATCCTGACATTCATGATTTCTATCAGTTCACCAGAAATGATGTCAGGGTGGACGGATATGAGACACATCCGCAGATTTTGAATATACCAATCGCAATTTAACAGGAGAAAAAGAAAATGAAAATCATAGTATCAGCAGACCGGAACTGGGGAATCGGACTTAGAAATGCCCTCTTGGTGCATATTCCGAACGATATGAAGTTCTTCAGAAATGAGACGATGGGAAAGGTCATCATCATGGGACGTAAGACGCTGGAGAGCTTTCCGCAGGGACAGCCTTTGGCGGGCCGGACGAACATTGTAATCACCAGAGACATCGATTATAAGGTAAAAGGTGCTGTCGTAGTGCACAGCATTGAGGAGGCAATGGAAGAAAGCAAAAAATACGGGCAGGATGTTTATTGTATCGGCGGAGAGAGCATTTACCGCCAGTTCCTCCCTTATTGTGATGAGGCACTTGTGACAAAGATTGATCATAGTTATGAGGCTGACAGTTATTTTCCGAATCTGGACGAGCTGCCGGAATGGGAAATGACGCAGGAGAGCGAGGAGCAGACCTATTTTGATCTGACCTATGCATTTACAAAGTACCGGAGAAGAGGATAACTTTCTCCCCATTTTTCATGTGTCAATATTGCGAACTGACTATTTTATTTCGCCCGGTGGTTTTCCCTTGATACAATAATTCATCTGCTCTTGTAATGAGGGCATCCAGCGTGGTTCTGCTGGTAAATTCGGCGATCCCTCCGGTAATCGTAATGTGAATGGTGCTCTTTTTGTAGGTGTAATCCTGTTCTTCGATTTTACGGCGAAGCTCTTCCATATGCCGACATGCAGTCTCATAATCCATATTTTCATAGGAGAGAAGGAATTCCTCACCGCCCCATCGGCAGACATGGCCGAAATCCTTCATATGATTGTCTAAAATGACTGACAGATTTTTTAATACAGAATCCCCCATGCTATGTCCGTATTCATCATTGACATGTTTAAAAAAGTCTATGTCCATGATGGCAATGGAAAAATCACGCTGATATTTATTATACTGTGTAACAAGGTGGTTTAAGTGCTCATTCATGGCACGTCTGTTCCAAAGGGATGTCAGAGGGTCTGTCAGTACCATCTGTTCCAGCTTTTTGTTGTACTGCAGGATTTTTTCTTCTGTCTGGGAAAATTTGCGGCAGAAGCAATATCCGATCACGGAAATGGATGAGATGGAAAGACTGATATTTAAAAACAGAACCATAAGGGCTACATTGTTAAAAATCTCTGTGTGCTTTGGCAAATAGAAGTAACCAACAGAGATCAGAAAGAGGTATATGGTCATACCGACAGAAAACCATCCCTTTTTCTTCAAACTCATATTCAGGCTGAAATACAGTACCATGAGCACTACGATGGACATCGGCGCAAAGAAATATTTCCAACCGATGCTAAGGCTGAGTGCTGCGGTGACGAACAGCGTCTGCAGAATATATAATGTGGAAGCGAGAGAAGTCTTGTTTTCATAGGTACAGATCAGCGCACCTACATAAATACCTATGCTGAAAATGAGGACCAGACAGAGTACGATATATTGATTGAATGCCAGCGCAACTGCCGTCAGCAGATAGTGTATTATGCCGAGCGAGCAGAGTAAACGGATTAGGATTGCCTCATTATTTGATTCGGATTCCTTGCCGACATCCATCTGTAGTACGGCAATCAGTTTTTGGAATAGTTTTTTCATACTTTATCCGCCCTTTTGCAGTCTTTTTTTCTTAAATAGTATATCATATCGTACAATGGCATGCTATATAAAAATACGTTATGTTTCGTATGAAAAAATGTTATCTTGACAGTGGAAAAATGGCGGTGGTACACTATAGCTGAATCAAATTCCAACATAAATTGTCAGGAAAGGAAGCAAAAGAAAATGGAAAAGAAAAACATTGATTGGGCAAATCTTGGTTTTGGTTATGTACAGACTGACAAGAGATTTGTATCAAACTTTAAAAACGGTGCATGGGATGAGGGCGTTTTGACAGAAGATGCCAATATTGTCATCAATGAGTGTGCCGGTGTGCTGCAGTATGCACAGACTGTATTTGAAGGAATGAAAGCCTATACAACGGAAAAAGGTAATATTGTCATTTTCCGCCCTGACCTGAATGCTTCACGTATGGCTGATTCAGCAAGAAGATTGGAAATGCCTGTTTATCCGGAGGATAAATTTGTGGAAGCAGTCGTAAAGACAGTAGAGGCAAATGAGGCATATGTTCCGCCATATGGTTCAGGCGCTACTTTATATATCAGACCATATATGTTCGGAAGTAATCCCGTTATTGGGGTAAAACCGGCTGATGAGTATCAGTTCAGAGTATTTGCAACACCTGTTGGACCATACTTTAAAGGTGGTGTAAAGCCCCTGACGATCAAAGTCAGTGATTTTGATCGTGCAGCACCGCACGGAACAGGTCATATCAAAGCAGGTCTTAACTATGCAATGAGCCTGCATGCTATCGTAACGGCTCATGAAGAGGGATACGATGAGAATATGTATCTGGATGCAGCAACCAGAACCAAAGTTGAGGAGACAGGCGGTGCCAACTTCCTCTTTGTGACAAAAGACAATAAGATTGTGACACCGAAGTCTGACAGCATCCTTCCTTCCATCACGCGTCGTTCTCTGATGGTAGTTGCCAAGGAATACCTCGGACTGGAGGTTGAGGAGAGAGAGGTTTACCTGGAAGAGCTGTCTGATTTTGCAGAGTGTGGACTTTGCGGCACAGCGGCAGTTATCTCACCTGTTGGAAAGATCGTGGATCATGGCAGGGAAATCTGTCTGCCAAGCGGTATGAGCAGTATGGGACCTGTGACACAGAAGCTGTATGATACATTGACAGGTATTCAGATGGGCAGACTGGAAGCACCGGAAGGATGGATCAAGGTTGTAAGATAATAGCAATTGAGTGACAATCATACATGTACATAGGAAAGTACCACGTCGGGCAGATGTGGTACTTTCTTCTGTTACTGAAAAAAAGAAGCGAAAAAACAAAAAATAAAGAGGAAAAATGACTTGACAATTCCGTGAAATGATGTATTATTGTATTAGATGATTAATACAGTAGTACAAAGCGGAAAGGAGTGACTGATATGGCTTGGGAACTCAGTAATGACAGACCCATTTATTCGCAGATTGTGGAGACGATCAAGCTTCGTATCGTGTCCGGCTATTATCCGGCGGGAGAGAAACTGCCGAGTGTCCGGGAACTGGCGGCTGAGGCAGGCGTGAATCCAAACACGATGCAGAAGGCATTCACCGAGCTGGAAAGCAGTGGGCTTTTGACAACGATGCGTACCAGTGGGCGCGTTGTGACGGAGAATGGAATGCTGATACAGGAAGCAAAAGAAGCAATTGCCAGAAATGAAGTGGAACAGTTTCTTGAGAAAATGAAGAAACTTGGCTATGAGTTAGAAGAAGCGAGGGAGTTTGTGAACCGGATTCTAAGGGAGGAGAATGAAGCATGAGTGCATTAGTGGAATGTATGAATCTGACAAAATGCTACACGAATGGTGTTCCGGCTGTAGCGGGACTGAATCTCGTAATCGAGAGAGGCCATATTGTAGGGCTTTTGGGACCAAACGGCAGTGGTAAGACGACACTGATCAAGATGATGAACGGACTGTTAAAGCCGACTGAGGGGGTAGTACTGATCAACGGATGTGAGCCCGGTGTGGAGACAAAGAAGAGAGTATCTTACCTGCCGGAGCGCACGTATCTGGAAGTGCAAAAGACTGTGGGAGATCTTCTTGCATTTTTTTCTGATTTTTATGAGGATTTCAAGATGGACAGAGCCATGAATATGCTACAGGCGCTGCAGATCGATCCGAAAGCAAGACTGAAAACATTATCCAAGGGAACAAAAGAAAAGATCCAGCTTATCCTTGTGATGAGCAGAGATGCGGATCTGTTTATCCTGGATGAGCCGATTGCCGGTGTTGACCCGGCAGCACGCGACTATATCATCCGGACAATCATTACCAACTATAACCCGGAGGCATCCATTCTGATCTGTACGCATCTGATTGCTGATATTGAGAATATTTTGGACGATGTCATTTTTATCAAGAACGGACAGCTTGTCATGCAGACAACAGTGGATGAAATCAGACAGAAGAAGGGTAAGACAGTAGATACGTTCTTCAGGGAGGTGTTCGCATGTTAAAGAAATTGTTTTATTATGAGTGGAAGGATTGCTGGAAAATGCTCTCCCTTCTGAACGGTGTTGTACTGGTTCTGACAGTGATCGGCGTCATCACCTTCCAGAATGATATCTGGAGTAAGGCCGATGAAAGCGAAATTGTTGCGATGACGCTGTTTGGTTATATGATCTTTTATGTGATTGCGGTCATGGCACTTTCCATGGTATCCGGCTTGTATTTCTGGTATCGGTTCTACAAGAATCTGTATACCGATCAGGGGTATCTGATGTTCACACTTCCGGTCAATGCGCATCAGATCATCTGGTCCAAGGCATTTGTGGCAATGATCTGGTATTTTATCTGTATGGTTGTCATGATGGTATCCGTGGTATCTATGGTGGCATCGGCTGCAAGCGGAGCGGGAGCAGCCAATGTGTTTGCAGAAATAGCGGAGCTGTTTCGTGAGATTTTCGAAATAGAAGGCGGCGGCTTGATGCTTATTCTGATGGCAATCTGTGCGGTAGTATCGACGATTATGGCAATCTTGCTGGGATATGCCTCTGTCAGCATCGGTCAGCTGTTTAAGAAGCACAGACTGGGCGCGGCAGTCGGCGTATATGTGGCGCTGAATATGGCGATTCAGATGATTTCTTCCTATGCAAGTATTCCGTTGTCTACCTTTATGATAAAGATTGAGAACGAGCAGGAAGGTATGATGAGCATGTGCATCGTGTTTGCCTTTATGATTGTGGTAATCAGTGCCGTATCGGTAGGTCTATATTTTATCACACACTATATCATGGAACATAAACTGAATCTGGAGTAGCAAAATGGCAGCGTAAGCGGCTCTCAGAGAATATGGCACCAAATAAAGAGTCTTTGCATACAATAAGAAAAAATGCAAAGGCTCTTTTTATGTCTGAAAAATTATTGCAAGCAGCACAGGTTAGCGATCTGATTGATAAAGGGAGATTGTCGGTACAGGTGACAAGTGCACTGGGCCTGATACCGATTCAAAATGCGCGTATCCAGATTTCCTATACAAATGCACCGGAAACGGTTTTGGAACAGGTAACAACAAATGAAAGCGGGGAGACGGGAGATATTGAATTACCGGCTCCGCCTGTCGAACTGAGTCAGGAACCATCAGAGATCAGACCATATTCTGATTATAACCTGACTATAACGGCGGAGGGGTATGAGCCGGTGACCATTGAAGGCAGTGAAATTTTGTCCGGTGAAACCTCGATCCAGCCTGTTCGTATGAATCCCCTTGAGGAGGAAAATCTGGTAAATTCGGACATTGTGATCGGTGATCACACGTTATACGGGGATTATCCTCCCAAAATACCGGAGGCAGAAATCAAACCCATGGCGGAAACAGGTGAGATCGTATTATCCAGAGTTGTTGTTCCGGAGTATGTCATTGTACATAATGGGACACCGGACAATACGGCTGCATCAAACTATTATGTCAAATATAAAGATTACATCAAAAACGTGGTTTCTTCAGAGATATATGCGACGTGGAACGAGGCGGCAATCTATGCCAACACGCTGTGTATCCTTTCCTTTACCCTAAACCGTGTGTTTACGGAATGGTACAGGGGGAAGGGGTATGATTTTACGATCACCAACTCTACAGCGTATGACCAGAAATGGATTTACGGCAGAAACATTTATGAAAATATAAGCCGGATCGTGGACAGTATTTTTGCCAATTATCTGTCCAGACCGGGTGTAAAACAGCCCATTTTCACGTCCTATTGCGATGGCCGCCGGGTAACCTGCGATGGACTTGAGCAATGGGGAAGTAAATATCTGGCAGATGAGGGATATTCGGCGATTGAGATCATTCGCTATTATTTCGGTTCTGATATGTACATCAATACTGCGGATGCAATTGCCGGTGTTCCGGCATCATGGCCGGGATATGACCTGTCGGTCGGAGCGAGGGGAGAAAAAGTCAGACAGATGCAGCAGCAGCTTGCGCGCATCGCGCGTAACTATCCGGCAATCCCTGTGATCACGGCAGACGGGGTTTATGGACCGCAGACACAGAATGCTGTCAGGATTTTCCAGGGGATATTTAGCCTTCCGCAGACCGGTGTGGTGGATTATCCTACCTGGTATGAAATCTCCAATATATATGTAGGTGTGACAAGAGCGGCAGAACCCGGATAAGATATTGTTTGGCAACTGAAAAAATGGTATACTAAAATTACTTATGGACTAATTTCGAGAGAGAGGAAATACGTTTGTACAGGGTTGAGAAATATCTGGATCAGGAGACAATTGAAAATACAGGGGAATCACTGATTCTGTCGGAAAGCAGACTGGAGCTGACTGTATCCGGGAATGAAATTCTGAGCGGTGAAATTTCCGTTGCCGCTCAGACGGACACCCCGGTTCGCTGCCTTTTTTATTCCAGTCATTATCGGATGCAGTGTCTGGTTGCAGAGCTTTATGCTGCGAAAGGGGAATTGCCTTACCGGTTTGATGCAAGAGGACTGGATGAAGGAGAAGAAATACGGGGCGAATTCAGTATCATTTCATCGGCTTTGGAATACCATATTCCGTATGTGATCAGAGTGGAAAAAGCTTATTGCAGCGAAAAATATGGCAGTATTCGTAACCTGTTTCACTTCACCAATCTGGCAAGGGACAATTTTAAAGAAGCAGTGGCTTATTTTTATTCGCCGTATTTTGAAAAACTCCTGACAGGACATGACAGACAGTATTACGGACTGTACAAAGCATTGTCGGCAGTGCGTGGAAATACATGGAATGTGGATCAGTTCCTGACTGCGATACATAAAAAAAAGGAGACAAGCTACCGTATTGCAGAAGAAAAACTGATTCTGAAGGATGTGTATCAGCAGCAGAGGGAAGAGATCACGCTGGAACAGATCGGTTGGGGAGACGCCTGTTTGACAGTAGAGACAAGCGGCGCTTTTTTGCATTGTGAAAAGGACGAGCTGAAACCGGAAGATTTTTCGCAGCACATATGCCGTGTTCCTCTTTTGGTGTATCCGGAAAAACTCAGAAGTGGCTATAACATTGGGAAAGTGGTGTTCCATTACGGCAGAAAGGATGTCGTGTGTGAAGTGATTGTCCGTATGGCGTCAAAGCAAAATCGGCAGGTGACAGAGCGTAGCGGACAAAAAAAGCGTATTGCGTCGTTGATGCATTGTTACATGGATTATGTGACAGGTGCTTCTTTGGCGGAAGATTGTCTGAAAGAAGCGGAAAAAATCATAGAAAAAATGAATGCTGCAGGTGGCAGGAATATTGCGGCAAGGCTCTATCAGGTGCATGTTCTTATGAAGCTTGGCAGAGAGAATGAGGCAAGATGGGTGCTTGGGCATGTGGAAAATATGCTGGAGCAGGAGGAAATATCTGACAGTGTGTATGCCTATTATCTGTATCTGGCAGCAAATCTGTTGCAGGATCAGGCGGCAGAGGATGCGCTTGAAGCACTGCGGAAAAATGTGAAAAGCGGCAGGGGCGGCAGCGCTGCAATATGCTTTTTGCTAAGACTTTTGCCACCGGATGCGCCGGGGCCGCTGGAGCGTTTTGCCATTTATGAGGAGCAATATGAGAATGGCTTGTCCTCTCCCGCATTCTTTTATGAGGCTTGGCGCATCCCAAAAGAGAGCCTGCGATATCTGACCAAGCTGGGAGATTTCGAAATATCCCTGCTGCGTTTTGCCATGCATTATGGCCTTTTTACGGAGGAGATCGCGCACCATTTGAATGATCTTGTGAAAAGAAAAAAAGAAATGGACAAGGGACTCTATCATTTGCTTGCAATGAGTTACCGGTTGTTCCCGGAGGAAGAGACGCTGCAGGCAATGTGCCTGCTTCTGATCAGAAGCGGTTTGACAGGAACAGAGTATTTTGCATGGTATGAGGATGCGGTGTCAAAGAACCTGCGAATCACATCACTCTATGAATATTATATGCTTTCGGAAAAAGAGACGGAAGAAACGCCTTTGCCCAAACCGGTACTGATGTATTTCGCCTTTGCGTGCAATCTGCCGGACAGGAAGAAGGCTTCCCTATACAGCCGGATCATCCTGCATGAGAAGGAGATGCCCCAAATCTTTGAACAGTATGAACAGCAGATGACAGCATTTGGCTGGCAGCAGATGGAAAAGCATATCATCAGTGAGGCACATGCGGTAATCTATGGGTATTTGCTGCAAAAAGAAGATGGTATGGAAAAAGCCAGGGAACATCTGATGTGGATAGGGTTTGCGCATCGCATCAGGACAAGAGAGTCCGGGATGCGGAATGTCATTGTGATACATGATGCGCTGGCAGAGGAACAGGTATATCCACTTGAAAACGGAGTGGCTTTTGTCAGCTGTTATACGGAAAGATATACGATCATTCTGGAAGATGCGCATGGAAACAGATTTTTTGATCCTTCGTTATGGGAGGATAAAAAGCTGATGAAGACAGAACGGATTGCGCTGTTTTTAAGCAGGAAAAAGGAGCAATCAATTGGATTTTTGCTCTATCAGTTTTATCTGACACAGGAGCAGCCTGTGTCCGATGAAAAAATACGGGAATTGTACGAAAAGTTAGCGCTGGATAACAGTGTGGAGGCGCAGCTTCGAAAAACACTTTTCAACAGCCTTTTGACTTACTATGAAGAGCATGAGATGACAGAGGAGCTAGGAAGGCTTTTACCTTTCTATCCCGTACAGCAGATGAATCAGAGGGAAAAGGGGCAGCTTGTCCGTTGCTATATCACTTGCGGAAAAGATGACAGTGCATTTGCGTTGCTGTTCGAATACGGATTTGAGGGCATTTCTGCAAAGACGCTCGCAAGATTGCTCAGCAGGCATCTGCATCCTGAAAACGGTTGTGATGCAAGGCTGCTCGCGCTGACTTACTATTGCTTTAAGCAGGGAAAATATACGGAGGAAATGCTGGCATATCTTTGTCTGTATTTCGAAGGAGACATCAAGCAGATGAGGGATGTCTGGAAGAATGCGACAGACTTCGATGTCAATGCAACAGCCATTGCGGAACGGATTCTTTTGGTGCATTTGTTTGGGAATGGTTATATTTCACAGCTTGAGGATGTGTTCGATTATTATGCATTGCATGGTGGTAGGGATAGTGTTTTGAAACGGTATGTCAGCAGACATGCATATGCATATTTTATCTGGCAACAGGAACCCCAGAGACGTGTGCTTTTGCAATTGGAGCGCTATCTTCTGCAACACAGTGATATGGATGAGATCAGCAAATTTGCATATCTGTATGATATGGCACATCAAGTATCTGAAAAACGGACTTTATCAGAGGAACAGCAGATTCTGATTCAGACAATGGTGGAAGAGTTTGTGTTCCGGAAACAGTATGTTCCATTCTTTGCTGCTTTTCTTCCGTTTATTCCATGGCTTTCCATGTACACACAGTTTACTTATGTGGAGTACAGAACAAAACCGGGGACAAAAGTTTTCCTGCATTATATGATAGAGGAGGAAGATGCATATCGGACGGAGCGCATGACGGAAGTGGCAGGTGGATATTATTGCAAGCATTTTCTGTTATTGTTTTCCGACAGGCTTCGTTATTATTTTGTGGAGCAGGATGAAACGGGTGAGAATCTGACGGAAAGTCGTGTTGTGGAGAAAAGTGATATGGCAGGACTTAAGAGTGGCGGAAGATATGGCCTGCTCAATGACATGATGCTCAGTCATTCCATGGGAGATGAAAAAACAGCAGAAACACTGAAACGGGAGTATATGTATGAATCTTATCTGCATGAAATACTGGGAGGCAGTATGCAATGGAAGTAGTAATCGGTTTTGATATCAATGAGTTTGGGGTACAGGTCTCTTATGCGCCGGCGCAGGAGAATGCGCCGGTAAAAACACTTCAGCTGTCGGGGAAGGGAGACGGAACTGTGGTAGAGGCACTGATCTGTAAGAGACATGAAGTGAATCAGTGGTATTATGGCATGGACGCCCTCCAAAAAGCAAAGATGGGACAAGGTATCCTGATAGAAAATCTGTGGCGCCGATTTGTGAATGAGCAGGAAGTGATGATAGAAAAAGAACAGTATGATACAGCACTTCTCTGTAATCTGCTCCTGAAACGGATACTGCGCGGCGCTCTAGATAAAATAAGACAAGAGATGCAACAGGAGATTGCGGTCCGTATGCTGGTGATCACTGCGGAGCCTTTCCCAAATGATTGTATGGAAAGGGTGGAACGTATGCTGGATGGACTGGAAGTGGACAGAAAGCAGATTTATTTGCAGACACATGAGGAATGCTTATTTGCTTATCTGGTGCACCAGCCGCAGCGTATGCTGGGATATGAAACCGGTGTCATGGATCTGTCGAATGAAATGTTGGTCTCTTACAGGACTACGATGAATCACAGGGCAAGACCGGTTACGGTATGTATAGAAAGACAGGAAGTGCCGCATCTTGTGCGGAAAAAGCATTATCCCTCCATCTCAGAGCATGACAGAGCGCTTACTGCTTTAGATGAGCAGTTTTGTGATTATGCAGCGGACTTTGTAAATGGCAGGCTGGTAACAACGATTTATTTGGTAGGCAGCGGCTTCGACGGCGACTGGTGTCAGGAGAGCCTGAAGGTATTATGTCGCAACAGGAAGGTATACGCCGGAAATAATCTGTACAGTAAGGGAGCTGTCTATGGCGGACTTTCTAAAATTGCGCCGTCTGAAACGGATGCAGGGTATTTATTTTTGGGCCGAGGCATGCTGAAGGATAATATCGGCATTATGGTTGCAAGCGGTGGAAAGGAAGAATATTGTCCTTTGCTGGATGCCGGACTGAACTGGTATGATGCCAAAAATGAGATCACCCTGATGCTGGAAAGAGCCGATGAGATTACGCTTCTCATCACTCCTGTAAATGGCGGGGCAGCTTACGAGGAACAGATTGCGCTTGGGGCACTGGATCAAAGGGAAGACGGCACCTATCGAATCAGACTTTTTCTGCAAATGCAGTCTGAGACGACACTGGCAGTTACCGTGACTGATGAAGGATTTGGAGAAATATTCCCACCATCGGGGCAACAGGTGGAAAAGACGATTGAATTGGAAGGCGGACGATAGATGAGCAGAGTATTCTGGTGTGTTGGAGAAAAATCGAATCAGCCGTTATGGATGGAGGCATTTCAGGTTTCTGTTTATTCTCTGGAGGAATTGTGTTATCTGATCAGAAAAAAAACAAATCTGGTTGATCTGACTCTGATGAGGCAGGATGTGCTTGACTTTATGGAACATGCACTGAAATTGAATGTCTCGCAGCTTCGGGAATGCGTGGCAAACGGATGTTCTCTATCGGAGTATTGCCGTAAGCTCCTTGATGTGGGAGCGTGCATGGTATCGGAAGAAGAGTGGAAGAAGATACGCGACATTCTGGCGGAAAATGAAGAAATGACACCATTTGAGAGCAGACTGCGGCGTGCAGATGATCGATTTGCACAGAAACAGTATTTTGCGGCATTTCAGGCATATGGGGCACTTGCCACGCAGACCGGTGACCGGGAGCAAAAGGCATTGCTTTATGGACGAATGGCAAAAGCTGCGTTTTATCTGTTTCAATACCGCGTGGCATCGGCGTTTTTTGAGAAAAGCGATTCTCTTTCAAACGATCCGGATATGAAGATCGGACATTTTCTCTGTGAGCGTTATTTGATGAGCAGACAGGAATATATTGCGTATACGACAAAAAGTCCGGAGGATTATGCACTTTCCCTACGGGTGGAGCAAATTTACGAAGAAGCACAAAAAAAGGCAAAGGCGCAGGCTGATGCAGCGCTGATACTGCCGGGCGAACATAGTCTGATACAAGAATTTCGGGAAATGATGGAATAGGCGATGGAGTTTTGGAAAAAGATTTGGAAGAAAAAAAGAAGACAGACGAATGTGGATGATGCGGACCGGAAGGGAGAGGGACAGGACTCTTACATTGTGGATGCAAGTCAGGTGAATATTTCGGATTCATATGAGCGTGAGAAATATGTCATAAGCCTTCTGGAGCAGATCCGGGAAGCGCAGGAACAGATCAGTCAGTGTGAAGCGGAATACCGGACTGTCGATCGTTATCTGATGGATATGGAGGAAATTTCGTACATACCGCAGGAGGATAAAGAGAAACTGATGGAATATGCAAAGTCTGTCAGTCTGCTGGAGAGAGATAAAATCCGCTATGAGGAGAAGAAAGAAAGATTATCGGATGCGGATTTTGCCAAAATGGAGCGACTTAGTGATGAAACGGATGAAGGTGTTCAGAAGTTACGGGAAGCTGAGAAATATCAGCAGGCTATTCGCAGTGACCTGCAAAAGCTGGAGGGCGAAAAACAGGCCTGTCTGTACCGGAAGCAGGAGGCGGCTGTGCTGATGGAAAATCTCAAGGGAATCGCAATCATCAGTACGGTGGCAGTGTTTTGCTGCATTTTTCTGTTGCTCGGCATGCAGATCTTTTTGCAGATGGATGTGCGGATCGGCTATATTCTCATTGCCGGTGCTGCCGCGTTTACGCTTCTTGCCGTATATATGAAGTATTCGGATGCGTCAAAAGAAAGAATTGCTGCTTCCAGGAGCCTTAACAAAGTGATTTTGCTGCAGAACAGAGTCAAGATCAGATATGTCAATAATACAAATCTTCTGGATTATCTGTATTTGAAATTTGGGATTGCCTCCGCAGCTGAGCTTGAGAAGCTCCGGCAACAGTATGAGGCTGAAAAAGAAGAACGAAGCCGCATAAAAGAGACGATGCAGGAGCTTAGCTTTAGTCAGGAGCAGATGGTGAGTCTGTTACGTCGTTATCATTTGCATGATCCGCTTATCTGGCTGCATCAGGTGGATGCACTTCTTGATCCGCGAGAGATGGTAGAAGTGCGGCATGCGCTCATAACAAGAAGACAGAAGCTGCGCAAGCAGATTGACTTTAATACTGCAAATGCGGAAACTGCGCAAAAAGAGATTAAGGATATGGTTGCAGATTATCCGCAATATGCCAGAGAAACTCTGCAGAGAGTATCTGATTTCGAGGAAAAAAATGGGCACTAAAACATTGCCGGAAGCAGGTGAACATTACGAATAGAAGTAGTCGCAGCTTTCCCGCTGAATCAAGTGACAGGGAAGCTCAATACGTATGTTTTTCGTGTGTCCCCCCATACGTCTGTCCAGTAAAAGCATAAGGGCAAGATGTCCCATCTCCTCCTTGGGGATGGAGATTGTGGTTAAGGAGGGAGTTGAATGTTTCGCTGCTTCTATGTCATCAATGGAGATGACCGATGGTTTATACTGTCTTGATTTTCTGCCTTTTATCGCACGCAATACACCTAATGCAGTTGTATCATTGGCACAAAAGATGGCACTTGGTCTGTCTTTTTGCTTAAGCAAGCGGCACATAGCCAGATATCCTTCTTCCTCTGTCTGATCGGTCGGGAAAATATGATTATGGTTGAGTGGCAGCTTATTTGTGAGAAGTGTCTGATAATATCC
The DNA here is from genome assembly GCA_945949085.1 of uncultured Lachnospiraceae bacterium. Classification (GTDB taxonomy): domain Bacteria; phylum Bacillota; class Clostridia; order Lachnospirales; family Lachnospiraceae; genus CAG-194. The sequence goes on along the minus strand of CAMFDJ010000011.1, from coordinate 45,314 downwards.
GATATAACGGGATTCATAGTTACAATCACCAATGTAGGCAATGGAATGATGCCCTAAAGCGATCAGATGATTGATTGCTTTTTCTGTGGCAGTTGCGCCGTTACAAAATACTTCATCATATAAATAGTTTGTCGGATTGCGGTCAATCCCTACAATATAATCATATCGCATGCGCAGTGTGCGCAAATTTTCTTCTGATATTTTTCCCAAAACAATCAAACCGGTATCCTTTTTCGTGGTGACAAATGCAGATGTATGCAATTCTTTTTCACGGGTAAGCTTCTCGCTGGTCCAATATGGAATTTTGGGGGATATCTGCATGGACTGGTTTAGAGAGGAAATATCCACACTGGTCATCAGACTGCCAAAAACACAATTGTTTTCCAATAATTCCTTTCGGAGAATCTGTAATAATTCATCAAAAAACGCGTCCGTATGCACAGAATCAAATCTGGTTAAGAAGATGTCAACGGGAAATGGATTCTGATTGGTCATAACGCCCATACGAAGATTACGCGCTGTCATATCCGGTGTATAACCAAGCTCATGGGCGATATCCCAGATCCGCTCTTTTAATGCCTGATCATGACATTGGTGCTCCGGATGATTTAATACACGGGAAACGGTGGAAACAGAGGTGCCTGCTCTTGCTGCAATTTGTTTTAAAGTCATAGAAATCTCCTGCCATATTTGAGAACGTTTTCATTTACGTGCAAATAATTATAACACAATATCTGTTCAATGTCCAAATAGAGTAATAAAATTAAGAAGATTTAGAAGTGAAAACGATTGCAAATTTAAGAATGAAGATGTTGCATTTTATCTGTTACACTGTAGAAAAAGGGTGTTTATCAAAACAGGCATTTTGTAAAGGAGGATCTGATTGTGAAGAAAAAGAAATGGATTGCACTTATTGTAACAGGTATTTTGGCGATGGCACTATCCGGTTGCGGGAAACAGGATGAGGATAACGAAGTACACATTGGATATTTCAACAACGTGACACACGCACAGGCATTATATATGAAGACAGAAAACTGCCTGCAGGATGTGCTTCCTGATGAGATACAGGTAAAATGGACGGCCTTTAATGCAGGACCGGCAGAGGTTGAGGCATTATTTGCAGGAGATATTGATATTGGCTACATCGGACCGGTACCGGCGATAACCGCAAATGTGAAATCAAAAGGTGATGTGCAGATTCTGGCAGGTGCAACAAAGGGTGGTGCTGTGCTGATCACCGGAAAAGATTCGGGAATCAAGAGTGTGGCACAGCTTGCGGGAAAAAACGTGTCAATTCCGCAAATCGGAAATACGCAGCATCTATCCCTGTTGCATCTGTTAGAGGAAAACGGATTAAAGCCTGTGACAGAAGGCGGAGATGTCACAATCAGTGCGGTTGCCAATGCAGATGTGGAAAATGTAATAGGGCGTGGAGATGTGGATGCGGCTCTTGTTCCGGAGCCGTGGGGAGCAACCCTGCTTTCAAAGGGCGCAGAGCTTGTGCTCGATTACGATGAAATTTATATGGAAGGAAACTATGACGTGGCTGTTGTAGTTGTCAGAAAGGAGTTTTACGAAAAACATCCGGAAATCGTGGAAGCCTTCCTGGAAACACATCAAAAGGTGACACAGTTGATTTTGGAAGATACCGAAAAGGCACTTGTGTCGATCAACCGGGAATTAAAGGAAGCGACAGGGAAGGCGCTGGGAGAAGATGTCATTGCAGAAGCGTTTACAAGAATCAAGGTAGACGATGCCTATAACAGACAGTCCATAGAGGAGTTTGCTAAAATCAGCAAAGCACAGGGATTTATCTCTGAAGTGCCACAGAGCGGATTATTTGTCCGTGAAAATGAGCAGTGATCGCGCAGCGGCAGTCGAAATGCAGGGAGCTTGCGAAGAGAAAAGAATATTACCGTTTGTATGAAAACGGCAGAGGAGAATACTATGTCACTTGAAATAAAGCATATCAGCAAACAATTTGCGCAGGATGAAACAGCGATTTTAACAGATATCAATCTGACAATAGAAAAAGGAGAGTTTGTCAGTATAGTCGGAAAGTCGGGGTGTGGAAAAAGTACCTTGTTGAATCTGATAGCGGGATTGGAACAGCCGACGACGGGAGAAATCTTACTCAATGGAAATCGGGTGACAAAGCCGGGGGCTGACAGATGTGTTATGTTCCAGGAGAACGGTTTGTTCCCATGGCTTAACGTCATGGAGAATGTTTTGTTCGGTATGCAGATGAACGGGGTTTCCAAAACGGAACAGATGGAGCGTGCTGCCCATTATTTACAGATGGTGAATTTATGGGAGTACAGGGAGTATCCGATTCACCAGATTTCGGGAGGTATGCGTCAAAGAACTGCACTTGCCAGGGCTCTTTCCATGCATGCAGATGTACTGTTGATGGATGAACCCTTTTCTGCACTTGATAAACAGACTTCAAACCAGCTGCGTGAGCAGCTCCAAAGTATTTGGATGAAGACACATCAGACAATTGTATTTATTACACATAGTGTTGAAGAAGCAGTGTATTTATCTGACAGGGTTGTTGTTCTGTCGCCCCAGGTCAGGGGAATCAGAGATGTCGTGGATATTTCCCTGGACAGACCAAGACACGTGTATGATCCTGAATTTACGGCCCTGCGCCACAAATTGCTCGATGAAGTGAAAGGGGAGGACTAAGAGATGGGAATATTGATATTTCTGGTTATATTGATGGTATTCTGGCAGGGCGCGTATTGGCTTGCAGTTGATGTGTTTTCTTTGTGCAAATTCTATTCCGTCCCTTCCCCGATAGGTGTGTTTCAGCGTTTTATGGATCTTATGGAAGGAGGAACGCTGGGGATTGCGATCACAAATTCTCTGATCCGTGGAATTTGCGGGTATGCCATTGCGGTGCTCATCGGATTTACTTTGGGATTTCTGCTGCATCGTTTTTCCTATTTGCAAAAAAATCTGAAGCCTGTGGTTTTGGGGCTACAGACTTTGCCCAGTGTTTGCTGGGTTCCGTTTTCCATTTTGTGGTTTGGGCTGTCAACACAGGCGATTCTGTTTGTCGTCGTTGTAGGGTCTGCCTTTGGAATAGCCATTTCTGTAGACAATGCATTTAAAAATATACCACCCATCTATATCAGGGCTGCTCTGACAATGGGGGCAAATAAGAAGCAGTTATACACGAGGGTGATCTGGCCGGCCGCATTGCCTCAGCTTGTTGCAGGATTAAAGCAGGGGTGGTCATTTGCATGGAGGGCTTTGATGGCAGGTGAAGTGATGACAACGTCCATTGGGCTGGGACAGACATTGATTACAGGAAGAGATCTGGCAGATATCAATCAGGTCATGCTGGTCATGTTGCTTATTGTTGCGATTGGTGTCTTGATTGATAACTGTATATTTTCGGTCATAGAGAAAAAACTCCTGCGAAAGCGCGGACTTTTGCCATCGGCATCTTTGCACAATCAGGACTGAATGATCGGATCGGGCTAAAATCATTGACAGACGCAGATTGTCATGTTACCATATCTCCGTATTTTGATTTAGTATGCTAAAGCAAAAAAGAGGAGGAAGTAGTTATGAAAAAAGTGATAGCAATGCTTCTGTGCGGCACACTTTCCATGAGTCTTCTGGTTGGATGCGGCGGTGAGAAAGCGGCAGAGGAAACTGCAGTGGGCACCGGGACCGATACAGAAGAGGTGGCAGAACAGGCAGAGGATGAGGAACCGGCAGATGCGGAAGAAGGAGACGGCGCGCAGCCTGCGACATTTACCGTCGGTTTTGATGCGGAGTTTCCGCCTTACGGTTACATGGATGACAACGGAGAGTACGTTGGATTCGATCTGAGTCTTGCACAGGAAGTGTGTGACAGAAACGGATGGGAGCTTGTAAAACAGCCAATCGACTGGGACGCGAAGGATATGGAGTTATCATCAGGCTCCATTGATTGTATTTGGAACGGCTTTACCATGAATGGCAGAGAGGATGCTTACACATGGTCTGTTCCATATGTGGATAACAGTCAGGTGTTTGTTGTGGCAGCAGACGCAGGGATTGCTTCGCAGGCAGATCTTGCAGGCAAGGTGGTTGCAGTACAGGCGGATTCCTCCGCGCTGGCAGCGCTCAATGAAAATGCAGAGCTGACAGGCAGCTTTGCCAATCTGACACAGTTTGCCGATTATAATACAGCATTCATGGATTTAGAGGCTGGAGCAGTAGATGCAGTCGCTATGGATATCGGTGTGGCAAATTATCAGATGGCATCCAGAGAAGAAGGTAAATTTGTGATTCTGGATGATTATTTATCAACAGAGCAGTACGGCGTAGGTTTCCTGCTTGGAAATGAGACGCTTCGCGACCAGGTACAGAATACCCTGTTTGATATGGTAAAGGATGGTACTTTTGATAAGATCGCAGAGGAATGGGAGCTTACAGATGTTACCTGCATCAAAAACTATGTGGAGTAAAAGAAAGAAAAGGTAATAGTTGCATTGTAAGGATAACAGGAGAAGGTGTCTTATTGCAGACACCTTCTTTTCGGCAGATGACATGTCAGAGCGAAGAATGGAAGTTCGCAAATAAGGAGGATGCCATGAGTTTTGGAATAATGCTGCAGCAACTGGCGACAGGTATGATTGTTACAGGAGAAATTTTTTTCCTGACACTTTTGTTTTCTCTGCCGCTCGGCCTATTGATTGCATTTGGCAGGATGGCCAAAAATCCTGTTGTGCGGTCGGTCGCAAAATTTTATATTTCAATCATGCGCGGAACCCCGCTGATGTTGCAATTGATTGTGGTATATTTTGCACCTTATTATGTGTTCAATCTGAAAATCGGTTCGGCATATCGCATGATTGCCGTTATTTTAGGATTTTCTTTGAATTATGCCGCTTATTTTGCGGAAATTTATCGTTCCGGTATAGAGGCAATTCCCGTTGGACAGCATGAAGCAGCAAAAGTGCTTGGGTTTACGAAGCTACAGACTTTTGTGAAGATCATCCTGCCACAGGTAATCAAAAGGATTCTGCCGCCTGTCACCAACGAGGTGATCACACTGGTCAAGGATACGTCTCTTGCCTTTGTTCTGGCAGTTGCGGAGATGTTTACGCTCGCCAAACAGGTTGCGGCTGCGCAGACAACGGTGTTGCCACTCATGGTAGCAGGATTGTTTTATTACATATTTAACCTGCTGGTCGCTTTTGCGATGGAAAAGCTGGAAAAGAAATTAAGTTATTATCGATGATCATATGCGATTTTTTACAGGAAACAGACAGAATGTCATTTGGCAGATGCGCAGTTTGCGATAGAAAAAGAGGTAAGCTGGATGGAAATTTTAAAAATCAATCATATGAAAAAATCTTTTGGAGACTTAAACGTAATCAAGGACTTTTCTCTTTCGGTAAGGGAAGGTGAGGTTGTTTCTATCATCGGTCCCTCCGGTTCCGGAAAGTCAACGATCTTAAGATGTGCTGCCATGCTGGAACGCATGGATGACGGCGATCTGATCTATATGGGAGAATACGCAGCAAAGAGTGATGGGAGAGTGGCATGGTATCAGCCGGGGAAGGAACTGAAAAAATTCCATCATTATTTTGGACTCGTATTTCAGAATTTTAATCTGTTTCCGCATTACAGTGTGATGAAGAATATCACGGATGCCCCGATAAGTGTTGATAAAGTGCCAAAGGAAGAAGCCCGGCAGAGGGCAAGAGCGCTTCTTGCACAGCTTGGACTTTCCGATAAGGAGAATGCGTATCCCTATCAGCTTTCCGGCGGACAGCAGCAACGTGTTTCCATTGCACGTGCACTTGCCATGCAGCCTAAGATCCTGTTTTTTGATGAACCCACCAGCGCACTGGATCCGGAGCTTACGGGTGAAGTACTCAAGGTCATCAAGCAGCTGGCGCAGGAAAAAATGACGATGATCATCGTTACGCATGAGATGCAGTTTGCAAGAGAACTGTCAGATCGTATTGTATTTATGGAAAACGGTGTAGTAGTGCAGGATGGCACACCGGATGAGATTTTCAATTCTGCAAATGAAAGAGTCAGAGATTTTATTGGAAAATTTAATGCATAAGGGTAGCGCAGGCAAAAAGACTGTGCTAAAATATATTTCATGTGATAGACAAAGGGGCCTATACAATTTGTATAGGTCTCTTTCTGCGTTTATAAGAAATTTGGAGCGCCCGAAAGGGTAAATTGAGCATAAGAAAAGTAAAGGAGAGCAAATATGGAAAAGCTTCATGGAGAATGTGCAACAGATTCTCATATCAAGGAGGAATGCGGCGTTTTCGGCATGTATGATTTCTCCGGCGCAGATGTTGCCACCAGCATTTACTATGGGTTGTATGCACTGCAGCACAGAGGACAGGAAAGCTGCGGTATTGCGGTCAGTGAGACAAACGGGCCGAAAGGAAAAGTGACTACGTACAAGGATATGGGACTGCTCAACGAAGCCTTCAAGCCGGAGATCTTAGATGCGATGAAGGGGGATATCGGAGTAGGACATGTCAGATATTCCACGGCAGGCAGTTCCACAAGAGAGAATGCGCAGCCGCTTGTACTCAATTATGTCAAAGGAATTTTGGGACTGGCGCACAACGGAAATTTGATCAATGCACCGGAGCTTCGGGAAGAGCTGGCCTATACCGGTGCGATTTTTCAGACGACCATTGATTCTGAGGTCATCGCTTATCACATCGCAAGAGAACGTCTGAATTCGAAAAGTGTGGAGGAAGCGGTCGGACGTGCCATGAAAAAAATCAAAGGGGCCTATTCCCTGATCGTGATGAGTCCGCGTAAACTGATCGGTGCCAGAGATCCGTTTGGATTCAGACCGCTTTGTATCGGCAAGCGTGACCAGGCATATGTACTTGCATCGGAAACGTGTGCACTTGATACGATTGGTGCGCAGTTCGTTCGTGATGTGGAGCCGGGAGAGATTGTGACGATCTCTCCGGAAAAGGGAATTGAATCGGACAAAAGTATGTGTATTCCAAAGGAAAAGCATGCCAGATGTATTTTTGAATATATCTATTTTGCAAGACCAGACAGTATTTTAGATGGCGTCAGTGTCTATCACTCCCGCATCATGGCAGGAAAATATCTGGCAATGGACAGCCCGGTGGAGGCGGACATTGTAACAGGTGTGCCGGAATCCGGCAATTGTGCGGCGATGGGGTATGCCATGCAGTCCGGCATTCCTTACAATACGGCATTTGTGAAGAATGCCTATGTGGGCAGAACCTTTATCAAGCCAAAGCAAAAGAGCAGGGAGAGCAGCGTACAGATCAAGTTAAATCCCATCAAAGAGGTCGTGCAGGGAAAACGCGTTATTATGATCGATGATTCCATTGTGCGTGGAACGACATCGGATCGAATTGTAAGAATGTTGCGTGAGGCAGGGGCGACAGAAGTGCATGTTCGCATTTCTTCACCGCCGTTTTTGTGGCCATGTTATTTCGGTACGGATGTGCCTGCCAGGGAGCAGCTGATTGCCTACAATCGAAGCATTGAGGAGATCAGACAGATCATCGGTGCCGACAGTCTGGGTTATCTGCGAATAGACAGGCTCTCACAGATCGCTGACGGACTGGAGATCTGCAAGGGATGCTTTACCGGAGATTATCCGATGACACCTCCGACAGAGGATATTCGCGGAGAGTTTGAAAAATGATGTGGGTTGTGTTATTATGAAAAAGAACTTTTAATTGTATTATATAATACAATTAAAAACTTTTCATAGAAAAATAACACACAAGGAGAATAGGAATGAGTAACGACAGATATGTAAGCCCGCTTTCCGAGAGGTATGCCAGCAAGGAAATGCAGTATATTTTCTCACCGGACATGAAGTTTCGTACATGGAGAAAGCTCTGGATCGCTTTGGCGGAGACAGAGATGGAACTGGGACTAGCGCAGGATGGAAAGCCGGTCATCACGCAGGAACAGATTGATGAACTGAAGGCAAATGCAGACAACATCAACTATGATGTAGCAAAAGAAAGAGAAAAGCAGGTTCGCCACGATGTCATGAGCCATGTGTATGCCTACGGACAGCAGTGCCCGAAGGCTGCCGGTATTATCCACCTTGGCGCTACCTCTTGTTATGTCGGAGATAATACGGATATCATCGTGATGAATGAGGCGCTGAAGCTTGTGAAGAAAAAGCTGGTGAGCGTGATCGATGAGCTTGCAAAATTTGCCGATAAATATAAGGATCTTCCCACCCTGGCATTTACCCATTTCCAGCCGGCACAGCCGACAACAGTGGGCAAGAGGGCAACGCTCTGGACACAGGAATTTCTGATGGATCTGGAAGACCTGGAATATGTACAGTCTACCTTAAAGCTTCTCGGTTCCAAGGGAACGACCGGTACACAGGCATCCTTCCAGGAGCTTTTCAACGGTGATCAGGAGACGATTGATAAGATCGATCCGATGATCGCACAGAAGATGGGCTTTGAACACTGCTATGCCGTATCAGGACAGACTTATTCCCGCAAGGTGGACACGAGAGTCTGTAATGTGCTGGCGGGGATTGCGGCAAGCGCACACAAGATGAGCAATGACATCAGACTGCTGCAGCATTTGAAAGAAGTGGAAGAACCGTTTGAAAAGAATCAGATCGGTTCCTCTGCCATGGCATACAAGAGAAACCCGATGCGAAGCGAGAGAATTGCTTCCCTCTCCAGATATGTCATGATCGATGCATTAAATCCTGCCATCACTTCTGCGACGCAGTGGTTTGAGAGAACACTGGATGATTCCGCAAACAAGAGACTTTCCATTCCCGAGGCATTTCTGGCAATCGACGGAGTACTTGATCTTTGCCTGAATGTGGTGGATGGACTTGTTGTATATGATAAAGTGATTACCAAGAGACTGATGAGTGAACTGCCTTTCATGGCGACAGAGAACATCATGATGGATGCCGTCAAGATGGGTGGCAACAGACAGGAGCTCCACGAGGTCATCCGTACGCTTTCCATGGAAGCGGGCAAAAATGTCAAGCAGGAAGGAAAAGAAAACAATCTGCTTGCGTTGATCGCTGAGAATGAGGCCTTCAATATGAGCCTTGAGGATTTGGAGAAATCCATGGAGCCGTCCCGCTATGTGGGAAGAGCACCGCGTCAGGTTGAGAAATTCCTTGAAAATGTGGTTCGTCCCGTGCTTGATGCCAACAAAGAGCTTTTAGGAGCAAAAGCCGAGATAAACGTATAGCGAGGAAGGAAACAGGGCGTAAGTACAAATAAAAGAAAAGAAGGAGATTCCTTTCGGGGAAGCTCCTTCTTTTCTTTTGACCGCCGCCAGCGGCAGCGGCACATTTGAGGGATTCATGAAAAATATAAAGAGTTGAAACACAAATCGAAGGGAAGGGTGAGGGGGTTTCTTGCCCTTCGACAATTAAAAGTATAGAGAGAAATTGTGTTGGAATTGTGTTTTTCCTTTAAAAAAATTATTAAAATCCTAAAGAAAATAAAAAGGAAATACAAATAGTGTTTTACTTCTTGCGGAAAATATACTATACTAGACGAGGATGTAAAATCAATTACAAAGCGAGGAGATTTTCTATGGTAAAAGCAGTAGTAGGCGCTAACTGGGGCGACGAAGGAAAAGGAAAGATCACTGATATGATGGCAGCAGAAGCGGATATCATCATCCGTTTTCAGGGTGGAGCAAATGCAGGCCATACCATCGTGAATGACTATGGTAAATTCGCATTGCACACGCTTCCGTCAGGTGTTTTCTATGATCATACGACAAGTATTATCGGAAACGGTGTTGCACTGAATATTCCGGTACTGTTCAATGAGATTAAGTCCATTACAGACCGCAATGTGCCGATGCCAAAGATCTTGGTTTCTGATCGTTGCCAGATGGTAATGCCTTACCACATTCTGTTTGACCAGTATGAGGAAGAAAGACTGGGTGGTAAATCCTTTGGTTCCACAAAATCAGGAATAGCACCCTTCTATTCCGATAAATATGCAAAGATCGGTTTTCAGGTCAGTGAACTTTTTGATGAAGTTTTGCTGAAAGAAAAGGTAGTGCGTGTATGTGAGACAAAGAATGTTCTCTTAGAGCATCTGTACCATAAACCGGCGATCGATCCCAATGAACTTTTAGAAACATTGCATTCCTACCGCGAGATGGTAGCTCCTTACGTATGTGACGTGTCACTGTTTCTGGATCAGGCGATCAAGGACGGAAAGAATATTCTGTTGGAGGGTCAGCTTGGCACACTGAAAGATCCGGATCACGGTATTTATCCGATGGTGACATCATCTTCTACATTGGCGGCATACGGCGCGATCGGTGCAGGAATCCCTCCATATGAGATTAAGCAGGTTGTTACGGTATGTAAGGCATATTCTTCTGCTGTCGGTGCAGGTGCGTTTGTCTCAGAGATTTTTGGAGAGGAAGCAGATGAGCTGAGAAGACGCGGCGGAGATGGCGGCGAATTTGGTGCGACGACAGGACGTCCGCGGAGAATGGGCTGGTTTGATTGTGTGGCTTCCAAGTACGGATGTCGTCTGCAGGGCACGACGGATGTGGCATTTACGGTGTTGGATGTACTCGGTTATCTGGATGAGATTCCTGTCTGTGTCGGATATGAGATTGACGGCGAAGTGACAACAGACTTCCCTGTGACACATAAGCTTGAGAAAGCAAAGCCGGTTCTGAAGGTGCTTCCCGGATGGAAGAATCAGAGGGAGGACATCCGCGGCATCAAGACCTTTGAGGAGCTTCCGGAGAACTGCCGAGGGTATGTGGAATTTATAGAGGAGCAGATCGGTTATCCGATCACGATGGTCAGCAACGGCCCGGGCAGAAACGACATCATTTACAGAGAGAGCCCGCTGAAAAAATAAGAACATTGTATCTATAGAATGAAATAAAAAAAGAACTGTCGCGGAGATCTGCAACAGTTCTTTTTTGGTATCAATTGTTTTTCAGGCTGTCATTGTTTTTGGCAAGCTGTTTCTCCATGGCTTTCTTTGCTTCATAGTCCTCCTTGGACTCAAAGGATGCGATGGTGTGCCTGTCATGGAGCTTGCCAAACAGATAAATATAGATCCAGATCAAAATCGGTACGGCGACCGTGGCAAACAGACAAGCCTGAAACAGGCGGCCGGTTCCGTCGAAATTAAAAATGGCACAGACAAGTGTGGCGAGATATAAAAGTACGAGGAGGATCACGCTAACCAGGGCGGCGATCCGTTGTTTCTTGTGATACATTGCGGTTCTCCTTTATCAAAATGTCTTTCTGTTTTAATAGTGTAGCGTCTTTGGAGTGATTTGGCAAGGGACCAGAAATAAAGTTGAAAAAACTTTTGCGTTCTCTTCGGCTGAGGAAGAATAATGGGTGGCAAAAACGGGCTCAAGGTGCTATACTAAGTCTGCCGGATTAGAAAAATAATGACCCGGTGCGAAAAAGGAATGGATTATTATGAAGAAGAAAAGAAATCAACTTTCAAAGGAATATTTGCAGCCGGGGACAATGGTGGGCGAAGTCAGATACCGGATTGACGGTATGTCGGAGGATAACGGTATCACTGTGACTTACTGCGGATACGACACATTCCGTAAGCGCGAGGTGGTTGTTCGTGAGCTGTTTCCCAGGGAAATCATGAACAGGGATTATGATCATGATGATGATATCGTCTGTAAAAAGCTTTCTGATGAGTCTGTGTTTGAAGGTATGAAGGAGCATCTGATTGCAAGAGCAAAGAAGCTCATCAAGCTGTATCCTTTTGAGGGAATTGTCAATGTGCTGACCTATTTTGAAGAACACAATACGGTTTATGTGATTGAAGAGGCGACAAGCGGTCAGAGTCTGAAGGATTTTTTCCAAAAAAGGCACAGCGCAAAATTTACGGTAGAAGATATCATGAAACAGATGGAGCCTGTCATGGATACGCTTTCCAGATTGCATGAAAAAGGAATTGTGCATGGCTGTATCTGCCCCGAAAATATCATACTTACCACTGACCGGAAGGTTGTCTTAAAGCAAGTGATGAATCCGGTCGAGGATCTGGCGTGGGAGTGCCTTGGCAGTCCCACGGTGAGAAGAGATGGGTATGCGCCTGTTGAACTGTATCTTCCGGAGGCAGACAGAGGACCGTTTACAGATGTCTATGGGGTTGCGGCCCTCTTCTACCGTTATGTAACGGGAGATGATGTGCCGGCTTATTATTTGCGGATCAATGGGGATGAAGAGGCACTCCGTCCTGCAGACACAATGACCCGTATCATGACTTTTCAGAGCGATGCGCTCATGAAAGCACTCAGTATCTATGGATTTGACAGATATCAGACGATGGAGGAGCTGCAAAAAGCGCTTCAGCCGGAGGATTTGGATACCAAGTCACTTTACAGTCAGCAGGAGACGGTGAAATATCAAAAGAGGAAGCCCTTCTGGTATGCGCTTGCGGAAAAGCAGAGAAGACAATATTATATTGCGTTTACGGCAATTGTTGCGGTGGGTCTGATTATTATGGTACCGCGCCTGTTCCATGTCGGACAGGACGAGCGGATTAATCGGTTTTATAAGCAGTTTGTCAAGGCATCTACCTATGAACAATGCGACATGCTTGCATCACTCAGCCGTCATGAGAGGGAGATCTTTACAAATGACTACTATGATATGGACGCCTCCTTGTCGGATGAACAGCGTTCTGAGGCTTTTGTTGCAAAATATTACGATTTCCAACTGAAAAAATATGTCACGCATGAAAAGATCAATCAGAACAGACCGTATTATGAATATCTGAAAATCGATTATAGGGATAAGAGAGCTTATGTGACTTATTTGAGTAATGAGCAGTCTTGGCAGGAGGAAATCTATTTGGAGAAACAGTCCGATGGCAGTTATACAGTGGACAGAAGTGAGTCGAAAAAGGACGGGAAAGTGACATCGGAAAAACTTTCTGTAAGGCCATGAGAAAAGGGTTTGAAAAAAAGTGAAATATAGTATATACTGTCTTACAGATATGGCTACAAAAGCAGTACATGTAGAAAAGGAGAAAACAAATGGCATTATTACAGCAATGGCGCGACATCGCGTATTCTGAAAAAGCAAACAAAGGTGATTTAAAGAGACTTTGGCAGGCATATTTTTTGAAAGAAAAAGAAATTTACGAACAGCTTCTTTCTGATCCGGATACACAGGTTGTGGGAACAGTAAAGGAACTTGCAGACAAATATAAAGTAGATATCATGACCATGACAGGATTTGTGGATGGTATCAATGATTTTCTGGTTGAGCCGAATAATATCGAAGAGATGGAAGAAGATTCCCAGATCAATCTGGTATTTGACAAGGCTGCTCTTTACAAAGGAATGGTAGCTGCAGAGGCTGATTGGCTTTACAATCTTCCCCAGTGGAAGGAAATCTTTGACGAGGAGACATTAAAGAATCTTTATCACGAGCAGAAGATTTCTACGACAGTTGTAAAGGATCAGAAGGTATATCCCAACGATCCGTGTCCATGCGGCAGCGGTAAAAAGTACAAAAAATGTTGCGGACGCAACTAAAAAGTGCTTTACTTTTTTGGGAAACGGGCATACTATAGAAACAGAATTGAGTGTAAAAGCGTTGATGAGAAGAGTAATCTGCAGAAGATGACAGAGAGAAATACCTTGCGCTGTGAGTATTTCCTTCCGAAACAGATGAAGACCACCTCGGAGTGACTTTAATACAGTCCGGTGATTCCGTTACCATCATAAATGAGCGGTCCGTTTCAGGCAACGGATAATCAGGGTGGAACCGCGTATGAATGATACGTCCCTTACACTATACTATTATAGTGTGAGGGACGTTTTTGTAGCGAGGAAGGAAAATGAGCGCGAACGAAGCAATGTAAAACAATTCAGGAGCGAAAAAGGAGCAAAACATGAAAGAAAAAATGAATGAAGTAATGGAAAAATTAACAGATCAGGAGTATTCTACCACAGAGATTATTCTGACAATTTTGGTGGCTTTTTTGTCAGGTATGGTGCTTGGCATTATGTGCTCACCTAAGAAGCATGTGGTAATTGGCAGCAATAATGGAAGTAACAATGGTGGTTGTTGTGACTGCGATTGCGATGAAGATTTTGATGAGGATGACGAGGAATAAAAGCATTTCTCAAAAACAACAGATAGCTATAGAGGAAAGGATTGAAGAAACATGAAAATTACACTGAAAGATGGAAGCTGCAAGGAATATGCAGCGGCAATGAGCGTATATGATATTGCGCTGGATATCAGTGAGGGTCTTGCAAGAGTTGCCTGTGCAGGAGAGGTAAATGGAAAAGTAGTTGATCTTAGAACCATGATCGATGCAGACTGCGAACTGAATATTTTGACTGCAAATGACGAGCAGGGACTGCGCACCATTCGTCACACATGTTCTCATGTGCTTGCAGAAGCTGTAAAACGCGTATTTCCTGATGCAAAATTAGCAATAGGTCCTTCTATTGATGAAGGCTTCTATTATGATTTTGAGCATGCACCTTTTTCCAGAGAGGATCTGGATAAGCTGGAAGCCGAGATGAAAAAAATCATCAAGGAAGGAAATAAACTGACAAAATTCACTATGCCGCGGGAAGAAGCGATAAAGTTTATGGAAGAAAAAGGGGAACCGTATAAGGTAGAACTCATTCAGGATCTGCCACAGGATGCGGAGATTTCCTTCTATGATCAGGGAGAATTTGTGGATCTGTGTGCAGGACCGCATCTGATGAGTACCAAAGGGATCAAGGCTTTCAAACTGATTTCTTCTTCTATGGCATATTGGAGAGGCGATTCCAATAAAGCACAGCTGCAGCGTATTTATGGTACAGCATTTAATAAGAAGGAAGAACTCGCCGCTTATCTGGAGCATTTAGAGGATATCAAAAAGCGTGATCACAATAAGCTGGGACGTGAAATGAAGCTCTTTACAACTGTTGATGTCATCGGACAGGGTCTTCCGCTTTTTACACCCAAGGGAACCAAGATGATCATGAAGCTCCAGAGATGGATTGAGGATCTGGAAGACAAAGAGTGGGGCTATGTGCGTACCAGAACACCGCTGATGGCAAAATCAGATCTGTACAAGATCTCCGGTCACTGGGATCATTACATGGACGGCATGTTCATTTTAAATAAGGATGATGAGGATAAGGAGACAATGGCACTGCGCCCTATGACCTGTCCATTCCAGTATTATATTTATATGAATGAACAGCGTTCCTACAGAGATCTGCCGTATCGTATGGCGGAGACATCGACTCTGTTCCGCAATGAGGATTCCGGAGAGATGCATGGACTGACTCGTGTCCGCCAGTTTACCATCACAGAGGCACATATCATTTTAAGACCGGATCAGGCAGAGGAAGAACTGACCAGATGTACAGAGCTCTGTAATTATATCATGAAAACACTCGGCATTGACGGAGATGTGACCTATCGCCTTTCCAAGTGGGATCCTGCCAATACAGAGAAGTATCTCGGAGATGAGGAATATTGGAACAGCACACAGCAGTATCTGCGTGATGTCATGATCAAAAACAACATCAAATTTACAGAAGCAGACGGAGAAGCAGCATTCTACGGACCGAAGATTGATATTCAGGCAAAGAATGTATATGGCAAAGAAGATACCATGGTGACCATCCAGCTCGACTGTGCTTCGGCAGAAAAGTTTGGCATGTACTATATCGATGAGAAAGGTGAGAAGGTTCGTCCGTGGATCATCCACAGAACTTCCATGGGGTGTTATGAGAGAACGCTGGCATGGCTGATTGAGCATTATGCCGGAAAATTCCCGACATGGCTTTGCCCGGAGCAGGTACGTGTGCTTCCTATTTCTGAGAAATACGGAGAGTATGCGGAAAAAGTGCGCAAGGAACTGGCAAAGAATGATGTGGATGTCACGGTAGACAATCGTTCCGAGAAGATCGGATACAAGATCCGTGAGGCGCGTATGGAAAAGGTTCCGTATATGCTTGTAGTCGGACAGCAGGAGGAGGAAGCTGGTCTTGTTTCTGTCAGAAGCCGTTTTGAGGGCAATGAAGGACAGAAGAGCATTGCGGAATTCGTAGAACAGATCTGCAAAGAGATCCGCACCAAGGAGATCAGGGAAGAGCTTCCTGAGGAAGAGAAAAAACGCTGATATGCATTTGCGAATAAACAGTAGCATTGCCGTCCATACTAATCCTGTAAGCGTAACATGTTTGACGCAAAAAGGAGGTAGAAGCGATGGCAATGTTAACTTGTGAAGTGGCAACCTGTACCTACAATGAAAACAGGTACTGCTGCAAAGGAGATATCATGGTGGGAGGAAAGGACGCACATGTCAGTGATGAGACAAGCTGCGATTCCTTCAGAAGTCAGGAGATGGATCATGTGAAGAGCTCAATAGAGCATCCGAGCAGAATGATCAGCATTGATTGTGAGGCTGCCAACTGTGTATATAACTCCAATTATAAATGCCATGCACAGAATGTCATGATCAGTGGTTGTAAGGCATGTGCCTGTGGTGAAACGGCATGTGCGACATTCAAGCAGAAATAATCAGACAGACAAGGAAACTGCCGCGCATTTTGCGTGGCAGTTTGTGTTAGCGAGAAAGGGCGCCAAGCGGGCGCAAAAATAATCTTAGAAATTAGTTGACGGATTATCCGTTCGATTTAAAAGATAGTCAACTGAAACATGATGAAAATCAGCAAGCTTGATCAGGATTGAGGTGGGAATGTCAATATCACCGCGTTCGTAGTTGCTGTAAACACGCTGGCTGCAATGCAAAATCTCCCCCATTTGTACTTGCGTCAAATCTTTATCTTCCCGAAGGTCTCTCACTCTTTTATACATAAAGAACAATCCTTTCGACGCGCAATCAATAGTGAATATCAAAATTATAGGTTAGTGAAAAATTCGCTATTGCGTTTTAGCGAAAAATTCACTATAATAAAAATGGTCAAGGTGCTTCCTTTGGGAGCACAGCATATTTTTGGGGAATACTAGCGAAAAAATCGCTAAAGATATAGTGAAGTGATATGCATTATTTCAGATGATTATGCATGTAACTACTTACCGGGATTATGAGGAGATATGCAGAAGCACTCAGACAACAGAACAACAGGTAATTGTTTTGTTGTCTGGGAGTCTTGTGCTATAATAGGGATTGTTATGGTGTTTCTTTCGGCTATCTGTCTTCTCGGCGGTTCAATTCCGGATATTCCGGGATGTATTCCTTAAAAATCAAATTATCCGTTGACACACGCCGGAATCTGTGTTATGCTTATTCAGCGTGTGAAAAACGCATACAGCAAAGCAGAGTATCCACTCTCACCCTGAGGCAATCGGGCTGTCAGGTGTTCATGAAGAAAACAAGAGACTGATCTTGGTTTATTTTGTGTGAGTGGATATGGTATCCACTTTTTTTATGTTTATTCTTATGGAGGTGTTTGATTATTAGCGAATTAATGATTAACGAACAGATCAGAGACAAGGAAATTCGTCTGATCGGGGAAGACGGGCAGCAGCTTGGAATTATGTCTTCAAGAGACGCACAGAAGCTGGCAGATGAGGCAGGACTGGATCTGGTAAAGATTGCTCCCACAGCAAAGCCGCCTGTATGTAAGATTGTTGACTACGGTAAATACCGTTATGAACAGGCTAGAAAAGAAAAAGAAGCTAAAAAGAAACAGAAAACAATCGAAATCAAAGAAATTCGTTTGTCACCCAATATTGACACCAATGATCTGAATACCAAGATCAATGCAGCCAAGAAGTTCATCAGTAAGGGCGACAAGGTTAAAATCACACTTCGTTTCCGCGGTCGTGAGATGGCGCACATGAATTCCAGCAAACATATTCTGGATGATTTTGCGCAGGCGCTTGTGGATATTGCAACTGTGGAGAAACCCGCAAAAGTGGAAGGCAGAAGCATGACAATGGTTCTGACCGAAAAGAAATAAGCAGCTTTTGACTTAAAGCAATTTTAAGTTGAAATAGATTTGGACAAAGTTAAATAGGAGGAATTTAAAATGCCAAAGGTTAAAACAAACAGATCAGCAGCAAAACGTTTCAAAGTAACAGGAACAGGTAAATTAAAGAGAAATAAAGCTTATAAACGTCATATCTTAACAAAGAAGTCTGCTAAGACTAAGAGAAATCTTAGAAAGCCGGCAATGACTGATGCAACAAATGTTAAGAACATGAAGAAGATTACACCATATTTATAAGTCGGTAAGGAGGAAGATTGACATGGCAAGAATCAAAGGCGGAATGAACGCAAAGAAAAAACACAATAGAGTATTAAAGCTTGCAAAGGGTTACAGAGGCGCAAGATCGAATCAGTACAGAGTTGCAAAACAGTCTGTTATGCGTGCCCTGACTTCTTCTTATGCTGGCCGTAAAGAGAGAAAGCGTCAGATGAGACAGCTTTGGATCGCTCGTATCAATGCAGCAGCAAGATTGAATGGTCTTTCCTACAGCAAATTCATGTATGGATTAAAGCTGGCTGAGATCGACATTAACAGAAAGATGCTCGCTGAGATGGCAGTAAATGATGCTGCAGGATTCAGCGCACTGGCTGAAATTGCAAAATCAAAGATTGCATAATTTACGATAGGATATTATGTACGACAGATATACCGGATAGCAGTTCTGCTATCCGGTTTTGCAATTGTAGTGAGGAAAAAGGAGTTTAGAAATTCAGAATCAGACAGGAGGAATAAAATGCTGGAGCAATTACAGCCATCAGGAGTTTTTCATTTCTTTGAGGAGATCTGCGCAATTCCGCATGGCTCAGGCAATACGGAAAAAATAAGTCAATATCTTGTGGAGTTTGGGACAACGCGCGGTCTGCAGACCTATCAGGATGCACTTGGAAATGTCATTCTGTGCAAGGAAGCCACAGATGGGATGGTAGATAAGCCTTCCGTCATTTTGCAGGGACATATGGACATGGTAGCGGTCAAGAAGCCGGGATGTGCCAAAAATATGGAAAAAGAAGGTTTGGATCTGGCCGTAGACGGAGATTTCATTTATGCAAAAGACACAAGTCTGGGTGGCGATGATGGAATCGCGGTAGCCTATGCACTTGCACTGCTCGATGCAAAAGACATTCCGCATCCGAGACTTGAAGTTGTGATCACTGTGGATGAAGAAGTTGGAATGGATGGTGCACTCGGGATTGATCTCTCGATGCTGAGGGGTAAGACGCTGCTCAACATTGATTCGGAAAAGGAAGGAGAGCTGACGGTTGCCTGTGCAGGAGGCGCCTGCGTACAGGGAATCTGGAAACCGGCATGGAACGAGGTAGAGGGAGACAGATACAGGCTTTCGCTTACAGGCCTGTCAGGTGGACATTCCGGTGTGGAGATACACAAAGGATCTGCCAATGCCAATCAGGTGATGATGCAGATGCTTTATCTGATTGCGCGGGAAGCAGACATGACGCTTCTTTCCTTTGAGGGTGGCACAAAGGATAATGTGATTCCGTCTTCTGCTGTCTGTGAATTTGTGAGCCGCGCAGATGAATCGCAGCTGACAGGGCTTGTGGCGACCATGGAGGAGTCGCTGAAAGAGGATTGGAAGCAAACAGATCCGATGCTCTCCTTTGTCTGTGAACGTATGGATGGGGAAGTGAAAAAGGCGGGAGAGGGAAAACCGGTCGTCATGACAGGTCTTGACGGAAATGACCTTTTTGACATTCTGGCTTTTTTTGCGGAAGCACCAAATGGGGTACAGAAGATGGATCCGGCGCTCCCGGGGCTTGTACAGACTTCTTTGAATATCGGTGTTGTAAGGCTGCAAAATGGTGGAAATCTCAAGGTGACTTTTTCGCTCAGAAGCAGTGTGGAGGCGGAAAAGGAGGCGCTTGCACAGTTGCTGTTGGAAAAGATAGAGAAATATGGCGGAAAAGGCAGTGTGGATGGCAGATATCCGGCATGGGAATTTCGGAAGGATTCACCGCTGCGTGATAAAATGACAAATATCTATCGTAGCATGTTTGGAAAAGAGATGACGGTTCTTTCTATCCATGCCGGATTGGAGTGTGGCGTTCTGGCGCAGAAAATAGAAGATCTTGATGCCGTTTCCTTCGGACCGGATATTTTGGATATCCACACCACAGAAGAAAGACTGTGTATTTCTTCCGTGGATAGAATGTGGAATTACCTCCTGGCTGTGTTGAAAGAATAAAGGCATCTGATCATCTGATGGAGAGAAGTGTCAGAACGAGCTTGTGCATGAGGTCCGGTGTCATGGAGGATAAGCGCTCGGGATGCCATTGCATGCCCAGAATCGGGAGGGATGCGTGTATGATTGTTTCAATCAGTCCATCCGGAGCATATTGCAGGGGGATGAGTTCTTTGCCGGGCTGGTTGATGCCCTGGTGATGTGAACTGTTCACTGTTGAAAAAGAAGATAAGAGCCTGTAAATCCGGTTTTGTACCATGCCGCTTTTTGCTTTTTTTTCGCAGAGGCGGAGCTGATATTCCTCTTCGGGAATCGTGCGGATCAGATGCATGGAATCAACAGATTGCTGCCCCACAGACTGGCAGGAGTGCATGGAACCCGGCAGATCGGAAATCAGAGTTCCACCGAAGAAGACATTGATCAGTTGCATGCCTTTGCAGATACCGATGACAGGCTTGCGTAGTAAAATGGCAGTGGAAAGAAGTGCATATTGCATCATATCCAGTGCGGCTTCCTCTGCAGTGAGATTTGGCATGTCTTCGCCTGCCGGTTTATAGAGCGCATCGGAAAAATCGCCGCCTCCGGGCAATAAGAGAACATCGAAGGGCGTACGGCAAAGCTCTGCCATAGAGGGGTAGGGTGCGCTGCAATCGTCTCTGAGTGCAACCGGATAGAAACCTGCCTGTTCCATCAGATTTGTATAGCGGTAAGCATTTTTTCCATCACCGGCAATGAATATAGTTGGATAAATTTTTTTAAAAAGCATTCTGTCTGATAGGATTTGTTTTTTGATATTGTATGCGTTATGATAATAGTGTGTGAAATATGTGAGATACTTTTTGATAAATCGTTCTGAAAAGGTGAGGTTAAGAGAATGAAAGAAAACAAGCGGAATGGATGGTTCATAGGACTTTGTCTGGGGTTATTATTTGCGGTGCAGATGCAAATACAGGTATGTGCCACGCCTGTGCAGGGGGATGTCCCGGCGGAAGATACGCAGGAGACGATAACCGTTGTGCGGGAAAAGGAAAAAATACGGATGCTGCCCGGAGAATATCGGTATGTGAAGGCATCCATCGCCTCTGATGCCATTGTGGAGAGTTCTGATACGCGTATATTACAGGTTGCAAACAGCGGCCTGATGCGCGCACGGAAAGCCGGAGAGGCGAAGGTTACGGTGACGGAAGGGACGACGCAGACCATTGTGACTGTAGTGGTAACAGATGAAGTGGATCTGATCATTTTTGCGGGACAGAGTAATATGTGTGGGAGTGGTGGCAACAAGGACAGTGCGCCGCAGCCGAGTGTCGGAACCGCTTATGAGTTCGATGTGGCAACAGGAAGTAAAAGTTGTATCATCATGAAGGAGCCGTTTGGACAGGGAACGAACCGCAGGCAGGGGCTCGATGACGATAAGATTTACAGCACTTCCGGAACACTTGTTTCTTCTTTTTGTATCAGCTACTACAAGCAGACAAAAACACCTGTTGTAGGGGTGCCTGCTTCGTGGGGCGGATCGTCGACCAATACGTGGCTCAAAAGAGGGCTCGTTAAGGAAACAAAACGACGGGTGAATCTGGCAAAAAAGAGCCTCAAAAAGAACAAAATTAAGATCAGACATATTTATATGGTGTGGTATCAGGGGGAATCAGATGCCATGCAGGGCTGTAGTGAGGCGAAATATATCAAAAATATGAAGGCAATCTATCAGAAGATGAAAACAGTCGGCGTGGAACAGATGATGATCATTCAGATAGGAAGAGACAGAAGTGCTCCGGACAGCGGCTATACGATCATGGGGGCGCAGTCAAAGCTCTGCAAAACAGATAAACATTTTACCATGGTATCCACCTTGCCCAAAATACTTTATGATGAGAGCGGATACTACTATAGTGACGTCATTCACATCAACCAGAACGGCCTGAATAAAATCGGGACGCAGGCAGGGAAGAAGGCCGGGCAATACGCCAAAAAACACAAAAAGAAATAAAACGGATCAGGCTTTTAGGATCGTATCAATGATTTCCAAAAGCCCGTCATGTTCACAGTCCAGCGCAGTGATTTTGTCTGCGCTGGATTTTACTTTCTCATCACCGGCGGCCATTGCATACCCCATACCGGCAGCCTGTATCATGGAAATATCATTTTCAGAGTCACCGGCGGCATAGGAATGCTCGTAGGGAACAGAAAGGTAGTCGCACAGAAAATGCAGCGCCTGTCCTTTGCCGGCATCACTGCGGATCAGTTCCATATAGTATGGACCAGAAAAAATAGCCTGTACGCGGTCCGCCAGATTTTCTTCAATATAATGCTTCAGGGGCATGAGCTGGCAGGTGCCTTCCAATCCGATTGTGAGCATTTTATAGGGCTCACAGGGCAGAATATCCGTAAAGCGTTCGCCGGTAAGCAGAGGAAGCGCAATTTTTCTTCTGTAGAAATTGATTTCCTCGTTCCGGCTTTTGCATACAATGGCATCTCCGGCATAGGTCTGGATATGGATATGGAACTGATCGGCTATTGTTTGCAGCAGGTCAACCAGCTCAAAGGGGAGTGTTTTTTCATAAACCGGCCTTTCTGTTTTGCAGTCATAAATGAGAGTACCGTTGTTGGCAATGATATAGGAATCGGGGAAGGAAGTACCTATTTTATTTTCCAGATAGTCTTTGACAGAGAGGATGCTGGAAAGCGGTCTGCCGCTGGTTAAGATCAGACTGTGTCCTGCCCTTGCCATATCACAAAGTGCAGCGGCCAGCGCATCGGAAATGGTACCGTCACTGCGGATCAGTGTTCCGTCAATATCTGAAAAAAATAGTCTTTTGTGCATACTGTGCTCCTTCCCCTGTCTGTCCAAAGATTTGCTTGTTATTCTGCCGGATGCGTCTATAGACTAACATACAAAGAAAGAGGTGGCAAGCAGGAAAAGATGTGGTATACTTAAAATCGTTCGAAGATTGAAAAATAGGAAAATAAAGGAATCAATGATTATGAAACGATTGTTACAGTATTTGCGGGAGTATAAAAAAGAATGTGTCCTGGCACCACTGTTTAAGATGCTGGAGGCATCGTTTGAACTGTTTGTGCCTTTGGTGGTTGCCTCAATCATTGATCATGGAATTGCGGGGCGGGATAAAGGGTTCATTTATCAGAGATGTCTGATGTTACTTGCACTTGCACTGATCGGGTTTGTGAGTGCTGTGGCGGCACAATATTTTTCCGCAAAGGCGGCGGTTGGTTTTGCGACAAAGCTGAGACATGCACTTTTTTCGCACTTGCAGAGTTTGTCCTTTACGGAAATTGATACAATCGGCACTTCGACCATGATCACCCGGATGACAAGTGATATCAATCAGACACAGACCGGTGTCAATATGGTACTCCGTCTTTTCCTGCGATCCCCTTTTGTGGTGTTTGGGGCAATGATCATGGCATTTACCATTGATGGTAAGTCCGCCATGTATTTTGTGCTTGCAATCATTCTGCTTTCTGTTGTTGTGTTTGGGATTATGTCGGTCAGTATTCCCATGATGAAGAAAGTGCAGGGAAGACTGGATGCACTTTTGCTTGTTGCCAGAGAGAATCTGACAGGTGTGAGAGTACTGCGGGCATTTTGCAAGGAAGAAGAGGAAGTGCAGCGTTTTGCAGGGCGCAATGATTCCTTGACAGAGCAGCAGAAGAAAACCGGCAATATTTCATCTTTGACGAATCCGATCACGTATGTGATCGTCAACTTTTGTATCATTTTTCTGATCAGAACCGGTGCCGTGCAGGTACATCTCGGCATCCTGACACAGGGACAGGTCGTAGCGCTTTATAATTATATGTCGCAGATTCTGGTGGAACTCATTAAACTGGCGAACCTGATCGTCACGATCAATAAGGCACTTGCCAGTGCGAATCGTGTGGCTGATGTGTTTGAGATTACGCCCGGTATGGCTTGGAAGGAGCAGACTGTCAGGGGAACCGCTCACGCAGATGAGACGGTAGGCAAGGATGCGGTCACTCCTTTTATCAGCTTTGATGATGTCTCCCTGACCTATGCAGGCGGCGGTGCACCGGCGCTTTCTGACTTGAATTTTCAAGTAGAGAAAGGAGAGACGGTGGGAATCATCGGCGGAACTGGATGTGGTAAGACTTCACTTGTTCATTTGCTCTGCCGTTTCTATGATGCGACGCAGGGAAGTGTCAAAATTGATGGAATCGATGTAAAGGATTATGCAAAGCAGGAGCTTTCCGATAAAATTGCGATTGTCATGCAAAAGGCTGTTCTTTTTCAGGGAACGATTGCGGAAAATCTGCGCTGGGGAAAAGCGGATGCAACCGATGAAGAACTGAAGGAGGCAATTGCAATCGCTCAGGCAGAGGATGTTGTGCGCGCAAAGGGAGGGCTTGACGGAATGGTTGCGCAGGCCGGCAGAAATTTCTCCGGTGGACAGCGGCAACGTCTGACGATTGCAAGGGCAATTGTGAAGAAGCCGGAAATACTGATTCTGGATGACAGTGCATCGGCGCTGGATATGGCGACGGACGCGAGACTTCGCAGTGCAATCCGCAGCCTTACCTATAAGCCAACTGTTTTTATCGTATCGCAAAGAACAAATGCGATCATGGATGCAGACAAGATCCTTGTGCTTGATGATGGTCAGATTGTCGGACAGGGAACGCATGAAACACTGCTTGCGGAATGCGAGGTTTATCGGGAAATCTATGAATCTCAATACAAGACGCAGGAATAGGTTTGGCATGGCAGTAAGAAGGAGGCTTTTTGCATGAAACAGAGAGATACCTTGAAAAAGGTACTTTGCTATTTGAAAAAATATACGGCTCTGATGATGATTTCCGTTGTCTTTGCAACGGTGATTGTGGCACTGACATTGTATGTACCGATTTTGATCGGTGATGCAATCGATCTGATCACGGACGAGGGTGTCAATTTCACCCTCATTGGCAGTTATCTGCTGCGCGTAGGGATTGTGGTTCTTATGACATCCATTTTGCAATGGTGCATGAATGTGATCAATAATAAGGTTACCTTTCAGGTAGTGCGCGATATTCGCAAGGAGGCTTTTGATAAATTGCAGGTATTGCCTTTGAAATATCTGGATGCACATTCTACGGGAGAGATTGTCAGCCGGATCATTACGGATGTAGACCAGTTTGCAGACGGTCTGCTCATGGGATTTACGCAGCTTTTTACAGGGGTTGTCACAATACTGGGAACACTTGTCATTATGCTTAGTCTGAATCCTGCCATCACCATGGTTGTTGTATGTATTACTCCACTTTCGTTGTTTGTGGCTAACTTTATTGCCCAAAAGACTTATTCGATGTTCAAACTGCAATCGGAGACCCGTGGAGAGCAGACGGCATTGATCGATGAGATGATTGGCAATGAAAAGGTTGTGAAGGCTTATGATCACGAGGATGAGGCGATTGCCAGGTTTGATGAGATCAATGACAGACTGCAGAAATGTTCGCTCCGGGCAATTTTCTTCTCCTCGCTCACCAATCCGAGTACGCGATTTGTCAATAGTATCGTGTATGCGGCTGTTGCGCTGACAGGTGCGCTTGCCGTTCTTTCCGGAAGGATGAGTGTAGGTATCCTGTCCTGCTTTTTGAGTTATTCCAATCAGTATACCAAGCCATTTAATGAGGTTTCCGGTGTGATTACAGAGCTGCAGAATGCGATAGCCTGTGCCGGCCGTATTTTTGAACTGATTGAGGAACAGCCGCAGATACCGGACGGCGAAGAAGCAAAAGATCTTGCGGATGTACAAGGCAATATTGCCTGTCAGGATGTCTGCTTCTCTTATTCGGAAGGACAGAAGCTGATAGAGAATTTTACAATCGATATCAAACCGGGGCAGAACGTGGCAATTGTGGGACCTACCGGCTGTGGCAAGACGACGGTGATCAATCTTTTGATGCGGTTTTATGATGTTGATAGTGGTTGTATCAAGGTGGATGGTACGGATATCCGTGATATGACGAGAAAGAGTCTTAGGCAAAGCTATGGTATGGTGTTGCAGGAAACATGGCTGAAGAGTGGAACAATCCGGGAAAATATCAAGATGGGAAAACCGGAGGCAACGGATGAGGAAATGATACGCGCAGCAAAGGCGAGCTATTCCGATTCCTTTATCCGAAGATTGCCGGATGGATATGATACTGTGATCGGTGAGGATGGCGGAATGCTGTCCCAGGGTCAGAAACAGCTTTTGTGTATTACCAGAATCATGTTATCTCTGCCGCCGATGCTGATACTGGATGAAGCGACCTCATCAATCGATACACGAACGGAGATGAAGATCCAGCGTGCTTTCCACAAGATGATGGAAGGCAGAACCAGCTTTATTGTGGCGCACAGATTGTCTACCATCCGAAATGCGGATATCATTCTTGTCATGAAGGATGGCAATATCATTGAACAGGGAAATCACAAACAGCTCCTTGCACAAAACGGATTTTATGCAAAGCTCTATCATAGCTGATGTGCACAGATTCGTCCGGATGTATGCAAATGACGGAAGAAATAGATGAAAAAAGGAAAGAGAAATGCAACTAGTCAGAGAGAGAGAGTTACCGATCGGGTTTATTGACTCGGGGCTGGGTGGAATCAGTGTGCTCAAGGAAGCTGTTAAGCTGATGCCCGGAGAAAAGTTTATATATTACGGAGATTCGCTGCATGCACCGTATGGAGTGAGACCCACACAGGAGATCAAAGAGTTGACGTATGCAGTGGTAGAAAAGCTGCTTGCAATGGGTATCAAAGGTTTGGCGGTAGCCTGTAATACCGCTACGTCTGCGGCTGTCAGGTCGCTGCGCCTGGATTACCCCGAGCTTCCCATCGTAGGAATAGAGCCTGCGGTCAAACCGGCGGTAGAGGCAAGCCACGGCGGTCGGATTTTAGTCATGGCAACCCCCATGACGATTCGGCAGGAAAAATTCCATAAGCTTCTGGCAAGATACGAGGATCAGGCTGATATCATTCCGGTACCTTGTGAAGGACTGATGGAATTTGTGGAGAAGGGAGATCTGGAAAGTGATTTTCTAAACCAGTATTTCAGGGAGGTGCTGCTTCCCTTTGTGACACCTGACACGGAGACGATTGTGCTCGGCTGTACCCATTATCCTTTTTTAAGACCACATCTGAGGGATTTTTTGAATCAGCCGGTGCAATGCTGTGAGGAGGGGAACGTTGCCCGGGGATTCTCTCACATCGATCTGATTGACGGAAGTCTGGGAACGGCAAGGGAGCTTAGGCGCAGGCTGGCTGTCAAGGGGCTTCTGCGCAGCGAAGAGGGACAGGATGAAATCGGAAGCGAACGGACAGCGGAGAATGGCAGCGGACGAAATCCGCATATTATATTCCTAAATTCCATGCCGGGGAAGGAAATGATAGAGAGAAGCTGGAAACTTTTGGACTTACCGATAGATTAATGCTACGGGCATAGCATTATCATATAAAAGCAGCGATGCATTATCCGTATTTGTACATAGGGTATAGTGATGAGGTCAATCGTATGTATTCTAAAAACAGAGATGAAATGATACGGCTTGCCCGCGGCAGAATGGGACAGCAGGATGTGATGCAATAAGATATAGGACAGCAGTAAGATAGCATATTATGAATTGTATACAGGCAATTACCTGTAACCATATGATCCGAGAGGAGGGAGACAGAATGATGAAAGACAGAAGGAAAAAAGAAGTGCTTTGCATGGTGCTGCTTGTCATCATGGCGTTTCTCTCCATTTTTGACCTTGACTGCCAGATTCCGACTCTGTCAGGGGAAACAGGGGGCATTACACCGAACACGGTTGCCGGTACTCTGCTGGAAACCGATAGCGGCATTTTGCCCGATTTTCTGGGAACTGATGAAATGCAGGCGGTCTGCAACGTGGCATGGATCTGTCGAAACGCGGCAAAGCGTACCGGTTTCGAGCGCCTGAATCTTACATATTGTATGGTACTGTGCATTCACGCAATATGTGTTGGATATGCAGTATTTCTTTTTTATTCTACCGGGACTGTAAATCGCAGTCTGAAATTCATTATCTGTTACATACATGATACGGATGGGCAAAAAGACTGAGCATCTTTTTCTTTAGGGAACCTATGCATACGCGTAGGTTTTGTATGCGTGTAATCAATCTGTCAGCACATGGATAAGAAAAGGAGAGGAAATTATGAATACGGAAATAGTAGGATTTGCAATTTGTATCGGTATAACGGCAGGACTTGCGGTCATTTGCTGGGTGATCGCTAAGGTGTTATCTGCCATCACTGATAGGATGTTGCCTGACTCAGAAGATTAGTAGCATGGCTTAGAAGAACTGATGTATCACAATTTGGGTGACAGTGGTGCAAAAAAGGACCGGGAGCTTGTCAGAGTTTCCGGTTCTTTTGCACGGAGGGAGAAGAATTATTTGACGCTCATGAAGACTGTCTGCTAAGATAGAAGAAACTGACAGGAGGTTTCGGAATTTATGGAAAAATATATCATGGCACTGGACCAGGGTACGACGAGTTCCCGCTGTATTCTGTTTGATCACAAGGGGAATGTCTGCAGCATGGCACAGAAGGAGTTTCGGCAGATTTATCCGCAGCCGGGCTGGGTGGAACATGACCCGATGGAAATCTGGTCCTCGCAGCTTTCTGTCGCGACAGAGGCGGTCAGCAAGATCGGTGCGACGGCGGAAGCGATTGCCGCCATCGGTATTACCAACCAGAGAGAGACGACCATTGTCTGGAATCGTCATACAGGGCAGCCGGTTTACAATGCCATTGTATGGCAGTGCAGGAGAACGGCAGAGCGGATAGACAAGATGGTGGAGGAAGGTATGACGCAGTACATTCAGATGGCCACAGGGCTTGTGCCGGATGCCTATTTTTCCGCATCAAAGCTTGCCTGGATTCTCGATCACGTTGAGGGGGCAAGAGAAGAAGCCGAGGCGGGCAATCTGTTGTTTGGAACGGTTGATACATGGCTGATCTGGAATCTGACAAAGGGAGCCGTACATGTAACAGATTATACGAACGCTTCCAGAACCATGATGTTTGATATCCATCGTCTGTGCTGGGATGAGCGCATCCTTTCCTATTTTGGTATTCCGGAGAAAATGCTGCCAAAAGTGCAGGGTTCAAGCTGTGTATACGGATATACAAGTGCCGGATTGTTGGGAACCGGTATCCCGATCGCAGGAGCTGCAGGCGATCAGCAGGCCGCTTTGTTCGGACAATGCTGTTTTTCTGCCGGAGAGGTGAAAAATACATACGGAACAGGCTGCTTTTTACTGATGAATACGGGTGAAAGGGCAGTCCAGTCGCAAAACGGACTGCTTACAACGATCGCCGCAGGCGTAGGTGATCAGGTGCAATACGCGCTGGAGGGGAGCATTTTTGTGGCCGGTGCCGGCATACAGTGGCTGAGAGATGAGATGGGGATGCTGCAGGATGCCGGACAATCCGAGGAATATGCCGTTTCGGTGGAGGATACGAATGGCGTATATATCGTGCCTGCATTTACCGGACTTGGAGCGCCTTACTGGAATCCGTATGCCAGAGGAACGGTGGTAGGATTGACAAGAGGCTGCCATAGGGCACATTTTGTCAGGGCTGCGCTGGAGGCCATGGCATATCAGACCTATGATATCCTGAATATCATGGAGCAGGAATCGGACGTGAAGATTTCGAGTCTGAAGGTGGATGGCGGAGCAGCGAGAAATGATTTTCTGATGCAGTTCCAGGCGGATATCCTGGGGGTAGACGTCCTGAGGCCGCAATGTGTGGAGACAACCGCACTGGGTGCAGCCTATCTTGCCGGAATTGCAGTGGGATATTGGAGCGATCCGGAGGATATCAGGCGCAACTGGGCGCTTTCCAAAACCTTCCGGGCCCAGATGTCCGCGCAGAAAAGAGAGCAGCTTTTGAAGGGCTGGCAGCGAGCGGTAAAATGTGCTTTGGCATGGGCAAAGGAGTAGCAACCTTATCATTAAAAAAGTGTTGCAAAACTATATTAGATGTGATATATTTCTAATCACCCGTTGTGGGTAAAAGGATTGAACTGAAAAAGGACTTAGACGAATGGGTTGACGCTAGCAGTCTGCCGTTTTGTCTAAGTCCTTTTTTGCGTGCAAAAAACTACATCACATGCCGCCCGGCATAGGGGGCGAGATAAGAATACCTGTGCAGCGATTGTTATCGGCTCAAGAATGACAAGCCTTCTACTTAAGTTCTGAGGCAATCAGATTGAAAAAGGAAACATTTTAACAAATGAGAGAAATGAGACAAATGGAGGGATCGATTATGGCTATGAAAACAACAATTAAGAAAAACACAAAAATGCAACAGAACACCTACATTCTGTATATGATGATAGGAAGCTTCTTTCATGTGTGTAAATGCAAAAGCAAAGTGGTTGAACGGCAGCTTTTTCTCTATTACAAGGATATGCCTGTCGGCAAGCAGGAAAAGGCAGAGGAAGAGATTTTGAAAAAACTGGATTGTATTTTGGGTATGTATGAACAAGAGATGTCACAAACAGAGTGTATCGTTAAAATCCGGAGAGATCAGGAGGATCGATATTGTCGACTGTTTTTTTTGACAGATACCTACGAGTTGGTGGTTGATGTCGATGAGAAAGGTGTATTTAGTCTGAAATGGAAGTGGTAAGATTGCATAATTACGGCAGATATGATAAAAGCTTTATAGAGAAGAAAAAGCAAGGCAGTTGCAGAGTGATATTCCGGAAAGGTGGCATGGAAATGGAATTACAGAGAAAAAAGCAGACAAGGACAAGCGTGATCATGGAACAGATCACGGGCATTTTTTTGCCAATCATTCATATCATAACTGCGACGAGTATTTTGAAAAGTATTGTGGTGCTGCTGGCAAATTTTGGTGTGTTAAGCATGGAAAGTGGAGCATATCACATTTTTTACGCATGTTCGGACGGCTTCTTTTATTTCCTGCCGTTTTTTCTGGCCTATACGGCATCCAGACAATGGAAGACAGATCCCTTTATTTCCATGCTGATACCGGTCTCGATGCTGTATCCTGATCTGGTTGCGATACTGGAAGAGCAGGAGCAGACTATGTCGCTGTTTGGTTTTCAGGTACCGCCGACGATCTATCATTCAGGGGTTCTGCCGGTACTATTTGCAGTCGGCCTTCTGTATTTCGTAGAAAAGCCTTGTGATAAATGGATTCCGGAGACAATTCGCGGTTTTACCAAGCCGATTGTCTGCTGCCTGGTTGTCCTTCCGTTTACTTTCCTTGTATTCGGCCCGGCAGGAACATGGATCGGTGATTTCCTGACAAGAATTTTCTTTGTCATCTATGATTTTAGTCCCGCTCTTGCCGGCGCATTCATGGGTTTTGTCATACAGCCGATGGTAGTGATCGGGGCACACTGGAGTATCGTACCGGTATGTATCAATAATATTGCTACATTGGGATATGACGTGATATTGCCTTTGCTGGGAGCTGCTGTCTATGGGCAGGCCGGCGCAGCATTTGCAGTTGGGGTAATGTATCCAAAAACAGATGCAAACAAAGAGAAAAGACGTGTTGCCTTCCAGGCGACCTTTACGGCGCTGCTCGGCGTGACAGAGCCTGCACTGTTTGGCGTGAATATGGTGCTGGGCAGACCGATGCTGACTGCCTGTGTAGCGGGTGCATTGGGCGGCGCGATGGTTGGAATGGCGGGGACACATTGTAATTCTTTTGCCTTTCCGAGTTTTCTGACCAGTGTGGCATATGTGGGTCCCGGATTTCTCACATTTCTGCTGTCTATGGCAGCCGGATTTGTCATCGCATTTGTCCTTATGCTCCTGCAGAGAAAGAAAATGAATCTGGAAGGTAATGAATGAAACAGGATGAGTGCGTTTCAACCACAGGTTCATTGCAAAAAAAGCTGTGGAGTGAATAATAAAATGTAACGTACCTATTCTGAATCGTTATAAGGTAAAATAGTTTTGGGTTAAGACACATGATGAAGGGAAGACGATAGAATGAATTTATATATCAGTGACTTGCATTTTGGTCATGCAAATGCGATTCGGTTTGATCACCGTCCGTTTGCGGATGTGGAGGAAATGGATCAGTGTCTGATCAAGCTGTGGAATTCCAGAGTGTCTGCAGAGGACGATGTCTATATTATCGGAGATTTTTGTTTTCGTTCGGACAAGACGCCGGACTGGTACCTGCGTCAGCTCAAGGGACATAAGCACCTGATCATTGGAAATCACGATAAGATCACACTGGACTGCGTCGAAGCAGCAAAATATCTGGAAAGCATAGATAAAATGCTGCATGTGTCAGATGGCAATAATCAGATATGTCTGTGCCATTTCCCGATTGCGGAATGGAATAAGTGCAGACATGGCTCGTGGCACATTTACGGGCATATCCATGCAAACAAAGATGAAGTATATCAGTTTATGAAGACGAGGGCGCATGCGCTTAACGCTGCAGCATGTATTAACAATTATACACCGTCCTCCATGAATGAACTGATCAGGAACAATAAAGCATTTCAGGAAAAGGATGAATTGACATGCACTATGTGATTGGTGATGTACATGGCTGTTATGAGGAAATGATGGCATTGCTTGCAAGAATCGAAGCAGAAGATACGGATGCACAGATTATTTTTGTGGGCGATTTCATTGACAGGGGACCAATGGTCTGGGAGACGCTCTGCTGGGCAAGGGAGCATATTACAGCAGATGGCAAGTATCAGTCTGTTCGGGGAAACCATGAGCAGATGGCGATAGACTATATCAACTCGTACAACAGATGGTATGCTGAAAATATTGAGCCATGGCAGCCGCACCGGTCTGAGCCGGGATGTCAGTACGATATTGACCGGGTGTTACATGACCACATCAGCGGCAGTGGGATTTCCGGCATGCTTCATCCACGTGATCTGCAGCCTTACCTGGAATTCTTTGAAAATATGCCCTATGATAAGCTTCTTAAGATTCAGTCCGTCTGGGGACGGGAAATATCATTTCGTATTGTACATGCATATTATGAGCACAATGATCTGCCCGCAGAGCAACAGCATTATTCAAATTTATGGATGCGGATGGACTGTGGCAATCTGGAATCGGATGAGATTCATGTGCACGGGCATACGCCTACTTTTAATCTCGATTACATAAGCTATGACATTACCAACACAAAACCGGGAATGATCAGTTACCGGAAAAATGACATCAACGTGGATGGAGGATGTACGTTTGCAAAAATTTTTCCGGAATTTCCGGACATGTTATGTGCAATCAGACTGGAAGATCTGGAGGAGATCTATCCGTGTACCATAGGAGAGCGATATGCACAGATTGCGCAGAGATATAAGTTAGATTTTGATGCAGATGTCAGTGCATCTTTCTATTCAAAGGAATTCATGGAGCACAGATTCCGAATCAGAGAACAGCTTCTTCGAAAAATGGGACATCCGGACTTTCAGAATCGAGTTTCGGATGAATCCGATCATCAACCGGGTTCTCCGAAGTACATGGAAGGAGAGGATATCACATTTTTCGTGGATGGAAAGCAGATGACAGGGACCATTGATTTTGTGTACGAGTGGGGTATGCAGAATGATCGAAGTCAGCCTTATTATGGGATTTTAGTCAATGACAGAGGCACCTTCATGATGTATCAGGAGATCCCGGAGAGTGATATTGCAGAGGAAGAAGATGAGGATTGATCAAAAAATACGTCCAAAATAGAAATTAATTGTTGACATTCAACCGGTATAATGCTATGATACTACTTGCGTTGAGAAAATCGCATGCGGAAGTGTCGGAACTGGCAGACGAGCAAGACTAAGGATCTTGTGATAGCAATATCGTGTGGGTTCAAGTCCCATCTTCCGCACTGGTTTAAGAGTTCCTCAAACCTTGAATTTACAAGGCTTGAGGGATTTTTTTTGTTCTGATATCCACAATATTTGACTGGGGACTAGTGGGGACTAGATTTTTACCCTCTAAATATGTGTTTAATCTGTCTGCTTTTTCAAGTTCTGAGTCTCTTGGGTCAAAACTATAATACATTAAATTTGTTTGCACAGAATGCCCTAGCATAGCTGCTCTTTCGGTTACTGTAAATCCAGCAGGAATCAATACAAGCGAATTAAGCGTCATTCTAAATGCATGATTATTGGTAATTTCAAATCCTAAAGATTGGCATAATCTGCGTAATCCTGTTTCATATGCAGGAGTCTTAATGCTATCACCTGTTTCATCACAGATAACATACATAGAATCTATACCAAGCTTTCTTTGCTTTTCACTGATTTCATTTAACAGTGCATTTAACTCATATGATATCGGGAAATATCGACCAGTCGGTTTATCCATTCTTTTTTCATTCTTAGTCCATGGTACATCATAGAATGTGTTAGGTTGCCCTTTAGGTGTTATTTCCTTAAGCTGCTGCGAATGAATCCAGATACGCTGTTTATAAAGCTGTATATCAGACCATTTAAGGGCGCATATTTCAGCTGCACGCATTCCAGTTAAAATAGATAGCAAAATGGCATAGCCAAGTGCATAAAAAGCACCATATTTTTTCTGGGTCATTCTTTTACGAATTTCTGTTTTGATTTTCTCAAGCTCAGCTATTGTAAATATTTTAGTCTCCGTTGTTGGCATAGACCGATTGGCATATGCTACAACAAAGTCGGTAGCTTTTACAAAAGGTGCTGGGTTACGTTTAATGATTTCATATTCATAGGCATAATTGAATGCCATATTTAATACACTTTTAAACTTGTTAAAAGTCTTTTTGTCTAGCTTTAATCTGGTAACCAATTCTTTTGCGTAAGCTTTTAAATAATCAACAGTCATTGTCCTGATGTCCGTTTTTTCAAAATCTTCACTAATAAACCGCTTATAATAATTATCGTATGATGCATATGTCTGCGATGAACGATTGGTTGTTTTTACATAATTCATATGCGCAATCTTATAGATGGCACGAAATGATGTATCCATAAATTGTGTTTTATCATCATCTAAGGCGGACACAAAATCAAAGATTTTTTGTATCAATTTATCATAGGATTCAGCAGTGATTTCTTTATAGATATCTTGGTATGTGACTCTTTTTCTGTATAAAGTTTTGTTTTTGTAATTTGGTTCTTTAGAAACAGAACCAATTTTTTGTATAACGTATTTTTCTCTTTGTCGTTTCTCCAATTCCTCGTACTGACTAATCGCAGTATCAATATCTGTAATCATACCACAATCAGCCAGCATTTGGATAAAATTTGATGCCTCATCAGGCAAACTTTTTATCATTTGGTTTTACCATCAAGATAAAACGCTTTAATATATGGTTGACTTATTTTGTATGGCAGTATCTTGCCTTTCTATTTTTTTGTGTTGTTATAATCTTTAATTTGAATACATGCTAAATAGGTTTGAGTTGGGATATATTTATCCTCAACTTTATTCATAATTTTCATAGGTATAAGTTTTAGAAAAATCTCAACCTGTTTTCTGTTATCAAGTGTTTCACACTGTACACCATAAAAATTAAGCAAAACCCAAAACAGAAGTGTGTGATAATCTAGTTTCAATACAGTTGGATTACCAATTACATCCGCAAAATTTGATAATGTGCCATAATCCTTTGGATGAGTTTGGAAACAATCGGTAGTAATTACAACACCATCATCCTCTGTAGATGTAGATACTGTTTCTGGTTGTTCAAGTAAATGTAGCTGCACTAAGTCTAAAAAAAACGACTCGAGCATTTTCTGATAAGTTACATCGTTCATAATTTTCTTTTCCTTTCTGTCGTATGATTTATATGTTCCCTGAACATGTACATAGCATAGCAAGATTCCTATATTGCAATTTTTATAAAGGAAGAAAAAAATAATATAATAAATTTCACATTCCTTGTTAATTTGCAGGAGCCTGATTTTTTGATGGCGTGCGCTGTATCCATATTGAGCGAATAAATCGCAGATTTGTGATAGTTCAGTAGCGATAGAACTATCTGCTATCTGCGATTTACCAAAATTTTTAAAATCCTACTCCTGCAATCCGCGCCATGACGGAAACTATAAATTAGTCAAATGGTAATTCGACCGATTCATCAAGTGAAACAAAGTCTGTATCTCGATGCAGATATTCCTGCATTGTTTTATATACTTTTATTCCTGAATCAGTGTACTCTCTAACTTCCCCATTAAATCGGCGTACCCATGCCTCATAGGAAGCTTTCTGTTCAGGGTCTTTTTGAAGCTCTGCGTATTGCATTTCAAATGTCCAGTTTGATACAACAAAAATCGTCTCTGCACAACATACTTTAGGACTGTATCTGGCTGGTAAATCTACAGGGTAGATATCCAAATAATTAAGCATGTCTTGTAGACGCAGTGAAGAACGAAACTCTTCATACACGATAACTGACTGTTGCTTATAACTGTCAAAAGGGTGCTGCGCATCGGTTACTCTGTATACCTCAGAATCTGCATACTGGTCGAGAATATCTCTGGTTTTTCCAGTTCCTGTTTTACCAAATATATAATGTACTTTTAAATCCAACCGCCTGCTGTTTTTATACTTGTCCTCTAAATAATCATGACGGAGCCGATTTATTTTATCCAGATATTTGATTCCTGTTTTGGGCATAAGCTCCACTATTTCAGCGTTCGTGAGACCATCTTTCACATAGTTGTATAATTGCTCCAAATCATTGCGTGCGCCTGCGTGGTCTTTAGGGCATTCCCCGTGTTCCTCAAATGTATCGGAATGATTGACACCAGAATGTGTTTTGCCAGAGGTGTCTTTGTACTGATATGAACCGTCATCAGCTTTGTTGTGTTTTTTGTTCGATTTTAATAAATACGCTTTGCATTCCTCGGCAGTGCCTTTTGCGATATCAATATGAGCCTGTGGGAACATACCCTTGATTGTTTGAAAATCAATTGCATTTTTAAAATACAAAAATACGTGAAAATGGTATGTTCCCTGTGAACCTGTTTCGTCACAGACTGCATAATAGCGTACAGCTATTTTGGAATTATCTATCGTTTCAGAGATAGTATTGTGTGACAGATTATGCTGTGCTGGATTGTTAATGGTCAGAAGATATTTACGGCTTCTGATTTTGGGAGTATCTTTTACTAACATGATTTCCTTTCCGTTGCGCAACTGTATTATATTTACGACCGTAAATAAAGAATAACAAAAGAATAAAAATACTAATTTATTTTTGAAGCAAAAAAGAGCTTTGGAAAAATAACTAATCAAATACAACAGCCAGTACAATGTCGGTATTTTTATCTATACAATCCACGATATGAAATCCGTTGTATATGGCAGGATACAACTGCACATATAAAATCTGGTCATCTGACGGTAGCCTTGAAAATGACAGATAAAACTGTCTGCGGAAAAACTCTATATGGCAGTTCATCTTATCAACTATTTGGTCAAGGATAGGTCTGCCGATAACATCACTTGTTTTTTTCGACCATAGGAAATAATATACGGTGTCCTCTTGCGTGACATTAAAACCATAAGGAATAATGTCATATTGATGCGCTATGGGCGACAGCTGGTGCGATAGTGAACACTGTGAAAAGATGATAGTCAGTGCTTCTTGGATAAATTGTGATGCATAATTATAGTTTTGTTGTTGCTGTTGGCGTTGGCGTAGCAGTTCATCATTGCGCCATTTCTCGAGTTGCTTGCGGTAAAAGCCCGCAAGCAGTGATGTGAAATCGTGATACATAGGTCATGCCCCCTTGATTAAATATCAAAACGCACAGAGGTACGTTTGATGTACTGGAATGCTAACGGATTGTCGACAAAGATCACGTCGATATTGATGTAATATTCGTCCTCAAAAACCATATCTACATAAAGTGGCTCTATTACATCGTGAATACCGGTTCCGCACTGGAACGGTTGCAAATCAGTTTGATTAGGCAATAAAACAATTTGCAAATAATCATTTAAGATATCTGCAATTTGCAGAACCGTATGGATGCGTGAGCCGTTCTTGTTTTTTTGGAACGAAAAGCGCAACATGGTTTTTTCGGCATCATCTAATATGCTGACAGGTACTTTTTGAATGTCATTTGGTACGATGATATTCATGAGGTTGGAATAATAGGTAACGGTTACGTAAATGTAGAACAATATGTTCAGAAAAGTTTTGCTGTTTTTTTTCATAAAAAACCTCCTATAAAATGGTGGGGTGGCAAAGTGAGAAATCCACCCCGTTTGGTTAAAAGTTACATATTTGTTTTTTTACAGCTCGATGTCATCATC
This sequence comes from uncultured Lachnospiraceae bacterium, assembly GCA_945949085.1. Lineage (GTDB taxonomy): Bacteria > Bacillota > Clostridia > Lachnospirales > Lachnospiraceae > CAG-194. The sequence continues at coordinate 6,830 of CAMFDJ010000011.1, read as the reverse complement.
CAAAGCGAGGGAGTCGTCGGTAGCGTACTCAAAATCCTCTGCTTTAGCAGAGACACCAGAGACAAGGTTGCCGTTTGTGCCTATCAGCGCATAGGCTTTAAGTTCCAGTTTTTGAAATTTGATGTTGACAATCTGGTCGCTTGTGTCAAGAATATCTTTCAAGGCAGTGATTTTTTCTGCGCAGGTAAGCGGTAATTTGACGCGCAGTGTGTCGCCACGATTAGCCGCGCAGTCAATATAATATGTGTCTGGCTCTCTGGTCATGTTGCCGTTATCGTCACGCTTGTATGTGTGCCCTGCGTTAATTGCCTCAAGCGTTTTACTGTTGGTGGTTCGAGCGACTGAACCAAGGTTAATGCGTACATTACGTAAATTCATTGTATTTTCCTCCGTAAATTTTGATATTTCACTTTATACTAATAGTTTACAAGCTGAAGCGTTTTGAAATTTTATAATTGAAGCAAAAAAAGATATCTTTTTGGGGGGTGGCTTGTTTCGTTCGAACGCTCCAACTTATGTATTTAGTATAGTTTAATTTGACTTTTGCTTTTTTATAATTGAAGCAAAAAAAAGACATCCGTCTTTACGCAAAGTAAAGACAAATGTCTCTGGATTAGAATATGTTTTATTGTTTTTTTATCTGCTCTAATAACTTATAACATGAGTAAACAAGAGGGGCATTTTCTTCTTCAATATTATAGACCATATTGTCATAATACTGCTCGGCAAACAATGCGATATCAAAATTCTTATTAGAAGGATTACCACTGTCGTAAATGATTTTTTTAACTGATTTACTCATCGGTAAGAGGATAGGAGCTGTAGCAGAAAATAGTTTTTTTGAAAATCCAAACGGTTCCAAAATATCTGCAATATTTTTACATGACATATTCGTTAATAATTTTTGGTTATATTCGTCCTCATTATCGTTGATATACTGATAAAACAATTCATAATCTATATCATCCATATCACAAAGCACATAAATTGTTTCACGAATTAGTAAAAGATTGATGGCTCGTTTTGATAATGCATCGTTATCTAATTTAATTGTTTTTCCTTTTTCGTTCCCATGCGTTAGAATAGGCTTTTGTTCAATCGGAATATTATTCTTTTGGGCAAACGATTTATAATCGTCAATAATTTGATTTTTAACATCTTTTTGCAGAAAAGGTTTGGTCATAATATTTGCTTTGCTGGATGCTACAAAATCGCGGACGCTTCCGTCAGTAGAAATACCGTTGATATGATGATACAGTTTCACAACATCATAATAAAAAGGTGTATCATCTTTCTTTTTAATCGTCATATAGTTGGCTTTTATGCTGGCACGAAATTCCTCACGTGTTTTCCTGTCTTCTTCTTTATCTTCAACCGATTTTTTACTATCGAGGTTTGAAGCTGTTTCCTCTTTCATTTTTTGTTTTGAAATAACTGACATATCAGAGTATGTCATTTCTTGATTATAAGCATATTGTTTCAATGAAAAAAGATATGCATCTAATTTTTCTGCCAAATCATCATCCATTGTAAAAAGAAGACTATGCCAATCCATAGTATCATCGATTATTTCAAAATCTGTGAGCAGTTCTTTTGAAATACCGCCTGCCAATAATTTGGGAATAATTTTCCCAATATAAGTTTGAATACGATTATCACTAAAATTGAAACGATTATATCCCAAAAGTATCTGATAATCCTGTTCCGTAATTTGCAGATAATCAAGCAATGATTGAATGCTCTTTTTATTTGCATGGTTTTGATATGCTACAATTTTATATAGTTCTCTCAACAATGCAAGGAATATCTGCATACTATGATATACCTGTTCTTCTATCATTTTTTTACCTCGCTTTTTCATTTGTTTAATATAATATCAAAATATCATACTTTGAAAAGTTATTCCAGATTATTTATAAAAGAGGATAGACACAGACAGTGAACACAAACACAGCAAAACGGGGACAGCTGTGTTGAGATAAAAGAGCGGTAACGCCCATAAAATAAGGATTTGCAAGAGATGAACACAGAACACAAAGGTGCATGGGTAATACTAGACCATGCACCCCCTTGGCGAAGGTATTGCCCAGATGCACTTAGTGCCTTAACGCGCCCGTCTGATGCCTACCGCAACGCTTGCTCCGCTACGCTTATGCGCTTACGGCAGTCAGCCAAACGCTAGCACTATGCGTGCAGTAGGGCATTGTTCAATACATTGTTGTCTATTAAAGTTGATGAGTCGTCGTACATATTGATTGTGTCCATGTTTGGTTATCCTCCGAAAATTAGTTTTTCTTTTCTTTGGATTTTGGGTATGAAAAATGGACATTCACTGGAGGGTGAATGTCCATTGGTGTTTTGGTGTTGACTTATTTATATTTATGTGTTATGATTATCTTAGTATATCCAACCATCATTACCACCTGTCCAGTCACAATCATCCCATTGCATTCCTCCACTGTTGTCGCAGTCACAGTCACAAGTGTTATCACATGTATAATGTGCATCACAACCACTTGCATCACAACTGTTGTCACAATCGCAGTTTATACTACCACCTGTTGGCTGTTTAGGTTTAGCTGGTGCAGCTGGTTTACTATTTCCAAGTAAACTAGAACTTACCATATGGTGTTGTTTATCTGTACCATCTTCGTTTTTACCTAGGATGTTTGTGTCATTTACACCTGTTTCTATTTTATCTTCATCTGATGAACTTATTACATACCATGTTTTGCCTTCTGCGTTAGTTACTTTGCCGATGACGGTTACCTCGGTATTCTTTTTGATTTCCTCGGCAACTTTATAATCCGTACTCGGTCCGATTCTAAGGTTCGTATCTTCCTGCACATACATCGTCTCATTATCAACAGGTTCAATCACATATCCCTCGATGATTTCCATGTGGTTCATTCTTTCGTGCAGTTCATCAAGTGATGCCTGTGCGTGTTTGGCGTTTTTATTGCATTCGTCAATGAGTAATGCATATTCAGACAGAATCTTTTCATTTTCAGCCTGCGTTTCCTGTTCCTGTGTGAGCGCACTCTGTACGTCTGCCAGTTCGTTATTCAGATTTACATTTTCGCTATACAAAAAACCGCTGACACCAACAGATGCTACAGCTGATATTCCAAGGACTGCATTTACAACTTTATTCTTCATCGTCTGTACCTCCTAATTCAATGGATTTTTCACTCACAAAATGCGTCGTATCTTTGATACGATAGAATACTTCCGTCTGGTTGGTTGCTTTAGCATCCACGATGATTTGTGTATCTTTTGCAAGTGTTTCTGCTACATCATATTCATCTGATGCACCAAGTAAAACGTCTGCCTGCTCAACAGATATTTTTGCCGAGGTTTCGGCTATCGTTTCCAGTACATAACCGTTTTCTGTACGGTACATGGCATCCTGTTGCATCTCTGCATTCTCTAAAGTCGCAACCAAATCCTGCCCGTTTTTCTGTGCATCGTCATAGTCATCTTTGAGCTTTTGAACGTCGGCAGATTGTTCGTCGTTTGTACTGGCTATTTTATCGGCATCTGCGGTAACCTCTGCAACCACAGACTGCGTTTTGTTATTATCAACTGCAAAATAGATACTTGTGCCGATACCTGCGATTAAAACTATCCCAAGCACAGCAGTTAGGATTTTTGCTTTCATATTTTCAGCCTTTCCTTATCATTTGATTTGTACTATTATCTAAGTATGAAAACATACAAAGAATCTAAATATAATATACCAATTTTTACCGAATCTGAAAAGATACTAATTGCAAACAGTTTACACAACAGCTTTGTCTGGTTATCCAAAGAAGAATATGCGCTGATAGAGGGCAGACAAAATCTGGCAGAAAATGAACTGCCTGCACGGGCGATAAAACATCATCTGGTCACAGAGCAGGAAACAGACGAAACAAAAGACATGCTGATAGATGCCTACCAAAAGAACCACAGTATAGAGTGTGAAACGCTCTGGTTTGTGATTGCTCCGACGATGTCCTGCAATTACAAATGTGTCTACTGTTTTGAGCACAACAGAGATTTATTATGCAATGACTTTATGTCGGACAAAACGATTGAGGATACCGTGCTTTTTATGAAACGTGTATCAAAGGCATTTAAGGGTGTAAAACGATTTGTGATTAAGTGGTTCGGGGGAGAACCGCTTTTACATATGGATGCGATTGAAAAACTGGTACACAAAATCAACCGTGATTTTGCCAGAGAGGATGGCATTGCGCTTAACCAGCTTATTATCACAAATGGATTATTGTTATCAGAGGACTATGCAAAAAGGCTGTCAGAACTGGGTATAAAAAGAATGCAGATAACGATTGACGGAATGCCTAAGACATATGCCAAAATGAAAGGATGCAGGGAAGAAGATTTTTACAAGGTCATAGAGAATATCAAAACAGCCACAAAATATATCAACGTATCTGTGCGGATGAATGTGGCGGATTATAATAAAGATGAGGTCAGACAGCTGGCGGATTATCTGGATGCACAAAATATCCACGTCGGATTTTACACAGCATGGGTACAACAGTACACAGAAGATGCGACTGATACGACATCGGTAAATGCAACAGAATATAATCAGATTTATAAAGATACAGTCTGCTATGTAAATGATGAAAAAACGAATCTTTATTCTAACGTGGGTTTCCCTGCTCATTCAACGGGATGCGAAGCATGTCGGGAAAACCACTGGTGTATCACACCCGATGGCAGTCTGTACTGCTGTGAACATCTGCTTGGCAATGAGCAGTATAAAATCGGTTCTGTGACAGAGGGTATCTACAAAGACAGCCAGCGTGATATCTGGATGAAACCAAATATTCCACCTAAGTGTCTGTCATGCCGTTTACTGCCAAGATGTCTGATTAACTGTATCACGGACAGAGATGTAGAGCATATCCCCGTGAACTGTGATTTTCTTATGGAAAACTACAAAGAAAATATCAGACTGTATGCGAAGTATAAAAATGAGAAAAGCAATGTAAAATAATAATATATGTGGTAAAATAGATTAACAACAAATTCGAAAGGAGATTTTATATATGAGTCATGCAAAAGCACTTGTGATTGATAAAATAAATAGCATATCTGACGATATGGATGAAATGCAAATCATTGAAAGATTATATATGTTGACAAGATTAGACCATAGCATTGAAAGATGTGAACAAGAAGGTACGCTCTCAACAGATGATATTAAAAATCATTTTACAGAAAAGAGAAATGCTTTATGCGGGGACTAAGCGGGGACTAGAGAATATTGATACTGCGAAAGCCGCTCCTTTCCTAGGTTTTTTGGCTTAGTAGAATCTTCAAGTCCCATCTTCCGCATTACATGTTTTTTGGTTAAAACCCCTTGAACCACGCTGGTTCCGGGGTTTTTTCTTTTGCCGGAAAAATGCCTTAAAAAACTGTAAGAAGCTTATGAACGCAAAGAGAGAATGATTCAAAGGAGCCATTCGCACTTTGGAAAAGCAAGACGACTTATTGAAGAATATGATGCCGGAATTTGGAGCTGCCTTGTGCAGGAAGTGATTGTGAAAGCCAAGGATGATATAAGATTCATATTTAAGAACGGATTTGAAGTAAGAGTATAGAGATAGGAGTTGATGGTACTCGGGCAGAATTGTCTGGGTGCTTTTTGGTGGAAAAGGCGCAGGTCATATATTATAATAGGATTATGCTTGGCGGAGTGTTGATTCCGCCAAATCGGAATTTCTTTGTCCTAACGAATTCGTACCCGTGTGGTTTTTGCTCGGACATTTCCTATATTCATGAATACAGAAATAATATTTATGCAAGCTAATGAAAATGACATGCTGAATGAATTGTATTTTTCTTTCTCGTCCGTTATACTTAAGACAGTAGTCTGCTATATCAGTTTTTTGCGGAGGTGCATAATGGCAAGAAATGTAGCAATCGGAATACAACAGTATAATGAACTCATCGAAAAAAATTATTTCTATATTGATAAGACATCTTTCATCAAAGAATGGTGGGACAGCGGAGACAGTGTTACCCTGATCAATCGTCCGCGTCGTTTTGGAAAGACCTTAAATATCAGCATGGTAGAGCAGTTTTTCTCTGTAGATTATGCAGACAGAGGGGATTTATTTGAGGGACTTTCCATTTGGAAAGAGGAAAAATACCGGCAGTTGCAGGGAACCTATCCGGTCATCAGCCTGTCCTTTGCTAATGTGAAGGAAAAAGATTATGAATCGACAAGGTTTAGAATTTGTCAGTTAATTGAAGATTTGTATAATAAAAATGTTTTTCTATTAGACAGCGATTTGTTCACAGATGCAGATAAAACATTTTTTCGATCCGTTTGTGTTGATATGCCGGAAGTAATAGCGACTATGGCAATACACAAATTGTCGGACTACCTGTACCGCTATTATGGTAAGAAAGTGATCATCCTGTTAGACGAGTACGATACCCCGATGCAGGAGGCTTATGTGAACGGATTTTGGGATGATCTGGTAGCCTTTACCAGAAGCATGTTCAATTCCACATTCAAAACCAATCCTTATTTAGAACGAGCCATTATGACAGGCATCACTCGTGTCAGCAAGGAATCCATTTTCTCTGATCTGAATAATCTGAAAGTGGTTACGACGACATCGGATGAATATGCCACATCCTTTGGCTTTACGCAGGAGGAAGTATTTCAGGCATTGGATGAATGCGGACTTTCCGGGGAAAAAGAAGAAGTAAAACGCTGGTATGACGGCTTTATCTTCGGAGAACACAAGGATATCTATAATCCGTGGTCCATCCTGAATTTTCTGGATACCGGAAAGTACACG
>CAMFDJ010000010.1 GCA_945949085.1 uncultured Lachnospiraceae bacterium | reverse complement strand
CCTATCTTGAAGACGGTCGTTGTAGTTTCAGCAATAATCTCAGCGAGAACAGTATTCGCCCGGTAACCGTAGGCCGTAAAAACTGGCTGTTCTCTGATACGCCGGAAGGCGCACAGGCAAACACGTTGTATCTCACAGTTGTAGAGATGGCAAAAGCCTATGGTCTGGATTTATACAAATATCTGAATTTCCTGTTTGAACAAAGGCCAAGTAAGGACATGTCAGATGAAGAACTCGAAAAACTAGCTCCGTGGAATGAAAGTGTGAAGGAGCTGTGTAGTGTAAAATAGAGTAAAACGCTTGCGTTCCGGATTTCTAGCATAAGATCCGGAACGCATTTTCAGGGGTACACCCCGAAATTAAGCGCTTACGATAATTAAATTGAAAAGAAAGTGATAAACTAAAATTGTTAAAGTAACAGAAGATTTGTAGTTGCAGAATTGTTAAATTCACATTTTCTTAACTGTGTTACTATTAATAGAAAAAACAGAGTAGAGGAATAATTGGAGAGACAATGAAAATATATATCGATTTTGATGATGTGATCTGCGAAACAGCTAAATATTTTACGAAACTTGCGAGAGACTTGTTTGGGATTGTAGTGCCTTATCAGCAGATTCACTTTTTTGATCTTCAGAAATCATTTGCGCTTTGTGATGCACAGTATGTGGAATTGATGCACACAGCGCACATGCCGGAAAATCTGCTGCAATATGAGGAAACAAAGGGAGCTTCAGTGACAATCAATAAATGGGTCGATGAAGGACATGAGATTTCTGTCATTACGGGAAGACCTTTTGATTCCTATGAACCATCCAGAGAATGGCTGGATCAGCATGGCCTTGAGAGAATTCCACTGTTTTGCGTGGATAAATACGGTCGCGAATCATTTAATCGGGATTGTACATATAATCTGACCTTAGAGAACCTCTATGACATGTCCTTTGATTTTGCGATTGAAGATTCTCCGGCTGCCTTTGCACATGTACTGCATTTTAGCAATTGCAAAGTAGCCGTTTTTGACCGCCCTTGGAACAGACAGGCAGAACTTCCGGGTGATATGTTTGTAAGATGCAAGGACTGGCAGGAGATTGACAGGATATTGGAAGCGTATCGAACATGTTGCAAATGAAATAAAAGTACAATAATGAAATAAAAGCACAATCATGAAATAAAAGTACAATAGCAAAACAGTATGGAGAGTATGGATAAGGAAGGAGAGCAAATGAACATAACATTGCCAAAGTATGTGAGTGGAGAATATGCGGTGGGAACGGAGTGTTTTACCGTAATTGACAGTGAGAGAAAGGAAGTGCTGGGACCGGGCGAGGGAAATCGCAAAATTGCAGTTCGTATGTATTATCCGGTTTTGAAAGAAACGGTGAACGGCATGCAGCGGGCTGATATTTTTTCTAAGCGCAAAATGCAGGCACTGCAAAAGACCTACCATATCAAAGATGTCTCACAGGAAATGAAAAAGGCGGATTACTATGAAAATGCAGCGCATGTGGAAGGTAAAAAGTTTCCGCTGCTACTCTATAACCATGGGTATAATGCTTATTTGGAAGCGAATACATTCCTTTGCTGCGAACTGGCGTCCAACGGATATATTGTGGCATCTGTGGGACATGCACATGAAGCCATCCTAAATGAATATGAGGACGGGTCGTATGATGTGTATGACAAGAAGATCAATAAAATGATGTATGACAATGTCCTTACCACGATGATTTCCCAGATGCTTTTGTTAAAGGCGAAGGGAACAAAGGAGGAGGTTTATCGGAAATTCGATGCCTTTCAGAGAAAACATACGCGGTATATCATGGAAAGAGTGCCGCAGTGGGGGCAGGACAGTATGTGTGTGGTTTGTGCGTTAAAACAAAGATACGCACAGTGGATTGATTTTTCAAAGGGGATTGGAGCAACCGGACACTCTTTGGGCGGTGCGACGGCGTATTATCTTTGCCATCATGAAGCAGAGATTGCCTGTGGCATAAATATAGATGGCGGAGTGTTTGGTGACTATGAGGGGATGACGATGACAAAGCCGTTTCTGCAAATCTGCTGTGCAGAAAATTACAATGTGGAGACCAGATCCCTGCTTGCAACAAATGCACCGGTGGAGTGTGAGATTTTTGAGGATATGAAGCACATTGGTTTTACCGACGCAAAATTCTTTGTTCCTTTTCCATTTTTGGTAGGGAAAATGGATGCCAACAAAATGTATGCACGATTAGCAGCCTGTCACTTGCAATTTTTCAGCAAGTATTTGAAGGGATAATGGATAAAAATGAAAAAAATATAGAACGGAGAAGAAAGAGGGATGATTATGCAATATTTGATTATGTTTGTTGTAGCAATGGCAATCAGTGCCATCGGATTTAAGAAATTTGTCTGGTTTATTTCCATTGGATATGGGTTTTCCATTACCGGACTGGGTCTGGCAATGCTTGTGATGTTTCATCGCAGCTTAAACCCGTGTACGGTGGTGCTTGCTGTCCTTTGCATGGTTTACGGGTGTCGTCTGGGAGGCTATCTGCTGGTGCGGGAGATCAAAAGTGCGTCCTATCAGAAGACCATGAAGCATGAAATTAAGGATGGTTCCGGCATGAAATGGTATTGGAAGCTTTTGGTGTGGCTAAGCTGTGCACTGTTATACTGTTTTGAGGTAGCACCCGTCTTTTTTCGTATGCAGCATAACGCGAAAACAGATGCGGCAGCGGTGATTGGCACGGTAGTCATGGCATTGGGGATTGTTCTGGAGTCGACAGCGGATTTTATCAAAAACAGATATAAAAAGAAGCATCCAAACCGCTTCTGTGATGTCGGGCTGTTCCGTCTTGTTCGTTGTCCGAATTATTTGGGGGAGGTTCTCATCTGGACCGGTGTCCTGATTTCCGGGGTAACGACCTTCAGCAGTGCGTTTGAGTGGATCGTTTCCCTGCTGGGCTGGCTCAGCATTGTATATATTATGTTTGGCGGAGCCAGAAGATTGGAGATACGTCAAAATAAGAATTACGGAAATGATCCTAAGTATCGGGAGTATGTGAAGAAAACCCCCATACTGCTTCCGTTTGTTCCGCTTTACAGTGTAGAAAAATACAAATGGCTGGTAGGATAGGGAAAAGCGCCATGGAATGATGCCTCCTTGTGGAGCTTGTCGAGAGTTTATGATGCAAACAGGAATCAACGCTAAGAACATAGAAGTTCTTGTTGGTGAGGATAGAGTTATGCTGCTGGGAGACTTATTACCTGAATATTCTAACTGCTAGATTTTGATCTGAAGAATTGGCAGACTCCGGTTTTTATATGTTCAATCGGAATTGACCGAGCTCAGAGAAGAAGCACAAACGAAGTTATTTCTTGTCCTGGCGAATGCGAAATAGGGGGCATTACCTATAAAATATGTCTGTATTTATAAATAGTAGGTAAAATCAGAGGACGTGAAGGTCGCATAAGCAGGAAAATACCTATAAAATATGCTGATTAATATGTTTTATAGGTTAAATCAAAGGGAATAAAGAAGTATGAAGCAAAAAATTACCTATAGAATTTGTGAAATGGCATTTTCTATAGGTAAAACCAGAAAAAATGAAGTAAAACGTGTAAGAAAATACGTATAAAATTTGCATAGAGAAGTTATTTATAGGTAAAATGATAGGCCAACATATCAGAGACATATCAGCGACATATCAGCGAACGGGAGAGCGACAGCTTCAAATTTAATTATGCGGTGCCATTCGCATTCCGCTTGCGCTACATGCTCATGACGCGCTGTCGCGCTATGCATCCAGTCCGAAATTCAGCCGTTTGTGAGCAAGCTCCCACGACTGATTCCGTCCTGTCTGCGCACCGCTTGTAGAGACACGCAGCTTCCAATTTGGGCACTTAAGACAATATTAGGATATGCTTAAGTGCTTTTTTTATTTGCTTTTCTTATTGGTTAAATAAATTGAATAGGAATTAACAACTGTTCAATTGTGGAGTGCGCATAATTTTGTTATGATTAATTTACAAAAGCTTTTGAATTTAATCTAGGAGATGATTTGAAATGCATATTGGCAGTGTGATAAAAAAATATAGAAAAGAAATTGGCCTTACACAAGAGGAAATGGCAAATAGATTAGGCGTATCGACTCCGGCAGTGAATAAGTGGGAGAATGGAAATTCCAATCCGGATATAGAGTTACTGGCTCCGATTGCAAGACTATTACATATTTCCCTCGATACCTTAATGTCATTTCATGAGGAACTTACAGCGTCTGAAATAGGAGATATGATCAGGCAAATGGATGACAAGTTTGAGAAAGAAGGTTTTGAGAAGACATATGAGTGGGCTTTGGAAAAAATAAGAGAGTATCCAAACTGCAATATGCTTATCTGGCAGGTGGCGGTAATGCTTGACGCGAGAAGAATGACCGGGGAATGTGAAGAGCCGGATCAATATGACAAACAGATAAATGCATGGTATGAAATGGCATTGCATGATGAAAATGAAGAAATACAACATCATGCAGCCGATTCCCTGTTTGGTTTCTATCTAAGGAAAAAGAATTATGCAATGGCGGAGAAGTATTTACAGTACTTTTCTGACCATGATCCCATGAAAAAAATATATTGGGGAAGATTATATAAGGAGCAGGGGAAAATAGAAGAAGCATATGATATGTTTGAAAATGTGTTATTTTCGGAGTATCATACTTTGAATTTTGCATTTTCTTTTATGACAGGAATGGCACTTGAAGAAAATGATATTGAAAATGCGCGGTTTCTGGCAGAAAAAACGGGAGCGTTGTCCGGGATATTTGATATGGGAAAATATAATGAATGTGCAGCAATGCTTGATGTTGTGTGCGCTGAAAAAAATAGACAGGGTACTTATCTGGTAGTGGAGCAACTGTTGCACAATGTGGATAGCCTATGCGATTTCCAAAAGTCAAAGTTATTTCAGCACATGAAATTCAAAAATCCTGATAGTTCCTTTATCGAGGGGATAAAAGAAAAATTGCTGGATGGATTCAGAGATGAGGAGTCTTTTGGATATATGAAAGGATCCAGCGCATGGGAGACGCTTATCAATAAATGATGAAAGATAAAAACATGCTTACATATCCGGTCGTAGAAATAAGGGAGGAAAAATATGCGTATAGAACATGTTGCAATGTATGTAAATGATCTTGAAAAAGAGAAAAAGTTTTTTGAAACCTATTTTGATGCAAAAGCGGGCGAGAGATATGTGCACGAGGAAATTGGATTCAGTTCTTATTTTTTGGAATTCCATGATGGGGCAAGGCTGGAAATCATGAACAGTACGCAGATGAATGATACAGAAAAATATAAAAAGAGAACAGGATTCATTCATATTGCATTTACAGTTGGCCAAAAAGAGGATGTGGATAGAATCACAGAGAAAATAAGGAATGACGGATATGAAGTGATCAGTGGCCCGCGTACAACAGGTGACGGCTATTACGAAAGTTGTATACTTGATCCGGAAGGAAATCAGATAGAGATTACAGCGGATACATAATTGCTTTTATAGTATTCTTTTTTACGCAAAGAACGCGGCAGCATCATATTGAACGAAAGAAGGAAAAACGATGAATGTTTTTGACCAAATGACGAGAGGCTATGGGAATGATAACAACAGAAAAGAACGAATAGAAAGATTCTCAAAAGATGCTTATGAAATTGCAAAATTATTGTAAGGGGAAATCAGGAGCGGAAGTTTCATCTGCACTATTGCTATCTTGGCTGCCGTACAGGAAGGGCATTTGATAAGAACAAGTGCTGTTGTGAAAATAAGGGAGGCGTATAAATATGAATAGAAATAAGGAAGCATGTCATTGCAGAAATATAACATATGGAATGATTGAAGATGCCATTAAAAATGGTGCAGAGACACTTCAGGAAGTTCAAGATGCAACCGGGGCCGCAAAAGGGTGTGGTCAATGTAAAGATTTTCTAATCTGCCTAATAAGAGATATCAAAGAAGAAATGAATCATCAGTAGGCAGTAAGAATTTCGATTTTATAAATCAACACGAAGTAGTCGGGGACGAAAATTATTTACTACTTGCACTGTTAGATATGTCGCTTCGCGGTTACAAGAAAGTAGACAGATTGCCAATTTCAGAAATGATTAACGTATCTGATGCTATTGGGGGAATTTTTGAATACATTTAGAAACGTCCCCAAAGGAAAGGAGATCCTTTGGCAGTGCTGCGAAGGAACTGGATATGACAATTGGTATCACGCTACTTGAAAAATACAAAAATGGTCCTCGTAATTTGCTCGTCCTTTTTGACAGATTCGGAGAGCAAAAATTAGTGTATGCGAAAGTACATACCTGTGACTTTGATGTGCGTAAATTTGCAAGATATGTTTAGAAGAGGAGAGGAAGCTTAAATGGAAACAAACATAACTGTAATAGTAGACAATATCGCATGTGAAGGAATCGCAGGAGAATGGGGACTCTCTATTCTGGTTGCGTATAGAAACAAGAAGATTCTTGTAGATGTAGGAGCCTCTGAATTGTTTGCAAAGAATATGGAGCAGTTGGGCATAGATATCGGAACTGTTGATTATGCAGTACTAAGCCATGCACATTATGATCATGCAAACGGAATGCCCAGATTCTTCAAAGAGAATGGCAAGGCGAAGTTTTATTTGAGGGAAACTGCCGGGGAAAACTGTTATCACAAGAAGTTTATTTTTCACAAATATATAGGTATTCCAAAGCGCGTACTTACGGATTATGCGGAAAGAATAGAAATTGTTTCGGGTGATTATGAATTAATGAAGGGAGTTTACCTAATCCCGCACAAAACGAAGGGACTGGAAGCAATTGGAAAACGTGAAATGATGTATCAGCGCACTCCGTTCGGATGGAGACCCGATGATTTTTCCCATGAGCAAAGTTTGGTTGTAGATACCGACAAGGGGCTTGTAATTATCAATTGCTGTTCACACGGCGGAGCCGTCAATATCATTCGTGAAGTAAGCGAGACATTTCCTGACAAACATGTTTATGGACTGATTGGGGGATTCCACCTTTTCAATAAATCAGATGACGAGATTCGCGGGGTGGCTAAGAAGATACGAGAGACGGGAATTGATTTTGTGTGTACCGGACATTGCACAAAGGAAAGAGCCTACAGGATCATGAAAGAAGAACTGGGCGATCAATTAGAACAATTAAGAGTTGGACTGAATATGAAATTTTAACTGACTATGTTCTTTGGTCTGTTCACAAGCCTTTTTCAGTTGCAAGGCACCGGGGAGAATGGTATAATGGATGCGTCCTTGGGGATAAATCAATTGAAAGAGCACATATTTGTGTAGGGTGAGGAAATGATAAACAGATAATTTCGTTTAGGCAAAGCACATGGTAAAGAAGAAGACCTGTGAAACAGGACTGTTATTTGTGTACGCTTAGATTGGATTATCGCTCGTTTTCCTTGTTCTTATCCCAGGATAATAATATAGGTTTATTTTGCGGTCCTGTTATGCGTATGCATTGCAGGATCTTTTTTTCACAGGCGAAGGGAGGCTATATGGCTCAGATAAATGTTTGTAACGTAACCTTCGCATATGAAGGCAGTTTTGATAATGTATTTGACAACGTTTCTTTTTCCATAGATACAAATTGGAAACTTGGTTTTATAGGAAGAAACGGAAAGGGCAAAACAACTTTTTTAAATCTTTTGCTTGGGAAATATGACTATAGCGGCAGTATCAGTAAAGGCATTGTGTATGATTATTTTCCATACAGAATCCCGGATGAAGATCTGTCAAAAAATGCAGCTGAGCTGATGGAAGACTGGAAACCGGGGGTGGAAAGCTGGAGAGTTATGTGTGAATTGCCGAAGCTGGGAATAGATGGCGAGATTTTATATCGGCCTTTTGGCGCGCTTAGCTTTGGGGAAAGAACAAAGGTCATGTTGGCCGTATTATTTTCCGGAGAGAATGATTTTCTGCTGATTGATGAACCGACTAACCATCTTGATAAGGATGCCAGAGAAATCATAAAAGGATATCTTGCCGGCAAGAAGGGATTTATTCTGGTTTCGCATGACAGAGACTTTCTGGATGGATGCATCGATCATGTACTGGTGCTGGGACGTGTGGGTATAGAAGTGCAGGCAGGAAACTTCTCCAGCTGGTGGATCAATAAGGAACGTGCCGACAGCAATGCAAAAGCCGAAAATGAAAAACACCTCAAAGAAATCCATAAGCTGAAAGAGGCAGCAGACAGATCGAGACGCTGGGCAGATAAAAACGAAGGGACCAAAATCGGTTTTGATCCGATCAAGGAACATGACAGATTTCTCGATACGAGGGCATATATCGGTGCCAAAACAAAAAAGATGCAGAGCAGAGTAAAATCCTTTGAAAACAGAATCATGCATGAGATTGAAGAGAAGGAAGGGCTTTTAAATGAGATTGAGGAAATCACAGATTTGAAGCTGATGCCACTATCGCATCATAAAGAGAGGCTGATTGCATGCAGGGATTTTTCTCTCAGGTATAAAGATGCTGATGCACCTGTCATAAAAGATCTGACATTTGAACTCATGCAGGGTGAAAGAGTATTCTTAGATGGAAACAATGGCTGTGGAAAATCAAGTTTTATCAAAGCGATTCTGGCGCAGGCAGGCATCTTGTCTGATGGTGAGATATGCTTTGAAACGACAGGAAATCCAGAGGTGGCAAGCGGCCTTGCGATATCCTATATCAATCAGGATACATCGCATTTGAGGGGAACTTTGAAGGAATATGCCAAAGAAAATGAGCTGGATTACACGCTTCTATTGTCGCTCCTAAGGCAACTTGATTTTGCAAGGGTACAGTTTGAGAAGGATATGAGGCAGTTCTCAGAGGGACAGAAAAAGAAGGTTCTGATAGCGTCCAGTCTGCTCACGCCGGCGCATCTTTATATATGGGATGAGCCGCTGAATTATATCGATGTTTTTTCCAGAATGCAGATTGAAAAACTGTTGCTTGCGTATCAGCCAACGATGTTGATGGTAGAGCATGATGTCAGGTTTAGGGA
Organism: uncultured Lachnospiraceae bacterium; assembly: GCA_945949085.1. GTDB lineage: Bacteria > Bacillota > Clostridia > Lachnospirales > Lachnospiraceae > CAG-194. The sequence goes on along the minus strand of CAMFDJ010000010.1, from coordinate 77,648 downwards.
AAAAATCGCTACCAGATTGGTGGAATTGTAGCCCCCGGTAAATTGTGGTTGTGGGAAAAGGCGAGGTACTATATAATGGTATCATACGTCGGAATGAGTACTTTATTTAGGTGCTGTATCGGAATTGAAACAGAATGTGATCAGGAGAATTGAGGAGAAAAAGCGATGAATCGCAATACAAAAGAGATCCCTTTTGGAAAAGTAGTCATAATGGTTGCCATGGTAGCACTGCTGCTGGTGATTTCTTCCTTTGCAGTATTACTTTATAATAACGAAAGAAACGCGAAAAAAACGGGGGAAGTCCTGCAGGGCCAGATGAGTGGTGTGCTGGAAAAGAATCAGGCTGCTGAAGAAACCTTGTTGGCTTCTTTGAAGGAAGAATACATCATTCGTGCGCGTACGGTTGCATATATGATAGATAATCACCCGGAGACGGAATACAGTGTGGACGAACTTAGTAAAATTGCCGATCTGATGTCCATCGATGAGATCCATCTTTTTGATGAAGAAGGAACGATTTATGCAGGGACTGTTCCGAAATATTATGGTCTGTCCTTTGACGCGGGAGATCAGATTGGTTATTTTAAGCCGATGCTTGCTGATAAATCTCTGTCTATGTGTCAGGACGTTGTCCCGAATACTGCCGAAAAAAAGGAGATGATGTATGCAATCACATGGGATAGTGCCGGTAAGAAAATGGTGCAGGTTGGCATAGAACCGGTCAGGTTATTAAAGGAGCTTGAGAATAATGAGATTTCCAATGTGGTAAACAGTATGCCGGTGTATGAAAATCTGGATATTTATGTTGCAGACGCAGATACGGGAGAAATTCTGGGGGCAACAAGTCAGCAGATTGGCATTGAGCTGAAGGATATTGGAATCGATTGCGACAATGGCAGAGAAAATGAAATATATCATATCCGAAGCAGGGTGAATGGGCAAAAAAGCATATGCTCTGTACTGAAAAACGATCAATATGTGATTTGTATTGTGCAATCTTTGGCGGGCATCAGAAAGGACAGTAAGATTCCAATCGCGATGATTATTCTTTGTCTGGTAATTGCGTCAGTTGCTTTGTTGATCGCAATCAAGAAACTGTTGTTTTTCAGAAGAGAACAGATGGAGCAGCTGATTGTATTGACTTCCATGTCGGAAATTTATTACAGTATGCATCTCCTTGATTTAGAGAAAAACACGATTACCGCATATTCTGAGCGTAATCAGGTACAGGAAATCGTCGCAAAGAATGGGGACAAAGATGCTGCAGAGACCGTGAAAGAAATCATGCATGCGACTATGTCGGATCTGTATCTGGAGCAGGGACTGGCATTTACGGATCTGACGACCCTGGCGGAACGTTTGAAAGACAAAAAAATCATTTTTATGGATCTGCTTGGAAAAAATGTGGGCTGGATCAGAATGTCGTTTATTTCGATTGACAGAGCTCCGGATGGGAGAGTGCAAAGAGTCATCTGTACGACGCAGATCATTGATCAGGAAAAACGCAAGGAAGAAATGCTGATCAGAGAATCCACAACGGACAAGCTGACACATTGCTATAACCGGAGAGCCTATGAAAATGAGTTGATGCACTATGCGGATGCACCGCCCGAAGATGATTTTGTTTTTGTGGCCATGGATGTCAATGGTCTGAAAGTCGTCAATGATACGTGGGGACATGCGGCTGGGGATGAACTGCTTGCAGGAGCTGCCGAATGTATGCAGCGTTGTTTTGGACCGTTTGGAAGGATTTATCGATTGGGCGGAGATGAATTTGCCGCTGTTATTCTGGCAAATCCGGACAAATTAAAAGAAATCAAAGCCGATTTTGAAAAAACGATTCATAGCTGGTCAGGAGAAATGATATCCGCTCTGTCAATCGCCTGTGGTTATGTCACAAAGAGAGAATGTCCGGATCTGACCGTTAGAGAAATGGCAAATGTTGCAGATGAAAGAATGTATCAGGCGAAGGAACAGCATTATCGGGAATGCAAAACGCCTCGCAGTAATTCGTGAAAATGAGAAGCTATTTTTAATGAACCCCAAACCCCGTCCCCTAGTACCAAGGAGAGAGCATATGAGAAAAATACTAATTACAAATGACGATGGAATAGATGCAGATGGACTTGTCCGCCTTGCAAAGGCTGCATCGCAGTTCGGACAGGTGTGGGTAGTTGCGCCGGAGAGCCAGAGAAGCGCAATGTCCCATAGCATCACATTGCGGCATAGCATAGAAGCATGGGAAGTGGAGTTCCCTGTGCCGGGGGTTCGCGCATTTGCCTGCGATGGCACACCGGCTGACTGCGTCAGAATAGGTGTACTCAATATTGTGCCGGGGAAACCGGATCATGTTTTTTCGGGAATCAATTACGGATATAATACGGCCTCTGATCTGCAGTATTCCGCTACCGCGGGTGCGGCATTTGAAGCGGCATTTCAAAGAATTCATACGATCGCATTTTCGGAGGATGCCTGCCGGATGCACGAAGTGACAGACAGGTATCTGCAGGAAATCATAGCCGAGTTATTGGATAAGCCGCTCGCAATCAATCAGATCTGGAATGTAAATTTCCCCGGCTGCGAGCTGTCTGCATGTAAAGGCGTACTGCACAACAGAACGGTATCATCCGGGGAATTCTATAAGGATCGTTATATCGAAACCAAGCTTTCGGAAGGCAGAATCTCCTATCTGATAGAGGGGCATCGAAATTATCATGCTGTGGAAGGCACAGACCTGAAGGCTGTGTTTGAAAATTATGTTTCGGTAGGCATCGCGACTAATATTTCTTAGCAAGCGCTGATGCAATGGAAACAGATACGTCGCTGTATGGGATGAGCATGGCCTGCAGGGCATGGTATAGGTCTGATTTTCCGGGCCAGACTGTTCCTTTTAGGCGGTTGTTCTCATCGAGCTGATGGAACCAGGAGCCACAGGAATGGTCAAGAACTGTCTCATCCAGGTATTTTAGGAACATACTGTAGTGCTGCGCGTATTTCTCCTCTTTTGTCACACGGTATAACACAGCGGAGGAATTGATTGCTTCCGCAAGCGTCCAGTGCATTCTGTCATGGACGACAGGTGTGCCGTTCCAGTCTGTCGTATAGACGATACCGGGTGCACCGTCTGTGTTCCAGGCATCGGAAATGGCTCTGCCATAAAGCTTTTTGGCAGCATCAAAATAAGGTTTTGCCTGCTTGTTTTCAACTCCATAGGTAGAAGATGCCCACTGGATGATCAGACGTGCCCACTCGATGCCGTGCCCCGGCGTGGCGCCGTAAGGTTTGAATGGATCATCCGGTGTTTCTTTGTTTCTTTCCAGATCCGGTTCCCAGTCTTTGGTAAAGTGTTCGGGAATTCTGTACTCGTTCTCCTGTGCCCAGCCGATCACGTGATCGATGATACGACCTGCTCTCATACGATACGTTTCATCGCCTATGGCATCTGCTACCGCAAGAAATGCCTCCACCGTATGCATGTTTGCATTGACACCTCTGTAATCGTCTAAAACAGTAAACTCGGTATTCCATGTATCACATGACAAGCCAATCTCTTCCTCCCAAAAACGCGCATCATAGAGAGAAAGTGCTTCTGTAAGAAGCTCTTTGGCACCCTCCACCCCTGCTAAAAGAGCGCTTGTTGCGGCAAGAATGACAAAAGCATGGGCGTAGCATTGTTTGCCGGGAAGAATTTTGCCATCAGCGGTCAGACCTGCATACCAGCCACCATTTTGCGTATCCTGCAGCTGACCGCGCAGACCGGAAATTGCCTTCCCTGCAAGAGATGTGTCGCTGCTTTTACCGGAGAGTACCTCCAGACTATATACATGTGCCATGCGGCTGGTAATCCATGTTTCGCGCGGTCTGTCCTTTAGCGGCGATCCGTCATCCCCAAGATAATAGGAGGAGCCGCCCGGTGAGGGAAATTGTCGTCCGAATGCCCAGAGTGCTTTCGCATTTTCTTCTAAAAATTGTTTGTTTTCTTCTGTATCCATTCTGTATTTGTTTTCCAAAAGAGTCACCGCCTGTTTCCAATCTGTTTGTTATCAGAATAACAAACATGGCAGACTGTGTAAAGAGAAATGTAGCTGTGATAAAGATGCAATTGAGATTACTGTAATGACACAGTTGTGAAAACGATTGGAATGCCCTATAATGAATATCATGAATCTGAAAGAACGCGCCAAGAAATGAAAAACAGTATTTGGATAGAATTGCAACGGAACAGATAGAAACAAAAGGAAGAGAAAATGCGCTATACCATTCATCAGATCAAAGATGGCGAGGATGAATTGATTCTGAACTATCGGCAATTAAATACAGAAGTAGAAGCTGCACTTGCTTTTATGGAAAAGAATCAGAAAAAACTCATAGGAAAAAGTGACGGCGAAACAGTTGTTTTTTCACCGGATGAGATCCTGTATGTGGAGAAGGTGGACGACAGAACCTTTGCTTACACACCGGATCATATCATCCAGCTGGATATGTCATTATACGCGGTAGAACTGATGCTGGATGATGAGAAATATTTCAGGTGCAGTAAATCCATGATCGTCAATGTGAGTAAGGTCGCGCGTCTGAAAAGCATGGCATCAAACAGGATAGATGCCACACTTGTAAACGGTGAACACATTTTGATTTCCCGTACATATGCTTCACAGTTCAGAAAGCTTTTAAAAGGAGAACGCGTATGAAAAAACCGAATTTGTGGGAACGATATCTGACAAAAGAAATCGGGATTGAATTTAAGGCCTGCCTATATTTCTATGCACTTTTGTTTTTTTATTGCATATACAGACTGTGCGTTGGACTTTCTGTGGCGGAAATTCTGCACATGGCGGAGATGATCTTACTGACCTATATTATGGGATATATTCAGGTGTATTTGCTTTGGAACTTTGACGAATCGGATCATATGGGAAAGAAAGAGATATTTGGCGTATTTGTCTGCACCGTACTCTACACGGCAGCTTCTTATGCAGGTAATTGGTTTGATCGGAATCGTTATGTCACAATCGGTTTTGCCGCCTATGTGATTTTTCTGTATGTGTGTGTCTATTTTGTTTATAAATGCAGAAGAATCATTGACGATAAGATATTAAATTATGACCTTGCATTGTTCCAGACAAGATCGGCAAGTGAGGCACATGCGGATCGGAAAGACAGATGAAAGTCGGATGGAAAATGAAAAGAGCAGGTGAAAATACCTTGCGAAAACGAAATAGTGCAGCTTACGCGCAAAAAAGTGCCACTGGCAGGGATCTGTGTTGTCTCTGCCTTATTTTTTGCTATACTGAAACCAGATGGAGGGAATGCATATGGAAAATATGATTGAAATCTGTAATCTGACAAAATACTACGGAAAACACAGAGGTGTGGAGCAGGTGTCTTTTTCGGTGAAAAAAGGAGAGGTATTTGGATTCCTGGGACCTAACGGAGCCGGGAAGTCCACGACAATACGCGCCATGCTGGGACTGATCCGATATGACAGCGGACAGATTTTCATTGATGGTCTTGACACAAGGAAGGAGAAGGAAAAAATACTGCAAGGCATTGGCTATATGCCAAGTGAGGCATGGTTTTATCCGGGCATGACTATCAGGGAGGTGCTAAAGCTCTCAGCGGACGTGCGAAAAAGAGATTGCAGGGAGGAAGCGGAAAAGCTCTGCGAAAAACTGCAGGTCGATGAGAAAAGAAAAATCAGTGAGCTTTCCCTTGGCAATCGAAAGAAGGTAAGCATCATTTGTGCCATGCAGCATAAACCGCGGCTCTTTGTCTTTGATGAGCCGACCAGCGGATTAGATCCGCTGATGCAGAATGTATTTTTTGAGCTGATCAGGGAATATGTGAAAGAGGGAGCCACCTGTATGTTGTCGACACATGTACTCTCGGAGGTCCGAAGCCACTGTGACAGAGTTGCCATTATGCGGGAAGGAAAGCTTGTTGTGACAGATACGGTAGAGCATCTTCTGGCAAGTAAAACGAAACATATCAGGATGGTGCGTGACGGAGAAAAACTGGATTTTATTTACAAGGACGATCTGAATCAACTCTATAAAGAACTGCAAGGACACAATATAGAAGATATTCTGATTGAGGAGCCTTCCGTTGAAGAGGTATTTATGCATTATTATGAAAAGGGGGACAATTAGGATGGTAGCATTATGGAAAAGTGAGTGGAAAGCCGGCATTAAGAGTCTTCTTATCTGGGCATTGTCTGTCGGTGGCATGGGACTTATGTGTATTTTGCTTTATAAAAGCATGGAGGAGAGCATGGCAGGTATGGCAGACAGCTTTGCATCGATGGGGGCATTTGCGGATGCGTTTGGTATGAGTACACTAAGCATTGCCACGCTTAAGGGATATTTTGCGACGGAGATTGGAACCATCCATGCGCTCGGCAGCAGCTTTTTTGCAGCATCCATTGCGACGGTCATTCTTTCCAAGGAGGAGGATGGCCATACAGCAGAATTTACATTTTCTCTGCCACTTGCAAGGGCAAAGATCATTGCAGTGAAATTTGCTGCAGTTTTTGCTTCTCTCGTTTGCTTTATGGTAATCTGCGGCTTTTTTTATGCAGCCGGTTTTCTGATGCTTGGGGAAAACGATTTTGGTAAGGAGTTTGTATTATTCCTGTTGCTTCAGCTAATGATGAATGTGGAGGTGGCAGCCATCTGTTTTGTGATTTCCGCAATCAGCAGAAAGAACAGGCTCGGAGTCGGAATTGCGGTTGCCATGCTGCTTTATCTGTATGACCTGATGGCAAGAGTGGTGCCGGACTTAAAGGATGTGATATTCTTATCGCCGTTTTCCTATGCCAATGCAACGTCTGTTTTTTCAAACGCCGATATGGATACAACGGCGCTGGTACTGGGCACGATCGTGATTGTTGTGATGACGGGGCTTGCCGGTTTTATTTATGCAAGGCGGGATCTGGCGAGCTAAAATCGTTTGTTGGATGGACCGCTCAGAAAGCGGTGCCGGTATAGAATCATGGATGATTCACGGGAAGATGATGAGATGGTATTGAGAAGGAGAAAAGAAAGGGAGCTGCGTGGCAACTCCCTTTTGCTGTATCCTCTGTATTTCTTTGGAAAGCGTTTCTTTATGCCTGCTCCAGCGCAAGTGTTCTGGTTGTCAGGTCACAAACCTCTGATGGTCCGTAATACTGGATGGCACCCGGATATGTGAATGCTGTCTCGACAGCCCATGCGTCTCTGTGTGCTTCGAAGTATTTAAATGGAGCACCATCAAGCTCTACAAGCGCTTTTCTGATAACCGGCTTATCTTCACCGTTTCTTCTCTCCATGTTCATCATCTTTGTGATAGGCATACCACCTGCAACCCATTCTTCAGCCGGCTTAGAAAGGTTGGAAACCTTTGAAAGGTATCCTGTGTAGCCATACTGGATCAGCATGAATGCATTGTAACCAAGTGAGTAGCAGTAGTCAGCATCAAAGTTGGAAGGGAATGCGCATCTTCCTTCATATCCGAAGAAATGATGAAGCGGGCTGAATTTTCCTTTGTATGTGCCGGCTGCCTTTCTCTTTTCCAGTTCATCCTTAACCAGTGCAGAGAAGAGCTTCTCAGATTCGATCAGGGATACCTGAACGTTACCGTGAGGATCTCTCTCTAAGAATAACTGCTGCTGGATACCAACAGGAAGCAGATCAAATACAGCGAAGGATTCTGCTGTCAGACCGTTTTTGATGAATTCATATTTGTCATTCCAGCTTGGAAGTGCATTGAATGCATCTGTCTTGCTGCCTGCAAGAAGCTCGTTGATCTCTGCGATCAGTACGGAGAACTCAGGAACGAATTCCACGATACCTTCAGGGATGATTGCCACACCGAAGTTATCTCCATTTGCGGCTCTCTTTTCTACAGAATCAGCGATGTAGCTTGCGATAGAAGAAAGGGACATTTTCTTTGCCTTTACTTCTTCGCCGACGAGGCAGATGTTTGGCTGTGTCTCAAGTGCACATTCCAGAGCAACATGAGAAGCGCTACGACCCATAACCTTGATAAAGTGCCAGTATTTCTTTGCTGAGTTAGCATCTCTTTCGATGTTTCCGATCAGCTCTGAGTAAGTCTTTGTTGCAGTGTCAAAACCGAAAGAAGCTTCGATATCTTCGTTCTTTAAGTCTCCGTCGATTGTCTTAGGACATCCGATTACCTGGATACCTGTATTCTGTGCAGCCATGTACTCTGCAAGTGTAGCAGCGTTTGTATTAGAGTCATCGCCACCGATGATCACGATAGCGGTAAGTCCATTCTGTTTTGCATTTTCAGCAACGATTGCGAACTGCTCTTTTGTCTCTAATTTTGTTCTGCCGGAACCGATGATATCAAAACCACCTGTATTTCTGTATGCATCGATGAATGCGTCATCGAATACAACATAATCGTTCTTTAAAAGTCCGTCCGGGCCGCCCTTGAAACCGTAGAGAACGTTGTCCGGATTGGTAGCCTTTAATGCATCATAAAGACCTGTGATCACGTTGTGTCCGCCGGGAGCCTGTCCGCCGGAAAGGATAACACCGACAACCTGCTTCTTTGCAGCAGATGTGTTTTGGCCTTTTTCAAATGTAATTTCTTTTTTGCCGTATGTGTTGGGGAAAAGTGCTTTGATCTTATCCTGATCTGCTACGCTCTGTGTATCAGCGCCTTCCTTGACACAAATTTCTGAAATTCCGTTTCTGAGCATGCCCGGAAGTTTAGGACTATACTCGTATCTTGCCTTTTGAAGTGGTGAAAGATTCATTTTCATTCTCCTTTTTCTTAAATATATTTCAGAATAAATCCGTAATTCAAATGCTAAAACATTTTGCAGAAAAAGTAAATAGTATTCAGGTATTTTTTGCATCTTTTCTGACGGGAAAAGACTGTTTGGGAAGAAAACAGAGGTTATTTTTGAGAAGGGATAAGGCAAAAGAATGAAAATGGCAGAAAAATATTGTAGAAAAAAAGGGGATACCATATAATAAGAAACGTAATTTGTGAATTCGATTGCGCCCTTTATGATGCCAAACAGCATGGAAAGGCACGGTGTGTTGTGTATGGTGCGCCGCTTGATAAGCTGGCATTTGAGAAATCGTAGAAAGGCTGTAAGAAATGGTTACACTAAATGATTACTTATATTCCGGAGACACGATATTCCGGATTTTACAAAAGTATATGGATGCCCTGCGGGAAGAGGCAAAGCAGGATCATAATGAAATAGACATTGTCCACTGTAATTTCCTGTTGCAGATCATGGGACTTTTGGAACACAATGACTTCCTGACCGCGCAGTCCCAGAAAATCAGGGAATTCTATAAGTATATGGTGGCAGAATATCCGTATCTCTCCTTTACGTTTAAGGGCAGAATCAAATCTCTGATTCGTGCGGAGGAGAAATTTAACGGGTATATCGTGGAATACATTTATGATTATTATACAAAGAACGGGAATTATCCTTCTGTAACTGAGCTGAAAGACCGTCTGACGTGTTTTCGGGATCTGATTGCTTACCGGATTGTGATTTCCGTGCCGCGTTGTCATCTTGACAGACCGGAGAACCGCGAGGCGGAGGAAATCAGGCACTTATATCAGATTGCCAATGTGCTGCCACAGTTCCTGGAAGAGCGGGGCTTTACACCGGAACCGACAGGCGGGATCAAGGAGAGTACATCCCCGCTTCTTGATGATGCGGTGCGGCAATACTACAGAGACTACATTGTGACGGAAAATCCCAACGGTTATCGCTCCTTACATATCACTTTTTTTGATAACAGCGCAAGATGCTATATGGAAATGCAGTTGCGCACAAAAGAGATGGATGACATTGCGGAAATCGGGTCTGCCAATCATCTCGGATACGAAAAGAGACAGGAAAGCGAACGGGCAAGACGTGATGTGATACCCAAGGGAGAATGCATCTATTTTGATGAGGCTTTTGAGCGCGGCATGAAGCTGCAGCAGCTTAAGTTGTCCGAGCTGGATGTCAATATGTTTGCGGCAGTGGATAACAGCCTGATCAATGACGGATGCGGTCTGTACAGAGGAAGGCTGATTCTGCCGTATGAACATTTGTCGCGGTTCCAGAATGATCTGATTGACTAAGACAGCAGTACCAAATCGTTTAGAATTTGTTTATATTTATTTTAGCACTCACCTCTTGACAGTGCTAACAACAAGGACTATAACAGAGTCAGAACAAAGGAAAGGAAACAATAAATAGTTCCCCGAAACATCCCGGTTCCAAAAAACAAGGAAACAACCTATTTTTGAAAAGGAGTGATTTTTATGTTGAGACCTAGTATTTTTGGAGAGAATTTGTTTGATGACTTTTTTGATTTTCCGGAATTTGCGGATTTCGAGAAGATGGAACGGCAGATGGACAAGAAGCTGTACGGACGTCATGCAAAGAACCTGATGAAGGTGGATATTAAGGACAAGGAAAACGAGTACGAGATGCTGATCGATCTGCCGGGCTTCAAGAAGGACGAGATCACCGCACAACTGCAGGATGGTTACCTTACGATTTCCGCTGCAAAAGGGCTCGATCAGGACGAAAAAGAGAAAGAGACAGGCAAGTACATCAGGAAAGAACGATATGCGGGTGCATGCCAGAGAAGCTTCTATGTGGGCGAAGGTGTCAAACAGGAGGACATCAGAGCAGAATTTAAACATGGTGTTTTGAAGCTGCTGATTCCGAAGGAAGCGCCGAAACTGGAAAAGAAGGATGACCGCTTCATCGCAATTGAAGGATAAATAATAAAAGGACGGCCGTACCGGCATTGCACTGGTGCGGCCGTTTTTTTTGCGCAAATATCCATTTTGCCAGTCGCGGAGAAGACGCTGACCTGATGCTATCGTAAGTGCGTTGGAAATTGACAAGTATTTTCTGAGTTGCTATAATTACTCTATGCAAAAGTAATTATAGTTACTAAACTAAGTAATTACAGGATGCATAGAAACCAGTCAATTATAAAAAGGAGGAAAACATGAAGAGAAAAACAAGAGGTCTGAGTTTTCTTCTTTCTGTAGTACTTGTAGCCGGACAGATTGCAGTTCCGGCCTATGCAGAGGAAGCTGTCAGCGGTAATGCCGTGACAGATGAAACAGTCATTGAAGTGACAGAAGAAGATGACCCGGTAGAAACAGAAACTGTAGCATCGGAAGATGTGGTGGATGACAGCACAGCAGAGAGTGACACTGCGCAGGAGGAAGCTATTGAAACAGAGGAGACTGCCGGTGCAGGAGATGAGACAGATGGAGAAGCAGATGATGTACTGGAGGCAGAAGGTACGACGTGGCCTGATAATACTGAGGTTCGTACATATGGTGAGAATACGTTTTATGTGTGTTGCGGATGTCTTATTGGATATGAAACCACCGGTTCAGCCGGCTATGTGACAGTTGATTTGAGCGATTTACAGGGTATCATTACTCAGATTGGGGGAAGAGTATCTTTGGATGGCGGAAATGCCATGAGAAGTTATGAGCCATTTAGTGGAATGAGCACACTTAAAGAAGTCACGATTCCGGAATCTGTAATATCAATATATGATGGTGCATTTTCGAATTGTACGTTATTGACGACAGTTGAATTTGCAGAAAATAGTAATTTAACAGATATAGGAGAGGATGCATTCAGAAATTGCACAGCTCTTTCAAAAATAAATCTGGAAAATACAAAATTGAAAAACATAGGCGAAATGGCATTTTATGAAAATGACGGTCTTGCAGGAATTGACTTGTCCGGAATAGAATTGGAAAGCATTGGGAGATTCGCATTTCGATCATGCGACAAATTAACCTCAGTAAAACTGCCTGGCACTGTGGATAGTATTGGTGAGAGTGCATTTGCGTCTTGTGGACAACTACAAACTGTCACAATGGATGCAAACAGTCCGATTAAGAACATTGCGAACGCAACCTTTTATGATTGTAGTAACCTTAAGAACATAATGCTGCCTGATGCTGTAGAGATAATTGGGGATAGTGCATTTTGTGGATGCACCAGCTTGACCACAGTACCAATTGATTCTGATAAGAGTCGATTGACTACCATAAGCAGTTATGCATTTGAGAATTGTATCAATTTGAAAAATGTTATTTTGCCTGACAGTGTGGAAACCATAGGAGATTATGCATTTGGCGGTTCTACATGGAGGGAATATAATACCGCTTTGACTAGTTTTGTCGTACCAAAAAACTGCAAATCAATTGGTGAGTGTGCATTTTGTGGGTGTACCGCATTGACGACATTGACGATTCCACAGGACTCACAATTAACGACACTGGGAGATTGTGCGTTTTATAATTGTCAGGGGTTAAGCAATCTGACATTTCCTGAAAAGATAACATCCATTGGAGAGTCTGCTTTTAGGTTTATTAATAGCAATGGTACGCAAGCAATCATTCGTTTTGACAACCCGGATGTCATATTGCAGGCAGATGCCTTTGACGATAAGGAGTATATGACCTTCCTTTCCGAAGAAGGCGGAACAGTGCAGGCTTATGCAGATACGACATGTCCGAATATCAAATTCAATCGTTTCAGTGACAGTATCAGTGTCAACGCGTTGCCGACAAAAACAGAATATCTGTATGGAGATACTTTCTCTGCAGATGGAATCGATGTAAGAGCAGTATATACATCTGATGCAGAGAAAACACCTACCTCGGTACATGCATCAGAATGTACGTTTACAGGATATAGTAAAAACAAAATCGGTGCGCAGAAGATCACTGTTGCCTATGGAGGACAAAAAAACACATTTGACGTCAAAGTATATTATGATATGTCAAAGGCAACCGTCAGCTATATTCCGAGTCAGGGTTATACAGGAAAAGGAGTGGAGCCGGAACTGACTATCACAGGAAAAGAATCCGGTGTTAAACTGACAAAGGGAGTGGATTATGAGGTAACATACAGTAATCATGTGCAGCCCGGCACGGCAACTGCGACAATCACAGGAATAGGAAGTTATAAGGGAACAATATCAAAGACCTTTACAATTGATAAACCATATATTGGCGATTGTGAGGTTATTGTCGAGGATACCATCTTTGATGGTGGTGATGAGCAGAAACCGCGTGTTTCTGTCAGCTACAACGGAATAGAAGTGGATAAGGCAAATTATAAAATCTCTTATCCGGCGGATGTAGATGTGCGAAATGTCGGAGAATACAGTATCATGTTGGAAGGAAGAAATCTTTTCGGAGGATACGGGTACTATTATTATGAAGTGTTGCCGGCGAGTATGGATGATGTGGAATCTGTAGAAATTCCGGCAGTGACATATTCCGGCAGTCAGCAGACACCAAATATGGAATTGTACTTTGGCGACTATTGCTTAACCGATGATGATTATTCTGTATCTTTTAGGAATAATACTGTTGTAGGGAATGCAACTGCCATTATAAAAGGCAAAAATAATTTTGCCGGAACAATCACAAAGACTTTTATGATCAATCCGCTTTCCATGTCAAATGTGACCGTGGATCAGATTGCCGGCGTAGAATATAACGGAAACCCGCAGACACCGGAGCCTGTTGTGAAATACGGAACGAATGTATTGAAAAAGGATGTGGATTACACGGTCTCCTATGAGAACAACACTGCCGTAGGTACGGCCACTATTGTAATCTCAGGAATCAATAATTGTACGGGCAGCATTACAAGCACATTTACCATCACGTCCGGGATACCGACATGGGATACAGGAAATGACTGGGATGATGAGGACGATGACCAGTTTCAGACTGCTCCGGTTGGTACGGTTGCAAGTGATACCGGCAAAAAGACAATTGCAAAGGTGACCGGAAATGAAGAAGGAAAGCTGACTGTTACTTATATGGGCACAACCAACAAGAAATCGTCTACTATCACGATTCCTGACACAGTCACAATTTCAGGTGAGGTCTACAAAGTAACCACAGTAGATGCGAAGGCACTGAAGGGAAATAAGAACGTTAAAAAGGTCACGGTCGGAAACAATGTGACTGCAATCGGCAAGGATGCCTTTAACGGTTGTACAAAATTAAAGACTGTTACAATCGGAAAAAATGTATCAAAGATTGGCGCGAATACATTTAAGGGCTGCAAGAATCTGAATACAATCGTGATTAAAACAAATAAACTGACAAGCAAAAGCGTAGCAAAAAATGCATTCAAAGGTATCAGCGCGAAAACAACGATCAAGGTACCAAAGAAAAAGCTTAAGAGCTATAAGAAGCTTTTCAGAAGCAAAGGTTTGAGCGCAAAGGTAAAAGTAAAAGGTTTTTAAGGTAATAAAAATAAGGGGCTGTCGCATGAAATAATTCGTGCACAGCTCCTTATTTTTGTAATTGTGTCATATGAACCATTTCCTTTACACAATTTAAAATGATTTTTTTTTCTTTTTCATTACAGGATGAAAGCAAATGCTGAATTTGAAGTGCAGTTGAATCACAGGGGAAATCCTGAACTGCTTCATTGAAAAAATCCTGCAGGCTGATCTGGAGGGCATTGCATATCTGTTCAATGACCTTAATGGTCGGATTCTTTAAATTGCGTTCGAGAAGTCCCAGATAGGTGGTTGTGATACCGGAAGCTAACGCTAATTGCTCCTGACTCAGACCGCGCATCGTTCGCAATCTCCTGATTCTTTCTCCAATTTGATAACTCATATCTTCACCATTTTGAACAATTGATAACTCCCGGCAGGATATTTGCTTTTATAAAATATCGCGGTGGAATTATAGTTTTCACTTACTACTGCTATCAGTTTAAAGGACGAAAACACATTCTTCAAATTAATATGGTTATTATATTGCTGGAGAACTATAGTTATTCATCAAAACTCGCCCGCTTTTTTGGAATCGGAGATCACGGTAACGCGATCGCCAAGGTCAAGGCCCTGCGAGATTGCGTTCTCACCGCACCAGACGGTTTCCAGGTGCTTTAGCTTACCTAAAGGTCGCAGATCGGTGACATAGTTGTGTCACTGAGATCAGATAATTCATCATTGCACACAAGAGAGAGCTGTTCCGAATTGGAAAACACATTGATTCCGGTCAGATCGGATGCGGAATAGCTTGTAAGGGATGTTATTTTTTCAGGATTGGAGACAATCTGCGCCAGTTCATCGGGGGAATTGCGGGTTTTTATCTCAGTCAGGTTTGTGAAGCTTCTCAGATCGCCGGTTGTCAGGGACAGACTCTGCAAATCCAGAGAACTGAGCTGTGTAAATTTCTCAATATCATCAAAGTAGGAGTTTGCCTCGGACGACATCTCAATGCTCTGCAAGGCGCCGTTTTCCAGGGCGTATTCTACATGGACACCATCAAAATTACGGTCGATCGACAGGAAGGTAACTTTTGCAAGCTGCTGTGCCGTCACCTGATCCGGTGTCATCTGAAAAGCAGCTTTGGCGAAGCAACGGAAAAATTCGGAGTATACCTTCTGCGGTTGTTCCGTGACGGTTGTTTCGGTGGGAGCCGGCTCATCATGCGACATCGTGCCGATTAACGTGACAATTACTATAATGAGAAAGCTGAAGATGGTGACAACGATGGCAGCAGTGTTGGAATTGCTGCTGGTCTTGGCAGGCGCCTGGTACACGTTTGTGACGCGCGCGGGCTGGCCTTTGTCAATCAGAAATTCTGCATCGCAATGCACGCAGGTGGCCGTATTCTCCCCTGTCTTTGTCAACTTGCCGCCGCAATTCGGGCACTCCACCTCTACAAACTGAATCATGTTGCTTCTTCCTGTGTATATATCATTGAGCCAAAATACCTTCGACTCAAATAACATAGTCTTAATGACCAATGTAATCATATCGTAGACAAACACAAAATTCAACTTGAAGTGCGAAAAACGGAGTGGTAAAGTGTAGTTAGAGGCACATAAATGCATCGTAAATCTAGCGACAGGAGGTAAAAAACTATGGGAAGACTTGAAGGAAAGGTAGCACTTATCACAGGGGGGAATTCAGGAATCGGCGCTTGCGCAGCTGAGCTTTTTGCAAAAGAAGGGGCAAAAGTAGTGATTTCCGCCAGAAGAGTGGAGCAGCTTGAGGCTGTGGCAGAGAAGATCAAGGCAGCAGGGGGAGAGGCGCTTGCAGTTCCGTGTGATATTTCCAAGAAGGAGCAGTGCAGCCAGGCGGTTCAAAAAACAGTAGAAGTGTTCGGCACAATTGACATTCTGGTCAATAATGCCGGTGTGGTAGACAGCGGCATTGAAGCAATTGAGAAGGTAACAGATCAGACAATCGATAACCTGATCGACATCAATACGAAGGGCACACTTTATCTGACAAGAGAGGCAGCCAAGATCATGCTTGAAAAGAAGTCCGGTTCTATTGTCAATATTTCCAGTGTGGCAGGATACTCAGGAGGCGGCGGGGTCGCTTATGTGGCAAGTAAAGCCGCTGTGATCGGTATGACAAAGAATATCGCCATGCGCTGCGCCAGTGAGAATGTGCGTTGTAATGCACTGTGTCCCGGCAGTGTTGTAACACCGATGACAATGAATATGAAGAAAGAAAATCTTGATGTCAATATGATGGGAGCAATGGCAAAGCATGCGGACCTGACGCTTCCGGTATGTAAGCCGGATGAGATCGCAAATGCGATCCTGTTCCTGGCAAGTGATGAATCTGCCGCAATCACAGGACAGGTCATCGTGATCGATCATGGTGCAAATATTTAACGATATGGTGATGTGGCGGTTATTTCGATATTGGAAAGTAAGAAACCTTCCCTGGCGCAGAATATGCGGGGAAGGTTTTTCTCGCATAGGGATATCTTTTCTAATGGCAGTATCTACGGTTAAATTTGATCTCATGCTGAGATGATGCAGATAGGAGTATGCAACATGATGAAGAAAAATATAAAAATACAGAACAGCATCAGAAAATATGTCACAATTTTTGGTGGAGTTGTCCTGGTCGCGCTTGCAATCAGTGTGTTTTATACGCCGAATAAAATAGTCAGTGGCGGGGTTTCCGGTATTGCAACCATACTTTATCATACGCTGGGGATACAGCCGGGTATTTCTTTTGCTGTCATCAATATAGTGCTGCTGTTGCTGGCTTTCAGATCTATTGGACGTGATTTCGTCAAGAATACGATTATCGGGTCGGCATTGTTGTCGGTACTGGTACAGTTGTTTACGTACATTCCGCCTTTGACACACGATGTTTTACTGGCATCTGTATTTGGGGCAGTGTTATACGGAGCAGGTATCGGTCTGACTCTGATAGAAGGTGGTTCTACGGGCGGAACGGATATTTTGAGCAGACTTGTGCAAAAGTCGTGTCCGCAGGTTAAGATTGGGAATCTTCTGCTTGTGGTAGATACGTTTGTAATTCTGCTTTCACTTATTACTTTTCGTACCATTGATCTGGCATTGTATGGCATACTGGCTTTGTTTTTGGCTTCTTTTTCCATCAATCTTCTGATGAGTAAGCTCAACGTTTCCAAACTCGCTCTTGTAGTTACGGATAAAGGGCAGGAAATTGCCCGAAAGCTGGTAACCAGTTCGCCACGTGGTGTCACCATAATTGATTCGGTTGGAGCTTATACCATGGAAAAGAATCATGTTCTGATCTGTGCGCTGAAGGAAAATGAATTACCTGTATTTCAGAGGGAAATATTAAAAATAGACAGTCAGGCTTTTATTATTTTTTCAGAATCGCAGCAAATTGTCGGAAACGGATTCAGAGTTTATAAGTAAGTAGTGCGGGGAAGGTTTGTATATTGCTTCATTTCGTGTTATGATAACAGACATGAGATGAATTTTCCGTGGGTATTGTAAAGAAAGCCCCGTTAGGCTGCCGGCCGGATGAGACATGGCAGGCAGATATTCGATGCGAGCTGATGGAAAAAGGGACCGAGCGGAGCATGCGGAAAACTTGCGTAAAAAAGGATCACATGAAAAAGGAGAAGGAAAATGGATTTGGTAAATGTAAGGGATTTGTACCGGAATGAGGAAGTCTATGCAAACACGGAGGTGACGATCGGGGGATGGCTTCGCAGCAAACGTGACAGTAAAAGCTTCGGCTTTCTGGTCATCAACGATGGTACCTTCTTTGAACCGGTGCAGGTTGTCTATGCGGATCAGCTTCCCAATTTTGCAGAGATTTCCAAGCTGAATGTGGGAGCGGCACTGATCATCAAGGGTGTTGTCACACCGACGCCGCAGGCAAAACAGAAATTTGAGATTCAGGCGACAGAGGTTGTGATTGAGGGACCATCGACGCCTGATTACCCGCTGCAGAAAAAGCGTCATACCTTTGAATATCTGCGTACCATTTCGCATCTGCGTCCAAGGACAAACACCTTTGAGGCTGTATTCAGAGTGCGTTCGCTGATTGCTTATGCCATTCATAAATTCTTTCAGGAGAGAGATTTTGTGTATGTGCACACGCCGCTGATCACGGGAAGTGACTGCGAGGGAGCCGGCGAGATGTTCCAGGTGACGACGATGGATCTTGCCAATGTGCCCAAAAACGAGGACGGCAGCATCAACTATACAGAAGATTTCTTTGGTAAGCCGACCAATCTGACGGTGAGCGGACAGCTCAACGGAGAAACGTATGCGATGGCATTTAAGAATATTTACACCTTCGGACCGACCTTCCGCGCGGAGAATTCCAATACAACGCGCCATGCGGCAGAGTTTTGGATGATTGAGCCGGAAATCGCATTTGCGGATCTGAAGGATGACATGATGCTGGCGGAGAGCATGATCAAGTATATTATCCGTTACGTGCTGGAAAATGCACCGGAGGAAATGAATTTCTTTAACAATTTTGTGGACAAGGGGCTCATTGAGCGACTGACTCATGTCATGAATTCCGATTTCGGGCATATCACTTATACAGACGCGATCGCGATTCTGGAGAAGCACAATGATGAGTTTGATTATAAGGTTTCCTGGGGCTGCGATCTGCAGACGGAGCATGAGAGATTTCTGACAGAGAAGGAATTTGGAAGACCTGTTTTTGTCACGGATTATCCAAAGGAGATCAAGGCCTTTTATATGAAGCTGAATGATGACGGAAAGACCGTAGCGGCTATGGACTGTCTGGTACCGGGCATTGGCGAGATCATCGGTGGCAGCCAGAGAGAGGATGATTACGATGTACTTGTGCAGCGTATGCAGGAATGCGGGCTGAAGGCAGAGGATTATGACTTCTATCTGGATCTGCGCAAATACGGCTCTGCGCGTCACGCAGGATTTGGCCTCGGATTTGAGCGCTGCGTCATGTACCTGACAGGAATGGGCAATATCAGAGATGTCATTCCGTTCCCGAGAACAGTCAATAACTGCGAATTATAAAAGAAAGTATGAGGAAGAAGCATGAGCCATATTTTTATTCCGGAGGGATACAAGTCCTCTCTCGGCATCAAGGAAACTGAAAAAGCAATCAAACGTGTAAAGGATTTTTTTCAGAGGGAACTGATTACGCAGCTGAATTTAAGTCGAGTCTCCGCACCGTTGTTTGTAGAACCCGATTCGGGCTTAAATGACAACCTAAACGGCGTGGAGCGCCCGGTCAGCTTTGGCATTAAGGAATTAGATGACAAGGAAGCGGAGATTGTCCATTCCCTTGCCAAATGGAAGCGCATGGCGCTTGGCAAATACGGTTTTGAGGTGGGAGAAGGTCTGTATACCGATATGAATGCCATCCGCAGGGATGAGGACACAGACAACATTCATTCCATCTATGTGGATCAGTGGGACTGGGAGAAAATTATCCGCAAGGAAGACCGGACGATCGAAACGCTGAAGGATACAGTCAAATCTGTCTATGAGGCTCTCCGTGTCACAGAGAAATTTATGGCAAATGAGTACAATTATGTGGAGTGCTTCCTGCCGGAAGAGATTACATTTGTGACATCACAGGATCTGGAGGATGCCTATCCCGAACTTTCATCCAAGGAAAGGGAAAATATTGCGGCGAAGGAGCACGGCGCGATTTTTCTGATGCAGATCGGGGATAAGCTTGCAAGCGGAAAACCTCACGACGGCAGGGCACCCGACTATGATGACTGGAAATTAAACGGAGATATCATCGTCTATTATCCGGTGCTGGACATGGCACTGGAATTATCCTCCATGGGAATCCGTGTGGATGAAGACTCTTTGAGGGAGCAGCTGGATAAGGCGGGATGCCCCGAACGGGCAGAGCTTCCCTTCCAGAAGGCACTGCTTGCAGGAGAGCTTCCCTACACGATCGGCGGCGGTATCGGACAGTCCAGAATTTGTATGTTCTTTTTGCGCAAGGCTCATCTGGGAGAGGTGCAGGCATCCATCTGGCCGAAAGAGGATGTGGAATATGCAGCATCTAAGGGCGTAACGTTCCTGTAAAATGAAAACCATATCATCTCTGTTGATCATATCGTGGCAGATTTGGAACGGACATTCCGGTATGGACGCTTTTGCAGGATGAGATCGCGTGATGATTTTGCGGGATAAAGAACAGAAGGAACGCAAGGAATAGGTGAGGGACAAATGGGAGATTTACGGTATATACATATTCCCTTGGAGCTGTGGGGGGCTTTCTTTTGTATTGTTGCGGCGTGGTGTGTCCTAGCGGAGAAAAATTATCCGAAGCGGGCAGCAGGCAGGATGCTGGGATGGCTGCTTTTGTCAAATGCCGTTTTGCTGGTGTCAGATACGCTTGCATGGTTATTTCGGGGGAATGAGACAACTGCCGGCTTGGTTTTTGTGCGGGTCAGCAATTTCGCCGTGTTTGAATTGAACTATATTATGTTGATGTTTTTTGCCAGGTATCTTTATTGGATACTGCCGGAAGGAAAAAGATCGTCTGCGCGTTGCTATGTGCATGTCATTGACGGAATCAGCGTTCTTGCATCAATTTGTCTGGTCATCTCACAGTTTGCGGACTGGTTTTATTATTTTGACGCACACAATTTTTATCACAGAACAGAACATTTCTGGATGCCGACCGCAATGGGACTTGTGCAAATACTGGTGCTTCTGATTCTGCTTTTGCGGAATCGTCGCTGCTTCAGCCGTAACACCTGCACGGCAGTATTTTTGTTTACCTTGATTCCGGTAGTGTCATCACTGTTCCAGCTTCTTATTTATGGGATAGCCATCTTAAATATTGGAATTACCATTGCCTGTCTGCTTGCTTTTTTGAGCTTTGAGGTGGAACAGGCTCAGGAACGGGCAAAAATGGACCGTGAGATGGCACAGATGCGCATGGATATTTTGCTGGCGCAGATCAAACCGCATTTTCTCTTCAACAGCCTGCAGACCATCAAGCATCTGGTGAAAAGGGATCAGGAGGATGCGGTCAGAGTCATAGATGCTTTTTCGGACTGCCTGCGGGCGGAGATCAATTCTTTGTCGGAACAAAAATGTATTCCGTTTTCCAGGGAACTTGTACATGTGGAAAGCTATCTGCTTTTGGAGAGCAGACGATTTGGAGATAAGCTTCGGGTAATCTATGATATACAGGAGGATGGTTTCATGCTCCCGCCACTGACGCTACAGCCGATTGTGGAAAATGCGGTACGCCACGGTATACGGCAGCGTAATCAGGGAGGAACTGTCTGGATCAAAACTGAGGCAGATCAGGGAGGCGTGAGGATAACAGTAAAGGATGACGGTGTTGGATTTGACCCGGATGCGTCGCATGACGATGACAAAGTGCATGTGGGGATTGCGAACGTGAAAGCACGTGTGGAAGCTATATGTGAGGGGGAATTTACCGTAGACAGCAAGCCGGGATGTGGGACGACTGTCACAATTACAATACCCGGGATAAAGAGGAAACAGGGATGAAACTACTATTGGTGGATGATGAACCGATCGCATTGGAGGAACTTAAGGATTCGCTTTTGGAGCTTCAGCCGGGTGCGGATATGAGGTGCTTTGACGACAGCAAAAAGGCGCTGGAATGTGCAGGTGAGGAAGAGTTTGATGTCGCTTTTCTGGATATCGAAATGCCGGAGCTTAGCGGCCTTGAGCTGGCAAAGAGATTGAAAGTGATACAGCCCGGATTGAATATCGTTTTTGTGACGGCATATTCCGAATATGCTCTGGATGCTTTTGATCTGTACGCCAGCGGTTATCTGCTTAAGCCGATTCAGACAGATCGTGTACAGGAGGCACTGACCAATCTGAGGACGCCTCCCCGATATGAAGGAGACGGACTGCGCGTACAGTGCTTTGGCGCCTTTGAGGTATTTTATCAGGGAAAACCGGTGCAATTCGGCCGCAGTCTCGCCAAGGAATTGTTTGCGTACCTTATTGACCTGAAGGGCGCTTCTGCCAATACAGCGCAGATCTGCAGTATTCTCTGGGAGGACAGCACTGACGCAGTGCGCAGACATCATTATTTCCGTAATCTGATGGCGGAACTGAAGAAGCTGCTTCGGCAATGCGGAGCGGCAGATGTTCTGATCTGTCAGAGAAATTCGTTTGCGATCGATGTGGAAAAGCTGGAGTGTGATTATTACAAATTTTTGAAAAATGATGTGACTGCGATCAACAGTTACCACGGAGAATACATGTCCCAGTACAGCTGGGCGGAAATGACGGCCGGAGAGTTGAAACGCGGATTGTAGTAAAAACTGACTGGAAAAATATTAGAAAAATGTCCGAAACCGCCACGATTTGTGGCGGTTTCGGTGCTGTTGGGGTGCTATACTGGTCGATAATACAGGGATGTAAAACCAAAGGCAAGAATGCAAAGCATGTTGATGGCTGATTATGCAGATGGAAAACAGTAATAGCGAAGAGGGGGCAGGTGAAAGAACAAATGAAGAAATTTAGTGAAAAATGCAGACAGATATTTTTTTACGGCGGCATTGGGCAACAGGAGTATGAAGAGATTGCAGGGGAGGTCGCGGAAAGTAACCGAAGCTCTCTGAGCATTGCGTCACTTTGCCTGCTTCTCATGTTTGGCGGAGATGAATTTCAGGTCTGGATACATGGAATCACAGAAAGGAAGTTTTTAATTCCATGGCTTGACGAGCTCCCGAAAAAAGTGGAGGCCATTGAGACGCCGGATGAGCGGGTAAGACTGGGGACAAGCATTGGTGTTGTCATTTCGCCTAAAAATGGTGAACAGTATCAGGTACTGTTTGAAAATGCAGATGCAGCACTGTATTCGGCTAAGGACATGGGAAGAAATCGATATATATTGTGTGAGGATCTCTGATAAAAAGTTGTAGGAAAAAGAATAACAAATGAGTTTTTTGGTGGAAAATAACAAAAAGAACATAAAAAATACAAAAAAGTTGAAAAAAACATCCAAAAGCGCCATGATTTGTGGCGCTTTTGGTGCTGTTAGGATGATATAGTGGTGGCAGGCAAGTAAAATGTTGCATGGTAATCAGGCGGCATATTCAGAAAATATCGAGAAAGGGAAAAACATATGAATATCTACAAAGGAAGGAAGATGTGTATGAGAGGAATTAAGAAAAGAATACTGGCACTCGTACTTTCATTTGCGCTTGCAATCACGATGCTGCCAGCGGTGGAACCGGTGGAGGTGAAGGCTGCGGGTAATACGGTGTATTATAATTTTACAAATTATACGAGTTGTACCAATGGAACAACGTATCTTTTTGTGCCGACAGATAAAAATATAACCGATATGCAGGATTTTTGTCTGACAGCTCTGCCGACGGGGTCAGCTATATTAAAGGCATTATCGTTTAGTGATGCACAGACGGAATTTGAAAATAGTACCATTGGGGACAGCCCGGTAAACGACTCTTCATTTAACCAACAAGTATTGGTTATTCAGGCAGGAGCAGGCTTTGATAATCATAATGGTGCATTACGAAAAAACAGTAACGGCACATTTACATATAAATGTACAGGAGGTGGTGAAAGAGGGACTGGTTATCTCTACACTTACACCTCTACTACCTTGGATACAAACATGGTATCAGCATCTATCAACGAAGGCGTTGCTATTAATGAAAATGGAGCAACCACTTTGGATAAAAACCATATCACAATGAAAATTAAAATCAATAATAAAGCATATAAGGTTCAAGATTATGAATTTTCAGATCATACAGTCAATAAGGCAACGAAGGACAATTTGCTTACCGTTAAATTTGCTGGCGTTTCTGTAAACATTCCTGTAAAATTCAAACTGTTGACCAGCGATTTTACCATGAAACCGACTTCCGGCTCGAAAATCAACATCGCAGGCAGTGCCAAGAATGTGCAGGTAAATACTAATACAACATATACACCGGCTGAAATGGGCACTATGACGGTAGCTTATTATAATAATGCAACCGGCACAAAGCTTGCCGAGGCACCTGCCGTGCCTGGTACTTACACGGTAAAGGTTTCTACAACAGGAGGAACATTGTTTAATCCGGTGATGGATCTTGAACTTGGCACCTATACCATTGAGCATGTGTATGACAAGAATAAGGCAACGTGCGAGTGGGCAACAGATTACTCACAGGCAACGCTGTCCATTCCGTGTGCATTTTGTGAGGATGTCAAAAAGTTGACAGCGACAAGTACGATCGCTTCTTCCACGGCGACCTGTCTGACAAAAGGAACAATCAAGTATCAGGTTACATTTAAGGGGCAGGCTGGTGCTTCAAAGACTGATTGGTATCAGGTGAATTATGATACAGAAACAGCCAATGGTGAGGATTATACATACTATAAAGAAGATTTCAATATGGAACCTCATGCTATGACGCCGGTTGCATATCAGGAACCCACTTGTACAGAGAAGGGAAAAGCGGCTCATTATCAGTGCAGCAAGTGTGGATACCTGTATGCGTATGATGACGGAAATTACGAGGTCACGGAAGGTGAAATAACAATCGACGCACTTGGACATGATTACGGAGAGCTTGTTTCCTATCTGGATCCTACTTGTACGGTAGATGGACATGAGGCATATTATCAATGCGGAAGATGTAATAATTACTTTAATGAAGCGAAGACGCCAACGACTTTTGATAAATTGAAAGTTGATAAAAACGGGCACAATTTGATTTCTTATTCCGGCAGAGCGGCGACCTGTACGGATGAGGGATCACAACCATATTGGGAATGTTCAGTATGCAAAGCATTATTCAGTGATGAGGGCGGAACACAGACGACAACAACAGAAGCGTTGAAAATTGCTCCTTTGGGACATCAATTTACACTGACCCCTTACCAAGCACCGACCTGTACGACAAGCGGTAATAAAGCATCGCTCACTTGCAGCGTGTGTCATAAAACCTTTGGCTGTACGAATGAACAACTGACTGGTGATCAGACTGATGCGGTTAACACAGAGAAAGCGGATAAAAAAAATAGCAAGAATAGTCTGACAACTGCACAGAAAAGCAGACTGACAATTGCGGCATTGGGACATGACTATTCCGAAAAGCAGAATAACACGGAATCAATCATTGATTCGGCAACTTGTGAAGAGAATGCTTGGGCAACATATACTTACAAATGTACAAGGTGCATAAGTACACAGCTCGGTGTCAAGGAAGAAATACCAAATACCAAGCTGGGGCATGACTTTGGAGCCCCAAGCTGTGTGTGGGCAGCAGACGAATCCTCATGTACTGCGAAATTCACATGCCAGAGAAGTGGCTGTGCAAAGAATACAACACCGGTCACTCTGATTGCTTATGCGGATAAAGTCAATAACAGAGCGGATGGTATCGCAAAACAGATTACAAGCAGTACAACAGCTACTTGTACAGTGGGTGGCATACGTACCTATAAAGCGGAATTTGCACCATATAATGATGCAAAAGGAGAAGTATATTATGAGGCGCTGGATACAAAGAACGATCCGGCACTAGGACACAAACTCACCTACACCGAGGGTGTGGATGCAACATGTGAGACTGCCGGAACAAAGGCCTACTGGACCTGCAGCAGACAATGTGATTATGGTAGCAACTGCGGCTTGCACTTCGCTGCGGCAGATAACCATGAGGATGCGGCAAATCAGGCGGCAGATGCAGAGAATCTGAGATTGGAGGGGACAACATCAGCTAAGTATATTTCTGCCTTAGAAACATGGAAGGTAATTCCTGCGTTACATCATGCATATGGAACTCCGGTATATGATTGGTCAGCTGATGGCAAGACTGTAATGGTTACATATACCTGTGCGAATAATGATGCGCACAAGATTACTATTCAGGGTAGCACACAGGTAACAAATGAGAATAAGACGGATACAGATGTACCGGTAACATCATCAGTTAAGCAGGCACCTACCTGTACTGCAGTTGGCACCACAACCTACAGTATAAGCGGAACCTATCCGGCAACGACTTATAGCGTGGCACTTGATTACAGCAACACCAAGGATGTCAAGGACATTCCGGCAACGAATCATGATTATAAATTAAAGAATACATCAGATGCAGAGGACTTTGACTGGTTGAAGGATCAGACTACGAGGGAAATGACGGCGAAAGCCACTTTTATCTGTGAGAAAGATGAGGCACATAAAGCAACCCATGAGGTATCGGTGACCAGTGCGGTTACAACACCGGCAACCTGTGAAGGGGCAGGTGAGCGAACTTATACAGGCAAGGTGACCTTTAATGGACAGGTGTATACAAAGACAAAGACAGAGGAAATACCTGCTCTTGGTCATGCATACGGACAACCAGTCTTTACATGGAGCGATGATGGTAAGACGGCAACAGCGACATTCACCTGTGGTAATGATAAAACGCACAAGGTGACGCAGGATGCGACGGTGGCGAAAGAAATCATCAAACAGCCTACCTGTCTTGCAGTCGGTACGACAAAGTACACTGCAACAGTAAGCTTTGATAATAAAGAGTACACAGAAACTACGACAAGAGATGATATTGCCGCAACGGGACATCGTTTAACAGCAACAGCAGCGGAAGCACCGACTTGTACGGAAACGGGTAACATTGCGTACTGGTATTGCGATAGCTGTAAGAAATATCTGGCAAATGGCGCAGCAGATGGCACGACAGAGATACCGGATACCAACAAAGACGGTGTAGCAACAATCGTAGATACGATTCTGGCAGCTACAGGTCATACGGTGGAAACAGATGCGAAAGAGGAGCCTGCCTGTGAAGCGACAGGAAAGACGGAAGGAACACACTGCTCTGTATGTGGTGAGGTTTTGACAGCGCAGCAGACAATTCCGGAGCTTGGCCATGCATACGGTGCACCGGTATTTGTATGGAGCGAAGATGGCAAAAGTGCAACAGCCACGTTAACCTGTACCAATGATACAAGTCATAAGGAGACACCGGCTGTGACAATGACACAGGAAACCATCAAACAGCCTACCTGCCTTGCAGGCGGCACGACAAAGTACACGGCGGAAGTAACCTTTGAGGGAAATGAGTACACAGATTCTACGACAAGAGATGATATTGCCGCAACGGGACATCGTTTAACAGCGACAGCAGCAAAAGCAGCTACCTGTACAGAAAAGGGTAATATTGCATACTGGTATTGCAGCAGCTGTAATAAATATCTGAAAAGTGGCGCAGCATATGGTACGACAGAGATAGATGATATCAATGGAGACGGTGTGGCAACAAAAGTCGATACAATTCTGGAACCGACAGGTCATACCGTGGTAACAGATGCGAAAGAGGAGCCTACCTGTGAAGCGACAGGAAAGACGGAAGGAACACACTGCTCTGTATGTGGTGAGGTTTTGACAGCGCAGCAGACAATAGCAGTGCTCGGTCATACCTACGGCGAACCCCAATTTACATGGAGCGATGATGGCAAAACTGCAACAGCGACATTCACTTGCATCCATGATGGTGACCATAAAAAAACGGTGACTGCGACGGTGACATCGGATGTGGAGACACCGGCAGGTTGTCTGACCGACGGCGCAACGGCATATTATGCATCTGTGACATTCCTTGGAAAGGGCTATTCAGACATCAAAATCGTTGGAGACCTGACGGCAACAGGTCACAGTCTCACCCATGTAGAGGCAGTTGCACCTACCTGTCTGACAAGCGGAAATATGGAATACTGGTATTGCGCAAGCTGTGACAAATTCTATGCGCAGAGCGGAGAAAAGACAGTGGATGAGATAGGCGATGCCAACGAAGATGGTGTGATCACAAAGGCGGATACCATTCTGGCAGCGACGGGACATAAGCTTTCATATCAGAAATATGTGGCACCGGTTTGTGAGACACACGGCTACCGCGAGAGCTGGTACTGCGTCAGATGTGAGAAATATTTTTCAGATACGAATGCGGAGAATGATCTGACGGATGAGGAAGGTATTTCTGTCTCAACGAATGAAATACCGAAAAAGGGACACGATTATGATTACACAGCACCTGTCTTTTTGTGGCAGGAGGATGGCAAAGCAGCAACCGTCACATTCACCTGCGGAAATGATGAAACGCATGAAGATTGTTATGGTTGTCAGATCACCTCAGCTGTGAAGACACCTGCGACCTGTACACAGAAGGGTGTCACAACCTATACCGCAAAGGCTTCGGTTTCGGTAAACGGTATGGAATATGATTTTGAGGATACAAAGGATGTGACAGATATCCCGGCAACCGGACACAAAGAAGCAGCAGATGCGGCAGTGCCTGCTTCCTGCACAAAGGACGGAAAGACGGCTGGTTCTCACTGCGCGGTTTGTCAGGTTGTTTTGAAACCGCAGACAGTTGTAACGAAAACAGGACACAGCTTTACTGCTTATGTTCCGGACGGCAATGCAACTGCTGGGCAGGATGGAACCAAGACGGCAGTTTGTGATCACGGGTGCGGCGTGACAGATACAATCCCGGATTTCGGTTCTGCAGTCATTGTACAAAATCTGCTTGCAGAAAAGGCGCGGGAGGAGAGTGTTTCGCTCATCAAAGAGAAGCTCGGTGTTGACGAACAGACAGCACAGGAAATACAGGATTTAAAGGAAAAGCGTAATATTGCAGAAGAAATTTTGACTTTGACGGATGAGGCTGTACAAAGAAGTACAGAAATCAAGGGGGATGCATTTGGCATGCTCAGGGCAAGAACGACGAATCTGAAAAAGAATTCGGTGACCGTCAAATGGACAAAGGTGAAAGACGCCGACGGTTATATCCTGTATGGAAATCCTTGCAGGCGGAATGAGACTTACAAAAAATTAAAGGAATTTAAGGGAAATAAAACCTTTTCTTACACAAATAAGAAACTGGATGCCGGAAAGTATTACAGATATGTTGTCATTGCCTACAAGAATGTAAATGGTACCAAGGTGACGCTGGCAGCGTCAAAATCTGTCCATGCCACAACAACAGGCGGTAAGTACGGCGTGGCAAAATCGATCAAGATTAAAAAAGTTGGTCGGACTAAGAATGCGAGAAAGGTTACCTTGCAGGTTGGAAAAACAGCTAAAATTACTGCTGTCGAGGTGGAGAAGGATAAGCCGATCAAGCATCACCGCAATATCTGTTATGAATCAACCGACAATACTGTGGCAACCGTAACAAGCAAGGGCACGATTCGGGCACGCGGAGCCGGCAAGTGCAAAATTTACGTGTATGCGCAAAACGGTGTATATAAAACAGTCAATGTAACAGTTGAGTAAGTCGGCCTGCCAATAAGACGATTGAAAATGCGTGGTTGTGGAAACCACGCATTTTTGTTATGCTGACAATAAAGATTCAATATGGTAATGAGAACTTGCTATGCCGTTGCAGAGGCGGCGGATCGGAGCGTACAATGAAACTGCTGGTAATTGGCGGAAGCTATTTTTTTGGAAGAGTATTTGTGATGGAGAGCACGGAGCATGAGATCACTGTGGTCAACCGCGGAACCTATTCCATGGCGGAGTATGGTGCATTGCAGGTGACGGGAGACAGACACGACAGGGCGCTCTGGCGGGGGATCACGCAGGATTTTGATGTGGTGATTGATTTTTGTGCCTATGAAAAAGGGGATATTGCATTTGTGCTGGAGCACATGGGAGGAAAGATTGGACAATATATCCTGATCAGCACGGTGGATGTGTATGAACGGGGAAAGAGCGGACTGATGGCAGAAGATACTGCGTTTGAAAAGCGTCTTTTTCAAGGAGAAGCAGGAAGCTATATCGCCGGAAAGGTGGCACTTGAGGAAGAAATCAGACAGGTGTGCGGCATGCGGAATATCCCGTGGACGGTACTGCGACCTGCCATATTATACGGTCCGTACAATTATGCGCCGCGTGAATCGTATTTCGTGCAGCTTATGGTACAGAATAAGGTGCTGCCCATTATTACGGACGCGACGGGACAATTTCAGTTCCTCTACGTCAAGGATGCGGCACTGGCTGTCAAAGCCTGCCTTCTGAATCCGAAGACATTCGGACAGGCCTATAATCTGTGCGGTGATGAGATACTGAATTATGAGCGTTTTGCAAAAGAGCTGGAAAGACAGGCAGAGCCTGATGTGCAATTTGTCAGAATGACGGCAAATCAGGCACGCAGGCAGGGCATACTGCTTCCTTTTCCGGTGGACAGTGGGGAAAGTCATCTTTGCAGCAATGAAAAGAGCAGAATGCAGCTTAAATTTTCCTATACAGAGTTTGCATGCGGAATGGAGAAAATGTATCACGCATTTGCAGGGGTGTATGGAAGTTACGGCTGAAAGTGCACAAAGAATGAGAAAAGCGCGATAAAAAGACATACAAATTGCACAAAAATTATTTCCAAACAGACAAAGTTGTGATATAGTAGATTAAATAGTATGCATAATACCGGTCTTGAAACGGAAAAGCATGACGGGTTTGCCGATTCGGTACGGGAACGGAATGACAAGATATAAAGGGATATGACATCATCGGCTGTGCGCAGACAGGGTATGAGAACGCGGGGTGATGATATGGAGCGTATGAAACAGGAAAAGAGACAGATTAGCAGAACGGAAAAAGAATGTAAAGAATTATATCGCAATGCATTTCTGGCGCATATTGTATTTGTCGGATTTTTGTATTATTTTCAGGTGGAGAGTCTTGCGATTTTCTTCGGCTTTACTGCGCTCGTTTATTTGTTTGGAATGATACTGATTCCAAAGAGCAAGGACTTAAGACCATGGATCTTTTATTTCGCACTTGAATTCATTGGGACAGCCTTTTTGGGCAATCTGCTTGCGGGGCAGGGATATGGTTTTGTGTTTTACGGAATGATGGTGATTCCTATATTTGTCTATTTTATCTACAATGACAAAAGCGGAATGGACATTTTTCCATATGCGGTCGGACTTACGATTGTTGACAGCGGATTGGTCATCGTATCATATTTGATTCAGACTGAGGAGAATCGCATCGAAGGCGCATCAAGACAGGTAATGGAACTCGTTTGTATTGTAAATGCAATTGTATGTATCATTTCCCTGATATATTATTCTTATGTTTTTATATCAGAGATGGATGCGAAGACTACTTCTCTCCGATATAAAAATGATGAGCTTGATTACAGAATCAACTATGATTCACTCACGAAGGTATACAGCAGGGAGTATTTCTTTCAGAAGGTACAGGAGCGGATACTGAGCAATCCGGAAGTCGAATATTATATGATCTGTACCGATATCAAGGACTTTAAGCTCATCAATGATCTGTACGGACATGAGATTGCCGATAATCTGCTGATCAAAGAGGCAGAGCAGCTTCGCTCCTATTTTCAAAAGAATGGTGTATATGGCAGGATCGGTGGGGATAAATTTGCATTGTGCATCCCGAAAGAGACAATGTGGGAAGCGGATTTTTTCCGGCTGACGGATAGTCTGAAGGGGATGTTCCGGAAGAGCAGTTATCAGCTGCAGATTTATGCCGGTGTCTATGAGATGCAGGATATCAAAGAAAGTATTTCCGTGGCCTGCGATAAAGCGAATATAGCAATCGCATCCATAAAAGGTGATTATCAGAAAAAAGTAGCTTTTTACAATCAGAACTTTATCAGTAATGAGATTAAGCGCAAACAGGTTCTCAGTGAGTTTGACATGGCGCTTCGGAAGAACCAGTTCTGCATTTTCCTGCAGCCACAGACGAGGAAGGATGGTACTGCGCATGGTGCAGAGGCGCTGGTAAGATGGTTCCATCCGACGAGAGGACTGCTGATGCCGGGTGAGTTTATCGAGTATCTGGAACAGGCCGGTGTGATCTATAAGCTGGATATGTATGTATGGGAGCAGGCAGCGTACAGGTTGTCGGAATGGAAGAAGATCGGGCGTGAGGATCTGCATATTTCCGTGAATATTTCCGCAAAGGACTTTTATTACATAGACATCTATGCGACAGTCAAGGCTTTGGTGGAAAAATATGACATCAATCCTGCGAATTTGCGACTTGAGCTGACGGAGACGGCACTTGCAACCAATTTTTTTGACGTTCTGGAGGTGGTTGCGAAGCTGCAGGAGAGTGGATTTATCATTGAGATCGATGACTTCGGAAGCGGGTATTCTTCCTTTAATATGCTCAAGGACTTTAAGGCGGATGTCCTTAAGATTGACAGAGAATTCCTGAACGAAACATCCAACCAGACAAGAAGCCGGACGATTCTGGAGGGTATCATCAAGCTTTCCATGAAGATGAAGATGGATGTGATCTCCGAGGGCGTAGAGACAAGGGAACAGGTGGATATGCTGACTGATATGGGCTGTGGCATGTTCCAGGGGTACTACTTCTCGAAACCAATTTCCATTGAGGAGTTTGAACAAAAGTATATGGCATGAACAGGAATATTACATATAGAATCGAAGAGGCGGCTGACGGGGTTCTGATCAGCCGCTATCTGCGAAACAGACATTATTCGGCGCAGAACCTGATCGACTTGAAAAAACGTGCGGACAGCATTTGGCTGAACGGCGAACCGGTATTTCAGAATGTGCGTGTAAAGCCGGGTGATCTGCTGGAGGTTCGGATTGTGGAGACGCAGGTTTCCGCACATATTCCGCCTGTGCAGCATCCGATCAATATTATATATGAAGATGAAGACCTTATCGTTTTGAATAAGGCGGCAGGTATGCCGATCCATACTTCCATGCACCAATATGAAAATACGCTTGCAAATGCACTTGCTTATTATTATAAGCAGCAGGGCAAGCCATTTGTCTATCGATGTATCAACCGGCTGGACCGGGACACGTCGGGGCTCACAATCGTAGCCAAACATAGTGTCAGTGCGGGAATCTTAGGCAGCATGGCAGCGGCAAAGTCGGGAGGCAATCCTGATCTTCCGGAGATCCGGCGGGAATATCTGGCAATTGTCAGAGGAGAGGTTAGTCCGGCGCAGGGAACAATTGATGCGCCGCTTTCCAGAAAACCGGGTTCCATCATTGAACGAGAAGTAGATTTCGAAAATGGGGAACGCGCTGTGACGCATTACCGGGTTTTGAAGCAGCAAAACGGCCATAGTCTTGTTTCGCTGGAGTTGGAGACCGGCAGGACGCATCAGATTCGTGTCCATATGCAGTATATCGGTCATCCGCTGATCGGCGATTATCTGTACAATCCTGATATGGAATGGATCGGCCGACAGGCGCTTCACTCCTACAGACTTGCATTTACACATCCCATTACATGGGAGAGAATGGAATTTACTGTTTCACCTCCTGCGGATATGCAGCGGGTGGTAAACTGGGAAGGATGAGAATAAGTGGAAAGCGAAAAGGCAGAACTGATTTGTGCGGAGCATGTGACAAAAGTGTTCGGCGACAGTTTTTTGGCAGTAGATCACATGGATTTTTGCGTTCGTGCGGGAGAGATCGTCGGATTTGTCGGACAGAACGGAGCCGGTAAGACAACAATGATCAAGATGTTGACGGGGATTCTGAATGCAACAGAGGGAAAGATTACAATATGCGGCAGGGACATTGCCCGGGAGCCGCTTGCCGCAAAGCGGTCTATCGGATATATCGCAGATAATCCGGACATTTTCCTGAGGCTGACCGGGCTTGAATTTATCAATCTGATGGCTGATATTTATGGGATTTCCAAAGAAGAGCGGATGGAGCGAATTGAGGAGCTGACAGAAGATTTTGAGGTGAAACAGGTTCTGGACAGACCGATGAGCGAGTACTCCCATGGCATGAGACAGAAGATGATGGTTGTGTCAGCGCTTGTGCATAATCCGCCTGTATGGATATTGGATGAACCAATGACAGGACTGGATCCGGGCGCGGCATTTGCACTGAAGAAGAGAATGCGTAAACATGCAGAGGAAGGAAATTGTGTTTTCTTTTCCACGCATGTTCTTGAGGTGGCCGAGCAGCTTTGTGACAGGATACTGATGGTCCGAAAGGGACAATTGGTATATGGCGGGACGCTTGAGGCGCTGATGCAAAGTTATCCGGAGCGTTCGCTGGAAGAAATTTTTATGCTGATAAACGAGGAAGCGTAGAAAGCAGAAAGGAAGCATGATCATGAAAAAAATTCTGATGCTGACAAAGGCGCTGCTCTTTAATCAGGAGATGGGAAAACCTGCGCAGAAGAGAAAGAGCAGGATGTATCAGTGTTTTGGCGCTTTGGCGATAGCCTGTATCATAATTCCGTGCTGTTTGATCGTCGGGATTCTGACGTGCCTAATGACGCAGGCACTCATTGAGGCGGGTGGAAATGAACAGGGATTATTGTTTGTCATGCATTTCATGGCAGTGTTTGCACTGATATTTGGGTTTCAGGTGGTTTTGTCTACGTTTTATTTTTCTTCGGATCTGGAGCATTTGCTGCCGCTGCCACTAAAGATACATGAAATCATAACGGCAAAGCTTTTACAGACATACCTGGCAGAGAGCATGATGGAATTTGCTATTTTACTGTCCGCTTTTATCGGGTATTTTGTTGCGGCAGGTATCTCTGTAAGCGGCATCGTCACAGCGGTGATAGGTACTTTTACATTGCCTGTTCTTCCGCTTTTATACTGTGGCATCATCAGCACTTTGCTTATGGCTGCTACGCGGCGGATCCGTTCGCCTAAGGATGTGAGTTTTCTGGTATGGGGACTTTCCGGCGTGTTATTTTTGTTTGTGGCATGGGCGATTGGCGGAATCGACGGTCTGATGGTTGAGAATTTTGTCAGTAGTATGGTAGGGCATCAGAACCGGTTTATGAATGTAATGAATGTATTGTTCTTCCATGACAGATTGCTTGCACAGGCAATTGCGCAGCATAACCCTGTGACGCTTATCGGATATCTTTTGGTTAATATAGGGATTGCGCTTGGTTTTTTGGCTCTTGCATCGAGACTTTATCTGCCGGGCGTACACAGAATGGCAAGCATAGGGAACAAGAGGAGAAAAATGTCATCGAAGACATTTGTGAAGGCCTGCAGAATGCGACGCGTGGAGATATCCTTTTTTTATAAGGAAATGAAAACCCTGACGCGGACGGGAGCCTATGTGACAAATTGCATGATGATGACCTATGTCTGGCCGGTTGTAACGGCGGGTATTCTTTTGTGGAAGGGAGGAACCGAGACACTTCTTAAGTACAGGCAGTTTTATGAACAGCAGAGGGGCGGCGTCGACATCATCTTTCTGCTCTGTATTCTTTTGTTGTCGGTATTGATACCGGGGGCAAATGCGGTGGCTTCCACTTCCTTTACCAGAGAGGGTGCCCATATAGATTTTATGAAATATATCCCTGTTTCCTATGAAAAGCAGATTATGATCAAGGGTGCCGTCAGTATGGTACTTGGTTACAGCAGCAGTTTTTTATGTGTATGCATGCTCTGCATATATTTCAGAACAGGCATCGTGAAAACGGTCTACATGCTGGTTGTCTCTTTTTTATGCTGTTTTTGGGTGACAGGGCTTGGCATATGGCTTGACAGTGAATATCCGAAACTGGTCTGGGAGAATGAATCAGCGGCTATGAGAGGGAATATCAATGTATTCTTTCATATGGCATTTTCCATTTTATCCGGAATGGTTTTTTGCATACTCGCTTATTTGATGTATGTACCGACAAAGGAAGGCAGTGTTGTCATGCACATTTTCTTCCTGCTGCTTATGTTGCTGTTGTGCAGTATTTTTGGAAACTTTACACGGAAGAAGGCAGCGGCGAATATCAGAAATCTATTATCCTGAGAGAAGTAGGCGAATAGAAGGGAGCGAAAACATATGATAAAAGGAAAACTGGGACTGCTGGCGATTTTGCTTGGCGGATTACTCCTTGGCGGATGCGGCGCGGGGAATACGATTGACGATCTGGCGACGAATGAGGGCTACGATCAGGCGGTTGTATCCGGTCAGGCTGCGACGGAAGCAGGCGATGCCAAGGAGACCGGGCAGCAGAGCAGTGGCAAGGGGATTGCCAAAGAGGACATTAAGGTGGGTGTACTGCACATCACGGACCCGGCAGAGGGAAGCGGATACACATATACGCATGACCTTGGCATTCAGGGAATGCAGGACAATCTGGGATTATCAGATGATCAGATTGTGCGGAAGATTAATGTGGACGATTCGGATTCGGATGCGATCCGGCAGGCAATTGAGGAGTGTGTTGCAGAAGGCTGTAATATCATTTTCACTACAAGCTGGGGTTACATGGATCCTACGGAGGAAATGGCAGAGAAATATCCCGATATCTATTTTTCCCATGGAACAGGGTATAAGAGCAACGGGAAAAACTTCAATAATTATTTTGGACGGATTTATCAGGCCCGTTACATCAGTGGGCTTGTTGCAGGTATGAACACGACGACGAATAAGATCGGTTATGTGGCAGCGCAGGACACGACGAACTCCGAGGTGACAGGTGGTATCGATGCTTTTGCCATTGGGGTCTATGAAGTCAATCCCGAGGCAAAGATTTATGTAAAGGTGACAAACAGCTGGTACGACCCCGAGGCGGAGGAGGCAGCTTCCGGGCAGCTTTTGGATATGGGGTGCGATGTGATGGCACAGCATTGCGATACCCCTTATCCGCAGACTATGGCGCAGGCAAAGGGTGTATACGGAATCGGATATAATTCGGATATGAGCAAGGAGACACCTGACAGCTGTCTGTGTAGTGTGATCTGGAACTGGAGTGCTTATTATACCGCTGCTGTGCAGAGTGTCATAGACGGTACATGGGACGGAAGTAATTATTACGGAGGTATGGCAGAAGGGCTGGTGGCTGTCACACCTTTGGCAAGGTTTTGTAAAGAAGGTACACAGGAGAAAGTGGACGAGGCAACACAGAAAATCTTGTCCGGCACTTTTAACGTATTTGACGGAGAGATGGAGACAAATGACGGTACTATCGTCGGCTCACCGGGAGGTACGCTGGATGATGCGACGATCACCGGTGGAATCAACTGGTATTACAAGAACGTTTCGGTAGTGGAATAGGGGGAGCGCAATGAAAATCAGTCTAAAAAAGAAATTTTTATTTACGACGATCCTTCCCATTCTTTTACTGGGTCTGGTTGTCATTATCATTACCATGACGAGAGTAAAGAGCTCGATGGTCAACGAAATCCGGGATTCTCTGCGGGGGACGGCTGCGGCTGCGCTTGCTGCCTACAACCAAAATTCGGGAGAGTATCTGGAGACAGAGAATGGTGATGTCTGGAAGGGAAGCTACAATATCTCAAAATCAGAGACTCTGGTGGACAGTATCAAACAGGAGTCCGGCATGGACGTCACATTTTTCTATGGCACGCGCCGGATCATGACTTCTGCTCTGGATGCAGGCGGCAACAGGATTCTCGGCTCTCCGGCGGGAGATGTGATAGTGGAAAAGGTTCTGAAGGGCGGAGAGGAATATTTCAGCCGCAGTGTATCACTGGACGGTACGTTGTGTTATGGTTATTATGTACCTGTCTTTCAAAAGGGGGACAGTTCAGATGCGGTTGGTATGCTGTTTGTCGGTACGGATAAGGCGGCAAAGGATGCGGCCATCAACAGAATTCTTTATCTGGTAGTGATTGCAGTATTGCTGATCACGCTGGTTTGTCTGGGACTGGCATTTTTTATGGCGGGTTCTGTGACAGGTGCACTGCAAAAAAGTATCCATGCTGTGGAGACAGTTGCCACGGGACAGCTGAATGTGGAAATTGCGCCCGCTCTGTTAAAACGGAATGATGAGATTGCCGATCTGTCCGTAGCGATTGTATCACTTCGGGATGAACTGACAAATGTGATCAGCCAGATTGCACAGAATGCTGGACAGCTTTCGCAGACCTCTGCGCTGCTCGGCACGACAGCCAGGGATACCAATCAGATCATGCAGCAGGTGGAGCAGGCGGTCGGCAGCATTACGGAGACGACACAGGAGCAGGCGGTCAGCACGCAGGAAGCATCAGACCATGTACTGATGATGGGAGAACAGATCAGTATGACAAGCCGCGAGGTGGCATCGCTGGGTGCAAATGCAGATGTGATGCGCAGGTCCAGTCAGCAGGCGGCAGGCACCATCAGACAGCTCATGGAGACGAGCCGTGATGTGGAACAGGCCATTGAGGCAGTCACACGTCAGACAAATCAGACCAACGAATCGGTGAAAAAGATTCAGGAGGCGACAGAGATCATTGCTGCAATTGCAGAGGAAACCAATCTCCTCTCACTGAATGCCAGTATCGAGGCAGCGAGAGCGGGAGAAAGCGGAAGGGGCTTTGCAGTGGTTGCACAGCAGATCCAGAAGCTGGCAGAGCAGTCAAATGAATCCAGCCATACGATAGAAGAGATTACCAGGGAATTGATGCATGATTCTCAGGTGGCGGTCGACGCTATGCAGCGTATGCGCCGGATTGTGGATAATCAGAGCCGCAATATGATCGAGACGGAATCTATTGTGGGAGAGGTCATGGGTGGTATCAATATCTCGTTAAAGAGTATTGAACAGATAGAAAGTACCACGGTTCAGCTGGAAGATTCCAGAAATGAAATCGTGAGAACGGTTGAAAATCTGACGGAGATTGCACAGCAGAATGCGGCGAGCACACAGGAGACGCAGGCACAGACCACAGAGGTGGCAGATACGTTTGCACAACTGGAGCAGAGTGCACAGCAGCTTCGGGAGATCGCACAACAGCTCTCCGGCACCATGCAGACTTTTCGTTTGTCATAGGAAGTCTGAAGAGCAGATGATAACAGGATAAAACA
The DNA here is from genome assembly GCA_945949085.1 of uncultured Lachnospiraceae bacterium. Lineage (GTDB taxonomy): Bacteria > Bacillota > Clostridia > Lachnospirales > Lachnospiraceae > CAG-194. The sequence goes on along the minus strand of CAMFDJ010000010.1, from coordinate 38,599 downwards.
GAATAAAATAACGAAAGGAAGAAGAGACATGAGAATTCAGGATTTTTGCGACATGGAGCAGTTTGAGGAAATTATGAAGAACTGGGCGCTTGCGACAGGGCTTGCTACCGTAGCGGTAGGAGAGGATGGAGAGTATATCAGTGAATGCTATAATTTCACAAGATTCTGCATCGATCTGACGAGAGGCAGCATGGAGGGGAAGCGCAGATGCGAGAAATGTGACAGAGAAGGAAAAGGCGTTTATTTCTGTCACGCAGGTCTGATGGATTTTGGTATTCCGATTACATTAGATGACGGAACTGTTTTAGGCAGTGTGATCGGAGGACAGGTACTTTCGGAAACGCCGGATGAAGAAGCTTTCCGGCAGAAAGCACTCGAGCTGGGATTGAATCCTGACGAATACTGTGAGGCGCTTCGTGAGGTGCCGGTAAAGACGCAGGAGGAGATAGAGGCTTCCGCACATTTGCTCGGTGAAGTGATCAATATGTTTGTTCGTGCCAGCTATATGGCCAGTAATAACACAAATATTATCGGAAAATTGCAGACCGGCATTGCGGCAGCGTCCGAACAGATTGAGACGGTCAATGCAGTCACCAAGCGTATTGAAGGTTTTGGAAACAGACAAAAAATCCTTGCACTCAATGCCAGTATTGAAGCCGCACGTGCGGGAGAAGCCGGTAAGGGCTTTGCCGTGGTGGCAAAGGAAGTGCAGGGTCTTGCCATCAATATGTCTGCCGCAAGCGAAGAGATCAAGGAAACACTTGGCAAACTGACGGAAACGATCAATGATCTGAATCAGTAGCATACAGATTACATCATATCGATATGGGTGGGTATGATCGGGGCAGTAATGCCCATGGCCATCTGCTTTTTGTAGGCAGATGGCGTACACTCCATATATTTTTTGAAAATCTTATTAAAGTAACTGCTGGAATTGAAGCCTGTCCGCATGGCAATTTCGGAGATGGAATACTCTTCTTCGTTGTTCTGCAACAGGTCGATCGCAGTATAAATGCGATATTTCAGAAGATATTCAAAAGGTGTGACCTGTACACATCTCTTAAAACATCTGCAACATTCGCTTTTACTGATATGGATGGAGCCGGCGATATCATCCAGTGTGATGGGCTGTGCATAGTGCTTGGCGATATAATTGATTGCAAGCTTGACGCGTTTTTCATCTATAGATGACTGCGGATTATGAACGACCATGTTGTCTGTTGTGTGATCTGTTGCCATTCGCTCCAAAAGCAATAGCCAGATATGAACGAGCATACCCTTTGTCTTGAGCTCATAGGCGTAAGGCTTCTCCTTATTGACTTCTATGATTTTGACAAGGATTGCCAGAAGCTGTTTATCGGTCTCTTTTTCCGGGGACAGAAATAATCCGCGCATACCCGGGTTTTGCAGGAGTGGCAGCATATAATGGGAAGAAAGATAAGAGTGTTCATAACCAAAGACGAAATTAGGATGGAATACAATTGTTTCATACTCACATTCGCAGCCGCCCACCGGCTGGACGGCATGCATGGTATTACGGTTTACCATGACGCATTCTCCTTTTTTCAGGACATAGCATTTGTCCTGGATCAGAAATTTGGCTGATCCTCTTGTCACATACATAAATTCCATTTCTTCATGCCAGTGCCAGCGCACGATTCCCAGATACATATTGCGCAGATCGATATGGTAAAATGCTACCGGATAATTCAGACTGCCGTGTTGCTTATCCTCGTGCAGATCTTGCTTGACATAGATCTGTCCGCTGTTTTTGTTTGTTGTTTCCATCAAAAAACACCCCACATTTCTCGGTTTTTGTTTTTTCTCTTATCACTGTAACACAGTTTGCATCAAAAGTATATCGGGTATCTTATGCCTGCTTGGATGAAAGAAAGCCGATGCGATTGTATACAAGGAAAGTGAGCGATGATTTCTATGATAGAAAATGAAAAGGATCCGGAAAAGGATCCGGAAAAAAATATAGAAAAGAATGCAGGGATGCCTTATCTGCGCATACGACCGGCAATCCAGCTGATGAAGCTGGGAGAGGCTGATGCGGTCACAACCTACATTTATGGTGTGACCGGGACCGGTAAGACGATGCTGGTGCAACACTTTTTTGCCAAAAGAAAGTATTACGAATTAGATGCCGCAGTGATGACAGAGCAGGAGCTTGCGTTTGAACCGGTTTCGGACAAGAGAAAAATTGTTGTGATTGAAAATTTTCATGAGCTGCCCTTTGATCGTTATGAAAGCTTGAAGACATGCATTGTGAACTTGATGGAACGGGAAGATGTCTGGTTGATCCTTGTTGGAAGGAGCCCCATTCCGCCGTGGCTTCTCGAGGTTCGTCTGCGCTGTGAAATGAATGTCATTGATGAGAGTAAGCTTCTGTTTTCGAGAGAAGATGCGGAAAAATATATGGAAAAGACACAGATGTTGTTTGATGCGCAGCAGAAGGAGATTACGCTGCAAAGAATAGGCGGTTACCCGTTTGTCTGGGCATTGTCTGCCATCTGCTATAGGGAAAGCACGGACGGAATCCCGCGTATCCTTAGCAAACAGGAATTTGAAGCATATTCCACAGAAGTGGAGATGAAATGCAGCCAGTATCTGGAATATCATGTTTTTGACCTTTGGGAAGTGGATATACTGGAATTTCTGACGGAGATCTGTATTGTAAATGATTTTACCGGAGAGATGGCAAAATATATTACGGGCAGAACGGATGCGGACAGGCTTTTGGAGCAGATGCGCTGGAAAGGCAACTTTTTGAAAGTATCACTCGGCAAAGACGGCGGATTTTGCTATGCAATTCATCCGGGGATGCGAATGGCTCTGCATATGCGCCTGCACAGGAAATACAAAAAAGAACGGATCAGAAATCTCTATATCAACGCCGGCATGTATTACCGAATGAATCAGCAGCCGGTAAAGGCCTTGCAGATGTTTGAGACGGCCAGTGCAAAGGACAGAATCATTGATCTTTTAGAGGATAATGCCAGAACGGCTCCGGGCAAGGCTTACTTTTATGAACTTAGGAAATACTATCTGGAGCTTTCGGAGGAAGAGGTGTTGGAAAGCCCGTATCTGATGGAGGGTATGTGCATGCTGCAGGCTCTTCTGCTCAATCCCGAGGAAAGTGAAAAATGGTATGAGGCATTAAAAGCGTATTGCAGGAACCAAAAAGGGAATAAGAAAAAAGATATCAAAAGCAGACTTCTGTATCTGGATATTGCGCTTTTGCACAGAAATGATGTCGGTATTATGGAGCTGTTGAAAAATGCAAATACGCTTTTGGGAAAACGGGAAGTAGCGCTGACTGAATTTACCATCACATCGAATCTGCCAAGCATCTTAGACGGAGGAAAGGATCTTACGGAACTGACGAAAAAAGACAGGGAAATTGCCGGCTCTATCGGGAAAGTGCTTGAGGTTGTCTTTGGAAAGCAGGGGAGAGCCATGGTGAGTCTGGGTTTGGCAGAGAGCTTCCTGAAAAAGGCAGGAGATGACTTTGAGATCGCAAGCTGTGTGGCCAGAGGTAAAATGCAGGCGGAATCGATAGGCGATATCGAGCTTGCCTTTGTGGCGGACGGCATCCTTGCATGGCTTCATGTGTGCAAGGGGCAGGCGGATGTGGCAAAAGAGATCATGGAAAACTTTTTGAGTAAGGCCACGGCGCAGGAGAATGACAAGGTGATTGCGAATGCAAAGACTTTCCTTGCGCGTATTGCCCTGTATCAAGAGGATACAAAGACGGTAAACAGTTGGCTTTCACAGGCACCGAATGAGGATCTGTACTTTGATGTCTATGACAGATTTCATTATCTGACCAAGGCAAGAGTATATCTTTTGACCGGCAAGAATCAACTGGCCTACAACCTGCTTATGAAGCTTGCGTATTATACAGAGGTAGCAGGACGAAAGTACATGGGGATGGAAGTAAAGCTCCTCCAGGCGATGATTTTATATCGCGGCGGCAAGAGAAATTGGGATGATACGTTCGGCGAGGTGCTTGACTTCGCTTATGAATATCATTTTATCCGGCTGATCTCCAAAGAAGGGGCCGGCGCGATCAAGATGCTTCGGGAGACCACATGGGGGACGGACGCGGGAGACGGAAAACGAACGTACACGAAGGGGGAGAAGAACTTCCTGAAGGAACTGATGAAAGAAACTGAGGCAATGACACATGATTATCCCGGTTATCTGAAAGAAGGACAGGAAGAGGTTACGCTGTGTGAGAATGCGAGGAGAATCCTAAAGTACCTGGAACAGGGTGCAAAGCAATCCGTGATCATGGAGGAACTTGGGCTTTCCCAGTCAAATGTAAAATACCATATCAATCAGATATACAGAAAATTAAATGTAAAGAACAAAACCGAAGCGGTAACCGAAGCGAGAAAGCTGGGATTATTGTAGAGGAAGACAAAAATCCTTTCCGTGGCCATACATAAGGCTGTGGACAGGATTTTTTTGTTGCATATAAGACTGCATATATGACTAAACTTTTAACTGAGCAAGTGTAAAAAAATGAAAAAGAAATCAAAATACTAACTTTTTGGCTAGTGTACATTTTTGATCGAGGTGTGATAAAGTAGTATCAGACAAAATGTCTGAAAGAGGAGTGGAACAGGAGGAATGTGAAAATATGAAGAGAGAGGCAAGCAGATTTCTGGCATTTTTTCTTGTAATCGCAATGATCGTCGGTATGATACCGATGCAGACACAGGCGGCTACAAAGAAGGCGTCAGTGAAAAAAGTGACTCTGAATTACACACAGTATGTGATGAAGAAGGGTCAAAAACTGAAACTGAAGGTTACAGTAGCGCCCAAGAGTGCAAAGACAACCCTAAAGTGGAAATCAAGCAACAATAAGGTTGCTACGGTCAGCTCCAAAGGTGTTGTCACAGCAAAAGGAAAGAAAGGAAAAGCAACAATCACTGTTACGGCAGGCAAGAAGAAGGCGACCTGTAAGATTACGATCGGTACGCCGGTCAAGAAGATTACAGCGTCAGATCTGAAGCTTGAGGTCGGGAAGTCCGCAAAGATTGGCGCGTCGATCTCGCCGAAGAAAGTGACGGTGAAGAAGCTTACTTATAAGAGTAATAATACAAGTGTTGCAAAGGTCAACCCAAAAGGAAAAGTCACTGCAGTGAAGGAAGGAAAAGCGAAAATTACCATCACAGCAGCGGATTGTAATAAAGTGAAGAAAACAATCACCGTGACGGTAACAAAAGCAGGTGGCAGTTCGGGCGATTCGGGCTCAGGCGATTCGGGCTCAGGCGATTCCGGCTCGGGAGATTCGGGCTCCGGTGATTCCGGCTCGGGCTCCGGTGATTCCGGCTCGGGCTCCGGTGATTCTGGTTCGGGTGATAAGCCGTCGGAACCGACACAGGGAAAAAGTTTTCATATTACAACATATGACGGTGTCACAAAGCTTAGTGATGTGGTAAAGCCTGCCGGAACTCTTTTGAAGGATATTCAGGCGCCTTACATTGATAATAAAGTCTTTTTGGGCTGGTACTATGATCAGTATCTGAACGAAAAGATCGGCAGTACGGATGTGCTGTCAAAGGACACTGTGCTGTACGGCTACTTCGGTGAGGGAACACCGCTTACGGAGGAGGGCAGTCCGAACTATCTCGGACAGGAGAATGTTGCGCCCGGTTTTGCCATCACAGTGGATGCGCATTCCATGAGCGCGGTGGCAGAGGACGTAAAGGCAGCCCTTTTGCTCAGCAATCTTACAGACTCGTCCAGAACCGATAACAGCGATGCCTATGAGAAGGATGTTCTTGCGGTTGAGTCCAATGGCGACGGGACATTTACGGTTTGTGCAAAGGATGGCTTCCAGGAGGGGGCGATCTATCAGCTGGAAATTCTCGAAAGCGATAAAGTGCCTGATCTGACCTTCGCGGATCAGACGAAGGATGTTTTATATTATAATTTCTCAGTCAAAAAAGAAGAGACGATGAATCTATCTCTGGACAGCGGCGTGAAATATCTCGCCGCATCCGACAAAGCGTTATCCAAAGAGGATGCGCAGAAGATCCTGGAATATGCCGGTCTTGCCCAGGTAGAGACAGATGGTGAGTCGGTCAGTGCAAATTCGTCGCAGAACGAGAAGAAGGGCACATTTACCTATACAGAGGGCGCTTTCGTGGCGGGTGATATCGTTGCCGTCTACGAGGGAGAAAAACCGGATGAAAGAGATATCCATTCTTCTCTCGAAGAAAAGGTGGCCTATATCGAGATCACAGAGGTAAACGGCACTACCTATACATATAAATCTGCAGAGGCAATGGACGTTTTGTTTACACCGGACGTTCTGCCGATTGACATCGACGAGGGAGACGGCGTAACCGGATGGAGCGAAAGCGGGACAAGCTTTGCGATAGCAAGTGAAAAGCTTGATTTTACAACCGGCTATGAAGATATGGGTCTTGACTATACGACCGTTGTGGAACCGGGCGATTTTGTGGCATTTTATTCCGGTGAGTACAGGGACAAGACTGCTGTGACAAAATGCTACGGCAAGATCACCAATGTGATTGCCACGGGACAGACAACAACGATTTCCTATGAAGCGGCGACCTTTGAGGAAATATTGGCATCCATGGATCTGTATAAAGATTCGGAGCTTTCCGATGAGCAGATAGCGGCAATTGATACGGATCTGATTGCGGAAACGGCAACCGAGCAGGTGATAGAGAGCGGCTTTGCCGAGGAGGCAGGCAACTATCTGGCGGTAATGGCTGCGCAGACGGATGATGTGAAGGAGCTTCTCGGCGATACGGATCTTACGCTGAAGGACTGCATCGTCACCTATGAGGACGGTTCTAAGGTTTGTGCCGAGGATCTTCTTGATGCGGAAATGGGATACAGTAATAAGACACCGGAGGTCAGCGTCAGCGTATCAAAGGATCTGATCCATTTTAAGCAGAGCAGAGGTCTTCGGGTATGCATCGCCTTAAAATACAGCTTTGATGTGTCGAAAAATAGTGGTGGCAATAAAATCACCATTGATATGACGGCAATTTTTGAAACGGAGGTTTCGCTTGGCTTTTCTGCAACAGGCGGCGCGGAATGGAGAGTTGCATGGATCTTCCCTTACATCTATGACTACAAGCTGTCGGGAACCATTGAACAGTCGCTGTATACCGGTATCGGGGTCACGGCAACGGCAACGCTTAGCGAGGACGATCAGCAGTTCGGCCCCGATCAGATGGATACAAGCGGTGAAGGCAAAGGCTATGGACAGAAGCTGATCGATTTAAGTGAAGCGATCAAAGAGCAGCTGGAAGAGAGCAAGGAGCCGGGCGAAGAGGGACTCGATGAGACGGTGTCCGGCGGTCTGAAGGAAAAATACAAACGGTTTATCGCAAATGCAAGTGCAGAGTGGGTTGACATTGTCAAGGTGCCGCTCTTTGAGGCATCCGGTAATTTTGATCCGTTCTATATCACGGCATACAGCGTCAACATGGATTTTGTGGTATCTGCCAATCTGAATATGGCGATCGGTATGAGCTTCCAGTATGAGAAGAGCCAGAGCAGTACGTTTACACTGCGTCTCTTCCATAAGAACGAATGTGAATCCAAAACAGTCAGCCTGCGACCTGAGAAATATCAGTTTGACTTTTATGTCATGGGCCGAATGGGTATCCGTGCCGGTGTGCGCGCGAAGGTGCTCTTTGGCATATTCTCGACGGATATCGCCGGGGTCGGTCTGCAGCTTGAGGCGGGTGCGTATGCCAAGCTCTGGGGCTATTTCTACTATTGCTATTCGAAGGAAGAGGGAAAGAATGCCCAGAGCTCAGCGACCGGTGCGGTCCTGATTGAAGTGGGCGCCTATATTGACTTAAAGCTTGCGCTCGAAGCGATGGGTGGCAGGTTCTCTTATACGCCGAATCTGTACAGTCATGAATGGCCGATCTGGAAGGTCGGAGAGCAGGACAATGTACTGAATTTTGCCTACGATGAGGACGGCAAATGGACGGAGCCCGGACGGAACGGGTATCTGGACACGGAATTTGTGATGATTCGCGACAAGCAGATGAAGGTTCCGGAGGAAATCTTCCGTATGAACTATCTGGATCTGAAGAAAGGCGATGAAGGATATGCTTCTTACGACGGGGATAGGAGAGCAAACTATACTGCTTCTTCTTCTGCGTACGATGATGAAGAGAGATTCTTTGTCGAAATTTCCGAACCGGCATTTGTCTACAATCCGATCGATAATACGATCACCGTAAATGCAAAGGAAGGAAAATATTCTTACGAAGGGACTATGACCATCACATGGAAAAAGCCGGATTGTGTGTATGCATCGAAGACACTTTCCCGTACCTTTGAGCTGAGCTGGGTGGATCCGGATGCCGGAAAGGTACTGACCTTTGATTCGCAGGGAGGACCGCAGATTCGTCCGAAGGTCTATGAACCGGGTGCTGTGATCGAGGAGAAGGACAAGCCACTCGATGAAAATATGATCAAAGTCGGTTATGCATTCGGCGGCTGGTATACAGACAAAGCATGTACGGATGAAAATGCGTATACGATCCCGAAGGTCATGACAATGCCAAATGACCATCTGACCTTATATGCGAAGTGGGTTCCGGTTCCGAATCAGTACACGGTAAATTACTATTATGAACAGCTGAATTCACGATATGAGCTTTTGGATACCAAGTTGCAGGAGTATTCGGATGCCGCTAAGACAAAGCGTATCTACACGGATGATGTTTTATCGCAGGATAAGATCACGACGGATAATGCACCAAATGACGGAAAAGACCCGCATGGGTTTGAGGTGAACAAGCAGCTGACGACCAAACAGGCAACCGTTGCGCCGGACGGATCGACAGTTGTCAATATCTATTATAAGAGACAGATCCACACTGTGACCTACAGCATGGGTGATAAATTCAGGGATGAGAATCCGGATGTCAGCATCCGCTATCGCTATGAAGACAATATCGTGATGCCCACCTACTTTATGCCGGGCTATCAGTTTGCAGGTTGGGATACTGCGCCTTTGGAGAAAATGGACGTATCGAATCTGACCTATACGGCCAAGTGGGAGCCGAATAAGGACACACCCTATTACCTGGAGTACTATGTCAAAATGCCGGGAACGGACAGCTACGTCATGATCGGCGGAGAGAACGGCAGACTTTACAGAGAAGGTGAGACGGACTCTGCCGTGGCTCTGCAGGACTATCTGCTGGACGATGTCGGATTTGCCTTAGATGACATTAAAGTGTGCGGAAAGAGCGTAGACGAAAATGAAACCACAAAAATTGATGCAAACGGGAAGCTTCTGATACAGTATTTCTATACAGGACGAAGCTACGCCATTCATTACGATACCGATGAAGGCACGCTTGTGAATGCGGCGAATCTGAAGAAGGATACCTATACGCATGGCTTCAATCTGTCATTGGATGATGTCAAGGCTGAGAGAACAGGATACCGGTTCATCGGATGGCTGGAAGGACAGGAGGGTCTGACCTGGCAGGAAGGCGATCTGCCAAATTACCTGGATGAGGTTAACATGTACCGGGTGGGTGATATCTACTTAAAGGCTGACTGGAGAGCGAGTGAGAAAGTCCTTCATTTGTATGATGCAGACGGAAGTACGCCGCTTGGTACAGTAAGCGCTACCTACGGACAGACGGTACCTGCGCTTCGTGAGATCCCGAAAAAAGCAGGCTACGATTTTGCCGGCTTTGTTGACGATGCCGGAAATGCTTATTATGACGGTTTCGGAAAGGGACTCGTTGTCTGGGAGCAGGAGCAGGATATCAGTCTGAAGGCATCCTGGACACCTGCCGCTGTGGAGATCAATTTTGATGTAAACGGAGGCGACGAGGCCGTAGCTCCGGTTTACGGAACGTACAAGAGCAATTACCCGGATCTGCCCGATGCAAGCCGCGAGGGATACCGTCTGAGCGGATGGACGGTTTCCGGCAACGCAGCAGGCGATTATGTGACAAAGGACGATGTGCTGGATACGTATGAGGCACAGACGCTGGTAGCACAGTGGGCACCGAAGACGGATACGCCGTATGTAATCGAGTACTATGTCGAGTCGGTATCGGAAAATAATGTGCCGGGAAGCGAAGAGGAAAATACGGCGGATGAAACATACTATGTACTGTATACCTCGCAGGAAATGACGGGCACGACAGGTGCGCGCGTTACCGTGGAGGATCCGAAGTCTTATCAGATCCCCGGTTATACGGTGGATGCAGATAATGAAAAGAATGTACTGTCCGGCAGAATCAGACCGGATGGTAGTACGACGCTGAAATTATATTACAGAGAGGGAAACTGTCACACGGTCACTTATTCGTATGGAAACGGCATCGAGGATAAGACCGAGGTGGTTGCAGACGGCACGTATCTGGATCTGCCGGCAAGTATTGTACAGAACCATCAGCGCCTGATCGGCTGGATGGACGGCGATCTGTTCTATGATGTGTGGTATGAAAGCGACTCTTATCATGTGGAGAATGATGTCACGCTTACGGCAGTCTGGGAGGAAGAGACCTATCAGATCTCCTATCGGAACAATGTACCTTCCGGATCGGGAAGCTATGAGGATTTCAAATATCAGACACTAAGCTATGACACACCGTCTAAGGTCTGGGATTGCATATTCTGTATCCGGCCGCAACAGGATGAGGAAGGTAACTATACCGCCTACTACGAGTTTACCGGCTGGAATACAAAGGCGGACGGAAGCGGAAAGACCTACATGCCGGGCGACGAATTGTTAAATGTCGAGTTAGAGGAGTATTACAATGGCGTGGGATTCTTATATGCCCAGTGGGAAGAAAAGACGGTTCCCGAAGGTATGGTTCCGTACTATGTTGTTTACAACATAGAAGATGAATCGGGAATGCCCCGTGCCGAAGATAGGATACTGTTGTTTGGAAAACCGGGCGAGCAGACCAAGGCGGTGGCATACGATCTGGGGGATGAACTGATTGCGCAGGATTTTGCACAAAAAACCATAGTTTATGAAGAAGGAGTAGAAAGCGACAACGGTACAGAACCCGAATATACAGAAGTAGAAATCAAGTACGCAAGGAAGCGTTATACCTTAAATCTCGATTTTGACGGTGGCTCATATACAGATGGTGACAGTGTGTCCGGCAATTCTCTGACCAGAGAGGTGATCGGCGGTTATGGCATCGGTGATATTGCACAAACTGTTAAACCGGAGAAGGAAGGCTATACGTTCCTCGGATGGAATGCGCACATTCCAAGCTATATGCCGCTTCATGATTTTAGCGCAAAGGCGCAGTACCGGATCGATAACACGCGCGCTGTAAGGGTAGAATATTATACCGAGGATTTGGATGGACAGGGCTACAGCCTGGCGGCATCCGAGACGATCTACGGGGAAAGGGGTGAAACCATTTCGCCGGAGCCGAAGGAGTTTGAAGGCTTTGAAACGCCGCAGGCGCAGCAGATCACCGTACCTGAGGATGAGAGCGGCGTGATCGAGTATTATTATGGCAGAAAGACCTACACTCTTTCATGGGATGCAGGAGAAGGAACGCTGTCGGGAAATGGCTATTCCGAAGGCAGTATGAAATACGGCGCGCCTATCACCGCACCCGTGCTTTCGCGCGATGGCTACGACGGAAGCTTCCGGGGCTTTACCGGAACGATGCCGGCACAGGATATTTGTTACAAGCCGCAGTGGGAAGCAAAGACGGTAGCCTATACGGTGATGTACCGGAAAGAGCACCGGACCGGTACGGATACGACAACGTATGATGCGCTGTACAGTGTGCGGAAGGAAGCGAAGGCGGGCAGCATTGTAGAAGAAGCGTGCGCGCTGAAAGCGGAGTATCAGGAAGGTGTGAAGGAAGGCTACAGAAAGCCGATGGATCAGGTGGCGCAGATTGCAGGGGATGGCTCCACAATCATTTACTTTGACTATGCGCTTTATAAGAGCTATCTGGGCTACGATTTTGCCGGCGGTACGGTGACAGGTTCTGATTTTGCACCGGCAGGCAACTACTATTACGGACAGACCCTTCAGCTACCACTGATGAGTAAACTGAGCAAAGACGGATGTGATCCGGTTGGCTGGTATGATGCAAGCGATCCGGAGCAGACTGTTGTCAGCGGCAATACCATTACAATCGGAGAGAAGGATGCGGTCTACCGCCTGCAGTGGAAGAGAAATACCTATTCCATTACATATGACTTAGGAGATGCCGAGGGAGCGGAAAATCCGTATAATCCGGACACCTATCAGATCCGAAGTGACTTTAATATTTCGCCTGCAGTGTGCAAAAACATGGCATTCGAAGGCTGGGAATGGACCGGAGAAGGAGAAATGCCGGTCGGCGTTGAGAAGCTTGACAACGGCCTTGTCCATGTGACCAAAGATGCAGCAGGTGATATCAGCCTGAAGGCGAAATGGTCGGCCGAGACAAGGATCTTTAGCGCAGCGCTGTACGAGACGCAGGACGGATCGGCACCGGTATACCTGTATCATTATCCGGTCAGCAGGAAGGACGATCTGAAACTTGGCGAGATTGCACAGCCGACAAGAGAAGGGTATCTCTTCTCCTACTGGAGCAAGAAGGTGCCAAAGGAAGACTACGGCTATTATACACTCCTGGTGGAGCAGGATACGAGAGTCCGGGATATCAATCCGAATACAGACTTCTTGACGGCAAACTGGCTTAAGATCGTAACGGTAGACGGCAAAAAGCTGATTTCTGCATCAAACAAGATTGAATTTGATATCGCACTGGATTACTTAAAGGCTTATCCGGAGTATCGCGGTATCTATATTACCGGCGAAATAAAGCTTGGCAATCTGAAGGAGCCGATCCTGGATACCTGGGAGGAAGGATACCTTCTGTGCGCACCGGGCACACAGTACGGAATCAGCATTGATTCTGCGAATGTTCCGCTGTTTGGCGAGAACAGAGGTGAAATCAGAAACATTTTCGTTCACCTGAATACAGCATACTGCAACGAGAACAGAAATAACGGAGCGCACAGCCGGTACTTCGGCGTGATCACAAATGAAAATTACGGAAAAATAACAGGGCTTTCTCTGACGGGTCCTTCTGTGGGACAAATACAGCAAAGCGGCACGATTGCATCTGACGCAGATTATGTGGGAGCGCTTGCAGGGTACAATGCGGGTCAAATTGAATCGTCAAGGATAGATGGTATCAATGTGATCTGGCAGGATACGACGGCAGATCTTTATGCAAAGGGAGTGAAAATGACAGCAAGCATAGGACTGGTTGCGGGTATGAATGCAGCAAACGGTGAGATTAACGACTGTCGGGTAATCGGCGGAAAGGTGACTACCGATTCGGGCTATACCAAATATACAGAGCACGAGCTCTATATGGGAGGTGTGACAGGTACCAACCGGGGCAAGATTGACAGCTGCCGCCTGAGCGATGTCTGCATCGGAAAGAAAACAAGCATCGAAACATGCAAGCAGGCAGATGAATATGGTTATTTGTGTGCAGGCGGCGTAGCAGGAATTGATGCCGCAAAGGGCAGCCTGCAGGCTGGTGAGCAGGTCAGAGGCATTTATAATTGTTCGATTACAAGTACGAATCCGAAAATGTTCCGGGAGTCTGCGGTACAAAGTGAGCAGGTGGCCGGCGGTATCATCGGCGAATGCAATTACGGCGAAGTATGCGGAAATAAAGTACATCAGGTAAATGTATACGGAGCGTACGGGGCAGCAGGTCTGTTTGTCGGCATCTACCGCAGCGAAGCATTAAACGAATGGCGTAACGTTGATGTCATTACAAGTACAACGGCAACCACGATCAACGGGAAATACGGCATCATCGCACAATATGAAAAGGGTGATCCAGATCGCCGTGGCGTGGAAGTTATTGAACTGGCAGATATGAAATCCAAGTACGTCGTTGAGCAATTGCCTGTAAATGCAAGCAAAAAGACTACGACTATCAGTCAGTGCAGAGGCCATATGCAGTATGGATGGCGTGGAGATGGGGGATCATACAGCGTGGGCTTCCTGGATGAAAGCTACAAGGAGCTGCCACCGAGGAAACCGGAAGAGAACTTTGAAGATTACCCATCCATGGAGTAAGGGTTCATTTCCCGCATTTGGGAATTGATCTACGCATGAGCAATCATGCAGCAATACACAAACAGTATATTACTGAAAAGAGTTGCCTCAGGGGATTGGGGCAATTCTTTTTTTGCCGCATATGTTGGTAGTAGGCAGATGCCAATTGCACTGTCTCGGAATATTTCATTTGTTTCGCAGCGCAATCGGATTGCAAATGGGGATAGACCGGTTTGGAGCGTGATAGGCAAAGTGGATGGCAGCAGAATGGATGGCAGCAGTCAGAAAATGGATGATTCCCTGGCACTCGCATTATCGGTGCAAACGGAGCAAAGTGCGGAGCAATTGGAAGGCAGCAGTCTGTTTGACGGATATGACAGGGCGGATGATATCTGGGAGCTGATCGTCAAATACAGCGGCGATCTGACGCGGCTTGCTTCCGAGGAGGTGATTGTGGAGCCTCTCCTTGCCGGATATGCGATCGTGACGCTTCCGGCGCGGCTTGTCCGGGCATTTGCCGCACTGCCGCAGATTGAATATATTGAGCAGCCCAAGAGACTTTTGCCGCAGATCCGTGAAGGACTTCAGGAAGCCTGTTTTCTGCCGGTGCTGCGGCCGGAAGGCGGAGGACTCAGTGGAAATGGAGTGTTGCTGGCCATCATTGATTCCGGCATTGATTATACATTGGATCTGTTCAGAAATGCAGATGGCAGCACCCGCATTGTCCTGCTCTACGACCAGGCGACAGGGACGCAGTACGATGCAAATGCGATCAATGAAAGCCTCGGGGAATTTGACCGGAGTAAGGCGACAGGGACACCGTTTGTCAGACTGACGCAGGATGTGACCGGCCACGGGACGAAGGTGGCGGCGATCGCGGCGAGCGGCGCACCCGCTGCCGGTCTTGTCATTGTCAAACTGGATACACAGAACCAGAGCAGTTATCCGTTGACCAGTAATCTGATGCGTGCATTTACCTATGTTGTCAGGCAGGCGCAGCAGATGGGGCTTCCGGTGGCTGTCAATTTGAGCTACGGAAACACGTACGGCAGTCATGAGGGAACGTCGCTTCTGGAACGGTTTATTGACAATGCGGCCGAGGTCGGACGAAGCGTATTCTGCGTCGGTATGGGAAACGAGGGTGCATCTGACGGGCATTACACGGGCAATCTGAAGGAGACGGAGAATGGGCTTTTACAGGTGTCCTTTGCGGTCGGCAGCTACGAGCGCACCCTCTCTTTGCAGATATGGTCTTATCCGTCGGATCGGTACGAAGCCGTTATTGTTGCGCCTTCGGGTGAGCGCCATATGATACCGGCGGGCAGAGGAGACGGAGAAAGAGAGAGCGCGGTGCTCTCAGGGACGCAGGTATTGATTTTCAGCGGGACGGCGAAGCCCTACCGGACAAAGGAAGAGCTGTATCTGTCGTTTGCGCCCACAGGGGAATATATTGACACTGGCATCTGGCAGATTATTCTGATACCGGTTGACATAAAATACGGGCAGATACAGATGTATCTCCCGGCGGAGAGCATCAGAAGCAGTGCGACGAGATTTCTGCGCCCCGATCCCTACGGAACTGTGACGATTCCGGCGACCGCCTCGAAGGTGATTTCCGTGGGGGCATACAGGGGCGGTTTTGATGCCTATGCGTCCTTTTCGGGGCGGGGCAATTACAGTCAGCAGGAAGGAGAGCGGCTCTGGCAGATTGCAAAACCCGATCTGGTGGCCCTTGGGGTCGGAGTTACGGTGCCGGGCAGGTTCGGACCGGAAAACGTCAGCGGAACCTCTTATGCCACGCCTTTTGTGACGGCGGCAGCGGCGCTTCTGATGGAGTGGGGGATCGTGAAGGAAAATGACCCCTATCTGTATGGAGAAAAGGTCAAGGCATATCTACAGTACGGGGCAATTCCGCTTGACGGGGAGGAGGCACTGCCGAGCGCCCTGACCGGCTGGGGACGGCTGTGTGTGCAGCGCAGCATACCGGAGCGGGGAAGCGTTTTCTGATGAAGCTGCGGAAAGCAGGTGTCGGAGACTGCCGGTCGTCACAGACGCAAAACGGCAGGCATCGGATACTTTGCTTTCGTGGGAACGGACGAAAGCAGAGTGGCTTGCAAAGGAAACACAGGAAGCATAGGAAGAAGAGTGGGAAGATCGGAAAGAGCAGGGCTACTCTTGTCAAGTATCCCCTCGAATGATAACATAGACAAAAAGCGGAGGAGATTGACATGGGAGAGGGAATCTCTTTGTATGATGAGATCAGCAGACAGTCCAGAGTAGAGGGAACATGGGAAAAATGGAAGGATTATCGCAGACAGCTCACTGATTTTATCATGGAGCAGATTGGACAAAATTGTGGCGAAATTGTCATTGTCGGAGCGGGAGCCTGCCATGACATCGACTTGGAAAGACTGGCGGATTGTGCAGAGCATATCACGCTTCTGGATAATGACGCATCCTCTCTGCTTAAGGCCCGGTTGCATGCTGGCAGACGGCAGAATATCGCTTGCAGAGTCGCCGGTGTTGACGGAATACAGGAGGCTGATTACCGCGATTTTTGTGAGCAGCTGCTTCGGTATATCAGACAGGCAGACAGGCCGGATCTGAGAGCGTTTGACGAGTATGCCATCACGCTTCTGACGCGGCTTTTTTCGGGGGATGATTTCGAAAAACGCAGCGGACAAGAGGGAAAACCTATCACACAGCAAAGCATGGGACAAAGCAGGAAACAAGACGGCAGGGGATTTTGGGAAAATCTTCCACAGACCGACGTCTGTATCTGCATTGGTTTGTGCAGTCAGCTGCAGACGATGTTTGCCTATCCCTATCATGTGCTTCGAAATCTGCTTGCGCAGAGGATGTGGTGCGCCACGCAGAATAGCGACTGTATCAGGCAGGATGACAAAGGGCAGTGCGTCGATACACTTTTGATGCAAAGAAACCGCCTTGTCATTCCAAAGGTGCATGATGTATTATTGGGAAGCGCAAGGCAAAAAGTGATTCTGGGGAATGAATACCGCAGAAGCCTTTGTAAAACGGAGATTATTCCAAGATCTGAAGATGCGCCGCTGCTACCCGGAGAGGCAATCGAAGGCGCCTATCAGGCGATTTGTGATATTCGCGCCCGGCTTTGCAGGTGCACGGAATACACGGCTTACTGGCCGTTTGATGAGGCGCGCGGCGCCTGCTATGAAATGATATTACAGGTGGTGGATGTATGATAGAAAGAACAGATTTTTACCGGATCAACTATTTTGAGTATGGAGAAGCTTTTTACGGCAGTCATGGCGGCATGCGTTTTCGCATTGCCCGCTATCCGCAGAAAAACGTGTTTTTTGATCGCAGCGAAGACAAGAATAAGGATGCCTGTCTGGAATGTGTGATCTGGAGAGGACCGCTTGCCTTTGCAAAGACGCAGGAAGAAAAGGAAACACAGCGATTTTCCTTTGATGAGGACGGAGCAGATGCACTGACTGCGTGGCTGAATGAACAATATGAAAACAGGAAAGACTATTGGGAACAGGGATAAGAGCAAGGACACGTGAAATGCTGCATTAAGAGTCCATGCCCTGCTCCGCCCTGAGTTTTGCTACATAGGTGGCAGGATCCTTTGTCAGGCAGATCATGGTGTGGAATGCCTCTAAAATCAGCCTGTCCTTGTCACAGTCCGGTCTGTTTTTGCCGATATCATGACGGAAATTGTAATGACGGAGCTGGTAGAAATAGAGGTCAAACATAGAAAATCCCTGGCAGGTGAAGGCACCTGTCAGTTCTTTTGTCTGCATGAAGTAGATGAATTCATCGTAGAGCAGTGGGTTTTCCAAAAGCCCGCTCCAAAGAGTATTTGCAAAATCATCAGTAAACTGATATTCCTTACAAAGATCGGTGATCAGCTGAAAAGCTGCCATTTTTCTGCTGTCAAAAATGATATAATCCTGTGCCACCTTGGAGCCTCCCTTTTGCTTTGCGTGAAAGAAATGTCATTTGTACAGCTTGTGCAAGCTGTTGTATATCATAGATCGTTTCGCAAACGCCCAAATTATTATAGTACAGGGAGGAAGGATGCGCAATGTATCAGAGAGAAGTATCGAAAAGAAAACAGACAGAACAAACAGAAAAACGGAAAAGACTGGATTTTCCGCGCAAGATACATTATGATGATAAAAGGATCTGAAAAGGGATTGTTTTTGAGAAAATAAAAAGAAACAGAGGAGGTATCACCGTGAAAATATTGGTGACGGGCGGAACCGGCTATATCGGTTCGCATACATGTGTGGAATTATTGAATAAAGGACATGAGGTCGTGATCTTTGACAATCTGTTCAATTCGCAGATTGATGTGGTAGACAAGATCAAGACGATCACAGGCAAGGATGTGAAATTCTACAAGGCGGATATGCTGGATAAGGAATCGATGAGACCTGTGTTTGAGGAAAACAAATTTGATGCAGTGATTCATTTTGCGGGCTTAAAGGCGGTTGGGGAATCCGTACAAAAGCCCCTGTGGTATTACCACAATAATATCACAGGTACCCTGCAGCTTTGTGAACTGATGAATGAGTATGGCTGCAAACGGATCATCTTTTCTTCCTCTGCAACGGTATATGGCAGCCCGAAGACGGTGCCCATCACGGAGGATTTTCCCTTAAGCACGACCAATCCGTATGGCAGCACAAAGCTGATGCTTGAGCAGATTTTATCCGATTTCTGTGTGCCGGATCCGGAGTGGAGCGTGGTACTGCTCCGTTACTTTAATCCGATCGGGGCACATGAGAGCGGTCTGATCGGAGAGAAGCCGAATGGGATTCCGAACAATCTGATGCCGTATATCATGAAAGTAGCGGTCGGACAACTGCCGGAGCTGGGCGTGTTCGGTGATGACTATGACACACCGGACGGAACGGGCGTAAGAGACTATATCCATGTAGTGGACCTTGCCAAGGGACATGTGAATGCAGTGGATAAGGTGACAAGCGCTACCGGTGTGAATATCTACAATCTGGGTACCGGTAACGGCTATTCCGTACTGGATATCGTCAAGGCATTTGAGGCAGCCAACGGCGTTAAGATTCCCTATGTGATCAAACCGCGCCGCGCAGGTGATATCGCGACCTGCTATGCCAATCCGAAGAAGGCAAAGGAGGAGCTTGGCTGGGAGGCACAGTATGACCTTGAGAGAATGTGCAAGGATTCCTGGAGATTTGCACAGAAATACTATTGATGGAGCGAGGTAGCAAAATGCTGACATTGGAACATATCGCCTGGGATATACCGGATGGCGAGAATATTATACAGGATATCTCTTACACGGTAGGAGAGGGAAAGCTGATCGTGGTGACAGGACCCAACGGCGGCGGCAAGACAAGCCTTGCAAAGCTGATTGCAGGACTGGAAAAGCCTACTTCCGGCAGAATTCTGTTTGACGGAGAAGATATCACAGATATGGACATTACCGGAAGGGCAAAAAAAGGAATTGCCTATGCATTCCAGCAGCCGGTGCGCTTTAAAGGACTTCTGGTGCGTGATCTTCTGGATCTGGCAGCAGGGGAAAAGCTTACAGAATCAAAGCTCTGCGTCCTGCTTGAAAAGGTCGGTCTTTGTGCAAGAGAATATATTGGCAGGGAAATCAATGCAGGGCTTTCCGGCGGTGAGATGAAACGTATTGAAATTGCAACTGTGCTTGCCAGAAAAGCGAAGCTGTCTATTTTTGATGAGCCGGAGGCAGGAATTGATCTGTGGAGCTTTTCCAAGCTTGTGGAAACCTTTCAGGATATCCAGAGAGAGCAGGAGGGCACGCTTTTGATTATTTCACATCAGGAGCGCATTTTGGAGATTGCAGATGAGATTGTCGTGATCGCCAAGGGAAAAGTGCGTACCCACGGACCGAAGGATGAGATTTTACCGGAGCTTCTGGCAGGAGAAAAGAGAGCAGCCTGTCCGCTGGAAAAGAAGTAATCCGTATCAAAGGAGTGCGAAGAAGATAGCATGAATCAGATTACAGAGCAATTATTAAAGGAAGTATCCGATTATAACGGTGAATTCAAAGGAGCATACAACATCCGCGAGGATGGCGGCTGTGTCGGCAGACAGTCCACGGAGCATATACAGATTGTGTCCAAGGAAGACGGATCCGGCATTGAGATTCATATTGCACCGCAGACAAAGGGAGAGAAAGTCTTCATTCCTGCCTGCGTGACAAGAAGCAATGTGAGTGATCTTGTCTATAATGACTTTTTTGTGGGCGAGGGCGCGGATGTCACGATTGTGGCAGGCTGCGGGATCCATGCCGATAATGAAGGGGAGGCAAAGCATAACGGCATCCACAGATTCTATCTGGAGAAGGGCGCGCGCGTGCTCTATCAGGAAAAACACCTCGGCACGGGAAAAGGCAAAGCTTTTCGCCGGATCGATCCGGTAACAGATGCCTATTTAAAAGAAGATGCCTATCTGGAGATGGATACGGTGCAGCTTGGCGGCGTGGACTCCACGGTCCGTAAGACAGCAGCAAAACTGGATGCAAGGGCAAAACTGATCGTCAGAGAGCGAATCATGACAAACGGAGAGGACAGGGCAAAGACCGATTTTGTTGTGGAGATGAACGGAGATGATGCGGCAGTGGATCTGATCTCCCGTTCGGTGGCAAGAGGCAATTCTTATCAGGAATTTGATTCTGTGATCAAAGGCAACAGCCGTTGTCACGGACATTCCGAGTGTGATGCCATTCTAGTGGATCAGGGACGTGTACTTGCAAGTCCTGCACTGGAAGCGGCAAATCTGGATGCAGAGCTGATCCATGAGGCAGCGATCGGCAAGATTGCGGGAGAACAGATCATAAAGCTGCAGACGCTGGGTCTGACCGAAGAGGAAGCTCAGGAGATGATCATCTCCGGATTTCTGAAGTGATAGCAGATTCTGCATGCCGGAGTGTATTGTTTTCGAACAGTGAAAAATGTTGAATTTGTGCAGTTTGTGGCATTTCGCAAACGCATGGGAGAATTGCAGCAAGAGAGGAAATAGTATGATTTTCTATATCGTGCGTCATGGCGAGACAGAATGGAATAAAGTGAAACGAATGCAGGGGCAGACAGACATTCCACTGGCTGAGGAAGGCATCAGACTGGCAAAGCTGAGCGGACAGAGGATGAAAGATCTTCCTATTGATTTGGTCATTTCAAGCCCGCTTTGCAGGGCTGTGGAGACGGCAAAGCTGATGACCGCAGGGCGTGATATTCCGATTCTGACAGACGCAAGAATCCAGGAGATCTCCTTTGGAGACTGGGAGGGGGAACGCATTTTGGAGAGTACTGTGGTATCACCGGATTTTCGCACGATTTTCTATAACGATCCGATGCACTGTCCGGTGCCGCCGGGCGGCGAATCCTTTGCGGATGTGCTGCAAAGAACGGGTGAACTGTTTGAGGAGCTTACAAGCAACCCCGCACTTTCTGATAAGCATATTCTGATATCCTCACACGGTGCGGCCGGCAGATGTTTTTTGTCTCATTTTTATGAAGAAAAAGATGACATTTGGCGCGGAACGATTCCAAAAAATTGTGCCGTTACGATTGCAGAATATAAAGACGGGAAGAGCAGCGTGCTGGAGCTGGATCATCTTTTCTATGAAGACGAGCGGTAGGTATTGGCTTCTTGCGGCAAAGCATAGGATATGGTAAAATAAAGCGCGATAGACATTGCTTTCAAAAGATTGGAAAGCAATGAGGAAGGAAAAGAGAAGGAATAAAAAATGAGCAAAATAATTTTGACAGGTGACAGACCGACGGGAAAATTACATGTTGGTCATTATGTTGGGTCACTGAGAAGAAGAGTTGAATTACAAAATACCGGAGAATACGATGATATTTACATCATGATCGCAGATGCACAGGCACTTACGGATAATGCGGACAACCCGGAGAAGGTGCGCCAGAACATCGTTGAGGTAGCACTTGACTATCTGGCCTGCGGACTGGATCCGAATGTTTCCACACTGTTCATCCAGTCAATGGTGCCGGAGCTGACAGAGCTTTCTTTTTATTATATGAATCTTGTGACAGTGTCCAGACTGCAGAGAAATCCGACGGTCAAGGCAGAGATTCAGATGCGAAATTTTGAAGCAAGCATCCCGGTTGGATTCTTTACCTATCCGATCAGCCAGGCTGCCGATATCACCGCATTTAAGGCAACCGTTGTTCCGGTAGGGGAAGACCAGATGCCGATGCTTGAGCAGACAAAGGAAATTGTACACAAATTTAACAGTGTCTATGGAGAGACTCTTGTGGAACCCAAGATTATGTTGCCGGACAATCAGGCATGTCTCAGGCTTCCCGGCATTGACGGAAAAGCAAAGATGAGCAAGTCTCTGAATAACTGCATTTATCTGTCAGACAGCGAGGAGGATGTAAGAAAGAAGATCATGTCCATGTTTACCGATCCCAATCATCTGCGCGTGGAGGATCCGGGCAGAGTGGAGGGTAATCCGGTATTTATTTACCTTGATGCATTTTGCAAGGATGAGCACTTTGCAGAGTTTCTGCCGGAGTATCAGAATCTGCAGGAGCTGAAGGACCATTATACAAGAGGCGGTCTCGGTGATGTGAAGGTTAAGAAATTCCTGAACAATGTCATGCAGTCAGAACTCGCGCCGATCAGAGAAAACCGTGCAAGATGGGAAAAGGATATCCCGGCTGTATTTGAAATTCTGAAGAAGGGCAGCGAGAAGGCGGAGGCTGTCGCAGCACAGACCCTGAAGGAAGTGCGTGCAGCAATGAAGATCGATTACTTTGACGATCAGGCACTGATCAGGGAGCAGATGGAAAAATATCACTAATCAGTCGATAAAATGTTGATGAAATGTATATGGAGGAACAATGCCTATGACAGCAATAGAGTATGCAACTAAGATTCCACAGCTTGAGGAGGTTTTTGTGATTTATTCATCACTTACCAGATCCCCTTATGTCAGCTGCGAGGAGGAAGATTACAAGAGTGAACTCAACTTCTTTGATGAAGTGATCATGTATATAAAGGAAGATGTGGCAAAGAGTAAAGCGAAGGAGTTAGAGGATGCGGATATTCCGGTTGTGGTGATGAAAGTGCCAAATGACCAGCTGCTCCTCATGTTCTCAGAACTTTATCTGTTTGGGGTGGATGGATTCCGTATCCATACAGAGGAAGGAAGCTTTTTCTATCTGCTGGACGAAATTGTCAGAAGACCGGATTATTCGAAGCTTCCGGAGGAAAAAAGACCGCTTGAAAATCCGGGGTTGCAGCTTTCCATGCTTTATTTCATGCAGGAGATCCGCAGAAAAACAGTAGATAAGACATCCAGAAAGCTTCATGATCTGGAAGAAGAAATGATTGCCAATGTGATGCGCAGCAAATTTCTCGTTCCGGTAAAAGAAACGGAAAGAGACGGCAAAAAAGAGGCGGAGCTTCTGATGATGAAAATGAATGACGATTCTGTGATGATTCCCATCTTTTCAGATGCAGCGATTTTCTCCCGCTTTGCAGGAAAGGGTGAGATTCAGGCAATCATTATGCCGGTTGACAAGCTTGGCACACTGAAACTACCTGAAAATGTGACAGGCTTTAACATCAACCCAAATGGTGCGAGTGTACCGATTCGTAAGGAGTATCTGGAAAAACTTCTGCAGACCAGCACATGGAAGGTCTGAGAAACGGTTTCGAAGTGAGAATTTTACAGGAGGTTTGCAGGAGGTAGAAAGATGCATACGTTTCAGACAGTTCCGATTGAGAAGCTTGACATGAATCCCTTTGAGAAGATTGGAAAGCAGTGGGCGCTTGTTACGGCAGGCGATGAAAAGCAGTGTAATACCATGACGGTTTCCTGGGGTGGCGTTGGCGTGCTCTGGGGAAAAAATGTAGTCTACATTTTTATCCGCGATTCCAGATATACCAAGGAATTTATCGACCAGGGAGATACCTTCTCCATGGCATTTTTGGGAGAGGAATACCGCCAGGCACTGAGCTTTTGCGGTGCCCATTCCGGCAGAGACACAGATAAGTTTGCACAGGCCGGTCTTACACTGGCATTCCAGAATGGGATTCCCTATCCGGATGAGGCAGAGATGGTATTTTTTTGCAGAAAACTGGCAGCAGTGCCTGTTGACAAAGATACCTTTACAGATCCGGAGATTTTGCCAAAGTGGTATGGCGATGGCGATATGCATACCATGTATGTGGGTGAGATTTTGCAGGTGTTTGGCAGATAAACAGAATATGAGTAACAGACATTGCGGCAGGAGTGAGCGATAAGACTCCTGCCGGTTTCATTTGTACAAAAACTCGTATTTGCCGCGAGGTTCCGTCAAGAAGAAGCATACCAGAATCGAGATGGATCACAAAGCATACGCGAGTATTTTGCACAAGCGAAAAGAAAAAATGTAAAGAAAAATAGAAGTAACAGTTGACAAATATTTGTAACAGGAGTAATATCCTACTAAACCTACAAAACGAGTAGGAAATACGGGGAAAGAAAAATGACACTAGCACAACTGAAATATGTTACTACAATTGCAGCTTGTGGATCGATGAATCAGGCTGCCAAAAGTTTATTTCTGTCGCAGCCATCCCTGTCTGCTTCTGTCAGAGAGCTGGAGGAGGAAATCGGCATCGAAATCTTCCGTCGGACAAACCGGGGAATCACGACTACTGTTGAGGGAGAAGAATTCTTAGGGTATGCCAGACAGGTTATGGATCAATATCATCTGGTTGAGGCCAAGTATATTGAGAAACAGAATGAAAAAAAGAAATTCAGTGTTTCCATGCAGCACTACACGTTTGCTGTGGATGCCTTTATGAAGATGGTCAGAAAATATGGTATGGATGCCTATGAATTTGCGGTGCATGAGACGAAGACCAGAGATGTGATAGAGGATGTCAGAACCTTTCGCAGCGAGATCGGAATCCTGTATATCAATGATTTTAATGAACAGGTCATTCGTAAGCTGCTCAAGGAGTCAGGGCTGGAATTCACGCAGATTTTAAGGTGCAAGGTATATGTCTATATGGCAAAGAAGCATCCGCTTGCGGGCGCGAAGGAAATTGCCATAGAGCAGCTGGATGAATATCCCTGTCTCTCTTTTGAGCAGGGTGACAATAATTCATTTTATTTTGCCGAGGAGGTGCTTAGTACATATGACTACAAAAAAATTATCAAGGCGAATGACAGGGCAACGATGTTGAACCTGATGATCGGGCTGGATGGCTACACACTTTGTTCAGGCATCATTTGTGAGGAGCTCAACGGAGCGGACTATGTGGCGATTCCGTTAAAGACGCAGGAGGAAATGACGATTGGCTATATTTCCCGCAAGGGTGTTCCGATTTCGACGATCGGAAAGGAATATCTCGAGGAAGTGGCGGCTTATCAGGAGCATGTCCTGTGACAGACCATTGCTGTTATTTGTCTGCAGGATGGTTGCGGATACCATGTACAGACAAATGTGAGCACTCATGAGCATCATGAGCAGAGAACAAAGAAAAGCAAATGGAAAAACAAAATTTGTAATCTTGTAACAAGGAAAATGATAAAAGTAGAGTAGAGAAGAAATCAGGAGGATCAAAAAATGAGCGATATCAAAGAAAGTGCACTGCAGTTAATCGGAAAGACACCTATTTTAAAATTAAATAATTACGCAAAGAAGGCAGGCGTTACAGACGCCACCATTTTAGCAAAGCTGGAGTACTTAAACCCGGCAGGCTCCGTAAAGGACAGAATTGCATTATACATGATACAGGATGCGGAGGAAAAAGGTATCTTAAAGCCGGGGGCAACCATCATTGAGCCTACCAGCGGTAATACGGGAATCGGTCTTGCGGCTGTGGCAGCGGCAAAGGGGTATCGTGCCATTCTGACATTGCCGGATACCATGAGCGTGGAGAGAAGAAATCTTCTGGCTGCCTATGGGGCAGAGCTTGTGCTGACAGAAGGGGCAAAGGGCATGAAAGGTGCGATTGCCAAGGCAGAAGAGCTGCAGAAAGAGATTGAGGGAGCTGTTATTTTAGGACAGTTCGTCAATCCGGCAAACCCGAAGGCGCACAGAGAGACAACAGGACCGGAGATCTGGGAGCAGACAGACGGCAAGGTAGACATCTTTGTGGCCGGTGTCGGAACAGGTGGTACAGTGACAGGTGTCGGTGAATATTTAAAGAGCAAAAATCCGAACGTCAAGATTGTGGCAGTAGAGCCTGCATCCAGTCCGGTATTGTCCAAAGGCACTCCGGGAGCGCACAAGATTCAGGGAATCGGAGCCGGATTCGTGCCGGAGGTACTCAATACAAAGATATATGATGAAGTCATTACCATAGAAAACGAAGATGCCTTTGCAGAGGGTAAGGCATTTGCAGTCAGTGAGGGCATTCTGGTTGGTATTTCATCAGGCGCCGCATTAAAGGCAGCCTCTATTCTGGCCGCAAGAGAAGAAAACAAGGGAAAGACAATCGTGGCACTTCTGCCGGATTCAGGAGACAGATACCTGTCCACACCGTTGTTTTCATAAGACTCTTGAAAAAACATGAGATAATCACGAGAAAATATTAGAAAAGATGAGAAAATCTAAAGCTCAAAAAATGTATATAAGATGTGTTGGTAAGAGATCAAAGAATAAGCAATGCAAAATCCCGGGGCAATGAAGTCCTGGGATTTTTGTCCTTAGTGCAACCGATCTGATCACTGCAATTTCGGTCGGGATCATAAGCGGTCTGGCTTCAACAGGCGTGAATCAGGTGTATAAGCAGAATAGAAAATAGAATTGACAGGAATGTGAGGAAACGATTACAATTCAAAAGACGGTTCAAAAGTTGGATGGATGTTGCTTCGTTTGAAAAGAGAATGAAGACATAGAACAAAGGAGAGTCAACATGACAGATTATAAACGAATCTTGACAATACAGGACATTTCATGTGTGGGGCAGTGCTCCCTGACGGTCGCCTTGCCAATTTTATCGGCATGTGGTCTGGAGACAGCGATTTTGCCGTCAGCGGTCTTGTCAACACATACAGGTGGCTCTTTTCAAGGCTATACCTTTCATGACCTGACGCAGGACATGCCTGCCATCCGTCAGCACTGGGAGAAGATGGGGCTGACCTTTGACTGTCTGTACACAGGGTATCTTGGCAGTAGCAGGCAGATGGCATATGTGAGAGAGATTATGGGAAGTGTGCTAACTCCTAAGGCACCGAAGATTGTGGATCCGGCAATGGCGGACTTCGGAAAGCTTTATGCGGGTTTTGACGATGAATTTGTGCGGGCGATGGCCGGGCTTTGTGGTGAGGCAGATATCATTCTGCCTAATATGACAGAGGCTGCTCTTTTGACGGGAATGCCTTATCGGGAGGCTGACCACAGCGAAGAATACGTGGATGCTCTTCTGGGTGGCTTGGCAGAGCTGGGATGCGGACAGATTCTATTGAAGGGCCTGCACAGGGGAGAGGATGAGATTGGTGTAGCCATCTATGACTGCACGATGCGGCAGAAAGAATACTATTTCACACCGAAGATCCCGGTCATCTGTCACGGAACCGGTGATTGTTTTGCGTCTGCGTTTGTCGGTGCTTTTATGAGAGGCAAAAATAGCACGGAAAGTGCGAAGATAGCAACCGATTTTGTGGTAGAGTGTATTCGACTGACGATGGACGACCCCGCGCATTGGTATGGAGTGAAGTTTGAATTGGCACTGCCGATGCTGATGGAGAGAGTTTTGCGTTAAGAGTATGAGATTCGAAATTGTAGGGAACGCTGTAGCAAAGATGGCAATCTGATTTTGGGAGGATGAGCTGGTTATAGAAGAAAACTATAACCAGCTCTTTGCATTCTATATTAGACAGGTAGGAATTATCATGATATGATTTCCTTGTAAACAGGTAGGAAACAAAAGAAAAAACTTACCTGAGAAAGTCGAGGAAAGGCAATGAGAAAACGAATGTGTCAGCGAATGTGCCAGACGTAGAGACAACTGCATATCGAATTGGCAGATAGACCAAAGAGTCGAAGCTGTCAAACAAAATACATCAAATGATTTCATAAAAAAACTAAAATTGGAAAAGAACAAAAACTTGAAAGAGATAGAACTAAAATTCTGAAAGAGAAAGAACAGAAAAAAAGAAAGACTATTGGAGGATATCATCATGAGTAAAAAAACATACGCAGAGAGAAATTTAAAATTTGAAACCTTACAGCTTCACGTAGGACAGGAAAGTCCCGATCCTGTTACAGATGCAAGAGCGGTGCCGATTTATCAGACATCATCCTTTGTATTCCGCAATAGCGACCACGCAGCAGCAAGATTCGGACTGTCTGATGCAGGCAACATTTACGGCAGACTGACAAATCCGACAGAGGATGTGTTTGAACAGAGAATCGCAAAGCTGGAAGGCGGCGTGGCAGCGCTTGCGGTTGCATCCGGCGCGGCAGCGATCAGCTATACGCTGCAGACTCTGGCACATGCGGGCGATCACATCGTGGCAGCCAAAAATATTTACGGCGGTACATACAATCTGCTGGCACATACATTGAAGGATTACGGTATTGATTCCACATTTGTGGACCCATTTAATTACGGGGAGATTGAGGCTGCAATCAAAGACAATACCAAGGCAATCCACATCGAGACACTGGGCAATCCGAATTCTGAGGTTGTAGATATTGAGAAAATTGCGCAGATCGCACATGCACATAAGATTCCACTTGTAGTGGACAATACGTTTGCAACACCTTATCTGGTAAGACCGATCGAGTATGGCGCAGATATCGTGGTACATTCCGCAACCAAATTTATCGGCGGACATGGTACGACAATCGGCGGTGTGATCGTTGACAGCGGTAAATTCGACTGGATCGCCAGTGGAAAATTCCCACATTTGGTGGAACCGAATGAGAGCTATCACGGTGTCAGCTTTGCAAAAAATGTCGGTGCGGCAGCTTTTGTGACCAGTATCCGTGCGATTCTGCTTAGAGATACAGGAGCGACACTTTCGCCGTTCCATGCATTTATCTTCTTACAGGGATTAGAGACACTTTCACTCCGTGTGGAAAGACATGTGGAGAATGCCCTGAAGGTAGTGCAGTATCTGAATAACCATCCGCAGGTGGAAAAAGTAAATCATCCTTCCGTCAGCGATAACCCGGAGCAGAAAGCTTTGTATGCAAAGTATTTCCCGAATGGCGGCGGTTCCATCTTTACCTTTGAGATCAAGGGTGATGACAGAAAGGCAAAGGACTTTATCGACAATTTGGAACTGTTCTCCCTGCTTGCCAATGTGGCAGATGTGAAGTCTTTGGTGATTCATCCGGCTTCCACCACACATTCAGAGCTGAATGCAGAAGAACTGAAGGATCAGGGTATCAAACCGAATACGATCAGACTTTCCATCGGAACGGAAAATATTGATGATATCATCGAAGATCTGGATGAGGCATTCAAGGCTGTTCAGTAAAATAAGAGAGACTAGATAGTATGTAATTTCATTCCCCACGAACATCGTTCGTGGGGAATTTTGTGTAGCGAGGAAGGAAAATGAGCACGAGCAAAGCGAGTATTTATTTTCACCCGAGCGTACATGAGTAATTCGAAGAGGCACGAAGTGCCGGCTGACGCGAAGCGGCAGGAATTACGAATGAAAGAGGAAGGACAGCAAGCGCGAACGAAGTTATATAATAATGCAATCTTTCTGTGTGTGTGGTAAAATATGTCATAGAGAGAAAGAAAACATAAAAAAGAAAGAAGGAAGTAAACATGTCACTGAGCAGTGTGCAGGAATATTTGAAGGGAACAGAATTGGAAGAAAAAATCATCGTATTGAAAGAGTCGAGCGCGACGGTGGCATTGGCGGCGGCAGCACTTCATACGGAGGAGGACAGAATTGCCAAGACGCTGTCTTTTCTTGTGGGAAATGAGCCGATTCTCATTGTGGTTTCAGGACAGTCCAAGATAGATAATAAAAAATTTAAGGCACAATTTGCCACAAAGGCAAAGATGATTCCGTTTGAGCAGGTGGAAGAGCTTGTGGGACATGCGCCCGGTGGTGTGTGCCCGTTTGCAGACAAGGAGGGCGTCAAGGTATATTTGGATGAGAGCCTAAAAAAATATGAGATTGTCTATCCTGCGGCAGGTAGCGACAATAGCGCGGTAGAGATTACAATACCGCAGCTGGAGCGTTATACTGATTTTGTGGAATGGGTGGATGTGTGTAAAGATAGGGAAAAGGACTCATAAAATGAGTGAACAAAATGGGATGTCGGATTGGTTTGCCGGACATCCCATCCTTTTTTTCTATTCTCTATTCCCTATTCCGGCAGAACAATTGTCTTTCGTAGCCCTTTTGGGTAATGATTTTTCATGATGCCTCCCGCAAGTCTGCCCCACCCGAGGGAAATGCCATCTAAGGAAATGAGATACCAGCCCTTCTCGCCTTCATAGGGAAAGGTCTGTCCCTCAATGAAACGGCATGCGGTCATGAGATCACAGGCCTTGGCGGAGGATAAATCACAGCTGTATCGAGCCTGCTCCGGCTTCAGAAAAAGGGCCAGCGCGTGAGATGGTTCAAAACGATCCTTTTGCAGACAGCCGAGATGCAGTCCGGGGCGTAAGACCTTTAAACCTGTCAGAGAGGGCGCATATGCGGGGAGCAGATAGAGCTGGTCGCCGAAGGATGTGAGGATCCCGTTCCACTTTAAGTTTACATAATTTTTCATAAATGATTGCAAGGCAGTGAGGTCGACAGATCCTGCTGCCTTTGTTTTGCTTGATTTTTTGTCATATTTTGCGCCATCCCGTTTCCCTTTTTTCGGACCGGAGGAGGCTTCCTTCCTCTGCAGGACGCCGTCAATGACCGGGATGCCTGACAGCTTTCCGAAACGAGACAAGGAGGGAAGTGGCTGCGGGGCGGGATCGCCCTTCTGTAAAATGGCGACAAAATGGCCTTCTCCGTCTACTTTGTGCGGCCAAAGCCTAATGACATGCTCTGCCACGTAAGCAGCGAATTCGGTATCCCGGAAGGCTTCGCAATCGCAGAGACTGCCGTCATCCGTAAAGCCATGTGACAACCCGCCGCAGATTGGAGCAGCAAGCAACCGGTACTGGGGATGGGCGGATAAGAAACGCCCGATCGTGCCTTCGTTTTCCATCGGTGCAAAGGTACAGGTGGAATAGACAATCCTGCCGCCGGGCTTTAGCATCTGATCGGCATAGCCAAGAATCTCGTCCTGCCTGTGGGCACACATCCGGACATTTTCTTCGCTCCACTCGCTGCATGCCAGTTCGTTTTTGCGGAACATTCCCTCGCCGGAGCAGGGCGCATCTACCATGATACGGTCAAAATAAGCGGGGAACAGCGCAGCCAGAGAAGCGGGAGATTCGTTTGTGACAATTGCATTGGCAATCCCCATGCGCTCGATATTCTCAGACAGAATTTTTGCTCTTGCCGGATGGATCTCATTGCTGACAAGAAGTCCCTGATTTTGCATGGCGGCCGCAATCTGTGTGCTTTTCCCGCCGGGGGCGGCGCAAAGATCCAGAACGAACTGTCCGGGCTGTGCATCCAGAAAGGTAGCCGGAGCCATGGCACTGGGTTCCTGAATATAATAGGCACCTGCCTCGTGGAAGGGATGTTTTCCGGGACGCAGCGTATCCGGATAATAAAAGCCGGTGATGCACCATGGAACAGGCCTTAGCGCGGCGAGCTCCCCTGTTGCATGCAGGGATGTGTCTGTATTTGTATGTAAACCTTTGATGGTATCCGCATCCAGTTTTAGCGGATTGAGCCGAAGTGCCTGGTGTCTGGACTTTTCGTAGGATTCGAGAAATGCAAAAAATGCATCGCCAAGCATTCTTTGCATGCGCATAGTATATTTTTCAGGAAGTGAACTTTTCATGAGAGTCGTCCTTTCGCAATTAAAAATCTTATCAGTATTTGCGAAACATCTCTATATCGTAGATTTGTAAAACCTGTACCTTCTGAGACATAGCCTGGATTATTTCGCAATCATCTATCACAAAGGATGGAATATGTGCAACTGCTCGTCCGAATGCCATGATCCGGACATCATACATTTTATCCTCTGGTGCCTGCAATTGCAATGCAAAAAGAGAGGACAAGAAAGAGAAAGAAGAAAATGTGAAGTTACCGCAAAGCAGGGAAGATGCTGTCAGATGTGGAAGAAAAAGGAAGTAATCGGCAGAAAAGAAAGTGTAAATTATCATGCAAATCCGGTTCGTTTTTGCTATACTAAAGGGGAACAGAGTACTGGAAAAGCAGTCAGCGTTTTGTGAAGGGAACATGTATCATGACACAGGCTACAAAGAAAAGAAAAAAACGGATGAATAAAAAGAGAAGACAGTATCAGTTGCTTCTGCGCATCTGCCTGTCAGTCATGCTGGGTTGTATTGTGATTTTGTTTTGCGTGGGAAACAGTTATTATAAAAAGCACTTCATCAAAGGCACCTTTATTAACGGGATTGACGTATCCGATCTGGATGTGGACGGTCTTGAGAGCAGGATGCGGGAATATGAGCTGAAGGTCAGGGAGCGCACGAAGACGGGCGGATATATTACCGAAGTCATAACAGGGGATCAGATTGGCATAACAGTCGGCAATATGGAAGAGGTCAGCGGGATCCTGCAACAGCAGAATATTTTCAAGGCGATGTTCAGAACCCTTGCGAAAAAAGAGCAGCAGTATCAGATCGGGCAGCTTTACCGATATGTCGATGAGGCGCTAGGCAGAGCCATAGATGGGCTGCAGGGGTTTGATGAGTCATTTTGGCAGCCACCGACAGACGCGACACTGACTGCGTACATACCGGAGACGGGGTATCAGATCGTGCCTGAAGATCAGGGAAATCAGCTGAAGGAGGCGCAGACAAGGCAGGCGATCAAGGAGGCTGTGGACGGGCTGGTGACGGAGATCGACCCGGAGGCACTGGGGCTGTATGAAAAGCCGACGGTCTATCGCGACGACGAGAGACTCGTGGCACTCTTGCCACAGCTGAAAAAGTATACGGATACGGTGATCACTTACAGATTCGGTGATACGACGGAGCGGATTGACGGTAGTCTCATCGATACGTGGCTGGTTGTGGACGAAGATACCTTTCAGGTTAGCTTAAGCCGTGAGGCGGTAGATGAGTTTGTTGTTTCGCTGAGAAAAAAATACGACTCTATTTTCCGGGACAGAAGCTTTACGACCAGCTATGGGAAAACGGTGACGGTCTCCGGCGGAGATTATGGCTGGTGGATGAACTACAGCAAGGAACAGCAGGAGCTGTATGAGATGCTGGAAAGAGGAGAAAGCGGAGAGCGCACGCCGGTATATTATCAGACGGCAGCAGCTTACGGCAGCAGGGATTACGGTGATACTTATGTGGAGATCAATCTGACAGCGCAGCACTTGTTTTTGTATGTGGATGGCGTAAAAGTGCTGGAATCCGATTTCGTTTCCGGCAATGCGGCGAGAAACTTTGAGACACCGGAGGGCATATATGGCATTACCTACAAGGAGCAGGATGCCATGCTGGTGGGAGAAGACTATGAGACCCCGGTTTCCTTCTGGATGCCGTTTAACGGCAACATTGGATTGCACGATGCCATCTGGCGGGACGCATTTGGCGGAAATCTTTATCTGAAAAGAGGCTCGCATGGATGTATCAATCTGCCTTATAGGGTAGCAAAGGATATTTACCGGTATGTATCCAAGGGAACAGCGGTTATTTGCTATCATGCAAGCGGAACGGAAAGAGAAGAGACAACGGAGCAGACAAACTACGAAAAAGCGCAGGCTGTGATCGATGCCATTGAAAAGATTGGAGAGGTCACAAAAGAGAGCGACAAGAAAATTGCAAGAGCCAGACAACTCTATCAGGAGAGCAGCAGCGATGTGCGCGAGTGCGTGACAAATTATGAGAAACTGACGGCTGCAGAGGAAGCCTTCGGAGAACTGAAACATAAAAAAGGCAGGTAACTATCATGAAAGAACAATGTATTTCCTTTTTGGAAAAAGCGGTGACCGCTTACCAGACAATCTGCGAGGTAAAAAGACAACTGACAGAGGCAGGATACGAGGAGCTGTGCGAAACGCAAAGCTGGAAGCTTAAGGCGGGAGGTCGCTATTTTGTCGTGCGGGGAGATTCTTCTCTGATCGCATTTCAGATACCGGGAGAGCAGGAGGCGAAAGGATATCGCATTGTCTGTGCACACAGTGATTCACCTTGCTTTAAGATCAAGGAAAATCCGGTTATGCAGACAGAACAGCATTACTTGAAACTGAACGTGGAGAAATATGGTGGAATGATTGCAGAGAGCTGGTTTGACAGACCGTTGTCGATAGCAGGCAGAATTGTAGTCTGCGATCACACGGGCAGAGAAGGTAAGCTCGTCAGCATTCCCGTGGATCTGAAAAAGCCGGTACTCATCATCCCGTCACTTGCCATTCATATGAAGCGGGATAACAAAGAGCAGCCGATCAATCCGCAGCTCCACCTTTTGCCTCTTGCGGGTATGTGTGCAGATGGTGAAAAGACGGATTTCTTGCAGTATATTGCAGATGCGGCAAACAAAGAACGGGTAGCAGAAAGTGCTATGGGGAATGCCGAGGATACAAATCAAAGGATACAAAAAGAGGATATTCTCGGTATGGATCTGTATGTCTATGCGTGTGATAAGCCTGTCATCATGGGATTTTCAGAGGAATTTCTCGGGGCACCGAGGCTGGACGATCTGCTGTGCGTATACTGCGGACTATCTGCCATGCTGCAGACAAAGGCAGAGGATATGATTCCGGTGCTCGGCATCTTTGACAACGAAGAAGTGGGAAGTAAGACACTGCAGGGAGCTGATTCTGATTTCCTGCACAGCATTTTATCACGCATCAGTGGTTTATCAGGCGATTTGACGGTATCGGCAGAAAGGTATGAGAGAATGCGTGCGGAAAGCTTTCTGCTCAGCGCCGATAATGCGCATGCGCTGCATCCCAATTACACGGACAAAGCAGATCCGACCAATAGACCGGTGTTAAACGGTGGTATTGTTCTGAAATATCATGCGGGACAGAAATATACGACGAGCGGTTATTCCGGAGCATGGGTCAAACGACTTTGTTTGCAGGAAGAGATCCCGTTCCAGACCTACCACAACAGATCGGATATCGCAGGAGGCTCTACACTTGGAAATATCGCGACAAGTCATATTTCTATGCCGGCAGCAGATGTCGGGCTGCCGCAGCTTGCCATGCACTCTGCCTTTGAGACGGCAGGCGTGCGGGATATTGCAGATATGTGCAGACTGATGGAGGCATTTTATCGCGCATAGTATCAGGGAGCGTATCATGATCGAAGGCATGCGAATACTACATGAGTATACAGCATGCGAATCACCGGAGCTCTATCGAAAGAGATGGAGGAGCTGTTTAAGCCATGCAGTCAGCTCAGGATTTAAGGATCTTTCATACAGCACCTCACGGGCGCGCAGAGGATAATCTGTCACAATGGAATCCACACCAAGTGCATACATCCGGCTCATGTCTTCGCGGTTGTTGACAGTCCATGCATAAACGACCTTTCCGTGATCATGGATGTCATTGACGAGCTTACGCGTCAGGAAAGAGTGTTTGATGCTGAAGCCGTCCACATAAGACATATCGTGATAATTGCCGTAAGCCAAAGGCAACAGATAGATGGTCTGTATCTCCGGATTGCAGGCTTTGAGCTGTGAGAGGGACGATGGGTTTCTGGAGACAACAACACAATGATCGACGACGTCGTATTCCTCCAGAAGGGATGCGACGTCTTTTTCCAGATCCTTGTCATGGGATGTGGATTTTAATTCAATATTCAGATCGATTTTGCCCCTGCTAAAGAGCAGTACCTGCCTGAGTGTAGGCACAGTGTGATAAATGGACCTTTCACTTAGGTTACAGCTTTGCGATAGATTATGCAGGGAATCGGCAGGTAGCAGATTACCTTCTGCCTGCTCGTTAAAATCGGGAGCGATGTCAATCTGTGAAAGCTCCTCATAGGTCATTTCCCAGACGTTTTGGTGATTGCCGCTTAGGCGCGCAAGGTTTGTGTCATGCAGGACTACAATGACGTGATCCTTTGTTTGTTGCACATCCAGTTCAATGACATCTGCGCCATTTTCCATAGCACAGGCAAAGGCGGCAAGTGTGTTTTCCGGCATGATGGCACTGTCTCCGCGATGTGCTGTGATGGTGGTATCGTCCCACAGATTTTGGTTCCAAAAAAAATCAAATTCTTTTGCCAGTCCCAGATAAGAGAGATTGAACAGACAGGCCAGCAGAAGGAGAAACAGAAGCACTCTGCCGGAAATCTGCCTGAGCAGATTCGTTCCCCGTTTCTGATAGACAGGAATCGGCTGGTCAAGTGCTGTTTTCCGGCGGTAATAGATACTGCTGAGCACAGAGAGGGACAGCGGAACGCTAAAGAGGATATATGCGTCAAATAGTACAGTGAGAATGACGGAAAAGGTATTGTACAGATTGGCGCCCGTGATATCGGCCGGAGAGAAAAAATGCATCCGGGCAAAGGCAACAAAAAAGCTTAGCAGTGCAATGAGGGCAAGAAGAAAGAGAACAAGGATCTGCCATAGCAGCAGTGTAAAGAGAATGGAAAGGTAATGGTGTTTTGCCAGAATGCGCGCTTTTTTACAGGATTCCCGAAGCGTTCCCTTTTCCAGACAGAAAATATGCATGGAAAGACAATTCCAAATGGCAAATAAGAGGAAAAACAGAAAAAGGAAACATATGATAGAAAAGAGCGTCCTGTTGGAGCGGATATAATACAGGATAAAATCCGGAATGGTCCTACTGGAAAGATACCCGGAAATGACGGATATATTGGTCAGAGGGATCAGAAAGAGGGCAAACAAAAGAAGTGACCAGTTCTGCAGCCTGCAGCTTTTTACAATGACATAAAAGCCGTATCGGTACATTGCGGTCAAGGAGATCGTCTTTTCATGGTAAGAGGCATGAAAGGCCGGTATGATACAGACAACCTCGTAGATGGTGAACACGGAAAGCGTGAGTATGATGAAAAAAAGGATGATGAGGGAGGATGGCGTCAGCAGATAAGGAATCAGTCTGTCCTCAGATAAGTACTCATATCCGGCAAGCTTTAAGGAAAATTGAAAAAGCGCAGACAAAACCGGTAACAAAACGGCCATACTGATCAGCCGATAGGTCACTTCAAAGCCGGCGATGGAACGGATATTCTTTTTTAACAGACGCATGCTTAGTTTCAGTGTTTTCATATGCATAGTGTACTCCGAAACAAAGCGGGCATACAAGCGAAAAATAGAATTTTATGGGAAAGAGCACAAGAATCAAAAAACTTGTAGAGGAAAAGACTGCACCAAAGAACCGTGATGAAAAAGAGATTCTTGCATAATAAGCCCGTGTCTAAGCGTTGAAATTGGTCTCTGCAATATCGGTTAAAATTTCCTCTTGGAATACTCAAATCTATAAAATAATTTCCTTTCCAAAAACTTCCTATACAGTGACTTACTGTTTCATTAGTCCCTTGATATTTTCCTGGTTTTATGCGGTGTTTCGTTATAGAACTAATGATTGTATCATTGGAAAATTTCAAAAGGGGCGTTCATTCAGGCAATGACCATATAGAAGTATTCTCAAACTCTAATGGTTATTGACTAAACGGCGGCTAATGAAATCAACAAAACAGGCGTATGCAACAAAGAATCGCATACGCCTGTTTTTTGTGTATGGGCTTTAGCCTGTTGATGGCATTGGAGTTTTTCGTGTTCCGAAAAATGGAAATGCCTGAAACCAAAACCCACCTGCTATGCGGGTGGAGTCAAATCGTTATACAAAAAAATCACCTTTCCGCTACAATAGAGTTGTTCAGGCACTATTGCAAGAAAGGAAAGGTGATTTTATGGCAAATAAGAATAACGATTTAGCTCACACAAAATGGATGTGCAAGTATCACATCGTATTCACTCCCAAGTATAGACGAAAAGTAATTTATAATCAATTAAAAGCTGATATAAGAGATATTCTGAAACAGTTATGTTCTTACAAAGGAGTAGAAATAATTGAAGGGCATTTAATGCCAGATCATATTCATATGTTGGTAAGTATTCCACCAAAGATGAGTGTGTCAAGTTTTATGGGATACTTAAAAGGAAAATCAGCACTTATGATATTCGATAGGCATGCAAATTTGAAGTACAAATTTGGAAATAGACATTTCTGGTCAGAAGGATATTATGTCAGTACGGTAGGACTGAATGAAGCGACAATAAAGAAATATATCCAAGATCAAGAGAAGTACGATATCATGCAGGATAAACTAAGTGTAAAAGAGTATGAAGACCCTTTTAAGGGTTAAGTCGGAGTAGTACAAACGCCCCTTCAGGGGCATTAGCAACGCGTCAAATGCAATAGTGACTTGAACGAAGAGAAAGTCTGGGGCGCCTTGAGACGCTGTCCGGTGTCAAGGGGTTATACCCAG